>NZ_JBZVWT010000002.1:0-970551 GCF_058629175.1 Priestia sp. MDV22-iso46
AGCAAGTGATTCAAAAACAGCACAATTTTTACAGGTATTTGCACAAGTTGCTGCTTTCGAGCAGGATCAGTCGAAAGGAAACTATGTGGACATGTTTGTATCTTACATGACGCTTGGCGATATGTTTGGTTTTTCCGCTGAACATATTGAAAAGGCGTACATCTCAAAAAATGAAGTGAATTTTAAACGCCAAGAACAAGGATACTAGAAATAAAGGGATGGGAAATTTTACTTCAACCTCTTTTTAGCTATAATAGAGGTATACATATGAAAGGGGTAATCCATATGACAAAGTTAGATGAAACATTGACGATGCTTAAAGCACTAACAGATGCAAAAGGAATTCCTGGCAATGAGCGTGAACCGCGTGAGGTTATGAAGAAATATATTGCACCTTATGCAGATGAAGTAACGACGGATGGGCTAGGCAGTTTGATTGCAAAAAAAGTGGGCAACGAACAAGGGCCTAAAATTATGGTAGCCGGTCACTTAGATGAAGTAGGCTTTATGGTGACTCAAATTGATGAACGCGGCTTTATTCGTTTTCAAACGGTAGGCGGATGGTGGTCTCAAGTTATGCTTGCTCAACGCGTAACCATCGTTACATCTAAAGGAGAGGTAACGGGGATTATTGGCTCAAAGCCTCCTCATATCCTTCCTCCAGAAGTTCGTAAAAAGCCCGTTGACATTAAAGATATGTTCATCGATATTGGTGCCTCTAGCAGAGAAGAAGTAGCGGAGTGGGGAGTGAAACCTGGTGATCAGGTTGTGCCTTATTTCGAATTTACGGTTATGAACAACGAAAAGATGCTGCTAGCGAAAGCCTGGGATAACCGTATCGGCTGTGCAATCGCTATCGATGTATTAAAAGCTTTAAAAAATGAAACACATGAAAATGTTGTGTATGGTGTAGGAACGGTACAAGAAGAAGTTGGACTTAGAGGTGCAAAAACATCCGCTAACTTTATTGAACCGGATATTGCATTTGCTGTTGATGTCGGTATAGCTGGAGATACACCTGGTGTTTCTGATAAAGAAGCATCTTCTAAAATGGGAGATGGTCCGCAAATCATTTTATATGATGCTTCCATGGTTTCTCATAAAGGACTTCGAGATACAGTGGTAAATGTGGCAGATGAATTAAATATTCCATATCAATTTGATGCAATCGCTGGAGGCGGTACGGACTCAGGTTCTATCCATATTTCAGCTAACGGGGTGCCAGCACTTTCGATTACGATCGCAACTCGTTATATCCATTCTCATGCAGCGATGCTTCATCGTGATGATTATGAAAATGCAGTTAAATTAATTGCGGAAGTAATTAAACGCTTAGACCGAAATACGGTGAACGCAATTACGTATAATTAAAAAAAGCTCATTCTTCTAGGAGAATGAGCTTTTTGTTGTACATAGGAAAAGGCTATTTATTTTAAACCGTTTTCAAGCGTTGTCAGAATTTCTTCTTTTTCTGATTCTGGAGACTTTTCCCAAAGCACCTCAAATAAAACACCAAGTCCAGGGAGCATTTTTTCTTCACCGCTTTGAATAGCGTCAGAAATTGTAGCTTCAAGCTCTTCTTTTGAGTTTCCTGAAACGTTTGCAATAACAGCATTTCGTAAATTAAGATCCATCATTTTCACCTCAGCTATCGTAAAGTTACCAATAGTTTTTGTTTTCTTTGCGATTTCTATGTACAATAAAGTGAAACTTATCTAATGATTATTGAGCAAAATGTAATCGAACTATTTATTTTTGTATAGATAAAGGAGTTATGTTTGTGAAACAAATTGATTCAGTTAAAAATCCGCAGGTAAAAGCGTGGAAAAAGCTGCATAATAAAAAAGACCGTGATAAGCAGGGCCTTTTTATGGTAGAAGGCTTTCATTTAGTCGAAGAAGCTATCAAAAATAAGGATTGCGTAAAGGAACTAATTATACGCGAATCGATTGAAGTGCCAGCACAGTGGAACATAGATGGTATCGAAATAACCGTTGTAAACGAAGCAATAATTAAATTGTTATCTGACACAGAAACACCTCAAGGAATTATCGCTGTGTGTTTTCAAACGAAGCATGCAGAAATCATTCATACAGCACAGAAAGTATTGCTTTTAGATGCGGTGCAAGATCCAGGTAACCTAGGTACGATTATTCGAACCGCTGATGCTGCCGGAGTGGAGGCTATTATCGTTGGAGAGGGCAGCGTGGATGTGTACAACCCAAAAGTCGTTCGTTCAACGCAAGGAGCTATTTTTCACCTTCCAATTGTAAAAGGTGATTTACTCGAAATGATTTCACTGTTAAAAGAAAGAGAAATAGCAGTTTACGGCACGTCGTTACAAAATGGAAAGGTCTATACATGCGTAAAACCTTCAAACGAATTTGCGCTGGTTGTGGGAAATGAAGGAAACGGCGTAAGCGAGAAAGTGCTGGAACAAACGGATCAGAATCTGTACATTCCCATCTATGGAAAGAGCGAGTCGCTAAATGTTGCCATCGCTTCTGGAATCTTACTTTATTATTTACGCGGAATGTAGTTGCATCGAGAACGTGTTTTCACTATAATAATACAATAGTTACATATGTAAAAAACGATGAAAGAGAGCAGTAGCTTATGTCCGTTTATGCAGGGAGAAAATGCCGTGACTGAAAGCATTTTTATAAATGTAATAAGTGAATTCACCTCTTGAGTTGACACTTAGACCATCTTACATAGATGTAAAGGTGTTCCGGAGATTCCGTTAACTTGAATGAAGTGAACTGTATACGTCTGTGTATATAGTTAACAAGGGTGGTAACGCGACTAATCCTCGTCCCTTTTTTGGGAGGAGGTTTTTTTATTTGTCATTTTTTACGTTAAAAGGAGGAATAAGTGATGAAAGAACGTTTACAAGAACTTCAACAAGAAGCAATTGCAAAAGTCGAAACAGCAAGTGCTTTAAAAGAATTAAACGACGTACGCGTAGCTTATTTAGGAAAGAAAGGCCCTATCACAGAAGTACTTCGCGGTATGGGAAAACTTTCAGCTGAAGAGCGTCCTGTAATGGGAGCACTTGCAAATGAAGTGCGTGAAGCTATTGCATCTAAAATTGAAGAAAAACAAACGGCGTTAGAAGCAGCCGAGGTAGAGCGTAAACTTGCTTCAGAAACAATCGACGTAACGCTGCCAGGACGCCCTGTTAAAGCAGGTACGCATCACCCGCTAACAAGCGTGGTTGAAGAAGTAGAAGATTTATTCTTAGGAATGGGCTATGAAGTAGCAGAAGGACCGGAAGTAGAGCAGGACTACTATAATTTCGAAGCGCTGAACTTGCCAAAAGGTCACCCAGCACGTGATATGCAAGATACGTTCTATATTACGGAAGAAACGCTTCTTCGTACGCATACATCAACTGTTCAAGCTCGTGTTATGAACAAGAATGAAGGCAAAGGACCTGTTAAAATTATTTGCCCGGGCAAAGTGTACCGCCGCGATGACGATGATGCTACGCATTCTCATCAATTCATGCAAATTGAAGGTCTTGTAGTAGACGAAAACATTCGTATGAGCGATTTAAAAGGCACGCTTGAAGTATTTGTGAAAAAAATGTTCGGTGCAGACCGTGAAATTCGTCTTCGTCCAAGTTTCTTCCCGTTCACTGAGCCGTCTGTAGAAGTAGACGTATCGTGTGCAAAATGTGGAGGTAAAGGCTGTAATGTATGTAAACAAACAGGCTGGATTGAAATTTTAGGAGCAGGCATGGTTCATCCAAATGTCCTTGAAATGGCTGGATACGATTCAACTAAATATCGTGGGTTTGCTTTTGGAATCGGTGTAGAGCGTATTGCTATGTTAAAACACGGCGTGGATGATATTCGTCATTTCTATACAAATGATGTTCGTTTCTTAGATCAATTTAAACAAGTATAAAGGAGGGACTACGATGTTTGTATCTTATCGTTGGTTACAAGAGTATGTTGACTTATCAGGCGTAACGGCAGAAGAGTTAGCAGATAAAATCACAAAAAGTGGAATTGAAGTTGAAGGTGTAGAAAACTTAAATAAAGGCATCAGCGGAGTGGTAATTGGTCACGTTGTAGAACGTGAACAGCATCCAAATGCTGATAAATTAAGCCGCTGTCAAGTAGATCTTGGCGGAGGAGAAATCGTTCAAATCGTGTGCGGGGCACCGAACGTGGCACAAGGTCAAAAAGTAGCGGTTGCAAAAGTGGGAGCTGTACTTCCAGGTAACTTTAAAATCAAGCGTGCTAAGCTTCGCGGTGAAGAATCGAACGGTATGATTTGTTCTCTTCAAGAGCTTGGCATTGAAAGCAAGCTTGTGGCAAAAGATTATCAAGAAGGCATCTTCGTGTTCCCAAGCGATGCTGAAGTAGGAGCGGATGCACTAGATGCATTAAACTTAAACGATGAAGTATTAGAACTAGGGCTAACACCAAACCGTTCAGACTGCTTAAGTATGTTAGGTGTAGCGCATGAAGTGGCTGCTATTTTACGTCGTGAAGTGAAGTATCCGTCAGTAAACGTGCAAACGTCTGATGAGCAAGCAGCTGATTATATTTCCGTTAAAGTAGAGGCAAAAGAAGACAATCCGCTTTACGTAGCGCGCGTTGTGAAAAACGTAAAAATTGCTCCGTCACCATTATGGATGCAAACGCGTTTAATGGCAGCTGGTATTCGACCTCATAACAACGTTGTTGATATTACCAACTATATTTTGCTTGAATACGGCCAGCCTCTGCATGCTTTTGACTATGATCGTCTTGGTTCAAAAGAAATTGTTGTACGTCACGCGTCAGAAGGCGAGAAGTTTGTAACACTTGATGACCAAGAGCGCGTATTAAAAGGCAATCAGCTTGTCATTACAAACGGAAGTGAGCCGGTAGCTCTTGCAGGTGTAATGGGCGGAGCGAACTCCGAAGTAAAAGACGATACGGTAAATGTTCTCATTGAATCAGCTTACTTCAAAGGCTTAACGGTTCGCCAAGCTTCAAAAGACCACGGTCTTCGCAGTGAGGCAAGCGCTCGTTTTGAAAAAGGAATTGATCCTAACCGTACGCGTGTAGCTGCTGACCGCGCAGCAGAATTAATGGCTGAATACGCTTCAGGTGAAGTGGTAAGTGGTACTGTAGAAGTGGATACACTAACTGTGGAACCTGCTGTTGTAGCTGTGTCACTTGGACGTATTAACGATGTGCTTGGTACAGAGCTATCAATGGAAGAAGTACAAGACATTATGAACCGTCTTCAATTTGAAAACAAAGTGGAAGACGAAACCATTGTTGTAACAGTGCCAACTCGTAGAGGCGATATTACAATTGAAGAAGATATCGTCGAGGAAGTAGCGCGTATGTATGGCTATGACAACCTTCCTACAACGCTTCCTGTAACAGTGGCAACTCCAGGAAAACTAACAGAGTATCAGCTTGGACGCCGTAAAGTTCGCCGTTTCTTAGAAGGTGCGGGACTAGCACAAACAACAACATATTCGTTAACGAGCGCTGGAAAAGCTACTCAGTTTGCACTAAATGCAACCAGTACGATTGGTTTAGCAATGCCGATGAGTGAAGATCGCAGCATCCTTCGTCAAAGCTTAGTGCCTCATTTGCTAGAAGCAGTGAAGCATAATAATGCTCGTCAGTCGGATTCTATTGCGCTATACGAAACAGGCTCAGTGTTCTTATCTAAAGGTGAAGGAGAATTACCGGATGAGCAGGAGCGCGTAGCTGGTGCAATCACGGGTCTGTGGCATGCTCACGGCTGGCAAGGTGAAAAGAAAGTCGTTGATTTCTATGTGATTAAAGGTGTACTAGAAGGGTTATTTGCACAGCTTGGTTTGGAGAAACGAATCTCATATGCTCCCGTTAAAAAAGACGGTATGCACCCTGGACGTACAGCGGCTGTATGGTTAGATGAAAAAGAAATTGGTTACGTAGGTCAAGTTCATCCTGTTGTTCAGAAACAATATGGTCTTCGTGAAACATACGTATTTGAATTACACCTTCAAGAGCTATTAGCTGCAGATGTCGAAGAAGTTCGTTATTCAGCTATTCCAAGATTCCCATCTATTACTCGTGATATTGCACTTGTTGTAGATAAAAACGTTCTTGGAGGAGAAGTTCAGCGCGTCATCTATGCGGCGGGCGGAGAACTTTTAAAAGACGTGACGGTATTTGATCTATATGAAGGAGAGCGTATGGAAGAAGGCAAGAAATCTGTAGCTTTCTCTTTACGTTACTTAGATCCTGAACGTACATTAACTGATGAAGAAGTAGCAAAAGCACATGGTGCAGTGTTAGAAGCTGTAGAAAAAGAATTTGGTGCAACGCTTCGTTCATAAGAATAAGAAAAGAGATGTGGATTTCCACATCTCTTATTTTTTAGCTAATTTTAAAGCTTTTTCTGTATTAGCAAAATGAATTTTAGCTAAAGAGTTCAGCGCATTCACGCCATGTTTCTTAATGATTTTAGCAGCGGCGATATCAACTTGTGCGCCAGCTCCGCGAGGAATAACCATCCCGGTCTTTTCCGTCAGCAAATCCATTTGTTTTAAAAATGCGTATCTGGCAATAATGGAAGCAGCAGCTACAGATAAATGAACGCTTTCTCCTTTTGTGCTGAAAAAGACATTTTCTTTGATAATTTCTTTTTCCTTTACCACGTGTTTATAATAGGTGTTTTTTTCGACAAACTGGTCAATTAAAATGGCATCGGGTTTTTCAGGATCCAATTTTTTTAACACGTTGGATAAAGCTTTGTTGTGTAACAGAGCTTTCATTTTACCTTGTGACATGCCTTTTTCTTGAAATGCATTATACTTTTCGTTATGTAAAACAAGCAAACTATAGGGAATAAACGAAACAAGCTGCTTGGCAATTTCAATAATTTTAGCATCCGTTAACTCTTTTGAATCTCGTACTCCTAATTCTTTTAACAAAGGAAGCTGCTCTTTTTGAACATAGGCAGCAACTACGGTCATAGGACCAAAATAATCTCCCGTCCCTACTTCGTCAGAACCGATGACCGATAGTGAGCTGAAGTTTGATGGGAGGTGGGAGACAGGAGCCTTTTTCGCAGCATCTAAAGAGCCTCCCCACTTAGCCGCTTCTGTTTCAGCTTCTTTTCCTTGAAAAAGTACTTTTCCAGAGCGGTACGCAGTGATAGAACAGCCGGGAGTTTTAGCCGCAAACATACTTCCCTGCGGCAGTTTGGGCTGCAAATAGGATGTGTAATGAAGCTTCATTTTAGCTATTTGATCAGCTGATACCTTAATAACAGCATGTGACATAATGCTTCACTCCTTTCGGGGTATTTTAGTTTACTTTATAAGCACTATCCCTTATGATAGCTTAAATATAGATATGTTTCCATTGAAGTCTTCTTCGTGGTATGATAGGGATTAGGATTTTTCGTGGAACGGAGGATTTTCTCGTGTCAAGACAAGATAAAACACGTGCGACAGTTGACATCTTTGGTCAGCAGTACAGCATCGTCGGTAGCGAAAGTACAAGCCATATTCGACTTGTCGCCTCTATAGTGGATGAAAAAATGCGTGAAATCAGTACTAAAAACCCTTCTTTAGATATCAATAAATTAGCAGTATTAACAGCTGTGAATGCTGTACACGAATATATAAAACTGAAAGAAGACTATGAGAGACTTGAACAAAAACTTTATGGAAAAGAGGAATGACTGAGTCAATGCTTAATATCATTTTAATTATATTGCTTCTTTTAGGCTTTGTAACAGGTCTTAAAAGAGGATTTATTTTGCAGCTCATTCATATTGTCAGTTTTGCGGTTTCGTTTATCGTCGCTTATATGTTTAGTGGAGATTTGGCAAGCCGACTTCGCTTGTTGATTCCGTTTCCGGACAATATTCAGCAGCAAAGTGTCGCATCGTTTGTATTTGATTCTGGAACGATAGAAGACGCTTTTTATCGAATGATTGCATTTGCGATTTTATTTTTTGCTACTCACATTGTACTTCGCCTTGCAGGCTCTGTTTTAACGGCTTTAACCGAACTGCCAATTCTGCGCCAGTTAAATAAATGGGGCGGAGGTGCACTTGGATTCGTTGAAGTGTATATCATCGTTTTTATTTTGTTATACATTGGAGCCGTGATTCCTGTAAGTGAAATTCAAACGCCAATTCAACAGTCTTCAATTGCAATCAATATCGTACAAAATACTCCATACTTATCGTCTGCGATTCAAGATTTGTGGACTCAGTATGGTGTAATGTAATGAAATTACAATAGCTTGTTGAGAGGGTGTGTCGAAAGTGTCATAATACTTTTGAGATACCCTCTTTTTTTATCGCAGTCTAATCTGCGGTTTTCACGAGGATAAAAGTATGTCTATATGAAAATTTGAGAGAGTAAATATGTCACTCATCATGTTTTTGAAAGTTTCGTTATTATGATAATAGGCTGGTGAAAAGAGATGAATAAAAAGGATATTATTAAATTGTTAGAAACAATTGCTACATATATGGAATTAAAGGGAGATAACCCTTTTAAAATTTCTGCTTTTCGAAAAGCAGCTGCAGCGCTAGAAACGGACGAAAGAACGCTGACAGAGATTGAGGATTTTACAAAGCTCCAAGGGATTGGAAAAGGAACGGCTGCAGTCATTACAGAGTATATGGAAACAAATGAGTCAAGCGTATTAGAAGAACTAAAGCAAGAAGTTCCTGAAGGACTTATTCCTTTGCTTAAGCTGCCGGGGCTTGGAGGTAAAAAAATCGCTAAATTATATAAAGAGCTAGATATTCGAGATATGGAATCACTGCATCAGGCCTGTATGGAAAATCGAGTGCAGGGACTAAGCGGTTTTGGTAAAAAGACAGAAGAGAAAATTATCGCTGCTATTGAAGAGTTTGGGAAGCGTCCTGATCGTTTGCCTCTTGCTTTTATGCTTCCAATAGCGGAAGACATTTTAGAAGCCCTTAAACATATGCATAGCATTGAGCGTTTTTCTCAAGCAGGGAGCATTCGCCGCATGAGGGAAACCGTAAAAGATCTTGATTTTATTATTTCAACAGCTGAGCCTCATGCTGTCCGTGAACAGCTAGTATCGCTGCCAAATGTGAAGGATATCATTGCAAATGGAGATACAAAAGTATCGGTAACGTTAGCCTATGAGTACGATGTGTCTGTGGATTTTCGTCTTGTAGAAGATAAAGCGTTTGCCACAACGCTGCACCATTTTACAGGATCAAAAGATCATAATGTGCGTATGCGTCAATTAGCAAAAGAACGCGGTGAAAAAATTAGCGAGTATGGCGTTGAAAATGCGGAGACAGGCGAAGTCATGACTTTTGAGTCTGAACAAGCATTCTATGAACATTTTGGGCTCTCTTTTATTCCGCCGGAACTTCGTGAAGATGGAACGGAAGTAGATGCATTTATAAAGCCTCAAAAGCTTGTGACCTACGGTGCCGTAAAAGGTGATTTGCATATGCACTCCACGTGGAGCGACGGGGCGTATTCGATTGAAGAAATGGCGGAAGCATGTCGCGCGCGAGGCTATGAGTACATGGCGATTACAGACCATTCTCAGTATTTAAAAGTAGCTAACGGTCTAACGCCTGAACGCATTCGTAAACAGCGTGAAGAAATTAATCGTTTAAACGCACAGTTCGATGATTTTACAATACTAGCAGGAATTGAAATGGATATTTTGCCTGATGCAACACTTGATTATGATGATGAAATGCTAGCTGAGCTAGATTTTGTTATTGCGTCCATTCACTCTAGTTTTTCGCAATCACGCGAAGAAATTATGAATCGCTTAAAGCAAGCGTTAAACAATGTTCATGTAGATTTAATCGCTCATCCGACGGGTCGTTTGATTGGTCGCCGCAACGGATATGATGTAGATATTGATATGCTAATTGAATTAGCTAAAGAAACAAAAACGGCTCTTGAACTAAACGCGAATCCAAACCGTTTAGATTTAGCGGCTGAGCATATAAAAAAAGCCCAAGAGGCAGGAGTTAAAATTGCTATTAATACAGATGCTCACAATCTAGACATGCTAGAGCATATGGAAATTGGAATATCTACGGGAATTAAAGGCTGGCTTAAACCAGAAACGGTATTAAATACGTATAGTCTCAAAGAATTAACCGCCTTTTTAAATCGACATAAATAAGCAACAGGAGGAATCAGTTTTGCAATCACGTATTTTTCATGTACTAGAGTTTAATAAAGTTAAGGAACAGCTTCAGAAAAAAGTAGCTTCTTCTTTAGGCCGAGAAAAAGTAGCGAATTTGATTCCCTCGACTCAGTATGAAGAAGTAGTCAAATGGCAGGAAGCAACAGATGAAGCTACAACCGTGCTGCGATTGCGTGGCAACGTACCGCTAGGGGGCATTTTTGACGTTCGATCTAGCGTGAAGCGCGCTGAAATTGGGGGAACGCTAAGCTCTAATGAACTTCTTGATGTAGCAAGCACTATTTATGCTGCAAGACAAGTCAAGCAATTTATCGAGCAAGTAGTGGAAGACGAAGATTTACAGCTTCCAATTATAACTGAACATATCGAAAAACTAATGCCTCTTCCTGAGGTAGAACAAACAATTAAAATGAGTATTGATGAGAATGGTACAGTGCTAGACGGTGCAAGCGACCAGCTAAGAGGCATTCGTCAAAAACTTCGCTCAACGGAGTCTCGTATTCGCGAAAAGCTAGAGAGCCTTATTCGCTCCTCGTCTGCTCAAAAAATGTTGTCAGATGCAATTGTTACCATTCGAAACGAACGTTTTGTTATTCCTGTTAAGCAAGAATATCGCAGTGCGTATGGAGGCATTGTGCACGATCAGTCTTCATCTGGAGCGACTTTATTTATTGAGCCTCAGGCGATTGTGACGTTAAACAATGAGCTTCAAGAAGCAAAAGTAAAAGAAAAACAAGAAATTGAGCGTATTCTCATTGCTTTAACCGTTCAGGTAGCGGAAGTGGCAAATGAACTCCGTCAAAACGTGTATCTGTTAGGTGAGCTGGACTTCATGTTTGCTAAAGGGCGATATAGCCATGAGCTAAAAGCTTCAAAACCTAAAATGAACGACCGAGGCTATATTAAGTTAGTGAAGGCAAAACATCCTCTTATTGCACAGGAAGACGTCGTTGCGAATGATATTGAGCTAGGTGATCAATATACATCTATCGTTATTACAGGGCCAAATACCGGCGGTAAAACCGTAACGTTAAAAACACTTGGATTATTTACGTTAATGGCTCAAGCAGGTTTGCAGATTCCTGCGCTGGATGGATCGGAAATGGCTGTGTTTAAGCACGTATTTGCTGATATTGGAGATGAGCAGTCGATTGAACAAAGTTTGAGTACCTTTTCATCTCATATGGTCAACATTGTAGATATTTTACAAAAAGTAGATCACGAAAGTCTGGTCTTGTTCGATGAATTGGGAGCAGGAACGGATCCTCAAGAAGGTGCAGCGCTTGCGATTTCGATTTTAGATCAAGTATATGAAAGAGGCGCTCGCGTAGTTGCGACTACTCACTATCCTGAATTAAAAGCGTACGGCTATAACCGTGAAGGAGTGGTCAATGCTAGCGTAGAGTTCGATATTGAAACATTGAGCCCTACTTACAAGCTGCTGATTGGTGTACCGGGCCGAAGCAATGCTTTTGAGATTTCAAAACGTTTAGGTTTAAGTGCTGAAGTAATTGAACGTGCCAAAGGCTATATTGGCTCAGAAACAAATAAAGTAGAAAATATGATTGCCTCTCTTGAAGATAGCCGCCGTCAGTCTGAACACGAGCTAGAAGAAGCTGAAGAGCTAAGAAAAGAGGCTCAGAAGCTTCATAAAGAGTTACAGAGTCAGATTATTGAGTTTAATGAAAAACGAGATAAGCTGTACGAAAAAGCTGAAGAAAAAGCTCAAGCCACAGTTAAAGCAGCATCTGAAGAAGCAGAGAAAATCATTAGCGATTTGCGTAAAATGAGTCAAAAAAATCATGCGCTTGTAAAAGAGCATGAATTGATTGAAGCTCGTAAGCGTCTAGAAGATGCAGTTCCAACTCTTGAAAAAAGTAAAAAGAAACCAGCTGCGCCGAAAAAACAAGAGCGCACTCTTCAAGCTGGAGATGAAGTGAAAGTCTTAAGCTGGGGACAAAAAGGAACGCTTGTAGAACGAGTAAGCAATAATGAATGGCAAGTACAAATGGGGATCATGAAAATGAAGGTGAAAGAAAAAGATCTCGAATATATCAGTTCCCCAAAACCTGTAGAAACAAAGCCGCTTGCTATGGTAAAGGGAAAAGATTATCATGTAAATCTAGAACTGGATTTAAGAGGAGAGCGCTATGAAAATGCGCTGATTCGAGTTGAAAAATATATTGATGATGCTTTGTTAGCCAACTATCCGCGCGTTTCGATTATCCACGGTAAAGGAACTGGAGCTCTTCGTAAAGGCGTACAGGAATATTTGAAAAATCATCGTTCTGTTAAAAATATTCGTTTCGGAGAGGCTTCTGAAGGAGGTTCTGGCGTTACGGTTGTGGAATTTAAATAAAAGAACGCTGAAATAAAAGTGTCAGTCGATGCGCTGAACAAGCATATATGAAGATAGAAAATCCGACATGGCTCATGGACTATGCTGGGTTTTCTATGTCTTTTAAGAACGATACAAGTAAAGGAAAGAGACCTGTCAGTTCATTACGTCAAGTGTAGTATAAATTAGGAGTGATGCAAAAATGAGGGATTTTTGGAAAGACCCGTATATTGAATCTGCCGCTTATTACAGCGTGGTTGTCTTGAGCATTGTCGTCTTTCTTGTTGTGTTTGAGCTCGTTACTAAGTATAAGAATTGGGAAGAGATTCAAAAAGGAAATATGGCTGTTGCGATGGCAACAGGTGGGAAGATATTTGGATTAGCTAATATTTTTCGCTATTCGATTGAGCATAATGACAACTTGTTAAGAATGCTCGGATGGGGAATATATGGGTTCGTTCTTTTACTAGTCAGCTATTTTATTTTCGAATTTTTGACGCCAAAATTTCGAATCGATGATGAAATTGAACAAGATAACAGAGCCGTTGGGTTTATTTCACTTGTTATTTCAATCGGTATGTCCTATGTAATAGGAGCAGGGATAGGATAGGAGAGAGTCATGGAGAAGTTAGCGAAAATTTTACTCGTTTTATGCGGAGTGTTTATGCTTATTGGTCTTATCTATTTATCTATATAGCTTTTCCTAACATTATGATGACAGCAAAAAAGCTGACCTTAAAGCAGGTCAGCTTTTTTAATGATTACTTCCATACGTCTTCAGTAATTGAAATCACGTGCTTTACTTTATCCCACTGCTGTTCTTCAGTTAGTAAATTTCCTTCTTCTGTAGAAGCAAATCCGCACTGGGGACTTAAACAAATTTGATCAAGAGAAACAAATTCTGCCGCTTCAGCAATTCTTTTTTTCACTGCTTCAGGATCTTCTAAATCTCCAAATTTTGATGTGATAAGACCAAGGACAATCTGAAGATCATCTCGCTTTACATGTCGAAGAGGTTCGAATCCTCCTGAGCGTTCATCATCAAATTCTAAAAATAGTCCATCTACGTTTAACTGACTGAAAATAGCTTTTGACGCATTTTCATAACCGCCGCTTGCTGTATAAGTAGACTGGAAATTCCCTCTGCAAATATGCATTGTAATGACCATATCATCTGGCTTATGCGCAATGGATTCATTGATCGCATCCGTAAAACGTTTCAGTAATTCTTGGGGCGTGAAACCTTTTGAAGCGATTTGTTCTTGTCCTTTTTCTGAGAAAAAGACTGCCCACGCAGTATCATCTAACTGTAAGTAGCGGCATCCGGCATCATAAAATGCTTGAATGGCTTTTTGATACGTTTTAACTAAATCAGCAAAAAATACATCCGTATCCGAGTAAGCAGACTCTTCAATATGACCTCTGAAAAACAGCATATTAGGACTTGGAATGGTGAACTTAGCTACATGTTCTTTTCCAGCAGCTTGATGAAGAAATTTATAATCTTCAATCATAGAGTGGTGATTAAAATCTAGTTTTCCAGTCACTTTTATACCGTGAGCTTTTGTTTGGACTCCGTGAAACTGAATTCCCGACTCTGCTTCGTAAAGTTCTACGCCAACAAGCTCTGACAGAAAATCAAAGTGCCACCACGCACGGCGAAACTCACCGTCTGTGACGGCTTTTAATCCAATTTGTTTTTGCTTTTCTACGAGCTTACGAATTTCTTCATCTTCAATTGCTCGAAGCTGCTTCTTTGTCATTTCCCCGTTTTCCACTTGTAATCGTGCTTGCTTGATACGCTCGGGACGCAAAAAGCTTCCAACGTGATCTGCTTTAAACGGTCCTTTAGTCAATGTTGTTGTCAATTCATACAGCTCCTTAAAAAAATCTAATTTTTATTATATACAAAAGATTCGGATAATGTACAGGGGTAAATCTAATTTTTATTTATTACGCTGCAGGATGAAAGAGTGATTAGGTAGGAAAGAGAACATTCAATAACGATTGCATCTAAAAAAAGAATGAACTATAATTTTAATTAGAAAATTCTAATTTTTTATTTTTTTGAGGGAGAGGATGCGTGTGGAATCCACCGAAAAGATATGGCTTTCTCAATATCCAGATGAAATACCTGCTAGGCTTCATTATGAACAAAAAAATTTAGCACAGCTTTTTGAAGAAGCAGTTCAAAAGGATCCTAAAAAAAGCGCAATCTATTTTCTAGGGAAAAAAATGACGTTTTCCCAGCTGCATCAAGATTCTCTGAAGCTGTCATCTTACCTTATTAAACTGGGATTAAAAAGAGGGGATAGAGTAGCCATTATGCTTCCAAACTGCCCTCAAGCTGTCATTTCCTTTTATGCTGTTCTTCTTGCCGGAGGAGTAGTCGTTCAAACAAACCCTTTGTATACGGAAAGAGAGTTAGAGTATCAGCTTAATGATTCAGAAGCGACCATGATTATTGCACTCGATTTGCTATATCCGCGTGTAGTAAAAATGAAAGCGTTAACAAAGATAAAGCACGTAGTCATCACCTCTATTCAAGATTATCTCCCATTTCCCAAAAACATAATTTATCCATTTATTCAGCGCAAGCAGCAGAAGATAAGCGTGGATGTGAGTCATACGGAGACTACTCATTTATTTAAACGTATTATAAATGAATCCTCTCCCGCAGTATGTAACGCTGAGGGAATTTCAGACGAAGATATCGCGATTTTACAATACACCGGGGGAACAACAGGTTTTCCAAAAGGAGTCATGCTTACTCATAAAAACTTGGTAGCTAATGCAACGATGTGTTCACATTGGTTATACCGCTGCAGGCACGGAGAAGAAAAAGTGCTTGGAATTATCCCGTTTTTTCATGTGTATGGTTTAACAACGGTTCTTGTTCTATCGGTTTTGCAAAACTATGAGATGGTTCTTCTGCCTAAATTTGATGCAAAAACGACGCTCAAAACCATTCATAAGCAGCAGCCTACTTTATTTCCAGGTGCTCCGACAATTTACATTGCATTATTAAACCATCCTGGTTTAGCAAAATACAACCTATCTTCTATTGATTCATGTATGAGCGGTTCGGCTCCACTTCCTGTGGAAGTGCAGGAGCAGTTTGAAAAGCTCACCGGAGGTAAACTAGTGGAAGGATATGGATTAACGGAAAGCTCTCCTGTTACTCATGCTAATTTTCTTTGGAAAGAGAGAATACCAGGAAGCATTGGAGTGCCTTGGCCAGACACAGATGCCAAAATTCTCTCGTTTGAAACAGGTAAAGAAGCTGCTGTAAGCGAAGTAGGAGAAATTGCGGTTAAAGGTCCTCAGGTCATGAAAGGATATTGGAAGCAGCCTGAAGAAACGGAGGCTGTTATGCGAGACGGATGGTTGCTAACAGGTGATGTTGGCTATATGGATGATAAAGGTTATTTTTATGTAGTAGATCGGAAGAAAGATATTATTATTGCCGGGGGATATAATATCTACCCTCGAGAAGTTGAAGAAGTATTATATGAGCATGAAAAAATTCAAGAAGCTGTAGTGGTGGGTGTTCCTGACCCATATAGAGGAGAAACGGTGAAGGCTTACATTGTATTAAAAAATGGTGTAAGATGTACTGAAGAAGAGTTAAATGAGTTTTCTAGAAAGTATTTAGCTGCTTATAAAGTTCCGCGCCTTTATGAATTTCGAAATGAGCTTCCCAAAACAGCGGTCGGTAAGATTCTGCGACGAGCGCTGATTGATGAAGAAAATGAAAAGCATAAAAAGGCGACGTAATCGATCGTCGCCTTTGATTTTTTTTACTGAAACATAATTGACAGATACTTGCGGTTTCTTTATTATAAAGATATGAATGAATAATCATTCATATTTTAAAGGAGCGTATAAGATTGAGAAGAAATAAGCCAAAGTATAAACAGATTATCGATGCAGCTGTAGTAGTAATAGCAGAAAACGGATACCACAATGCTCAGGTTTCTAAAATTGCTAAGCAGGCTGGAGTTGCAGACGGTACGATATATTTATATTTTAAAAACAAAGAAGATGTCTTGATTTCCTTGTTTCAA
The DNA here is from genome assembly GCF_058629175.1 of Priestia sp. MDV22-iso46. Classification (NCBI taxonomy): domain Bacteria; kingdom Bacillati; phylum Bacillota; class Bacilli; order Caryophanales; family Bacillaceae; genus Priestia; species Priestia sp. MDV22-iso46. The sequence continues at coordinate 16,587 of NZ_JBZVWT010000002.1, forward strand.
GAGAAGATGGGACAATTTGTAGAAAAAATTTATGAAGAACTGGCGGGAATTGAAACCGCGGCAGAAAAACTTCATGTGTTAATTGACAAACATTTTTCGTTTCTAGCGGAGGATCATCATTTAGCTACAGTGACACAGCTCGAACTGCGTCAATCGAACAAGGATTTAAGATTGAAAATTAACGATGTATTAAAAGATTATCTGACTCTCATTGATTCTATTTTGCAGACAGGAATCGAAACGGGTGAGTTTTCTGAAAATATAGATATTCGTCTTGCGCGACAGATGATTTTTGGAACGATTGATGAAACTGTCACAACATGGGTAATGAACGATCATCGATATGGTCTAATAGAATCGGTAGATAAAGTCCATTCCCTGCTGTTAAACGGCTGCAGCGGCTCATAATCGTAAGTGAGCCTGCTGCTCCCCTGCGAGGGGAAAAGCGCAAGGTAATGAAAATAGAAAGAAAGGGTGGCGTAAACAAATGGAGATTATCCAGGTTGAAACTGTTGATGCAATAAGCTTCATTACGTTGAATAGACAACCTGCTAACGCTTTGTCTCAAGATTTATTAAAAGATCTTTCAAGTGTTTTAAAACATTTAGAAGATAGTAAAGAGACAAGGGTTATCGTTATTAAAGGTGAAGGGAAATTCTTTTGTGCCGGGGCTGATATAAAAGAATTCACATCACTTCAGCAGGAAAAAGAATACGAGAAGCTTGCTGTTAACGGTCAAGAGCTCTTTGAGTATATTGAAAATTACCCAAAACCAGTGATTGCAGCTATTCATGGAGCTGCTTTAGGCGGAGGATTGGAGCTTGCTATGAGCTGCCATATCCGTTTGGTAACGGAAAATGCTAAGCTGGGCTTGCCTGAGCTTCAGTTAGGAATTATACCAGGATTTGGAGGAACTCAGCGATTGCCTCGTTATGTAGGAGTTCATAAGGCTTGTGAGATGATGCTGACAAGTGATCCAATATCCGGAAGCGAGGCAGTGGAGTTAGGATTGGCAAATGCAGCTTTTGAAGAAAGTCAGCTTATTAATGAAACATTTTTACTTGCTAGAAAAATTGCCAAAAAAAGCCCAATCTCTGTTAAAGCTACCTTGCAGCTGCTTCAGCATGTAAAAACAGATGCTTACTACAGCGGCATTAAAAAAGAAGCGCAGTTTTTTGGAAGCGTATTCAAAAGCCGGGATGCTCAAGAAGGCGTAGCCGCTTTTATTGAAAAGCGCCAGCCTAAATTTTTAGGAAAATAAGCTTAGGAGGGGAATTGAATGAATATTTACGTGTTAGTAAAAAGAACATTCGATACAGAGGAGAAACTTTCATTAAAAAATGGTCAAATTGTTGAAGATGGGGCTGAATTTATTATTAATCCTTACGATGAGTATGCAGTTGAAGAAGCTATTCAGCTAAAGGAAAAGCATGGCGGGGAGATTACGGTCGTGAGTGTAGGAGGGGAAGAATCAGAAAAAGAACTCCGAACAGCTTTGGCTATGGGAGCAGATAAAGCGGTTTTAATCAATACGGAAGATGACATAGAAGATGGCGATCAGTACACGACTTCTAGGCTGCTGGCACAGTACTTAAAAGAACAATCTCCTGACTTGATTTTGGCAGGAAACGTAGCGATTGACGGAGGTTCGGGCCAAGTGGGGCCGCGCGTAGCAGAACAGTTAGAAATCCCTTATATTACGACGATTACAAAATTGGATATCGAAGGTGAAAAAGTGACTGTTGTACGCGATGTGGAAGGCGATTCCGAAGTTATCGAAACGTCGCTTCCTCTTCTAGTAACAGCTCAGCAGGGACTTAACGAACCTCGCTATCCATCTCTTCCAGGGATTATGAAAGCGAAGAAGAAACCGTTGGTTGAAGTGGAATTGGATGATTTAGATTTAGATGAAGATGATGTAGAAGCAAAAACAAAGACAATTGAAATTTATTTGCCTCCGAAAAAAGACGCAGGACGCGTATTACAAGGAGATATAAAAGATCAAGTGACAGAACTGGTCAATTTACTGCATAAAGAAGCAAAAGTCATTTAATAAGTCAAAAGTCAAAACAATGGGGGTATTGCAATGGGACGCAAAGTGTTAGTTCTAGGAGAAGCACGTGATGGGGGATTACGAAACGTATCGTTTGAAGCGATTTCCGCAGCGTCTACTGTAGCTGACGGTGGGGAAATTGTTGCAGCGTTAGTAGGAAAGGACGTAAAAGCTTTAAGTGAAGAGCTTATTGCGTACGGAGCGAATAAAGTTGTTGTGACGGAGCATGAAGATTTAGCTGCTTACACATCGGATGGTTATGCTCAGGCGTTATTAGCCATCATTGAAAGTGAACAGCCTGAAGCTATCGTATTTGGCCATACGGCTCTTGGCAAAGACCTAGCGCCAAAACTGGCAGCTCGCTTAGACAAAGGACTTATCTCCGATGTGACGGATGTAGAAGTTGGAGGGGATCAAGTAGTCTTCACCCGCCCAATTTATTCTGGTAAAGCATTTGAAAAGAAAATCATGACCGATGCTTTTACGTTTGTCACGATTCGTCCAAATAATATTTCACCGCTTGCAAAAGACGAGGGACGTACAGGCGATGTAGAGGATTTAAATGTTGAAATCAAAAACCTGCGTACAGTTGTAAAAGAAGTTGTACGGAAAGCAACGCAAGGAGTTGATTTATCCGAAGCAAAAGTCGTGATTGCAGGTGGTCGAGGTGTAAAAAGCACGGAAGGTTTTGGACCTCTCAAAGAACTAGCGGACGTGTTAAATGGAGCTGTTGGGGCATCTCGCGGAGCGTGCGATGCAGATTACTGCGACTATTCTCTTCAGATCGGTCAGACGGGCAAAGTAGTCACACCAGATTTATACATTGCCTGCGGAATCTCAGGAGCCATTCAGCATTTGGCCGGCATGTCAAATTCAAAAATTATTGTTGCCATTAACAAAGATCCTGAGGCGAATATTTTTAAAGTAGCTGATTACGGAATCGTTGGAGATTTATTTGAAGTGGTGCCTCTGCTAACGGAAGAATTTAAAAAGCTGAAAGTACAGTCTGCGTAAGAGGCTGGGACAAAAGTATTTTAGACGAAGTGAAAAACGAACCATTGATCAAGATGTTTGATTAGTGGTTCGTTTTTTTGTTAGGGTAAGCGTAGCTTTCATGTGTGTGGGTCTTTCTAGCAGTTGATTGGAGGGCAAGGCGAAGACTCCTGCAGAAAGCGAAGTCTTGCACAGAAATCAACTGCGGTGTCACAAGCGGTTCAGCTCTTGTATACTATTTGTTCGTCTTTAGATGGGATTCATTTCGTTATGTCTCAACCTCATGGAAAACGAAATTTTCTACGTATGTTTTTATGTGAATTGTACAAACTAGAGCGGAGAATAAACAGTATAAATGTAAGCAAAAAGTTAGCAAACCTTATTTGAAGGTGATATACTGTGAGTAGAATTTGGATATTGCATATATTTAGGAGGAATTAAAATGGCTATTGCACATGCTACAGATAAAAACTTTACAGATGAAATTAAATCAGGCCTAGTGCTTGTTGACTTTTGGGCACCATGGTGTGGCCCTTGTAAAATGATTGCTCCAGTTCTTGAAGAAATCGATGGCGAACTTAACGATAAAGTTAAAATCGTGAAAGTAGACGTTGATGAAAATCAAGAAACGGCTGGAAAATTTGGTGTTATGAGTATCCCAACTTTAGTATTATTTAAAGATGGAGAGAAAGTTGACCAAGTAGTTGGTTTCCAACCAAAAGAAGCATTAACAGAATTAATTAATAAACACGCGTAAGTCAAAACCTAGCTCAGGCTAGGTTTTTTCTTTTTCTCCACTTTTTCTCTTTTGGGAATACTTTTATTTAGCGAATATGCGTTCGTTTGTTTTATACTAGATGTAAGGAACACCGCCATAAATCCGGCTTATGTGCATGTATTGTAAGGCAGGAAAGAATGTAGGTTACGCTTCATAAGCGAATGTATAGATGGACAGAGTAAGAGAAGAGGAAGGAGAAAAATATGAACGATTATTTAAAAGAAAAGCTGGCTATTTTACCGGATCAGCCCGGCTGCTACTTGATGAAAGATAAATATGGAACGGTCATTTACGTAGGAAAAGCAAAAGTATTAAAAAATCGAGTGCGCTCCTACTTTACCGGATCTCATGACGGAAAGACGCTTCGACTTGTAAACGACATTGTCGATTTTGAATATATCGTCACATCTTCTAATTTAGAAGCGCTTATTTTAGAAATGAATTTAATTAAAAAGCATGATCCAAAATACAATATCATGCTTAAAGATGATAAGGGTTATCCCTTTATTAAGATTACAGCTGAAAAACAGCCCCGACTTGTTATTACAAGAAAAATAAAAAAAGATAAAGGGAAATACTTCGGTCCTTATCCTAACGTTCAAGCTGCAAATGAAACAAAGCGGCTTCTTGATCGCATTTATCCATTAAGAAAGTGCTCTACCATGCCAGACAGACCTTGTTTGTATTACCATATCGGGCAATGCCTAGCTCCTTGCGTAAAAGAAGTAAAAGAAGAGCAAAACAAACAAATTATTGAAAATATCACGCGGTTTTTAAATGGTGGATATGAGCATGTCAAAACAGAGTTAACTGAAAAAATGTTAAAAGCTTCAGAAGAACTTGACTTTGAACGGGCTAAAGAATATCGAGATCAAATTGCTCATATCGAAGCGACAATGGAAAAGCAAAAAGTAACGTTTAATGATTTTGTTAATCGAGATGTGTTTGGCTATTCTTATGATAAAGGCTGGATGTGTGTTCAAGTTTTCTTTATTCGCCAAGGGAAATTAATCGAGCGAGAAGTTTCTATGTTTCCTTTTTATAAAGAGCCAGAAGAAGATTTCTTAACTTTTATCGGTCAGTTTTATGCCAAAAATATTAAGCCAAAAGAAGTGATGGTTCCAGCAACGATTGATGCAGAGTTGGCTGAGAAATTAGTAGAAGTAGAGGTTCAGCATCCAAAGCGAGGCAAAAAGAAAGAATTAGTAGAACTTGCGTGTAAAAATGCAAAAATTGCGCTCGGTGAAAAATTCTATTTAATTGAACGAGATGAAGAACGCACGGTTGGCGCAGTTGAACGGTTAGGAGAAGAGCTTGGAATTGCCGCTCCTTATCGGATTGAAGCATTTGATAATTCAAATATTCAAGGAACAGACCCAGTTTCTGCGATGATTGTTTTTGTTGATGGGAAGCCGGAAAAGAAAGAATATCGTAAATATAAAATTAAGACCGTGCAGGGACCAGATGATTACAGTTCCATGAGAGAAGTGGTTCGCAGAAGGTATTCCAGAGCATTAAAAGAAGGTCTTCCGCTTCCAGATTTAATTGTTGTAGATGGAGGTAAAGGGCATTTGGCTGCGGTGCAGGATGTTCTCGAAAATGAATTGGGACTTTTAGTGCCTACAGCAGGTCTTGTCAAAGATGATAAGCACAGAACTTCGAATCTGATGATTGGCGAGCCTCCTCAAATCATACCGCTTGAACGCAATAGTCAAGAATTTTATTTGCTTCAGCGAATTCAAGATGAAGTTCACCGCTTTGCGATTACCTTCCACCGTCAAGTGCGCTCTAAGTCCGCTTTTCAGTCTGTTCTGGACGACATTCCGGGAGTGGGAGAAAAGCGTAAAAAAGCTTTGTTAAAGTATTTTGGTTCGGTGAAAAAATTGAAAGAAGCAACGGTTGAAGATATTCGAAATTCAGGTGTTCCTCAAAACATTGCTGAAAAAATTTATGAAACATTGCAAAAATAGTCTTGAAATAATAGAAAATATTTGATAAGCTATTAACTAATTTCATACGACACTTCATCAAATGAAGTGAAGATAGAGGTGCAAATTTAATCAGTACGTATCAGGAAGGGTATGAGCCCTTATGAATGATGCGGAAAGGGAAATTTGCCGAAGTGAACATTACCTCATAGTAATGATTGCTGGTTCTGCGTTGAATAAACGTAGGATTGTCAAGATGTAGATTCTTGGAGAGCTATCTCACGGCAGTGGACGGTTATGTTTTATAATTTTCGTTCGTTAAGCAATGAGAGCTCATCTCATTGCTTTTTTTATTGTCTGAGTAAAAAAATTTAGCTTCTCATCATCCTGCATATGCAAATTTATTGAAAAGGAATGAACAAAATTATGGCATTAATCGTTCAAAAATTTGGTGGAACATCTGTTGGTTCTGTTGAACGTATTCAACATGTAGCAAACCGAGTTATTCAAGAAGCAGAGCGCGGTAACCAAGTAGTCGTTGTTGTATCGGCAATGGGCAAAACCACAGATGCACTGGTGAAATTAGCAAGTGATATTACGGACAGTCCAAGCAAACGCGAAATGGATATGCTTCTTACAACTGGAGAACAAGTGACGATTTCCCTGTTAACAATGGCCCTTCAATGCAAAGGGTATGAAGCAACTTCGCTAACAGGTTGGCAAGCTGGCATCCAGACGGAAGCAGTTCATAGCAATGCACGAATCCAGCACATTGATACAACTCGTATTCAACGTCAGTTAGATAGCGGACGAATTGTAGTAGTAGCTGGATTCCAAGGCTGTTCAGAAGATGGAAGCATTACAACATTAGGTCGAGGCGGCTCTGACACGACGGCAGTAGCTCTTGCCGCGGCGCTAAAAGCTGCAAAATGTGATATTTATACAGATGTAACAGGAGTGTTTACGACAGATCCGCGCTATGTAGAAGATGCCCGTAAGCTTCACTCTATTTCATATGACGAAATGTTAGAATTAGCTAATTTGGGAGCAGGGGTGCTGCATCCGCGCGCTGTTGAGTTTGCAAAAAATTATCAGGTACCGCTAGAAGTGCGTTCAAGCTTAGAAAACGAGAATGGAACGATTGTTGAGGAGGAAGTTTCAATGGAACAAAACTTAGTCGTAAGAGGAATTGCGTTTGAAGATAATATTTCACGCGTGACAATTGAAGGGTTAAACAACGAGTTGCAAACTCTTTCTACTATTTTTACAGCATTAGCAAAAGAACAGTTAAATGTGGACATTATTATTCAAAACGTAACGGCTAATAATCGTCTATCCATCTCATTTTCTATTAAAACCGTAGACGTAGAAGCTGCTCTTGCTGTCTTAAAAGAATATAAATCTACTTTAGGATATACGCGTATCGAACATGAAAGCGGTCTGGCTAAAGTGTCGATTGTCGGATCAGGTATGATTTCAAACCCAGGTGTTGCAGCTGAAATGTTTGAAGTGTTGGCAGGAGAGAAAATTGAAGTGAAGATGGTCAGCACGTCTGAAATTAAAGTATCTACAGTTGTACCGCATGCTGATATGGTAAAAGCAGTTGAGACGCTTCACGTAGCATTCGAACTAGAAGAACAGCAGGCAGTGCAAGTATAAAGAAGAGAAAAAAGACGTGGTATCTCCACGTCTTTTATATATACGTATTTTTTACTTTTTATAACGCTCCGCGCGTGTTTCGGTAGGTAAAATATCTTTTCGGTCCCACTGCACGGAAATCAGCACTTTTCCGTTCTTTTCTTTATGTGTTAAGTAGGCTTCTGTTAGGCAGTTGTTTTGCCGCTGAATCTGTTCAGCCACAAATCCTGACTCAAGATGAAACGAACAAGTTTCCTGCTGAAATCTTTTGCTGACCACATCACCTGATAACTCAAGCTCTAGTGAATATTTATCTTTTTTTGCAAGCGTCAGTGTTCCCCAGGAAGCTGCTTTAAAAAAAGCGACGATTTCATCCATTGTATTTAATGGGTATTTCCGTGCAAGGTGTTTTCCTGCCCAGTATGAAATGGTATTCGTTTCGTCTCCAAGAAGCTCTGGAATTAACACGTCACGCAAAAGGCTATATCCGAAATATGAAACGTGATCAAGAGTTCTCTCTGTTTCAGCTGTGACATTAGGTTCTGATGTTTCCATCGTCTCTTCAAGTTCTTGCTGTGATTCTGTTTGTAAATTGCTCATGCTTTCCCCTCTTTCTTTACTACTATTATATACAAATCTAAAAAACCTCTCACGCATTTTTTTAATAAAATGTAAGAGGATCTTTATTATGGTAAAAAGAGTTAGATGTAAAGATAAAAAATCCATAATATACCTTTTAAAAGGGTACTTTTACCTGTGTAAATGTTTTGTGAACTTGTTTACAATAAAAGTATAAAGTAAACGCTTACTTAGTTGTGGCAAGCAATATTATAATAGAAAGAAAAAATCTGTAACATCAATATAGTAAGCGTTAACAAATATAAAATTTTATAAATTTATATTTTATAGAAGATTTAAATATCTTGCCTTGACGCTCTTAATCGATGGGAGTAAAATTAACCTGTCACATACTTTATTAGGAAATGCAAAGGTTTTCATTTCCTATATTCACGATTAATCTATTTGTCTAGTGGGAGTAAGAAAGTTCTTCACAAACTATGTTCATTTAACTAAGGGGGGTCTACGCAGATGGCGGCAAACAGAGAGTTTCAATATCGGAGAATCCATTCATTACTTGGGGTAATACCAATCGGGATTTTCTTAACACAGCATTTAGTTGTGAATCATTTCGCGACAAAGGGAGAAGAATCATTTAATCAAGCAGCTCACTTCATGGAGAGCTTACCTTTCCGCTATGCTCTAGAAATTTTCATTATTTTCTTACCAATCGTTTTTCACGCAATATACGGTCTTTACATCGCATTCACTGCTAAAACAAACGTTAACAACTATGGGTTTTTCCGTAACTGGATGTTTATCCTTCAGCGTGTTTCAGGTGTAATCACACTTATCTTCATCACATGGCACGTATGGGAAACCAGAATACAAGCTGCGCTTGGAAAAGAAGTAGATTTTCAAATGATGGAACGAATTTTAAGCAACCCGGCAATGCTTGCATTCTACATAGTTGGTGTTGTATCTACGATCTTCCACTTTGCAAACGGTCTATGGTCATTTGGAGTTAGCTGGGGGTTAACTGTAACACCACGTTCTCAAAGAATTTCAACTTATGTGACATTAGCAATCTTCTTAGCACTTACATTTGTAGGTGTTCGTACATTATTCGCATTTGCATAAAATTAAGGTTTTGAAGGAGTGGGGTTCCGATGAGTAACGGAAAAATCATCGTAGTCGGTGGCGGTTTAGCTGGCTTGATGGCAACAATAAAAATTGCTGAGTCTGGCAAGCAAGTAGATTTATTTTCACTAGTTCCGGTAAAAAGATCTCACTCAGTTTGCGCGCAAGGTGGAATCAACGGAGCCGTAAATACGAAAGGTGAAGGGGATTCACCATGGGAACACTTTGATGACACAGTGTACGGCGGAGACTTTTTAGCCAACCAGCCACCTGTAAAAGCAATGTGTGAAGCAGCTCCTGGCATTATTCACTTACTTGACCGCATGGGTGTTATGTTTAACCGTACTCCTGAGGGTTTGTTAGACTTCAGACGATTTGGCGGGACACAGCATCACCGTACGGCTTTTGCTGGAGCAACAACGGGTCAACAATTATTGTACGCATTAGATGAGCAGGTTCGTCGCTATGAAGTTGCCGGACTTGTGACAAAGTACGAAGGATGGGAATTCTTAGGTGCTGTTCTTGACGATGAGCGCAGCTGTCGCGGAATTTCTGCACAGAATTTAAAATCAATGGAAATTAAAACGTTCCCAGCTGACGCGGTTATTATGGCTACAGGTGGACCTGGAATTGTTTTTGGAAAATCGACGAACTCAGTTATTAATACAGGTTCAGCGGCATCTATTGTGTATCAGCAAGGTGCATACTATTCAAACGGAGAGTTTATTCAAATTCATCCAACTGCTATCCCAGGAGATGATAAGCTTCGTCTTATGAGTGAATCTGCTCGTGGAGAAGGCGGACGCGTTTGGACATATAAAGACGGTAAACCTTGGTATTTCTTAGAGGAAAAATATCCTGCATACGGTAACTTAGTACCTCGTGATATTGCAACTCGTGAAATTTTTGACGTCTGCGTAGCGCAGAAGTTAGGAATTAACGGAGAGAACATGGTTTATCTGGACCTTTCACATAAAGATCCAAAAGAGCTAGACATTAAACTTGGAGGTATCATCGAAATCTATGAAAAATTCATGGGCGATGATCCGCGCAAGGTACCAATGAAAATTTTCCCAGCCGTACACTATTCAATGGGCGGTTTATGGGTGGATTACGATCAAATGACAAATATTCCTGGCTTATTCGCAGCTGGTGAGTGTGATTATTCACAGCACGGAGCGAACCGTTTAGGAGCAAACTCATTATTATCAGCTATTTATGGTGGTATGGTTGCCGGTCCTAAAGCGGTTGAATACATCAATGGTTTAGAAAAGAGCGCAGATGCTATTTCTTCAAGCGTATATGATCGTCATGTGAAAGAAGAAGAAGAGAAATGGAACAATATCATGAATCTTCAAGGTACAGAAAATGCATACGTTCTTCATAAAGAGCTAGGGGAATGGATGACTGACAACGTGACAGTCGTACGATACAATGACAAACTGTTAAAAACAGATGAAAAGATTCAAGAATTAATTGAACGCTATGATCGTATTAACATTAATGATACGGCTAAATGGAGTAATCAAGCGGCAACATTTACTCGTCAGCTGCAAAACATGCTTCAGCTTTCACGTGTTGTAACGCTAGGAGCTTACAACCGTAACGAAAGTCGCGGTGCTCATTATAAGCCAGATTTCCCAGATCGTAACGATGAAGAATTCTTAAAAACAACAATGGCATCTTTTGTGGATAAGAAAACGGCTCCTTCTTTCCATTATGAAGAGGTAGACGTATCGTTAATCAAACCGCGTAAGCGCGACTACACAAAGAAAAAAGATGAAAAACCAAAAAAACAACAAGAGGGGGTTCGTTAATCAATGAGTGAACAACAAACAGTCCAAAAGACAGTGCGCTTCATTATTACACGTCAAGATTCAGCTGAATCTGCTCCTTACAATCAGGAGTTTGAAATTCCGTATCGTCCGAATATGAACGTTATTTCAGCACTGATGGAAATCAGACGTAACCCTGTTGATGCTTCAGGTAAAGAGGTTGCTCCGATAAACTGGGAAATGAACTGTTTAGAGGAAGTATGCGGAGCCTGTTCAATGGTCATCAACGGTAAACCTCGTCAGTCATGTACGGCTCTTGTTGATAAACTAGAACAGCCAATTCGCTTACAGCCAATGAAAACATTTCCTGTGGTTCGTGACTTGCAAGTAGACCGCAGCCGTATGTTTGATTCACTAAAAAAAGTAAAAGCCTGGGTTCCAATCGATGGCACATACGATTTAGGTCCAGGACCGCGTATGCCTGAAAAGAAACGTCAGTGGGCGTATGAGTTATCCAAGTGTATGACATGTGGCGTTTGCTTAGAAGCTTGTCCAAACGTAAACGACAAGTCAAACTTCATCGGTCCAGCACCGCTTTCTCAAGTTCGCTTGTTTAATGCCCATCCAACCGGTGCGTTAAATAAAGGAGAACGTTTAGAGACGATTATGGGTGATGGAGGACTAGCGAACTGCGGGAACTCTCAAAACTGCGTTCAATCATGTCCAAAAGGAATTCCATTGACTACTTCAATCGCAGCTTTGAACCGCGATACAACAATTCAAGCATTCAGAAGTTTCTTTGGTAGCGATCAAGTATAATCACTCAAAACCTCTCCACGCGGAGAGGTTTTATTTTGTCTATGACGAATGGAGGAAATACAGATGAATAATATTTCGTATATTGAAGACATGGATCATTGGAAAGAGTCATTTTCGTTTAAGCAGGAGATCAAGGTAAGATTTTCGGAAACAGATATGTTTGGGCATTTAAATAATACGGTTCCTTTTGTTTATTTTGAACAAATACGTACGGAATTCTTTCACCATATTGGCTTTATGCAAAAGTGGACGAGTGAGCATGAGGGAACGATACCGGTGGTGGCTGATTTGCAGTGCGATTATGTCAAACAAGTGTATTTTGGCAACGTGCTATCTGTTTTTGTAAAAGCTCATAGAATTGGACGTTCGTCGGTTGATTTACACTATATGATTCAAAATGAGCAAAGAGAGGTTGTACTCACCGGGAGAGGAACAATGGTGCAAATTTCTAAAGAAACGGGAAAAAGCGTGCCTTGGAATGAAGAGATGAAAAGGTGTTTATCAAATATATGAAAATGGCTTGAAGGCTCTTTCTTCAGGCTTTTTTCTTTTTTAAAGGTAAAAAAGAGTTTTTTGCATATTTTTTCTAAAACTAGTAACCGCGTAGGCATACCGCACATAAGATATGTTGACTAAATTTACACCCATCCGATAGTTCAACTCAGGATCAGGCAAGGAGGGTTACATTGAAAGAAAAAGAGTTTCAACCTAAACCGCTACTTACAAAGCGTGAACGAGAAGTATTCGAGCTTTTAGTACAGGACAAAACAACAAAAGAAATCGCGAGTGAACTATTCATTAGCGAAAAAACAGTTCGAAATCATATTTCTAATGCGATGCAAAAGCTTGGAGTCAAGGGGCGTTCTCAAGCAGTCGTAGAACTCCTTCGAATGGGAGAACTTGAACTATAACATGAGCTGGCTTTCTTCTTAGAAAGCCAGCTTTTTGTATATTTTTTTAAGTGTCGCATACATATCTAAAAAGAATGACGTTAAGAAAATATTATAAAAAAGGTATATCTTTATAAAAAAAACTTATTGCTTGAAATTGAATTTCAGAGTACGTATACTTTTAAGTAAGGAGATACTAGTTCAGAAGAAAGAGAGGTGAGATGATGAAAAATGTATGGATGAGCTTATTGTTATGCATGATATTCTGTTTGCCTTTTGCGAGTTTGCCAGATAAATTTATTGATAACGACTTTGAAAAAGTGAAGGTCACAAAAAGTTCGGTTCAGCATTACACGGATATTGTGCACATGTCTCCAGGAGCTAAGCACAGCGTTAAACAAATAGGATCCCTCATAAAAAGCGTGATAGTAACTTTTGCTTTAGTATGGACGAGTGCCAAACTCATCATTCCGACGCATCAAATTGCGTATTTTATCCTCAAGAAAACACTTTTTTATCCAAAAATCTTTCAATCAAGTTACCTCAATTAAATAAAAAAGGTTGAAATTTCCACAGCCTTTTCTTCAAACCTAAAATTACCAACTATTCTTAGGCTTATTTGCTATGCGGATTTTCTATGCAAATAACGCGGCAAAATTTAAAAATTCTTTTTAAAAACTTTATAGGAGTGATCATTCAATGATGATTAAAGAAACGGAGTTACCAGGAATCGGCCGTAAATTTGAAATTGAGACAAACGGAGGAAACCGTGTAGTCGTTATCATTCATGATGATGGACGACGTGAAATCTACCACTTCGATCAAAAAGATTTAGAAGAAAGCATTTTTGACATTACGTTAACAGATACGGAATCAAGACAGCTAGCTGCAATTTTAGGCGGCATGATTTACAAGCCAAAAGCAATGGAAACCATTGAAGTGGCATTCAATGACTTAGTGATTGAATGGTACAAAGTTGAAAAACAAGCGAAAGCTCACAGTAAAACGATTGGTGAAATTGACGTTCGCAGCAACTATGATGTCACTATCATCGCCGTCATTAAAAACACGCAAAAAAAATTATCCACCCCAGGACCAGATACGTTAATTGAAGAAGGAGATACGCTTGTCATCTCTGGTGAAAGAGGAAATTTAAAAACGCTCATTAAAGAATTGCTTTCACAAGGAGGTAGTTCATAATTGGATCATTTAGTATTTGAAGTTGGGACAGCTTTGTTACTAGTGGCTTTAGCGGCTATACTAGCACATAAATTTAAATTTACGATTATTCCATTCCTCATTCTGCTGGGCATGGCGGTCGGTCCCCATGCTCCTGAGTTTGGCTCATTCAGTTTGAAGTTTATTGAAAGCCAAGAGATTATTGAATTCATGGGGAGAATTGGAGTTCTCTTTTTACTCTTTTATTTAGGATTAGAATTTTCAGTTGGAAAGCTAATTAAATCAGGCAGGTCCATCGCGGTGGGAGGATCTATTTATATTTTAATTAACTTCACTTTAGGATTATTGTATGGATACCTGACAGGAAATCCTCTTCTTGAAGTGCTGATTATCGCTGGAATTATTACGATTTCGTCCAGCGCAATTGTCGCAAAAGTATTGGTTGATTTAAAACGGACAGCGAATCCAGAAACGGAACTGATATTAGGGATCATCATGTTTGAAGATATTTTCTTAGCCGTTTATCTTTCTGTCGTTTCAGGGCTGGTGCTTGGAGACCACGGATCGCTTGCTGGATCTTTAACATCTATTTTAATTGCGTTTGGCTATATGATGCTGTTCTTTATCATTGCTCGAAAAGCCACGCCGCTACTAAATAAACTTTTAAATATTTCATCAAACGAAATCTTTATAATCGTCGTTTTTGCGGTATTGTTTTTTGTGGCAGGCTTCTCAGAAACAATTCACGTGGCAGAAGCAATTGGTGCGTTATTGCTTGGCCTTGTATTTTCTGAAACGGAACATCGCGATCGTATTGAACATCTTGTCGTACCGTTTCGTGATTTCTTTGGAGCTATCTTTTTCTTCAGCTTCGGGTTAAGTATTGATCCTCTCACGCTGTGGGATGCAGGATGGCTTGCGCTTGGCGCAGTTGCGCTTACGATTATTGGTAACTTTACAGCCGGTATGATTTCAGGAAGAAAAAGCGGGCTGTCACACAAGGCTTCTACTAACATTGGTTTAACGATTATGTCACGAGGCGAGTTTTCGATCATTATGGCTAACATTGGAATTGAAGGAGGATTATCCGCAATTCTTCAGCCATTCGCCGCGCTTTATGTATTGATTTTAGCTATTATTGGCCCTTTGTTAACGAAGGAGTCTAAGCATATATACGGATTTTTAAACTCAGTATTTAAATGGAAAAAGCCAAATCCTCAAGAATCACAAGGATAAAATATATAAAACACAGTTGACAAATCGGATTAATATGATAAAATTCAAAATAATCCAATAACAAATCAGTTAAATATAGCAACGGGCTGATCGGTCAACCGAAAGCTCCTACCTTTTTCAGGTAGGAGCTTTTGTGTTTTTAGATGAACGAGCTTTTGATTTGAAAATTCAAGGAGGAGGAATTGCTGTGAGTGTCATGATTCAATCGGTTAACCGCTCATTTCAAAAAGGAGAACAAGTAACTCAAGCATTGCGAAATGTAAATCTTACGATTAATAAAGGTGAATTTATTACCGTTATTGGTCCGAGCGGATGCGGAAAAAGTACACTGCTTAAAATGATTGCAGGACTTGATATGGATTATGAAGGGCGTATTGAAATCAACGGGAAGCACATAGCCGGACCTAGCATTAAACAGGGAATGATCTTTCAAGAACACCGCTTGTTCCCATGGCTTAATGTGGAGCAAAATATAGCGGCTGACTTATCGCTGAAAGATTCGAACGTTCGGCACCGCGTAAATGAGTTAATTGATATTGTCAGGCTGAAAGGATTTGAAAAAGCTTATCCTCGAGAACTATCTGGAGGGATGTCTCAACGAGTTGCTATTGCGCGTGCTCTTTTAAGAAATCCAGAGGTTTTATTGTTAGATGAACCGTTCGGTGCATTAGATGCTTTCACTCGCACTCATTTGCAAGATGTGCTGCTAGACATATGGAAAAAAGAAAAAACAACCATGATTTTTGTTACGCATGATTTAGATGAATCCATTTGCTTGGGGACTAAAATTGTGATTATGAGTGCCAGACCAGGAGAAATTAGCCGGGTCGTTCCAGTAGAAATTAGTCATCCGCGAAAAAAGACAGAGTTACCATTTCAGCAGCTAAGGCAGCAAGTACTGAAAGAATTTGAAGAAGCAGGAGAACATTAAAGATTCAATAAGACAGAGAAGGAGACAGAACAGATGAAAAAGCTACTTTTAACTGCAGCTATTGTACTTGTCCTCGCATTGGCTGGGTGCGGGACGAAAGAAAAAGCGAGCGGAGCAGATTCAAAAGACGTTACGATTAATATTGGTATCCAACAAAGCTTAGGCCCTTTAATGCTGGCACAAAACCAAAAATGGTTTGAAAAAGAATTTAAAAAAATAGGTGTAAATGTTAAATGGACAGAGTTTCAAAGCGGACCCCCGCAATTTGAAGGTTTAGCATCTGGACATTTGGATTTCGGCCAAGTTGGAAATTCACCGGTTATTTCTGGTCAAGGCGCAGACATTCCGTTTTTAGAAATTGCTAATTCCAGCGACGGGTTGAAAGGAAATGCCATTTTAGTAGGGAAAAACAGCAAGATTAAAAGCGTAAAAGATTTAAAAGGTAAAAAGATCGCGGTTGCGAAAGGAAGCAGCGGTTTTAATTTATTGTACAGAGCTCTTGACCAAAATGGGTTGAAGCCAAGTGATGTAAAGATTATTCAGCTTCAGCCAGACGAAGCTCAGCCAGCATTTGAAAATGGGTCAGTGGATGCATGGTCAATCTGGGAACCGTTTATCTCACTGCAAAACTTAAAAAATGAAGCTCGTATTTTAGCAGACGGCGATTCATTAAAGGTTGCTTCACCGGGCTTTACTATTGTAAGAGAAGGCTTTGCAAAAGATCATCCAGAGTTAGTCGTTAAGTTTTTACAAGTTTATCAAAAAGCGCTTGAATGGCAAAACGAACATTTTGAAGAATCTGTGGATATTTTAGCAAAGCAAAAAAATCTAGATAAAGACGTAGTAAGACAAGTGTTAAAAAATAATCCTGCCTATAATCGCCCAACCTCTAAAGAAATTATTGCAGAACAACAGCGAACAGCTGATTTTCAACAATCTTTAGGCGTTATTAAAAAGAAAATTGATACTGGAGATGTTGTTGATAATTCATTTATTGAAAAAGCATTAAAAGAAAAATGAGGTGATGAAAATGAGTAAAACATCTGTGGTTTCAGGACATGTCCAGTCTTCAGCAGCTCACTTGCAAAAAGTGAAAAAAAGAAAGGAAGAAGCGAAAAATAAGCAGGGAATTTTCCTTCGTTCTCTTGTCATGCCACTTCTGCTTATCGTGGTGTGGCAAATCATTGGTTCTGCGGGCTATGTATCCAAAACTGTTCTTCCTACACCTGTTGATATTGTACTTTCTTTCAAACAGCTCATCGTATCTGGGGAACTCGGAGCTAATCTTCAAATCAGTATTTTGCGTGCTGCCATAGGTTTTGCCGTTGGAGCTGGACTAGGATTACTATTTGGTGTAATTGTCGGTTTCTCAAAGAAAACGGAGCACTATATGGATCCATCTATTCAAATGCTTAGAACTGTTCCTCACCTTGCATTGGCGCCTTTATTTATCTTATGGTTTGGCTTTGGTGAAATTTCAAAGATATTGCTAATTGCAAACGGTGCATTTTTCCCAATCTATGTTAATACGTATCTAGGTATTCGCGGCGTTGATTCGAAATTATTTGATGTTGCTCGTGTTCTTCAATTTAGTAAATGGAAACAAATCACAAAACTCATTTTACCAGCTGCTCTTCCTAATATTTTACTTGGTGTCCGATTGTCTTTAGGTATTGCATGGCTCGGACTGGTAGTTGCTGAATTAATGGGAGCAAGTGAAGGTGTAGGATACATGATTATGGATGCTAGACAGTTTTCTCAAACGGACGTAGTTTTTGTCGGAATTATCATTTTTGCTGTTGTAGGCAAATTAACCGATTCATTTGTCCGAGTATTAGAAAAGCGTCTTCTTAAATGGAGAGACAGCTACGCAGGTGAAAAATAAAATAAGGATTTATACACGTATTAATCCTTGTAAATCTATCAGTTTTATAAGTGAAAAGGAGAGATGATAATGAGCCAGGTTACAATTATTACAGGAAGCCCTTCAAAGCAATCAAGGTCAGCTGCTTTAAGCGAGTATATTGCATTATATCTACAAGATGAAAAATATGAAGTGAAAACCGTGCATGTCCGTGACTTGCCCGCTGAAGACTTAGTATATGCTAACTTTTCTAGCCCTGCGATTCAAGAAGCTCAAAAGAAAGTCGCAGATGCTGATGCCGTTATTATTGTCAGCCCAATCTATAAAGCTAGCTACACAGGAATTTTAAAAACATTTTTAGATTTAATACCTGAAAAAGGTTTGCACAATAAAACCGTGCTGCCGATAGCTACAGGGGGAACCATTGCTCACCTACTGGCTCTTGATTATGTATTTAAGCCGACTTTATCCGTTTTAGGAGCTACTGCTCTTATTCATGGAGTTTATATTGTTGATTCTGAGGTGGCCTATACGAAAGAAAATGAAATTGAGTTTATTGCGGAAGAAGCAGAAGCGAGAATTAAACGTTCATTAAAAGAGCTGGGATATCATCTAGAACAAACGAAAAGGAGTGTTGAATCATGAAAATGTTATGGTTTATTCCTTCCCATGGAGATGGAAGATATTTAGGGACAAATCGAGGAGGTCGTTCAGCAGACTATTCATATTTTCGGCAAGTTGCTCAAGCAGCTGACCGGTTAGGGTTTGAAGGAGTTTTGATTCCAACGGGGAAATCATGCGAAGACCCGTGGCTATTGGCTGCTTCACTTATACCTGAAACAGAGCGTTTGAAATTTTTAGTAGCTGTACGTCCCGGCATTATGGCGCCTTCCGTGGCAGCGCGCATGACCTCGACTCTTGATCGGATTTCAAACGGTCGTTTACTAGTTAATGTAGTAGCAGGAGGAGATCCGGCAGAATTAGCGGGAGATGGCCTTTTCTTATCACATGATGAACGTTATGAAGCTGCGGATGAATTTTTAGATGTGTGGAAAGGGTTATTGGCTGGAGATACGGTTAATTATGAAGGAAAACATATTCATGTAGAGAACAGTGAGCTGTTGTATCCACCTGTTCAAAAACCTTCTCCACCTATTTATTTTGGCGGATCTTCACCCGCAGGACAAAAAGTTGCAGCAAAACATTCTGACGTGTATTTAACGTGGGGCGAACCTCCTGAACAAGTAAGAGAAAAAATAACGGCTGTGAGAAAGCAAGCAGAAGCAGAAGGCAGAACCGTTAAGTTTGGGATTCGTTTGCATATTATTGTACGGGAAACGGAAGAAGAAGCTTGGCAAGCAGCCGATCGATTAATTCAGCATTTGGACGACGACACGATTCAAGCAGCACAGCGTACTTTTGCTAGGTATGACTCAGTCGGGCAGCAGCGAATGGCGAGCCTTCATAGAGGAACCAGAGAGGAACTTACGATTAGCCCTAACTTATGGGCAGGTGTAGGACTCGTCCGGGGTGGTGCAGGAACTGCACTAGTAGGCAGTGCTGAAAATGTAGCGAAACGAATAAAAGAATATGAAGCCTTAGGAATTGAATCTTTTATTTTATCAGGCTATCCGCATTTAGAAGAAGCTTATCACGTAGGAGAGTTATTGTTCCCGCTTTTAAATATTGATGACGGTGAAGGAAAGAGTGAAAGCACCGGTGAGATTATTGCAAACGATAGGTTTCCAAAAGCTTCAACGTCATAAAAGAAGAACCGGTGAAAAATTCACCGGTTCTTCTTTTACATTCATCTCAGCCGAGAGACGAGTTCGTTAAATTGTTGGTTTAGGTTTTTCAGGTGCAGCTTGTTTATCTTTTCGACTTTCTTGAATATATACTTTAAAGAGAAAAATATTTAAACAGCCCAGTGTGAGGAATAACGGTGCAAAATAATATTCTTGAGACATAAGTAGGACGAAAACGCTTCCAAAACAGAACAGAGAACTAAACATAAAGTAAAACTGTAAGAATCTTCTCATTTTAGTCGCCTCCTATTCTTTTTCTTCTTACAATTATTATATCAAATACTTTCCAAAAAAGACACAAAATATTCACAAAATGTTCAATTTTTTTCTTATTTACCTATTGATTTTTTTGTAAATGTGTAAATTTAGTGGGTTGTAATACCAATTAATTCCTGGTGGTAACTTTCTGATGGAAAGTTTATGTAAAATTTTATATGATAGAGAAATGGTATTGGAAAAAGGGGGAAAATCATCATGAGACGAATTGGGTGGCTATTTTTTACTATGGCAATTCTCTTATTAATAACTGCCGGTTGCTCAAATGATCAACAGAAAGCACAGGATCGATTCGATAAATATGTAGCCATGTGGAATAAAGAAGATTTTAAAGGCATGTATGGATACTTGTCTAAAGATGCTAAAAAGACGATTTCAGAAAAAGACTTTGTAAATCGATATAAAAATATCTATGATGCAATTGAAGCGGACAAGCTTAAAGTGAAGGCAAGTAAAATAGAAGACTTAGAAATAAAAGACCATAAAGCTGTTTTACCTTTTGAAGTAAACATGAACTCTGTAGCCGGTGAAATCTCATTTGAAGAAAATGCTGCTGTGGTTCAAGAAAAACAAGGGGATACAGAGAATTGGTATATTAATTGGAAGCCTAATATGATTTTTAAAGGACTTAAGCAAGGAGAGCAAGTAAGAGTAGCTACTCAGTCAGCTGTGCGTGGAGAAATTATGGATCGTTCAGGGAAATATTTAGCTCAAAACGGAGAAGCGATTCAAGTTGGAGTTGTTCCCCAACAGTTTTCTAAAGGCGGCGAGCAAGCTATACAACAATTAAGCAAGACTCTTGCTCTTTCAGAAAAAAGTATTAATCAAGCACTGAGCGCTTCTTGGGTGAAAGAGAATCAATTTGTTCCTATTAAAACGGTTAGTCAAAAAGACGCCTCTAATTTAGAGAATTCTTTGAAAAAAGTAGAAGGCATTCAACAAAAAAAGGTAAATGCGCGCGTATATCCTTGTGAAGAAGCGTGTGCTCATTTAGTTGGATACGTTGCGCCTGTCACAGCGGAATATTTAAAAGAGCATAAAGATGAAGGCTATAATGCTCAGTCTAAAGCTGGAATGATTGGCTTAGAGTCTTTATATGAAGATAAGCTTCGTGCTCGAGACGGCGTCACGATTTATACTGTAGATAAAGATGGTAATAAAAAGAATGAAATTGCAAAAGTGAATCCAAAAGACGGGGAAAGCATTCAAGTTACGGTAGACACGAATGTTCAAAAATCCCTTTATGAACAGTTAAAAGATGAAAAAGGAGTAGCTACTGCTCTTCAACCTAAAACGGGAGAAATATTAGGTCTTGTAAGCACGCCAGCTTTTGATCCGAATTCTTTTTCTTTTGGAATCGATGCTAATACGTATCAATTCCTTTCAACGAACCCGGATAAGCCGTTAATGAATCGCTTTACCAAAACGTATTCTCCGGGATCTACATTTAAGTTAGTCACGGGAGCTTTAGCGGTTGATGAAGGTGTGGTAAATCCAAACGAAAGTATATCAATCAGCGGGAAGAAATGGCAAAAAGATAAAAGCTGGGGGGATTTTTACGTAACACGAGTGGGAAGCAAGCCGAATGTTAATTTACGTGATGCTTATGTTACATCTGATAATATTTATTTTGCGCAGACTGCTTTGAAGCTAGGTTTAGACAAATTTAACAGTGGTTTAAAACAGTTTGGGTTCAATCAAAAAATGCCTGTTAATTATCCTTTTGAAACGTCTAAAATTGCAGGTGATCAAGATATTAAAGATGAGGGAGTATTAGCAAACTCTGGCTATGGCCAGGGGAAACTGCAAGTGAATCCTCTCCACTTGGCATTGATGTATACATCGATTGTAAACGATGGAAACATAGTAAAGCCTATTCTTATGAACGGTGATGAGAGTGGAATATGGAAAAAACAAGTAATATCTAAAGGAACGGCGCAATTAATTCAAAAGGATTTAGTTGATGTCATTGAAGATAAGAACGGTACGGGTCATGCTGCAAAGATAGATGGGTTAACCCTGGCTGGAAAAACTGGAACGGCAGAATTAAAGAAAACTCAAGGTGAAAAAGGGCAGGAAAACGGCTGGTTTGTAGCTGTGGATACAAAACAGAAAAACCTACTCGTTTCAATGATGATTGAAGGAGTAGAAGATAAAGGCGGAAGTCATTACGTCGTGCCGAAAGTAAAAAATGTATTTCAGCAATATAATAAGTAAATAATAAAAGCCAGTTCTAAAGGAGCTGGCTTTTATTATTTACACAAGGGGAGTAATGTTAAGTTTTTGTAAATCCCAGTTTTATACAAACTCTGAAAACCCTTATTTTAAAAGGAATGAACGTATTATTGTTAATGTATTGTAAAGAGACCTAAAAAAATGTGTTTGAAAAGTTATTGACAATTAACAATAATAGGAGTAATTTTTGACTTGGCGTAAAAAAATGAATCGCATAACCTATAAGTAAAAGAACCACCTTTTGGGACTTTTGCTCTGGTAAACGTTTGTTTTTTTAGAATTTTTTGATACACAAGAGAGGTGGTTTCTCTCGTTATAGTAATGAACAGCTAAGTTTTATCCATTACTTTAAATGAAAAAAGAAACTAGAACACATATAAAAAGATAGAGAGAAAAAACGAGTGGTAAAGTTTCGATAAATTGGATGGAGGATTGCAACGTGATCAAAAGAAAAAAAGACAAGTTTTCTGAAATGTTAATGGACATTGCCCAAAATATTAAGGACTCAGCAGAGTTTTTAGGCAGCTTTGAACTTCAAAATGTATCTGACCTAAAGGAATTTGCCAACGTTTTAAAAGCGTATGAATCAAAAGGTGATAAATACGTGCATACAGTGATTACTGAGTTGAACAAAGCATTTATTACTCCAATTGAGCGTGAAGATATTTTACAGCTAGCAATGAGCATGGATGATGTACTTGATGGCATCGACAGCTTTGCTGCTTTAATGGAAATTCATTCAATTACGACATTTGATGAATATGTAGCTGAATTTGTTAAAAATATTCAAGGCTGTGCTGAAGAGATTTTAATTACTATTAATTTGCTGTCTGAGAAAAAGCTTCTTCAAATTAGTGAACATGCAATTAAAATTAAAGAGTATGAGTCACATTGTGATACATTATATCGTCGTGCACTAAAACAATTATTTGCAACATGTAAAGATCCAATTAAAGTTATTCAATATAAAGAAATTTATGAAACGCTAGAAGAAATCGCGGATTATTGTCAAACGGTTGCGAACAACTTAGAATCAGTTATTATGAAGAATGCGTAACGGGGCTATAATATAATGGATTCAATGCTAATATTAACCATTCTAATTGTAGTTGGTGCACTTGGTTTTGACTTTATCAACGGGTTTCACGATACAGCTAATGCCATTGCGACTTCTGTTTCAACCAAAGCTTTAAAACCGCGACATGCAATTCTTTTAGCCGCAACCATGAACTTTGTGGGTGCTATGACGTTTACGGGCGTAGCCAAAACGATTACAAAGGATATCGTTGATCCTTATACGCTTCAAAACGGTTCTGTCGTTATTTTAGCAGCACTAATTTCTGCTATCGCGTGGAACCTAATCACATGGTATTTCGGTATCCCGAGTAGTTCTTCTCATGCAATTATTGGATCGATTGCAGGGGCAGCTATTGCAGCTGCTGGATTTGGTGCTTTAAATTACAAAGGTTTCATCAAAATCATTGAAGCCCTTCTAATTTCACCAGTTCTAGCCTTTGTAGTAGGTTATATTGTCTATACGATTATCAAGCTAACGTTTAAAAACCATAACTTGACGAAAACGAATAAGCGTTTTCGACGCGTTCAAATCCTGACTGCAGCCCTACAATCTTACACACACGGTACGAATGATGCGCAAAAAGCAATGGGTATCATTACGCTAGCGCTTATTGCTAACAATATGCAAAGCGGTACTGAGATTCAGTGGTGGGTACAGCTGGCTTGTGCGGTCGCAATGGGGCTTGGAACGTCAATTGGTGGATGGAAAATCATTAAAACCGTCGGCGGTAAAATTATGAAAATTCGTCCTGTTAATGGAGTAGCTGCGGACTTAACGGGTGCTGCCATTATCTTTGGAGCAACGTTTATTCATCTACCTGTCAGTACTACTCATGTTATTTCATCTTCTATCTTAGGTGTAGGTTCTGCTCACCGAGTGAAAGGTGTAAAATGGGGAACTGCACAGCGCATGGTGATTACATGGGTTATCACATTGCCAATTTCAGCTTCATTAGCTGCACTTATCTATATGATTTTAAATTTGCTCTTTTAATAAATGTGGAGCTTCTTTTTAAGAAGCTCCTTTTTTTATTTACATCCCCTTATTTGCACAGTACACTTAAAACATGAAAATAATACAATTGTTTTTAAGAGGGAGATGGGGAAATGTTTGGAAAAGTAGCTGCTGATGTACTGGGGCTAAGTGATATTGGTTCTGTTATTAAGCCAGTTGATTATGACAAGGTAGATGCAGACGATTACGTTATGCATGAAGAACAAGAAAAAATTTATTTTCTAATCAAATCAAAGTCAGATGAATATTGCTTTACCAATAAAGCGCTCATTCATCTTGATGGAACAAGTGCTACAAGCAAAAAGCGAATGCTTCGCCGTTATAACTACAGCACAAATCACATTTCAAACGTGATGCTAGAAACGGCTGGAACTGTCGATTTAGATGTGGAAATTAAATTTAAAATTGGCTCGGAGACTTTTTCTATCGATGTACACAAAAAGCATATAGAAGAGGTAAAAGATTTATATAAAGCGCTGTTTAAAATGTCTGAAATAACGCGTGAAAATGAAATTGCGCTCGATTTTGCTAAACAAAGTATTCAGCTAGCTTCTTCTACGCTAAGCAGTACAAGAAATACAAGTGGAAGTGTTGCTGGTGAATTTAAAGAAATTAACGAAGCTGCGTTTTCTTGGTTATTAGATAAAAAAACAGCCTACACAACAAAAGATTTCAGCTCAGTTTTCGAGCTGTATATCAATAATTAATAGAAACAGCTGCTCCTTTTATGGAGCAGCTGTTTTTTGATGCTGAATGAGAGTATGTAGACTTATGATGAACGTTGTAGAATCCTTATGTTAACCTTGAAAAATTACTGAAAAAAGAGCACAATATAAAATAGAAAAGAGAAACAATAGAGACGGGTTTAACTGAAAGAAATAATAGAAAATAAGACTTATAGGTGGAAAGGATTACGGTATGACAGCAAAAAATAATGAGGATACAGTGGCAGAATTAGAGAAGTCACTTCGACATATTGCAGCGATTGTGAAGCAAAAAGGAAGAGAAATTTTAGAAGACTATACGATTACGCCACCTCAGTTTATTGCTTTGCAGTGGCTGTTTGAACGTGGAGATATGACGATTGGCGATTTATCAAATCGTATTTTTCTCGCTTGTAGTACAACGACAGATTTAGTAGATCGTATGGAAAAAAATAAGTTGGTGGTTCGGGTGAAAGATCCAAAAGACCGCCGCGTAGTACGTATTCATTTGCTTCCTGAAGGAGCACGTGTTATCGAAGAAGTAATTGAAAAGCGACAAACGTATTTAAATGGCGTACTGGCAAACTTCTCTCCGAGTGAAACGGAAGTTTTACGAGTAACGTTACGAAAATTGCATGATGAAATGAAAGAAAAATGAGGCGATTGTTTTGAGTAGACCAATTGGTGTTATAGATTCAGGTGTGGGCGGATTAACGGTAGCAAAGGAAATTATGAGACAGCTTCCGAAAGAACAAATTATGTATATTGGAGATACAGCCCGCTGCCCATACGGTCCTCGTCCTAGTGAAGAAGTACGAGCTTTCACGTGGGAGATGACTAATTATTTAGTAGATAAAGATATTAAAATGCTTGTTATTGCGTGCAATACGGCTACGGCAGTTGTGCTGGATGAAATTCAAGAACAGCTCGATATTCCAGTTATAGGCGTCATTGAACCAGGATCACGCGCTGCGCTTAAAGTAACTAAAAATCATAAAATAGGTGTAATCGGCACAAACGGAACCGTGAAAAGTCAAGCCTATACACATGCACTCCGAGCTCTTCATACAAGAGTGGAAGTGGAAAATTTAGCATGCCCTTTGTTTGTGCCTCTTGTAGAGAGCGGTAATTATGAAGGACCGGAAGCGCAGCGAATTGTAAAAGAAACATTAAAACCTTTTTATCATACAGATATGGATACCCTTATTTTAGGATGTACGCATTATCCGTTATTAAAGCCAGTTATTCAAGAAGCAATTGGGCCTAGAGTTCAGTTAATCAGTTCTGGCGAAGAAACGGCAATAGAGGTAAGTGCTATTCTTTCTTATAGCAATTTACTAGCTCCTAGAAACATGGAGCCTGAACACTACTTCTTTACAACAGGATCAACAGAACTGTTTCAATCTATTGCATCTAAATGGTTTGAGCACCCTGTATATAATGTTGAACATATCAAGCTTTAAAACCGTGCATATCATGCTCGGTTTTTTTTGTGGACAAAAACTTTTTTGAGCTGGTCTAAAATGCAAAAAAGCTCGTATACATAGTAGTACAAACAGTCTGAGGAGGGAAAGGAATGTCCAAAAAGACCCAATTTGTTCTCATATCCGCCGTGGTGACCACATCTGTATTGTTATCCGGCTGTGGACTTTTCGGAGGGGATAACGCAGCAAAGGAAATTGATCCGCCAAAGGATGTCACCTATGTGAAAGATGAAAAATCATTAGCGACTGAAGCGAAAGTAACGGAAGCTAATAAAAAACAAAGTAAAGCCGCAGAAACATCTGAGCCTACCAAAAGAGAACTCTACTTAATTGATAAAAACGGGTACGTTGTTCCCCAGACGCTTGAAATTCCTAAATCAAAAGGTGTCGCTAAACAGTCTCTTGAATATTTAGTAGAGGGTGGACCAGTCACAAACTTATTGCCAAATAATTTCCGAGCGGTTCTTCCTGCTGATACAAGAGTTTTAGGGACAAAGCTGGAAAGTGACGGCACGATGGTAGCAGATTTTTCACCTGAATTTGCTGAGTATAAAAAAGAAGATGAACTCCGTATTCTGCAGGCCGTCACTTGGACGCTGACGCAGTTTGAAGGCGTAAATAAAGTTAAAATTCGCATTAACGGCTATGATAAAGATGAGATGCCTGTAAATCATACGCCAATCAGTAAAGGGTTGAGCAGAGCAGATGGCATTAACTTTGATAATACTGGAGTAGTTGACGTAACTCAAACGAAGCCAGTTACGATTTATTACTTAGCTCAAGAGGGCAAACAAACTTACTATGTTCCTGTCACAAAACGAATTGCTTCTGATGACAAAGATATGTACACTGCAATTGTGAACGAGCTTGTAGAAGGACCTGCACCTGCATCAGGTTTAGTGACAGATTTTAATCCTGATGCAAAGCTCGTAGCAGCTCCAAAGTATGCGGACGGTGAGTTAACGCTGAACTTTAATAAAAACATCTTTGGGAATTTAAAAGGAACGGAAATTTCTCAGCATGTTCTCGACTCCTTAGTGTTATCGCTGACGGAACAAAAAGCCGTAGACAGCGTTGCCATTAAGGTGAATGGCAAAAAAACGCTAAAAGATGAAAAAGGGAAAAAATTAACGGAACCAGTTTCAAGACCTAAAAATGTGAACACAGGTAGTTTTTAAAAACAAATTTTTGTTATACTAGTAAAGGACTAAGTAGAAAGAGGTCTGCTGAAATAGCGACCTCTTTCCGCTGTTTTATAGTTAAAATGGAAGAGACTATTACATATAAATGAATGAATAGGAGGACATGCTTAATGCGTTTGGACGGTAGGGAATTTAATGAATTGAGACCTGTATCTCTTCATACTTCATACTTAAAGCATCCAGAAGGATCTGTATTAATCTCGGTAGGAGACACAAAGGTTATTTGTACAGCAAGCATAGACGACAGAGTGCCTCCTTTTATGCGTGGACAAGGAAAAGGATGGATTACAGCTGAATATTCTATGCTGCCTCGAGCTACGGCACAAAGAAATATACGTGAATCATCAAAAGGTAAAGTCACAGGACGAACAATGGAAATTCAGCGTCTAATCGGACGAGCTCTTCGTTCTGTAGTCGATCTGGAAAAGGTCGGAGAAAAGACAATTTGGATTGATTGTGATGTTATTCAAGCAGATGGCGGTACAAGAACAGCATCGATTACAGGTGCTTTTGTGGCTATGGTTTTAGCGTTTGGAAAGCTGGTTGAAGAGAACAAGCTAACAGAAATTCCTATTCGTGACTACTTAGCTGCGACTTCAGTAGGTATTCATGGAGAAAATTCAATTTTAGATTTAAATTATGAAGAAGATTCGACAGCGGAAGTTGACATGAATATTGTGATGACAGGAAGCGGACAGTTTGTAGAATTACAGGGAACGGGAGAGGAATCGACGTTTTCGAGAGAACAGTTAAACCATCTTCTAGATTTAGGGGAAAAGGGTGTTTATCAATTGATTGAACAGCAAAAGGAAGTTCTTGATCATCTGGCTGCCTACATTCCGGTTAAAGAAAGGTAAGGGATTAACGTGCGTGAAATCATTATTGCAACTAAAAACGCAGGCAAAGTAAAAGATTTTGAAACACTTTTCTCACCGAAGGGATTTAAAGTAAAATCGCTTCTTGATTTTCCTGAGATTGAAGACGTGGAAGAAACGGGCGTTACATTTGCAGAGAATGCCACGCTAAAAGCAGAGGCCATTTCATCCGCATTAAATAAGCCGGTCATTGCCGATGATTCCGGGCTTGCTATTGATGCCTTAAACGGGGAGCCAGGCGTTTATTCCGCGCGTTATGCTGGTGAAAATAAAGATGATAATGCTAATATAGAGAAGGTACTTCAAAAATTAAATGACGTGCCGTTTGAAAAGCGCACGGCACGCTTTCATTGTGCTCTTGCTATTGCAGTGCCCGGAAAGAGAACCGAAATTGTAGAAGGCACGTGTGAAGGGCACATCTTGGAGGAAAAAAGAGGGGAAAACGGTTTTGGGTACGATCCCATTTTCTTTGTAGAAAAATGGAGATGCTCCATGGCAGAATTGACCAAAGGGCAAAAAAATCAGATTAGTCACCGAGCAAATGCGTTAAAAGAACTAGCACCGCTAATTGATGCGCAATTTTAGAAGGAGTGATGACGTGTGAAACTATTAATTGTAAGCGATAGCCACGGGTTACAAGAAGAGCTGCTCACTATCAGAGAGAGACATGCTGATGTGGATAAGATGATCCATTGTGGGGACTCTGAGTTGCCGCAAGACAGCAAAGAAATGTCTGCGTTTTTAGGCGTTCGAGGAAATTGTGACTACGATGCATCTTACGTTAATGATCGAGTAGAGTCGCTTGGAGAAGCTACGTGTCTGGTTACACACGGTCACTTATATAATGTTAAAATGTCTATGATGAATTTGCATTACAAAGCGAGAGAAGTCGGGGCAAACGTTGTTTGTTTTGGGCATTCTCACATAGCGGGAGCTGAGCTCATGGACGGAGTTTTATTTATTAATCCAGGAAGTATGTTACTTCCTCGTATGAGAAAAGAACGTACGTATGCTATACTAGTAATGGATGGTACAGAAGCTACCGTGCAGTTTTACGATATAAGCGGTAAACATATTCCTAGCATGCAGTTAACCTGTACACTTTCAGCATAATATAGCCAAATATAGGGAGAAGAGAAGGTTTTTTACCTCTCTTCTCATAAAATTTCAAAAAAACGTTGACTTTTAAATTATATTTGAATATAATAAGTATTGTCTTTGATACACTTTAACATTATGTCCCAGTAGCTCAGCAGGATAGAGCAACGGCCTTCTAAGCCGTCGGTCGGGAGTTCGAATCTCTCCTGGGACGTCCGGAAAAAACCGGCTTTTACTTTTTAGTAAAAGCCGGTTTTTTTATTTATCTTCAAAGTGAATGTTTGTTCATTCAGTGTGTACAAATGAACGTTTCAGAAAAACTTTTTGAACTGCTGTAAACCCTTATTACATCAATAATGAAAACGCATTCAAATATTCTGTTTAGTCTAAATTGTCTAAAAAAATCTCGAAAAGTGGTTGACTATGCATAGAAATGGGCGTAAGATAGTCCTCAAATATAAGTTTTCTAAAAATTTTAATTAATTGTAATTAATTTAAAATATGATGTGTAAAGCATTGTTCAAAAAGTATATAGCGTTTTAAAACGTTGAAGAGGATAAGTAGTTTTGATGTTTAGGTATCAACAGAGAGTCGGGTTGCTGGAAGCCGACGTTACCAACTCAAAATGAACTCACCTCAGAGTGTCACCCTGAAATTCAGTAAGGGCGACCGAGTGTACTTCCAAAGCACTCGTTATCAAAAAGAATGTACAGTATACATTCATAAGGTAATCATTACGATTACAAACGAGGGTGGTACCGCGTAAAGTACAAAAGACTTTTCGCCCCTTGACCTATATCATTTGATAGGGTCTATTTAGGGGTGAGAAGTCTTTTTTCTTTTATCTAGAAAACGAAAGGATGAGAAAAGTGGGAGCCAATATGCAAACGAAAGAACCTGTAAGCACTGGGGCACAAATGAATGGAGCTGACATGTTGATTGAATCTCTAAGAAGAGAAAATGTTGACGTCATCTTCGGTTACCCCGGGGGAGCCGTTTTACCGATTTACGATAAGCTATATGGTTCAGGAATGTTTCACGTACTTGCTCGTCACGAACAAGGTGGAATTCACGCAGCAGAAGGGTACGCAAGAATTTCAGGCAAACCCGGTGTAGTTATCGCAACAAGTGGTCCTGGCGCAACAAATATCGTAACAGGTTTGGCAGATGCGATGATTGACTCACTTCCTTTAGTTGTTTTTACTGGTCAAGTAGCTTCAAGTGTAATTGGTTCTGACGCGTTCCAAGAAGCAGATGTATTAGGGATCACAATGCCAATTACAAAACATAGCTATCAAGTACGCAATATCAGCGATATGCCGAGAATCATCAAAGAGGCATTTCATATTGCGACAACAGGAAGACCTGGTCCAGTCTTAATCGACATTCCAAAAGATATGGCACAGGGTGATGGAACATTTAACTACGAAGGAGAAATTGATTTACCTGGCTATCAGCCAACTTATTTTCCAAATCAGCTGCAGGTTAAAAAATTAACAGACGCAGTAGCAGCTGCAAAACAACCTGTTATCCTAGCAGGTGCGGGAGTGTTATTGAGTAAAGGTTCAGAAGAATTAAAAAATTATGCCGAGCGTCAAAATATTCCGGTTATTAATACGCTTTTAGGGTTGGGCTGTTTTCCTGCAGATCATCCGCTTCATTTAGGAATGGCTGGCATGCACGGAACGTACACAGCAAACATGGCAATTTATGAGAGTGATCTTCTCATTAGTATCGGTGCACGCTTTGATGACCGAGTAACAGGTAACTTAAAGCATTTTGCACCAAATGCAAAAATTGCTCACATTGACATCGACCCAGCGGAAATTGGAAAGAATGTTCCAACCAAGATTCCAATTGTTGGAGATGCAAAAGAAGTATTGAAGCAATTGCTTCTGCAAGAAGGAGAAGTTGGAGATTATACGAAATGGCATGAGAAATTAGCGGCGTGGAAGCAAGAATATCCATTATGGTATCAGAACTCAGCGGACGTGTTAAAACCACAAAAAGTAGTTGAGTTGCTTCACAAGTATACAAATGGAGATGCCGTTGTTACAACGGACGTTGGGCAACATCAAATGTGGGTAGCTCAATACTACACATTTAATAATCCAGATCGATGGGTAACTTCAGGTGGTCTTGGCACTATGGGCTTTGGATTACCTTCTGCAATCGGCGCTCAGCTGGCAAATAAAGATAAAACAGTTGTAGCAGTCGTTGGTGACGGTGGATTTCAAATGACGCTTCAAGAATTAGGGGTTATTAGAGAATTAAATTTACCTGTAAAAGTGGTTGTACTCAACAATCAGTCGCTTGGTATGGTTCGTCAGTGGCAGGAAATCTTCTATGAAGAACGCTACTCACACTCTTTAATTCCGAATCAGCCTAATTTAATGAAGCTTGCAGAGGCTTATGACATTAAAGGTTTACAAGCTTCTACTGAAGAAGAAGCGCATGCGGCTCTGAAAGAAGCAATGGAAACAGATGGACCTGTTCTACTAAATTTCTTTGTCGCACCTAAAGAAAACGTATATCCAATGGTTGCACCTGGAAAAGGATTACATGAAATGGTAGGGGTGAAACCATGAAGCGAATCATTACAGCAACTGTATTAAACCGTGCGGGCGTTTTAAATCGCGTAACGGGGTTATTTACAAAAAGAAATTTCAATATTGAGAGTATTTCGGTAGGGCACACTGAATCTGAGGATGTATCACGCATGACGTTTGTTGTGAACGTAGAGCATGATAACGCTGCTGAACAAGTGATCAAGCAGTTAAACAAACAGATCGACGTGTTGAAAGTTCAAGATATTACGGATCAAGCTGTGGTGTCAAGAGAGCTTGCTTTAATGAAAGTAGCCTCTACACCAGCGAGCCGTAACGAACTTTATGCAGTAATTGAACCTTTCCGTGCAACCATCATTGATGTAAGTCGCGACAGCCTAATTATTCAAGTAACAGGTGAATCCAGCAAGATTGAAGCGATGATTGATCTACTTCAGCCTTATGGATTAAAAGAAGTAACGCGCACGGGAACAGTAGCTGTTCCGCGCGGT
The DNA here is from genome assembly GCF_058629175.1 of Priestia sp. MDV22-iso46. Lineage (NCBI taxonomy): Bacteria > Bacillati > Bacillota > Bacilli > Caryophanales > Bacillaceae > Priestia > Priestia sp. MDV22-iso46. Next base: position 49,198 of record NZ_JBZVWT010000002.1, read on the forward strand.
ACGCAAAAAGCGGCAGCCAAACTTTCATCAATCATTTAATTCTAGCTAGTTACTAAAAAGTAAACTATATAAAACTATATAAACTAAGAGGAGAGATTTATTATGACAAAGGTATATTATAACGGAGATGCAAAGGATCAATTATTACAAGGTAAAACAGTAGCAATCGTAGGTTATGGTTCACAAGGTCACGCTCACGCACAAAACTTACGCGACAGCGGAGTAAACGTGGTAGTAGGATTACGTAAAGGTAAATCATGGGATCAAGCAGAGCAGGACGGTTTCACTGTATTATCTGTAAAAGATGCAGTTCAACAAGCAGAAGTAGTAATGGTATTACTTCCAGATGAGTATCAGCCAAAAGTTTATAACGAAGAAATTCTTCCAGGACTAAAACCAGGAAAATCTTTAGTATTTGCTCACGGTTTCAACATTCACTTTAACCAAATCGTAGCACCTGAATTCGTTGACGTATTCTTAGTAGCTCCAAAAGGCCCTGGTCACCTTGTAAGAAGAACGTATGAAGAAGGAGCTGGCGTACCGGCGTTATTCGCAGTATTCCAAGATGTAACTGGAGAAGCAAAAGACGTAGCGTTAGCTTATGCTAAAGCAATCGGTTCAGCTCGTGCGGGTGTATTAGAAACAACATTTAAAGAAGAAACAGAAACAGATCTTTTCGGTGAGCAAGCAGTACTTTGCGGTGGGTTAACTTCATTAGTTAAAGCTGGTTTTGAAACGCTTGTAGAAGCTGGCTACCAACCGGAAGTTGCATATTTTGAGTGTTTACACGAATTAAAATTAATTGTTGACCTTATGTATGAAGGCGGAATGGAAGGCATGCGTTATTCAATCTCTGATACAGCTCAATGGGGTGACTTCGTTTCAGGACCACGCGTTGTAGATGAGCGTTCAAAAGCACAAATGAAAAAAGTGCTTGAAGATATCCAAACAGGTAAATTTGCAAAGGGCTGGATCCTAGAAAACCAAGCAAATCGTCCGGAATTTACAGCTATCAATAACCGTGAAAACGAACATTTAATTGAAAAAGTTGGCGCTCAATTACGTGAAATGATGCCATTTGTTAAAAAACAAAAGAAAGAAGCGGTGATCGCTAGTGCAAAAAATTAAACTATTTGACACGACGCTACGCGATGGTGAACAGTCACCTGGAGTCAATTTGAACCTACAAGAAAAGCTTGAAATTGCTAAGCAGTTAGAGCGATTAGGTATCGACATCATTGAAGCCGGATTTCCCGCTTCTTCAAAAGGTGATTTTCAATCCGTAAAAGAAATTGCGTCTATTGTCAAAAATTCTTCTGTAACAGGCCTTGCAAGGTCTGTTACAAAAGATATTGACATTGCATGGGAAGCGTTAAAAGAAAGTGCAGAACCAAGACTGCATGTTTTTATCGCTACTTCCGAAATTCATATGCAGCATAAATTGAAAAAAACACCTGATGAAGTACTTGAAACAGCAGTGGAAATGGTGAAGTACGCAAGTAAAAAATTCCCGGTTGTTCAATGGTCTGCTGAAGATGCATGTCGAACAGATTTACCGTTTTTAGCAAGAATTGTAGAAGCAGTTATTGATGCTGGTGCAAAAGTCGTTAATATTCCAGATACAGTAGGATTTATCACTCCTGGTGACTATCAATCAGTATTTAATTACTTAAAAGAACATGTGTCAAATATTCATAAAGTTGATTTGTCAGCTCACTGTCACGATGACTTAGGGCTAGCTGTGGCCAATTCAATGGCTGCGATTGAAGCAGGAGCTACTCAAATTGAAGGAACGATTAACGGAATCGGAGAACGTGCGGGTAACGCAGCTCTTGAAGAAGTAGCACTTGCGCTTCATGTCCGTCAAGATTTCTATAAAGCGAGCACAGGTCTTATCTTGCCTGAAATTAAGCGTACGAGTGACATTATCAGTAAGCTTACCGGAATGAATATTGCACCAAATAAAGCAATTGTCGGAAAAAATGCTTTTGCTCATGAATCAGGTATTCACCAAGATGGCGTCTTAAAAAATCCGTTAACATATGAGATTATTTCCCCAGAACTTGTGGGTGTTAAACAAAATCCAATTGTGCTTGGTAAACACTCAGGTCGTCATGCGTTCCGTACACGCTTAGTAGAGCTTGGATTCACATTGGAAGATACAGAAGCAAACGTGCTTTTTGAGAAGTTTAAAGACTTAGCAGATAAGAAAAAAGACATTACCGATGATGATTTATTGGCATTAGTCATTCAAAAGCAAGTTAGCAAAGACAGTGAATATAAGCTTGAAAGTCTGCAAGTTCAGTATGGTACGAACAATATTCCAACGGCTACGATTACGCTTCGCAAAGAAAACGGCGAAGAGATTCAAGAAGCAGCTACGGGATCTGGAAGCGTGGAAGCTATCTATAATACCCTACAGCGCTGTGTTGAACAAGATGTAAAACTATTAGACTATCGTATTCAGTCTATTAACGGTGGGCCGGATGCACTGGCTGAAGTATTTGTGAAGGTTGAAAGCGAAGGAACTGAAGCAAGCGGACGCGGAGTAGCATTTGACGTATTAGAATCATCAGCGAAAGCATATCTGAACGCCATTAATCGTTTAATCGCTATTCAGCAGCATCGTACAAAGCAAGAAGTAATGTGAACTGAAGGGAGAGACCACCATGACAAAAAAAGTCGCTGTATTACCGGGTGACGGCGTAGGAACAGAAGTAACCAAAGGCGCTGTTGCCGTTTTAAAAGCAATTGGAGAGCGCTTTGATCATCAATTTGAGTTTACGTATGGACTAATTGGCGGAGCTGCAATTGATGAGGCGGGCACCCCTCTTCCAGAAAGTACAATTGAGACTTGTAAGCAGGCAGATGCTGTATTACTTGGATCGGTTGGAGGGCCAAAATGGGATCGTAACCCTTCACATTTGCGACCGGAAAAAGGTTTGCTAGCTATTCGAAAAGAACTGGATTTATATGCTAATCTTCGTCCGGTGACATTTTATGATAGCTTAGCGGATGCCTCTCCTCTGAAAAAAGAATACATTGAAGGTGTTGACTTCATTATCGTCCGTGAGCTAACAGGAGGCTTATATTTTGGTAAGCCTAGCGAGCGCCGAACAGAAGGAAATGAAGAAACAGTTGTCGACACATTATTTTATAAGCGTACAGAAATAGAAAGAATTATTCGCCAAGCATTTGACACGGCTGTAAATCGACGTAAAAAAGTAACGTCTGTTGATAAAGCGAATGTGCTTGAGTCTAGTAGAGTGTGGCGTGAAGTAGCTGAAGAAGTAGCAAAAGACTACCCGGATGTAGAGCTTGAGCATATGCTTGTAGATTCAGCTGCTATGCAGTTAATTCGTAATCCGAAGTATTTTGATGTAGTGGTAACTGAAAATATGTTTGGTGATATTTTGAGTGATGAGGCTTCTATGCTGACAGGATCGTTAGGAATGTTGCCATCTGCCAGCTTAACGGCTGATGGTCCGTCTCTATACGAACCGGTTCACGGTTCTGCACCAGATATTGCTGGTCAAAACAAAGCTAATCCGATTGCTGCTATTTTATCTGCAGCAATGTTGCTTAGACATTCATTTGGATTAGAAAAAGAAGCAGCAGTGATTGAACAAGCGGTTGAAAGTGTATTACATGCAGGTCATCGAACAGCTGACTTAGCAGACGGTAATCATTATTTAGGTACCGATAAAATGGTGGAGGCGATAACTGCGGTAATTGCCAATGATTCTGCCATTTCAAGCATTATGACAGCTTACAGTTAATCATGCGTTTCTCACGTTTTGTGAGAAACGTTTTTCATAATCAGAAAGGAGGAGCAGTATGAAACCAAAAACAATTATTGATAAGCTTTGGGAACAACATGTTGTACGTCGAGAAGAGGGGAAGCCTGACTTATTATATATCGATCTTCATCTTATTCATGAAGTAACGTCTCCTCAAGCATTTGAAGGTCTTCGCGTGGCAAATCGCCAAGTGAAGCGTCCAGACTTAACGTTTGCTACAATGGATCACAACATTCCAACGGTTGACCGTTTTAATATTAAAGATCCGATTGCAAAGAAACAAGTAGACAAACTATCTGAAAACTGTCATGAGTTTGGTGTGAAGCTTTTAGATTTAACAAGTGAAGAGCAAGGAATTGTGCATATCATTGGACCGGAATTAGGATTAACTCAGCCTGGAAAAACCATTGTGTGCGGAGATAGTCATACATCTACTCACGGTGCATTTGGAGCGCTTGCTTTTGGGATAGGAACTAGTGAGGTAGAGCATGTTTTAGCAACACAAACGCTATGGCAAGCGAAACCAAAAACGCTACAAGTGAAAGTGAATGGAAAAAAGCAGCCTGGCGTTTATGCTAAGGACATTGTGTTAGCAATAATTCAAAAATTCGGCGTGAATTTTGGAACGGGTTCAATCGTGGAATTTACGGGCGAATGTATTCGCGATCTTTCAATGGAAGAGCGCATGACCATTTGTAATATGTCTATTGAAGCCGGTGCAAAAGCTGGTTTAATCAGTCCAGACGATGTCACGTTCTCTTATATTAAAGGACGTCAGTATGCTCCTAAAGGAGAACAGTTTGAAAAAGCAGTGGAAGCTTGGGCAGCTTTAGCAACAGATGAAGGTGCAACGTACGATGAAACGCTGGAAATTGATGCAGATACAATTGAACCTGTTGTAACATGGGGAACAAACCCGGCGATGAGTTCTTATGTTAGCAAGCAAGTTCCTACATTAGAAGAGTGTAAAACAGAAGCTGAGAGAAAGTCTTTGTCACGAGCACTTGAGTATATGGGCTTACAGCCTGGCATGGCAATAGAAGAGATTCCAGTTCAGCATGTATTTATCGGTTCATGTACAAATGCTCGTTTGTCTGATCTTCGTGACGTGGCAGCATTTATTAAAGGAAAGAAAGTGTCACCAGATGTGCGAGCGATCATTGTACCAGGTTCTCAAAAAGTAAAACGAGTGGCTGAAGAAGAAGGGCTATCTGCTATTTTTATTGAAGCAGGTTTTGATTGGAGAGACTCCGGCTGCAGCATGTGTCTAGGCATGAACTCTGACTTAGTTCCACAAGGCGAACACTGTGCGTCCACTTCTAACCGGAATTTTGAAGGACGTCAAGGAAAAGGCGCCAGAACGCATTTAGTAAGCCCGGTAATGGCAGCAGCGGCAGCGGTATATGGACATTTTGTTGATGTACGCAAACTACAAGAACAAGCGGTGCGATAAGGAGGAGAACACAGATGAATGCTTTTACAATCCATACAGGGAAAGTAGCAGGTCTCGACCGAGCAAACGTAGATACTGATCAAATTATCCCAAAGCAATTTTTGAAAAGAATTGAGCGTACTGGCTTTGGCCAATTTCTATTTTTTGATTGGCGATATAATGAAGATGAGACGTTAAATGAAACGTTTGAATTAAATCAGCCTCAAAATCAAGGAGCAACAATTCTTGTAGCCGACGAGAACTTCGGATGTGGTTCGTCACGTGAACACGCTCCATGGGCGCTTTTAGACTACGGGTTTCGTGCTATTATCGCACCTTCATTTGCGGATATTTTTAAACAAAACTGTCTAAAAAATGGTATTTCACCTATTGTTTTACCAAAAGAAGATGTTTCCTATTTAATGAAAGAGTCTCAAAGTGCTTCTTACGCCTGTACAATCGATCTTCATCAGCAAAAAATTACCGATGAAGCAGGTTTTGAACGTACGTTTGATATCAATGGCCATTGGAAATATATGCTTGTTAACGGATATGATGAAATTGGCTATACGCTTTCTTTTGAAGACGACATTTCTGCTTATGAAGCAAAAACGGTAAGATATTAACCAAAAATCGAGCAAAATTATGATTTTGCTCGATTTTTTTGCGTTCCGTTAATCGAATTGCTAAACTGTAAAGCAAATGGACCGCGAAGTGGGGAGAAAACATGTCGAATGAACAACAAAACAAAATTGTAGCTTTTCCTCTATTAAAAGAACGGTTGGTTGAAAAAGCTACAGATCATATGCAGCACAAGCAATTTCAAGAAGCACTTCCTTTATTTGAGCAGGCCTACGAACTTGATAATAAGCATCATGAAATTTTGCTTGGCCTTGTTATTTGTCACGTGGAGCTCGGTGATGCAGGCATAGCTAAGGAATTATGTGAGCAAATGCTGAAAGAAGATATTGGCGATTATTATCATAATTTGCAAATGTACCTCATGGTGTTAATTCAGCTTGGTCACTATCATGAAGGATATGTCACTCTACAAGCAGTTATTCAAGAACACAAACTCCCTTCTGAACATGCTGAACAGCTTTATCAGCTATTGGAGTTCTGTAAGAATAGAATGAATCAAGAACAAGTCATAGAAGAACAAACAGAAGAAGAACAGCTAGAGCAGTTTAAATCATTCACAGCTCTAGACAATATTCAAGATCAGCTTGAATGGGTTCATTCATTAAAAACAAAGAGAATTGAAAAGCAGCGCTTCTTTCTGGAACAGCTATTTTCATCCGAAGCTGTTCACCCTATCGTAAAAACAGTCGCTTTAAAAACAGTCATGGAAGAAGAAGTAGACATTGATTTTATGATTACTAAGTTTGGAGAGACGAAAAAAGTAAATGCGCTTCAGCTTCAACGAACAACACCGTATTTTTTTGCCGAGCAAGTAGAAGCGCAGCTGACGGAAAAGCTGGAACATGAAAATCCTACATTGCTGCAGGTTGCCGTTGAGATATGGCAGCGTCATTTATTTATTACATTTCCGTTTTTACCGGGTGATAATGTAAAACTTTGGACAGAAGCGGTGTATGCTATTAGTCTGTTGATGCAAGGAGAAGAGTCAGATGCAGCTGTAGCAGAGGAAGACGGAAGTTTCTCCGCAGCTGAATTAAGAAAGGCAATTAAAGAGCTAAAAGAAATTGAAGAAATTTCTTTTATATAAAATGTGGTGTTTAGTTGAAACGTCATTGTTGTATGTTATAATATAATGGTTGTAAAATGCACTTAAATACGTATAGTAGAATTTCATCTTTACATTACATTCCTACTTACTTTAAAGTAATAGGGAGTTAAATAGATAATGATTGAGGGTTGAACTGATAGGCTATCTGCATTATCTAATTTAGAAATCACTACTTAAAATGATTTTGGAGGGAAACATTCATGTCTGCAAAATGGGAAAAACAAGAAGGAAATCAAGGCGTTTTAACAGTAGAAGTTGAAGCTGCTGAGTTTGATAAAGCCTTAGATAAAGCATTCACAAAAGTTGTAAAACAAGTAAACGTACCAGGGTTCCGTAAAGGTAAAATGCCTCGTCCACTTTTCGAAAAACGTTTTGGCGTAGAATCTTTATACCAAGATGCACTAGACATCTTATTACCTGAGGCTTACAGCAATGCAATTGTTGAAGCTGGTATCGAGCCGGTTGATCGTCCAGAAATCGATGTTGAAACAATCGAAAAAGGACAACCTCTAGTTTTCACTGCTAAAGTAACTGTTAAGCCTGAAGTTAAATTAGGCGAATACAAAAACTTAGAAGTAGAAAAAGTAGATACAACTGTAACAGACGAAGACGTTGAATCAGAATTAAAAACACTTCAAGAGCGTCACGCTGAACTAGTTGTTAAAGAAGAAGGAACTGTAGCTGAAGGTGATACAGCTGTAATCGACTTTGAAGGTTTCGTTGATGGCGAAGCATTCGAAGGCGGAAAAGGCGAAAACTATTCTTTAGAAATCGGTTCTAACACATTCATCCCTGGCTTTGAAGAGCAACTAGTTGGTCTTGAAGTAGGCGCTGAAAAAGAAGTGGAAGTAACATTCCCTGAAGAGTATCACGCTGAAGAGCTAGCTGGTAAAGCTGCTAAATTCAAAGTGAAATTACACGAAATCAAATCTAAAGAGCTTCCAGCTTTAGACGATGAGTTTGCAAAAGACGTAGATGAAGAAGTAGAAACTTTAGAAGCGTTAAAAGCAAAAACAAAAGAAAAATTACAAAGCGATAAAGAGAATCAAGCGGAATCAGCTCTTCGCGACACTTTAGTAGAAAAAGCTGCTGAAAACGCTGAAGTAGAAATTCCAGAAGCAATGTTCAATACTGAAATGGATCGTATGATGCAAGAGTTTGAACAACGTTTACAAATGCAAGGTCTTAACCTTGAACTTTACTTCCAATTCTCAGGTCAAGATGAAAAAGCTCTTCGCGACCAAATGCGTCCGGATGCTGAAAAGCGTGTGAAAATCAACTTAACGCTAGAAGCTATTTCAAAAGCTGAAAATCTTGAAGTAAGCGAAGAAGAAGTAGAAAAAGAATTAGAAAACATGGCAGGAATGTACAACATGCCTGTCGAAGAAATTAAGAAAGTGCTTGGCAGTCTTGATAGCATTAAAGAAGACATGAAAGTACGTAAAGCAGTTGAATTTCTTGTAGAAAACAGCAAAGCTGTTGCATAATAGTAAGTAAGAAACAAGGCGCGACTTGATCGTGCCTTGTTTTATAAACTTCAATAGTTTTTTTATATCATAACCAACACCGTAGAAGCAGCTTTAACCCATTGTTTGAAATCCGTGGTTATGAAATAGGCCCAATAAGAGGACACTATATAATAGCAGATCTCCATTCTGTTATGCTCATCAACAACATATACATAAAACGTTTTAGTATCTATTCAAGAAAATGTATGGTAAAATGCAATACAAATCTTTTCATAGCGCTTTTACTATGTGATAAAGAGGGGCATTTACCTACAAATAGATGAGTTGTTCATGTTGTTGGGCTATAGCGCGGATAGAAATCAGCTTCGAGCACTTTAGTAAATACTACAAGGGGTGAAAATTATGTTTAAATTTAACGATGAAAAAGGGCAGTTAAAATGCTCATTTTGTGGTAAAACACAAGAACAAGTACGCAAGTTAGTTGCGGGTCCAGGTGTTTACATATGCGATGAATGTATTGAACTTTGCACGGAAATCGTAGAAGAAGAGTTAGGTACAGAAGAAGAAGTAGAATTTAAAGATGTACCAAAACCAAAAGAAATTCGTGACATTTTAGATGAGTATGTAATTGGTCAAGAGGATGCGAAAAAATCGTTATCCGTTGCGGTATACAACCATTACAAACGAATCAATTCAAACAGTAAAATTGATGACGTTGAGTTATCAAAAAGTAATATTGCATTAATTGGACCTACAGGAAGCGGTAAAACTTTACTAGCTCAAACATTGGCTCGTATTTTAAACGTACCGTTTGCGATTGCAGATGCAACATCTCTAACAGAAGCGGGTTATGTAGGAGAAGATGTTGAAAACATCTTATTAAAATTAATTCAATCAGCTGATTACGATGTGGAGAAAGCTGAAAAAGGTATCATCTACATCGATGAAATTGATAAAGTAGCGCGTAAGTCTGAAAACCCATCTATTACACGTGATGTATCAGGTGAAGGTGTGCAGCAGGCTCTTCTTAAAATCTTAGAAGGTACTGTAGCAAGTGTTCCTCCTCAAGGTGGACGTAAACACCCTCATCAAGAATTTATTCAAATTGATACAACAAATATTTTATTTATTTGCGGTGGTGCATTTGACGGAATCGAACCTATTATTAAGCGTCGTCTAGGTAAAAAAGTAATTGGTTTCGGTTCAGAAACAAAACAACAAGACTTTACAGAAAAAGAGTTACTAGCAAAAGTATTACCGGAAGATTTATTAAAATTTGGTTTAATTCCAGAGTTTATTGGTCGTTTACCGGTTACTGCTAGCTTAGTGCCTCTTGATGAAGAAGCGCTAGTTGAGATTTTAACAAAACCGAAAAATGCACTAGTGAAACAATATCAAAAAATGCTTGAACTTGATGACGTTGAACTTGAGTTCGAAGACGAGGCTTTAGTAGAAATTTCTAAAAAAGCAATCGAGCGTAAAACAGGTGCTCGTGGTCTACGTTCAATCATTGAAGGTATTATGTTAGATGTAATGTTTGATCTTCCTTCACGTGATGATATTACAAAATGTATTATCACAGGTGAAACTGTTCGTGATCAAGCGGCTCCTAAGTTCGTATTAGAAGACGGATCTACTATTCAAGAAGGCAGCAAAACATCAGCATAAAAAAAGCCGGGTACTCAAATTGAGTATCCGGCTTTTTTCTGTTGATGAAGCACAACTAAATTTTACTTTTTACTAGAATCTTGTTTATTCCTACTGCTGCAGGGAGATAATAACTGATAATTATCTTACTAAACTGCGCAGGAGGTTTATCTATGAACTGGACGAATATTGCCTTAATGGTCCAACTCTTTTTTGGTATCATCATTGGCTTATATTTTTGGAATTTATTACGCAATCAGCGTACGCAAAAAGTCTCAATTGACCGGGATTCAAAGAAAGAAATGGAGCAATTGCAGAAAATGAGAGCCATCTCTTTAACTGAGCCGCTTGCTGAACGTGTGAGGCCGTCTAGCTTCTCCGATATTGTCGGACAAGAGGATGGAATTCGGTCACTAAAGGCTGCCCTTTGCGGCCCTAATCCACAGCACGTGATTGTATACGGGCCGCCTGGAGTAGGAAAAACAGCAGCAGCACGTTTAGTGTTAGAAGAAGCAAAAAAAAATAAAAAATCACCTTTCAAACAATCGGCTGTATTTGTAGAGTTAGATGCAACTACGGCGCGTTTTGATGAGCGAGGCATTGCTGATCCTTTGATTGGGTCTGTTCATGATCCTATTTACCAAGGAGCAGGTGCCATGGGCCAAGCTGGAATTCCGCAGCCAAAACAAGGAGCGGTTACAGATGCACACGGGGGAATTTTATTTATTGATGAAATTGGAGAGCTCCATCCTATTCAGATGAATAAGCTGTTAAAGGTTCTAGAAGATCGAAAAGTGTTTATGGAAAGCGCCTATTACAGCGAAGAAAACACACAAATCCCGACACATATTCACGATATTTTTCAAAATGGGTTGCCAGCAGACTTTCGCTTGATTGGTGCGACGACTAGAACGCCTAATGAAATTCCGCCTGCCATTCGTTCCAGATGCGTAGAGGTATTTTTCCGTGAGCTTGATCGTGACGAAATTATTACAGTTGCAAAAAAAGCAGCAAATAAAGTAAGAATGGATATATCAGAAGAAGGTTTATCTCTTTTTTCTACATATGCACGCAATGGACGTGAAACGGTTAATATGATGCAAATTGCGGCTGGATTAGCGATATCAGAGGAACGAACGGACATTAAAAATGAAGATATTGAATGGATTGTTCATTCTAGTCAACTATCTCCAAGACACGATCCGAAAATTGCAGATGAGGAAAAAGTGGGACTTATTAATGGATTAGCGGTGTACGGGCCCAACTCTGGAGCACTTTTAGAAATTGAAGTCAAAGCGATTCCTGCAAAAGAGAAAGGGAACATTATTATTACAGGTATCGTTGAAGAGGAAAGTATAGGGACTCAAGGGAAGTCTATCCGCCGTAAAAGTATGGCTAAAAGCTCAATTGAAAATGTCATAACGGTTCTTCGTTCAATGGATGTTCCAGCCGATGAGTATGATATTCATGTAAACTTTCCGGGAGGCGTGCCAATTGATGGACCTTCTGCTGGTATTGCGATGGCAACAGGGATCTACTCAGCGATTTATGAAGTGCCAATTAAACATACGGTAGCAATGACAGGAGAAATTGGTCTGCACGGCAACGTAAAGCCAATTGGCGGTGTGATTCCAAAAATCAAGGCAGCAAAACAAGCGGGCGTTCAGACGGTGATTGTGCCAAAGGAAAATATGAATGCAATGGTAGAAAAGGTAAAAGGTATCGATATTATTCCTGTCCATCATTTAACAGAGGTGTTCGAACAAGCACTATTGTCTATACATGAGCATGTTGCACATTTGTCGGTAGATCCAGCTATTTCAAATAGAGAATCTAGCTAATTCTATCATGATAATTAAAAATTAATGGTCAGATGAATATTCATCGCCTTTTTCGCGTATAAAACCTTTATACATAGACAACGAAAAAGGCGTTTTTTTATGAAAAGAGCTTAAAAAGATATATTTTGCCTTTTAATTCTTTCTCATGGTACAATTAGTAATTACTATTGTTAGACATGTGTATACAAATGAGATAAAATTGTTAAAAGAATTCACACTTTACATACTTTAATTGACGAGCATTGGAGGTGTTCATTGCATGGCAGAAAAAGAAAAATTGACAATGCCGCTATTGCCTTTACGAGGTTTGATCGTCTATCCGACAATGGTGCTTCATTTAGATGTTGGGCGAGATAAATCTGTGCAAGCATTAGAAAAAGCAATGATGGATGATCACTTAGTTTGTTTAGTATCACAAAAAGATATGGGTATCGATGAACCAACAAAAGAGGATTTATATAGAACCGGTACGTTAGCAAAGATTAAACAAATGCTAAAGCTGCCGAATGGAACGATGCGCGTCTTAGTAGAAGGACTAAATCGCGTAACCGTTACAGAATTTGAAGACAGCGAAGAATATTTTGTTGTGCACGTGGAAAAGCAAAACGAAGAACATCAGGTTGATGTAGAAGATAAAGCGCTGATGCGCACGCTTTTAGACTATTTCGAACAATACATAAAACTTTCCAAAAAGGTGTCCGTTGAAACTCTTTCAACCGTAAGCGACATTGAAGAACCAGGAAGATTAGCGGATATTGTAGCCTCTCATTTACCAATAAAAATTCAGCTTAAACAAGAAATTTTAGAAATAACTGATGTGAAAGAAAGATTAAATACGATCATTTCTCATATTCAAGACGAGCAAGAAGTTTTGCAGCTGGAGAAAAAAATTGGACAGCGTGTAAAGAAATCAATGGAACGCACTCAGAAAGAGTATTATCTTCGTGAGCAAATGAAGGCGATTCAAAAAGAGCTTGGAGACAAAGAAGGAAAGACGGGAGAAGTAGCAACACTTCGCGAAAAAATTGAAGCAAGTGGGATGACGGACCATGTCAAACAAGTGGCGTTTAAAGAATTGGATCGCTATGAAAAAATTCCTGCTACCTCCGCTGAAAGCTCAGTCATTCGAAATTATATCGAGTGGTTGATTGCGCTACCTTGGACAAATGAAACGGAAGATACGCTCAATATTCATAATGCTGAACAAGTGCTGAACGATGAGCACTATGGCCTTGAAAAAGTGAAGGAACGCGTATTAGAGTATCTAGCTGTGCAGCAGTTGACAAAATCTCTTAAAGGCCCTATTTTATGTTTAGCAGGACCTCCTGGCGTAGGGAAAACATCCCTAGCCCGTTCAATTGCTACGTCTCTAGATCGTCATTTTGTACGAGTGTCTCTAGGCGGCGTGAGAGATGAGTCAGAAATCCGCGGTCATCGTCGCACGTACGTGGGAGCTATGCCTGGACGCATTATTCAAGGAATGAAAAAAGCAGGAACGATTAATCCGGTATTTCTGCTTGATGAAATCGATAAAATGTCAAATGATTTCCGTGGAGACCCGTCTTCTGCTTTGTTAGAAGTATTGGATCCTGAACAAAACCATAATTTCAGCGATCACTATATAGAAGAAACGTATGATTTATCAAAAGTGATGTTCGTGGCTACAGCTAATAACTTAGCTACGATTCCGGGGCCGTTGCGCGATCGAATGGAAATTATTCAAATTGCTGGTTACACGGAGCTGGAAAAGCTTGAAATCGCGAAGCGTCACCTATTGCTGCGCCAGCTAGAAAATCACGGATTGCAAAAGGGCAATTTGCAGATTCGCGATGACGCGTTAACAGCAATCATCCGTTTATATACGAGAGAAGCCGGTGTTCGTAACCTTGAACGCGAAATTGCTTCCATTTGCCGAAAAGCAGCTCGTATCGTAGTCTCTGGCGAGAAAAAGCGCGTGGTGGTGACGGCCAAAACGCTTGAAGAATTCCTTGGTAAGCCTAGGTTCCGTTACGGACAGGCTGAGACGGAAGATCAAGTCGGCGTTGCTACAGGTCTTGCTTACACAACTGTAGGAGGAGACACGCTAGCCATTGAAGTAAGCTTGTCCCCTGGTAAAGGAAGACTAGTGCTAACCGGAAAGCTTGGAGACGTAATGAAAGAATCAGCTCAGGCAGCATTTAGCTACGTGCGTTCAAATACAGAGAAACTAGGAATTGATGAAAAGTTTTATGAAAAACATGATATTCATATCCATGTTCCAGAAGGAGCTGTACCAAAGGATGGACCTTCTGCAGGAATTACCATTGCCACTGCTCTAGTATCAGCACTAACGGGTAAACCAGTGCGCAGAGAAGTAGGAATGACAGGAGAAATTACACTAAGAGGTCGCGTATTACCAATCGGCGGTTTAAAAGAAAAGTCACTTAGTGCACATCGTGCCGGATTAACTAAAATATTAATCCCTCATGATAATGAACGTGATATTGAAGATATCCCTGACAGTGTACAAGAGGAATTAGACATCGTTCTTGTGTCACATGTGGACCAAGTATTGGAACATGCGCTAGTAGGAGAGGTAAAATGAAAGTAACTCAAGCCGATATTGTCATCAGTGCCGTACGCCCTGAACAATATCCTAAAGAAAACCTGCCAGAGTTTGCGTTAGCAGGCCGTTCAAATGTAGGGAAATCATCTTTTATTAACAAGATGCTCAATCGCAAAAGCTTAGCGCGTACGTCGTCTAAGCCCGGAAAAACTCAAACGCTTAACTTCTTTTTAATTAATGAAATCCTTCACTTTGTAGACGTACCTGGCTACGGATTTGCAAAAGTGTCTAAAAAAGAGCGTGAAGCATGGGGGAAAATGATTGAAACGTATTTAACAAATCGTGAGCAGCTTAAAGCTGTGTTAATGATTGTTGATCTACGCCATGCCCCTTCAAAGGATGACGTTATGATGTATGAGTTTTTGAAGCACCATGACCTTCCCGTTATGGTTATTGCGACGAAAGCTGATAAAATTCCTAAAGGAAAATGGCAAAAGCACTTAAAAGTAGTGAGAGAAACGCTGGACTTAGATCCAAATGATGAATTAATTCATTTCTCATCTGAAACAGGTGAAGGAAAAGATAAAGCGTGGAAATCTTTGCAGTATCGCATGACTCACTAAACAAAGGAATAGAATCTAAAAAAATGGAACGTTTATCATCACTCTAACAGGAAGTGAGTCAAACGTTCCATTTTTTTAACTTGTTTACATAGATTACTTTCGTTTGAAAAATAATAAATATAGCCCAACTAGTAACAATAAAATAGGCCAGAAGGTTGTTAAATAATTTACGCCGTCTTCAACTTTTGGCAAAAATAGTTTAAGACGGTCTGAAAACATCATTAAAATGGCAATAATTAAAAGGGTGCCGCCTTGGAAAAAGCCTGATTTGGCTTTTCTAGCACTGAGTAAAAAGCTAATGGCCACCATAAAAACGACCATGCTAATATTCGTAGGCCAAAAGGGAATTTGTTCACTTACATAGAAATGAATACCTAAAGTGATTAATATGTAGCTTGCAAGCAAGTTTGAATGATCTTGAGATAAAGCAGACTCAGTTAACAGGGCTGCTCCTATTAAAATTAACAGTACAGGCCACGTGTATACCTTTGCTGCAATGCTCATATGTAGTTCATTCAGTAAGAAAAAGATTCCAAATCCAACTAGTAAGACACCAAAAAACATTGATTGCTTTTTCATAGTAACCTCCAGGTGTTTCAAAACAGAAAACGTGATAAAACGCTGCTTTTTTGATACAATTTATTACGGAATAACAGTTAATATCTTAACACATGTTTTCAAAGACTGTTCACATTTTTTTTTCGAATGACTTATAGAACATGTTATAATAGTTAGAGATAAGGCGAAGCTTACACCTGTGTAATGTCCGCCGCTTTTTACGAATAGTAGAATGAAGAACGCCGGATTTTACGGGCAGTTATCTCACTGTAGCTCTTTGGAAATTTAGGGGTTACTGCCCGTCAAATTCGGATAAATAAGCACATTTCAATTATAGGGGGTATGTACAAATGCATATTATAGCAGTCGGCTTAAACTTTCGAACAGCCCCTGTTGAAATAAGAGAAAAGCTTAGTTTTAATGAGCAAGAACTAGCAGCTGCCATGAAAACGTTAAGCGGCCAAAAAAGTATTTTGGAAAACATCATTGTTTCAACATGCAATCGTACGGAAATTTATGCTGTTGTTGATCAATTACACACGGGCCGTTATTATGTAAAAGCATTTTTAGCTGAATGGTTCGGAATAGATAAAGAAGAGTTTTCGCCTTATTTAACCATCTATGAAAATGATGGAGCCATCGAACATTTATACCGAGTAGCATGTGGATTAGATTCAATGGTGATTGGTGAAACACAAATTCTTGGACAAGTGCGTTCAAGCTTTTTGCTTGCTCAAGAAGAAGAAACAATTGGAACGGTTTTTAATCAGCTGTTTAAACAAGCTGTGACATTAGCCAAAAAAGCTCATCATGAAACAGAAATTGGTGCGAATGCAGTTTCTGTCAGCTATGCAGCTGTAGAGCTTGCTAAAAAGATTTTTGGAGACTTATCATCCAAACATGTGTTGATTCTTGGTGCGGGAAAAATGGGTCAGCTTGCCGTACAGAATTTATATGGCAGCGGAGCTAAAAAAGTAACGGTAGTGAATCGAACATTTGAAAAGGCACAAGAGCTAGCAAACCGTTTTTCTGGAGAAGCCAAACCGTTTGCTGATCTTCAACATGCTTTAAGCGAAGCAGATATCTTAATTAGTTCAACAGGGGCTAATGACTATGTAGTAACGAAACAAATGATGAGTGAAGCCGAGCGTACGCGTAAAGGTCGTCCATTGTTTATGGTAGACATCGCCGTTCCGCGTGACTTAGATCCAGAACTAGACGAGCTAGAGACGGTCTTTTTATATGATATCGACGATTTAAACGGGATTGTAGAATCCAATTTGCAAGAGCGTCAAAAAGCTGCGGATGAAATTGAAATTATGCTTGAAGCTGAAATTGTTGCTTTCAAGTCTTGGCTTGGTACATTAGGCGTTGTGCCTGTTATTTCTGCACTTCGTCAAAAAGCACTTACCATTCAAGCTGAAACGATGAAAAGCATTGATCGTAAGCTTCCAGATTTATCTGAGCGTGAGCGCAAAGTTTTAAATAAACATACAAAAAGTATAATTAATCAACTTCTTCGCGATCCAATTTTACACGCGAAAGAATTGGCTGGAGAGAAACATGCTGAAGAGTCTTTAGAGCTGTTCATGAAAATTTTTAATATTGAACAGGAAGTTGCTTTACAAAAAGAAAAAGAAGAGCAGCTTCATACATCGATTACGTCTCATTCAGTAGCTTATCAGTCTTAAGTGAGGATTGAATAATGGTTGATATGGAATTAACCAGAATCTATGAATTGATTGTGATTTTATACGCGGTGAGCGTTTTATTATATTTTATTGATTTTGTACAAAATAACCGGAAGGCAAACTCGATAGCCTTCTGGTTACTTTCTATTGTGTGGGTTTTGCAAACAGCCTTTTTAATTTTACGAATGTTTGAGACGGGAAGGTTTCCTATTCTTACCGTTTCTGAAGGGCTGTATTTTTACGCGTGGGTCTTAATTACTCTTTCACTTGTGATTAATCGCCTGTTCCGCGTTGATTTTATGGTGTTTTTTACAAATGTGATTGGTTTCTTAATTATGGCTATTCATACGTTTGCTCCACTTGAAACATACACTGCTGTCCAGTCGGAGCGCCTTGTGTCAGAATTATTAATCATTCATATTACTATGGCTATTTTATCTTATGGCGCTTTTTCAGTCTCTTTTGTTTTTTCCGCTCTGTATCTTGTTCAGTATAATTTATTGAAAAAGAAGAAGTGGGGCAAGCGCTTGCTAAGAATTGAAGATTTAACAAAGCTAGATTACATGTCCTATGTATTAATTTTAATTGGTGTACCGCTGTTATTGCTTTCGTTAATCTTAGGAATCATATGGGCTTATATTAAATACGTAGATTTTCATTGGTACGATACAAAAGTGTTAGGTTCATTTTTAATGTTTGTTGCATACAGCGCTTACTTGTATGCTAGACTGCGTAGAGGTATTCAAGGAAAGGCAATCGCAATGTGGAATATTGGATTGTTCTTAGTCTTACTTATTAATTTCTTTTTATTTGGCAGTTTATCGAATTTTCACTTTTGGGGTTCGTAATTAGGAGGACAACATGCGAAAAATTATTGTCGGCTCTCGTCGAAGCAAACTTGCGTTAACACAGACCAAGTGGGTCATTGAACAGTTAAAAAAACAAGGTCTTCCTTTTGAGTTTGAAATTAAAGAAATGGTTACAAAAGGGGACCAAATTTTAAATGTAACGCTGTCCAAAGTAGGCGGTAAAGGTCTTTTTGTAAAAGAAATTGAACAAGCCATGTTAGATAAAGAAATTGATATGGCCGTTCATAGTATGAAAGATATGCCGGCTGTTTTGCCAGAAGGATTAACGATTGGATGTATTCCTTTACGAGAAGATCATCGTGATGCGCTTATTTCAAAAAATGGCGAGCGATTTGAGGAGCTACCAAGCGGTGCTGTGATTGGGACAAGCAGCTTGCGTCGAGGGGCACAGCTTCTATCTATGCGTTCAGATATCGAAATTAAATGGATTCGAGGAAATATCGACACACGCCTAGAGAAATTAAAAAATGAAGATTACGATGCGATTATCTTGGCAGCTGCAGGGTTATCTCGTATGGGCTGGTCGAAAGATACGGTCACTCAGTACCTAGAGCCGGAAATAAGTGTTCCCGCTGTGGGACAAGGAGCTTTAGCTATCGAATGCCGAGAAAATGACCATGAATTATTATCGCTTCTTCAAGCTCTAAATCATGATGAAACCGCTCGTGCTGTTAGAGCTGAACGCGTATTTTTAAAAGAGATGGAAGGCGGATGCCAAGTGCCGATTGCGGGTTATGGGCGTATATTGGACGGCGGAAACATTGAGCTAACGTCGCTAGTTGCGTCTCCTGATGGCAAAACGATTTACAAAGAGCACATTACGGGAAAAGACCCCGTTGCTATCGGTTCAGAAGCTGCTGAGCGCTTAACATCTCAAGGAGCTAAGCTTTTAATTGACCGTGTAAAAGAGGAGCTGGACAAATAATGAGTCATGAGGCTCCTCTTTTTTTGAAAAAAGTTTTGATTACAAGAGAAGCGAAGCAGGCTCATTCATTTGCAGCACAGGTTAAAAAGCTTGGAGGCATACCTTTAAGCTTACCAGTCCTCACGTTCGTACGTTCTAACAATGAAAAAGAAGTGGAAGATGTCCTGCTGTCGATTGACTGTTTTGATTGGATTGTTTTTACAAGTCAAAACGGCATTTCTTTTTTCTTTGAATGGCTAAAAGAGTTAAATATCAGTTGGAGTGTTTTAAAAAGATTAAAAGTGGCTGCGGTTGGAGAAAAAACCGCAAAATTGCTAGAAAAACACGATGTTAATGTGCAACTTGTTCCAAAAGAATACGTTGCGGAATCACTTCTTGAGTCGTTAAAAGCAAATGTGTCACATCACGAGCGAGTTCTCCTTGTACGAGGACAATTAGCCCGCTCTGTTTTAAAAGATGGGTTAAAAGAGTGTGAGGTAACGGATCTAGTTGTATATCAGACCATTCGAAATCAAGACTCTGAACGCTTGGTTAAGCAACATTTAGAAACAGGAATTGATGCCATTACTTTTACAAGTTCTTCTACAGTGAGATTTTTTGTCGAGTCAGTTAAAGATATTCCGAATTGGCTTGAGCTTATAAATAGAACCAAAGTTGTTTGCATCGGTCCTATTACGAGTCAGACAGCGAGCGAATATGGAATTAAGCATCTTGTTCCTAACACATACACAATAAATGGTATGATAGATATGTTGGTTAGTTGTTTTGAATAATAAAGGAGGATTTTAACATGAAAGATTTACAATTTACACGTCATCGTCGTCTTCGTAATTCTGTAAATATGCGTGCGCTTGTACGCGAAACACATTTACATCCTGAAGACTTTATATATCCTATTTTTATTGTAGAAGGTGAACAAAAAAGAAATGCTGTAAAATCAATGCCAGGTGTGGATCAAATTTCTTTAGACTACTTGAATGATGAAATCCAAGAGTTAGTCGATTTAGGAATCAAGTCAGCTATGGTATTTGGTGTTCCCGCTGAAAAAGATGCGGTGGGCTCACAGGCATACCATGACCACGGAATTGTCCAAAAAGGTATTCGTCAAATTAAAGAAAATTTTCCAGACTTTGTTGTTATCGCAGATACATGCTTATGTCAATACACAGATCATGGCCACTGTGGTGTAATTGAAGACGGAAAAATCTTAAACGATCCTAGCCTTGACTTATTAGCGCGTACAGCGGTTAGTCAAGCTAAAGCAGGAGCGGATATTATTGCGCCTTCAAACATGATGGACGGTTTCGTGGCAGCTATTCGCCACGGTCTAGACGAAGGTGGATTTGAAGATGTGCCCGTGATGTCTTATGCAGTTAAATATGCATCTGCTTTTTACGGACCATTCCGCGATGCAGCGCATTCTTCTCCTCAATTTGGAGACCGTAAAACATATCAAATGGACCCAGCCAATCGCTTAGAAGCACTTCGAGAAGCAGAATCTGATGTCGAAGAAGGAGCAGATTTCTTAATTGTAAAACCAGCTCTATCATATTTAGATATTATGCGCGATGTGAAAAATACGTTTAATTTACCGGTAGTGGCTTATAATGTGAGCGGTGAATATTCAATGATTAAAGCGGCAGCTCAAAACGGCTGGGTAAATGAAAAAGAGATTGTTCTTGAAAAATTAATTAGCATGAAGCGTGCAGGAGCGGATTTAATTGTAACGTATCATGCTAAAGACGCAGCACGCTGGTTATCTGACAAGTAATTAAGGAGGCTTACACATGAGAAGTTATGAAAAGTCAAAAGCAGCTTTTTTAGAAGCGCAGCAATTAATGCCGGGTGGAGTAAACAGTCCTGTTCGTGCATTTAAATCAGTAGATATGGATCCTATTTTTATGGAACGAGGAAAAGGCGCTACGATTTACGATATTGACGGCAACAAATATATTGACTACGTCTTATCATGGGGACCTTTAATTCACGGACATTCCAACGATCAAGTAGTTGAAGCAGTAAAAAAAGTAACGGAATCTGGTACAAGCTTTGGTGCACCAACATTAATTGAAAATGAGCTTGCTAAGGTTGTTATTGAGCGCGTTCCTTCAATCGAAATCGTCCGTATGGTGAGTTCAGGTACGGAAGCAACGATGAGCGCACTGCGTTTAGCACGTGGCTATACGGGCCGCAACAAAATTTTAAAATTTGAAGGCTGTTACCATGGACACGGTGACTCTCTTCTAATTAAAGCTGGCTCAGGCGTTGCAACGTTAGGCCTACCAGATAGCCCGGGAGTGCCTGAAGGAATCGCTAAAAACACGATTACAGTGCCGTACAATGATTTAGAAAGCGTACAATATGCTTTTAAAGAATTCGGAGATGACATTGCCGGAGTAATCGTTGAACCGGTAGCAGGAAATATGGGTGTGGTACCGCCTCAGCCAGGTTTCTTACAAGGGCTTCGTGATATCACATCTGAATATGGCTCACTGCTCATTTTTGATGAAGTAATGACAGGGTTTCGCGTAGCGTACAACTGTGCACAGGGCTACTATAACATTACGCCTGACTTAACTTGCTTAGGAAAAGTAATCGGTGGTGGTTTACCAGTAGGTGCTTACGGTGGTAAAGCAGAAATTATGGAGCGAGTTGCACCAAGCGGCCCGATTTATCAAGCAGGTACATTATCAGGTAATCCGCTTGCGATGACAGCTGGATACGAGACGTTAACGCAGCTAACACCTCAATCCTACGATGAGTTCATTCGTAAAGCAGATCGCTTAGAAGAAGGATTGATGGCAGCAGCTGAAAAATATGATGTGCCGTTTACGGTAAACCGAGCTGGTTCAATGATCGGTTTCTTCTTTACAAACGAACAGGTAATAAATTACGAAACAGCGAAAACATCGAATTTAGATTATTTTGCAGCTTACTATCGTGAAATGGCTAATGAAGGCGTGTTTTTACCTCCTTCTCAATTCGAAGGAATGTTTTTATCAACTTCTCATACAGATGCAGACATTGAACATACAATTGCAGCAGCTGAAAAAGCTTTTTCGAAGTTACGTGGATAAACAGATAAATAAGATTGACTTTTATATCAAAGCTTACGGAGTATTCCGTAAGCTTTTTTAGTTTTAAAGACATATTTTAATTTATTTGTTCATACATCTTTAATGACCGCGCTATTACCTGGCGGGTGTTGGAAGGGGGAGAACAATTTGTCGCAGGATAATTTATCATGTCTGCGTTTTTCCGTAGAAGAATCAGTATGGTTTCAAAAAGGACAGGAAGTCTCACAACTTTTGTCTATCTCCTTAGAGCCTCAAGTATCTATTCAAGAATATGACCAATACGTGTCTATTCGAGGAGCATTACAATTAACAGGTGAATACGAAACGTACGAGGGAGAGCACTCGTTACGCGAATATACAAATGAGAATCAAGTGCAATCTATCTCTGTCCGTGAAGACGGAACGGCTGAATTATCACATCAATTTCCTGTTGATATTACCATTCCTAAAAATCGTATTCAAAGTATTGAAGATGTATATGTATCTATTGATTTATTTGATTATGAATTGCCGGGCACAAATCAGCTGCAGCTAATGGCTGACTTGTCCATCACAGGGTTGTACGGAGAACAGCATGAAGAACGAGAAGAAGAGGAAGAGTTTTCGGAGGAACAGCACATCGTCTCCTATGAAGAAGTGGACGATGCTGAAGAAGTATATACTGAAAACGTTGCTCAAGAAGAAGAGGAACAAGAGGAACAAGAGTTTGACGTAAGCTATCGTGAAGCTCCCGCACTTTTAGAGGCAGAGGCTATTGAAGAAGATCATTCAGAAGAGCCCCCTAGTTATTTTTCATCTGTATTTAAAAAAGAATCTCGTGCTGAGCCGGTCGTGGAATATGAAGAGGAAGCATATGAACCATTTGAAGTCGAAGTGAAAAAAGAGGCCCAAATCGAGGAAGAAAGAGAAGACAACGTGATTGAGCTCTTTCAGCTTCGTCAAGAGCAAGAAAGCTTCGAAGAATCGAAAGCTAGTGAATTGAATACGTATGCTGACGTTCAACAAGAGACTGAGCAAGAAGAAGCTGAACAAGAAGAGGAAAAGATTATTGTTGAATTTCGGAAAGAAGAAAATGAAAGCGGCCGAAATGAAAACGCCCTTTATTTAACAAAGCTCTTTTCGCGGGAAGAAGAAGCTTTTTCAACGTGGAAGCTTTGTATTGTTCAAGACGGAGATTCGCTTGATACGATAGCAAACCGCTATAATACGAATGTACAAAACATTTTACGAGTAAATAATTTAGAAGATGAATATGAGCTGGAAGAAGGAAGCATCTTAAATATTCCCGTTCGTTAAAGTCGGAAAGAAAACAGTTTTGACGCATATAATGTCTTAACTGTTTTCTTTATTTTTTACGAGGAAGGAGAATATAGATGCAGCGGACAGTAGCAGACTACAAAGTATTGTTAAAAGAATATGACTTAGATGTTGACTTTATCGAAGACTACGGAAAAGTAAAAAAAGTCTATACGAAAACCGGCGTGTTTGCGCTTAAAGAAATGGCGAATCATCAAGAGCGAAATCAAAACTTCATTCAAAAGCTGCAGAACGTGTATCAAAAAGGATGGATGGGATTTGTCCCTATTTATCAAACGAAGCGTTCTCAGCCCATTGTTTCAGATGAAAGCGGCTCGTATTACTTAATGCCGTGGCTCCCAAATAATCCGACCGAAGAGCGTGATATTCGATATCATAAATTATTTCAAGAGCTTGCTAAGCTTCACGGCGCTTCGGCGCAGGAAGTAGAAGTGAAAAAAGAAGATATAGAAAATCATTATACATCGATGAAAGAAACGTGGGAAAAACGTCAGGAAGAGCTGAAGCAGTACGTAGTAGAATACGAGAAGAAAGTTTATATGTCCCCGTTTGAATTGCATTACTGTACATTTTATTATGAAATGACAAGAGCGCTTGAATTTGGTTTTGGAAAGCTCGATCAGTGGAACGATGAAATGGAAGAAAAGGAAAAGATCCGGCTGGTTACTTCTCATGGAAAGCTATCGGCTAAACATTTTATCTATGACGAGCGGGGAAATGGTTTTTTTATTAATTTTGAACATGCAAAAGATGCTTCACCGATTTATGATTTGGTCTCATTTTATTTCCGTACTCTTCGCACATACCCAGTAACTACCTATGACAGCTATGAGTGGTTTAGTACGTATGAAAAACATTTTGCTCTCAGAGAAGAGGAACGGCTGCTTTTGCACAGTTATTTGGCGTTTCCAGAACCCTTGTATCAGTGCATCGTTCAATATAGGCAGCATAAAGAAAGTAAAACAGAGCTTGAACATATGCAGTCATTTATTCGAGCATACTGGCTGACGAAAAACATTGAACAGCTCAATATTAAAATATTTGAAGTAGATCAGCAAAAAAAAATGGCAGCGGAAGCAGCTGCACAAGCCCAAGCGAACGAATAGCGCTTGGGTTTTTAAATCCAGTCGGAATATAAAGCAACCGCTAGTATGGCAAGCAATGCCAACAACAGTACATCAAAGGTTGTAGGGAAAAATAGTGTACGTATACCTTGAAAAATTGTTAAAGGAACAATAAACTGTCCACAAGCCGCTCCTGCTGTTTTGAGCCACCGCTGCAGCTGATACGAATTTACATTTATTCGTTTCTTCATTTGTACATGCCCCTTTCAATCCACGTGCCCAGGTTAAAGTAAGTATATGAAAAAAGAAAGAAATGGTGACATTTTTTTGAGTGGGCTCTTCATTTTATTTCCAAAATTAGCGAGCGAATGAAAAAATAAAGAGCAGAACAAAAAAATTATGAATATAATCATAAAAAAATGGAGAAGATTATTGACGATTCAACATTTTTTCATATAGTATAATTAAGAGAAATTCATACATAAATACAGTGAATAGGAAGAGTACGGGATGTTCGTCTTTCAGAGAGAGAAATCAGTTGCTGTGAGATTTCTTAAGAATGTGCACTCGGAATGTCGCCTATGAGTAGCTTTTTTGAACAGCTGCATAGCTCAGTAGAAAAAGCCGGTTAATCAACCGTTATGAAATGAAGTGTATAGGCTTATCAAACGGGATACGTCTATAAAAAAAGGTGGTACCGCGAAATCAACTCCTTTCGTCCTTTTATTAGGAAAGGAGTTTTTTTATGTTTATAAAAGCTTTACACAGTTTCTAAGGACTGAAACTTTATATTATGGAGGTATACATTATGTCTGAAAAAGAAGTGACTCTTCCAACGAAGTATGATCCAAAAGCCGTTGAAGAAAATCGTTATCAGTATTGGTTAGACGGGAAGTTTTTTGAAGCAACAAATGACCCTGAAAAAGAGCCATATACAATTGTAATTCCACCCCCAAACGTAACGGGCAAGCTGCATTTAGGCCACGCTTGGGATACAACGTTACAAGACATCTTAACGCGTATGAAGCGCATGCAAGGCTATGACGTTTTATGGCTTCCTGGCATGGACCATGCGGGGATTGCAACGCAGGCAAAAGTAGAAGAAAAGCTTCGCAGCGAAGGGAAAAGCCGCTACGATCTAGGCCGCGAAAATTTTGTAGCCGAAACGTGGAAATGGAAAGAAGAATATGCAAGCTTTATTCGCCAGCAGTGGTCGAAGCTAGGACTTGGCTTAGACTATTCACGCGAGCGCTTCACGCTTGATGAAGGCCTTTCTAAAGCAGTGCGCGAAGTATTCGTAACGCTTTACAAAAAAGGGTTAATCTATCGCGGAGAATATATTATTAACTGGGATCCAGCTACAAAAACAGCTCTTTCAGACATCGAGGTTATTTACAAAGATGTACAAGGTGCGTTTTATCATATGCGCTATCCGTTGGCAGATGGTTCTGGACATATTGAAATCGCAACAACTCGTCCTGAAACAATGCTAGGAGATACGGCTGTAGCTGTTCACCCTGAAGATGATCGCTATAAGCACTTAATTGGCAAAAAGGTTGTCCTTCCGATTGTAGGGCGTGAAATTCCAATCGTAGGCGATGATTATGTAGATATGGAATTCGGTTCTGGTGCGGTGAAAATCACGCCTGCTCATGACCCGAACGATTTTGAAATTGGAAACCGTCATAATTTAGAGCGTATTTTAGTGATGAATCAAGACGGTACGATGAACGACAAAGCAGGTAAATATGAAGGAATGGATCGTTTTGCTTGCCGTAAGCAAATTGTTAAAGACCTTCAAGAAGACGGTGTATTGTTCAACATTGAAGACCACATGCATTCAGTAGGTCACAGTGAACGAAGCGGTGCCGTTGTTGAACCTTATTTATCAACTCAGTGGTTTGTAAAAATGCAGCCGTTAGCAGATAAAGCAGTAGATCTTCAAAAACAAGAAGAAAAAGTAAACTTTGTGCCTGATCGTTTTGAAAAGACATACTTACACTGGATGGAAAATATTCGCGACTGGTGTATTTCACGTCAGCTTTGGTGGGGACATCGCATTCCAGCTTGGTATCATAAAAAAACTGGAGAAGTATACGTAGATCATGAGGCTCCAGCAGATATCGAAAACTGGGAACAAGATTCAGATGTATTAGACACATGGTTCAGTTCAGCGCTATGGCCATTCTCAACAATGGGCTGGCCCGATGTGGATGCAGCTGATTTCAAACGCTACTACCCAACAAATGTGCTTGTAACAGGCTACGATATTATTTTCTTCTGGGTATCTCGTATGATTTTCCAAGGTCTTGAATTTACGGGTAAACGTCCGTTTGACGATGTACTCATTCACGGTCTTGTACGAGATGCTGAAGGTCGTAAAATGAGTAAATCACTTGGTAACGGTGTAGATCCAATGGAAGTAATCGAGAAATACGGTGCAGATTCTCTTCGCTACTTCTTATCTACAGGAAGCTCACCAGGACAAGATTTACGCTTCAGCTTTGAAAAAGTCGAAGCGACATGGAACTTTGCAAATAAAATTTGGAATGCTTCTCGTTTTGCATTAATGAACATGGACGGCATCACATTTGAAGAGCTTGATTTATCAGGCGAAAAGTCTGTTGCTGATAAATGGATTTTAACGCGCTTAAATGAAACGATTGAGCACGTAACAAAATTAGCTGACAAATATGAATTCGGTGAAGTTGGACGTATTCTCTATAACTTTATTTGGGATGATTTCTGCGATTGGTACATTGAAATGGCTAAACTTCCTCTTTACGGAGAAGATGAAGCAGTTAAAAAGACAACTCGCTCAATTTTAGCTTATGTACTTGATAATACAATGCGACTTTTACATCCATTCATGCCGTTTATTACCGAAGAAATTTGGCAAAGCTTGCCGCATGAAGGCGAATCAATTACAGTAGCTAAATGGCCGGAAGTACGCCCTGAGCTTTCTGATAAAGAAGCTGCTAACGATATGCGTTTACTTGTAGATATTATCCGCGCTGTTCGTAACATTCGTGCTGAAGTGAACACGCCGATGAGCAAACAAGTAAAATTATTTATCAAAGCTAAAGATGAAAATATTCAAAGCCAGCTCGAAAAGAACCGTGCGTATGTAGAACGTTTCTGTAATCCAAGTGAGCTTGTGATTTCAACAGATGTTTCATTAGATGAAAAAGCGATGACTGCTGTTGTAACAGGCGCAGAATTAATTTTACCTCTTGAAGGTTTAATTAATATCGAAGAAGAAATCGCGCGTTTAGAAAAAGAATACGACAAGTTAAACAAAGAAGTAGAACGTGTACAAAAGAAATTAAACAACCAAGGCTTTATTGCAAAAGCGCCTGCTAAAGTAGTAGAAGAAGAGCGTGCAAAAGAGCAGGATTATGTTGAAAAACGCGAAGCTGTTCAGTCTCGTATTGCTGAATTACGCGGATAATCAATGGGTTAATGAACCAACAGAAAAAGCGTGGCTTGTATAGCGACGCTTTTTCTTTACATAATAATAGCGATGGAAAAGAAAGGTGAATAAAAGATGATAACGACATATGAAGAAGCGCTTGATTGGATTCATAACAGACTTCGCTTTGGAATCAAGCCGGGGTTAGAACGAATGGAATGGATGCTAGAGCAGCTTGATTTTCCGCAGCAAAATCTAAATGCTATTCATGTTGCTGGTACGAATGGTAAAGGTTCTACCGTTTCTTATTTGCGAAACATGTTAGAAGAAGCAGGGTATAAAGTTGGAACCTTTACTTCTCCTTATATCGAAACATTTAATGAACGGATCAGCGTGAATGGAAAGCCTATTTCAAATGAAGCAATGACTGCTCTTGTTCAGGAAATAAAGCCTGTTGTGGAGCGACTAGAACATACAAACTTAGGATCAGCAACGGAATTTGAAGTGATTACAGTCATGGCTTTTCTTTATTTCGGCTATCATGAGTCAGTTGACTATGCTGTGTTTGAAACAGGTCTTGGAGGACGATATGACTCAACAAACGTTGTGAATCCTATGGTGAGTATTATTACAAACATTGGATTTGATCACATGGCAATACTAGGAGATACGGTAGAAGAAATTGCAGCAGAAAAAGCGGGGATTATTAAAAAAGAAGTCCCTATTATTACCGGTGCAGAGCAAGTAAAGGCGCTTGATGTCATTACTGAAGAAGCAAAGTCAAAGCAGGCTTCGTTATTTGTGTTAGGAAAAGATTTTGACATTAAAAACTATGAGCCCTTAGCAAATGGGGAAGGCTTTGCGTTAAAAACGCCTTATGGCACATTTGAACATTTAGAATTAAATATGCTTGGCTATCATCAAGTGAAAAATGCAGCTTTGGCTGTCATGGCCGTTTGTTATTTAAAAGAAAAGAAAAAGCTTTCTATCTCCAAGGAGCAAATGATAAAAGGGATTCAGCATACAAAGTGGAACGGCCGCTTTGAGATAGTAAATGAGCATCCTTTAACGATTATTGATGGGGCTCATAATGCAGAAGGCATTGATAGCTTGTTATCTACTTTACGCCTTCATTATGAAGATCGAAGCATTCATTTAGTTTTCAGCTGTTTAAATGATAAAAGCGCTGATCGAATGGTCCAAGAACTTGAAACAATCGCTGCAAGTATTACATTTACGTCGTTTGACTTTCCTCGTGCTCGCCCAGCTCAAGAGCTTTATGAGATGAGTACTCATCATAATAAGCATATGGACGAGGAGTGGAAAAAAGCAATTGCTTACGTAAAAGAAAAGGCGACAGGTGAACAAGACATGGTCGTGATTACAGGGTCTCTGTATTTTATATCAGAAGTGCGGGCTTTTCTTCTAAAATGAGCAAAAGCAGCAAGTGAAATCTTGCTGCTTTTAACATAATGTGAGGAAGGGATACGGATAATAAGGAAGCACTAAGTTCAAAGTATTGTCACTTTCACCCCTTAGGTAAGTGATATATAATAAACATGTACATCACTAAATAAGGAGATTGTTAACATGAGTAAGAATAATGAAAAAATTGTACCGAAAAGTAATAAAAACTTTACTGGTATTATTCTTACCTTTTCAGTGATAGCGAATGTTATTATTTTACTGCTATTCTTTTCGAATATTGGCTATCAAGGAAAAGTAAGTTTTGATTTGACTATCTTTCCACGGTTAAATGCTATTTTGAATAGTTTTACGTTTATTTTTTTAGTTGCAGCATTGATTTCAATTTTCAGGAAAAATATTAATGCTCATAAAGGTTTTATTTTAGCAGCATTCACTTCCACACTGCTCTTTTTAGTTTCATATTTAACGTTCCATTACATTTCCACAGAAACAGCTACGTTTGGTGGAGAAGGAATCGTTCGTCCCATTTACTTCTTTATTTTGATCACACACAGTTTCCTAGCAGCGATTATTGTTCCGCTGGCACTGTTTGCACTTGTGTGGGGCTGGACAATGCAAGTTGAAAAACACAAAAAAATTGTGCGATGGACAATGCCAATCTGGCTTTATGTAAGTCTTACAGGTGTAATTGTCTACTTATTTATGGCTCCTTACTATTAAAAGACGTCTGCTTTTGCAGACGTTTTTTTATGCTGTTTTTGTTTTTTAGTGGTATAATCCTTATTACCTATAAAAAGTGTGTTTTAAGGAAGGAGGCATACAGAATATGACTTTTATGGGTATTATGATTCAGTTTATTAACGAAGGAGCTGTTTGATACTAATCAATAAAGGAGAGATATTGAAATGGATAAACTGTCAACGAGGAATAAAGGAATTTCTCTAATGAGAGTGATCATACTGGTTATCGTAATAGGTCTTCTAGCAGCTTTTCTCATTCCGTTTATTGGCAGCTATTTAAGGGAACGAGATACATTCCTTCACTCAAAAGAAAACCTACAATTAGTAAGCAGCAGGCCTGAGATGGAAGAAATAGTATGAGTTTAATTTACCTCTATGCATTTGTTTCAGGTATCACGTTAGGTTCATTTTATAACGTAGCAGGACTTAGAATACCTCAGAAAAAATCTATTTTATCTCCAAGATCTCATTGTCCACACTGTTTATACGTTCTTTCTCCACAACAATTAATTCCCATAGTCTCCTACATTAAAAATGCAGGAAAATGTAGTATGTGTCACAAAAAAATCTCCTTCATCTACCCGTTCATAGAATTTTCGACAGGAAGTTTATTTGTATATGCTTTTTTTAGATTGAATATGACGTTAGAACTGATTGTCATATTAACCTTTGTTTCTTTTTTAACAATTATAGTTGTCTCAGACATAGCCTATATGATTGTCCCAAATAAGGTGCTGCTTTTCTTTTTGCCTATCTTTCTACTTGAGCGTCTTTTCATTCCATTAAATTCGTGGAGTGATTCCTTAATGGGAGGAGGAATCGCATTTTTTCTCCTCTTTCTAATCGCATTTCTCAGCAGAGGAGGGCTTGGAGAAGGAGATATTAAATTGTATGCTTTGATTGGTATTGTGCTTGGAGTAAAGCTTGTTTTGCTATCGCTTTTTTTAGCTATATTAATAGGCGGAACCGTTAGTATAGGAGCGTTATTAATGAAAAAGGCAAAGGTAGGTGTACCAATTCCTTTCGTTCCATTTATTTTTATAGGCACAATCGCTGCTTATTTTCATGGAAACGAATTGATAGATTGGTATGTTAGCAACTATTTTTTATTGAACTTCAAGTCTTCGACAAATTTAAAATTTCTGTAACTAAATAGCGAAAACCTTTTGTAACAAGACGACAAATGTCTTGTTATTTTTTTTTTCTTCTATGATAGCATGGAAAAAAGTGTATGTTTTATGTCGGTTTACCTCAGCTTGCAACCGGTACTAAGACTACGTTAACTAAAGGCGGTGGGGCAGTGGACAAGCAGGAACGAAAAATTTCAATTAAAATCAACGGTCAATCCAAGGAAGAACAAGCGCCAGAAAAAGACGAGTTTACGTGGGTTCTTCCGGAACCGGGATCCACAGATTCTCATGTGGAAGAAAATAAAGTGGTGTTTATTGAAGATGTAAGAAATGAAAAAAAGAAAAAGCCGCGATTACATCCTAAAAATGTTTCGATTAAAACGGTAAACGGCGGTGTGATCAAACGAACAGCTGTGATTGTACTGCTAGCAGTCGGAATAGGCAGCGGCATCGGTATGGTTGGTGTGAAAATGATGACAGGAAGCGAACAGCCTGTAAGCAAAGCACAAACAAGTGAGCAAACGAAAGAAGAAAAAGCTTCTCAAACAGCGTCTACCACTGAAAGTGTTGGTAAAGCTGAAAAGAAAAGCGAACAGGAATCGAAGGGGACATCAGCTGCTGCTTCTACTTTAGAACCTTTTTCCTTTTACATTGTTCAAGCAGGTGCTTTTTCATCAAAAACTGCTGCAAATAAAGCAATGGATAAATGGAAAGAAGAGAACGAAGCAGGCGAGATCTTTTCACCTAAAACCTATTCTCTTGTCGTTGGTGCTGCCACTGGAGAAGAAAAAGCGAACGCACTTAGTAAAACGTATAAACAACAAGGTAAAGATGTATATGTAAAGTCTTATGAAATTAAGCCCACTAGCGAATTAGGGAAAAAAGATCAAACGGTTATAACAACAGCGCAGCCGTTTATGGCTAATCTCTTAGATCAATCTGCTAAAGCGATTGAAGGACAGCGGGTAGCCGATATCAAATCTCTGAAAAAAGAGCTGACAAAAGTTCAGAAAGAAGCGTCAAATGAAGACATTAAAACCATGGTGAGCACCCTTCAAAAAGCTGCTGCTTCTCTTTCTTCATATGAAGACAATAAAAGCAGTAAAGATGCTTGGCTTGCTCAGCGATACGTGTTAAAAGCTCTTCAGCAGTATGAAAGCCTTGTAACGTCTTAACAAGTGAGGTAGTGTAATGCTGCCTCACTTGTTTATTGTCATTTGGAGATGAAATTGCTAAAATAACGGTGTGTCCTTCTTTTTTAAATCAAAATGCAAAGGTGAGATGTATGAAACAAACATTAATTTTAGCCTCAGGCTCTCCTCGTCGAAAAGAATTACTTCAGCAGCTTCACATTCCCTTTACTGTTCACGTTAGTACAATTGAAGAAATCGTCAATCCATCATACACTCCGTCCGAGGTAGTAATGGATTTAGCTAGGCAAAAAGCAGTGGACGTTGCTTCGCATCATAAAGAGGATATTGTCCTAGGTGCCGATACAGTTGTCGTATATGGCAATCGTATTTTAGGAAAGCCAAAAACGAAACAAGAAGCGATTGAAACACTTACGATGCTGTCAGGTCAAAAACATCAGGTATTAACTGGAGTAGCGTTCGTATCAAATGCAAAAGTTCATACGTTTTATGAACAAACAGATGTAGAGTTTTGGCCGATTGAACAAGATGAAATCGTACAGTACGTAGAGTCAGGAGAGCCTATGGATAAGGCTGGTTCTTATGGAATTCAAGGTCTCGGTGCTGCGCTAGTTAAAAAAATTGAAGGAGACTATTTCTCCGTGGTGGGCTTGCCGCTCTCCCGAACAATACGTGAGCTAAAACAATACGGTTTCGTTTACTAAAAAGGAGTGGCGAAATTGGATCAATCATTGTTAATTAAAGATTTCCCTCAAGATGAAAGACCTCGAGAGCGCCTTGTGTCAATGGGTGCTTCTAGTCTTTCTAACCACGAGCTTATTGCTATTTTGCTGCGCACTGGAACTAAAGATGAATCTGTTCTTCAGCTGTCCAATCGCATATTAACGCATTTTGAAGGTCTTCAACTTTTGCAGCATGCATCGCTTGATGAAATGATGAATATTAAAGGTATCGGACCTGCAAAAGCAATTCAAATTATAGCGGCTATTGAAATAGGTAACAGGATTGTACAGCGGAAATCTAGTCAGCGATATACCATTCATGGCCCTGAAGACGGAGCTAATTATGTGATGGAAGAAATGCGCGTGCTGTCTCAAGAGCATTTCGTCTGTTTATACCTCAACACGAAAAATCAAGTTCTCCACAAGCAAACCATTTTTATCGGAAGCCTCAATTCATCTATTGTCCATCCAAGAGAAGTATTTAAAGAAGCCTTTCGTCGTTCAGCTGCATCCCTTATTTGTATTCATAATCATCCCTCCGGCGACCCTACTCCCAGCAGAGAAGATATAGAGGTAACGAAGCGCTTAAAAGAGTGCGGATTTATCATAGGAATTGAATTGTTAGATCATTTAATTATCGGAGATCGAAAATATATTAGTTTAAAAGAAAAAGGATACATGTAAGGCTATGCTTTTTAAAATCCTTGGGTTATAATAGTAGTCATGATTTTAAATGACAAGTTCTTTACAATCATTCGTTATTAATAGACAAAGTATGACTTTTTATCATACAATATTTGGCGTTGACATCTATGAAAAAAGTATAGAAAATAAAAAATGTTACTTATGAAATGAAGAAATTGAATTATGGAATTTTTACCTTTGCATTTTGGTAAGAGAAAGGAAGAGACACATGTTTGGAATCGGTACTAGAGACCTTGGAATAGATTTGGGTACTGCAAATACGCTCGTTTATGTAAAAGGAAAAGGAATTGTTGTGCGTGAGCCGTCTGTTGTGGCTTTGCAAACTGATACAAAACAAATCGTTGCGGTAGGTAACGATGCAAAAAATATGATTGGTCGTACACCTGGGAACGTAGTAGCCCTTCGTCCAATGAAAGATGGAGTTATTGCAGATTACGAAACAACTGCGACGATGATGAAATATTACATCAATCAAGCTCAAAAAACAAAAAGTTTGTTTGCGGGTAAGCCGTATGTAATGGTTTGTGTACCTTCTGGCATTACAGCTGTTGAGAAACGTGCCGTTATTGATGCGACTCGTCAGGCTGGCGCGCGTGATGCGTATACAATTGAAGAACCGTTTGCTGCAGCAATCGGCGCCAATCTACCGGTTTGGGAGCCAACGGGAAGTATGGTAGTAGATATTGGCGGAGGAACAACAGAAGTTGCGATTATTTCTTTAGGAGGAATCGTAACATGTCAGTCAATCCGTATCGCTGGGGACGAGATGGATGAAGCGATTATTCAATATATTCGCAAGAATTACAATTTAATGATCGGTGAGCGTACGTCAGAAGCATTAAAAGTAGAAGTCGGTTCTGCCGGAATTCCAGAAGGTATTGAAAATATGGAAATTCGCGGACGTGACTTACTAACAGGTCTACCGAAAACAATCGAAATTTCAGCAGAAGAAATTGCAGAAGCGCTAAAAGATACAGTGGCTTCTATTGTAGATTCAGTAAAAAGTACATTAGAAAAAACACCACCTGAACTTGCGGCGGATATTATGGATCGCGGTATTGTATTAACAGGCGGTGGCGCATTGCTACGTAATTTAGATAAAGTTATTAGTGAGGAAACAAATATGCCGGTTGTCATCGCAGAAGATCCGCTTGACTGTGTTGCAATTGGAACTGGTAAAGCGTTAGAACACATTGATTTATTTAAAAATCGTACAAGCGATTCATATCGCTAAATATTAAGAGGTGTAGATCGTGCCACAATTTTTCTTAAATAAACGTTTAGTTATTTTATTAGTCAGTATTATTGTATTAGTGGCATTGATTGGCTTTTCGTTAAATGGTCGTAAAAATGTAACGTGGCCTGAACAGTTTGTCAAAGATACGGTTGGTCTTGTTCAGGCTACCTTTAATGAACCCGCACAATTTGTAGCGGGTTTCTTTCAGAATGTAGGTGACTTAAAGCGTACATACGAAGAAAACGAGGTATTAAAAGCCCGTTTAGACGAACGCATGCAATTAGAAACGAAAGCCAACGCTTTGCAGCAAGAAAATAAAAAATTAAGAGCACAGCTCGACAAAAAAACGGATTTAAGTCAATACAACCCAATCGAAGCAACAGTTATTGCTCGTAATCCAGACCGTTGGCATGAGGTAATTGCCATTGATAAAGGGACGGTTCATAATGTGCAGGAAAATATGGCTGTTATGACTCCTGAAGGGCTGATTGGTAAAGTGAAGCATGCATCTAAGTTCACATCTACTGTGCAGTTAATTAGTTCATCAGATCGTACAAACCGTGTATCTGCTAAAATTCAGGCTAAAAAAGAAGTGTTTGGTTTAATTGAAGGCTATGATGATAAAGAACAGGCGCTTGTTATGCGTCGTATTCCATTTGATGCTGATATTAAAGAAAAGCAAAAAGTAGTAACGTCTGGTCTAGGACAAGAAGACGGTATTTTCCCTAGCAATCTTCCAATTGGCGTTATCACAAAAATTGAGCCTGATGAATATGGATTAACGAAAAAAGCTTATATCAAACCTGCTGCTGACTTGTATGACTTAGATAACGTAGTTGTAGCTAAAAGAAGTGCGCCCGCTGCTGAAGACGATTTAGGGGCGGAGGAGGCTAACTGATGAAGCGGTTTGTCCTTCCTATTCTCGTGCTTGTCGTTTTTATGTTTGAAAGTATCTTTGTTAATTTTGTCGCCATGGCATCACCATGGCGAGACTGGATTCTATCGCCTCATTTTGTTGTAGTGGTACTGGCTTTTATGTCAGTGTATTATCACCCAAAGCAAGCGATGCTATATGGGGTAATCCTTGGATTCATGTACGATATTGCCTTTACGGATGTCTTAGGAGTATACGCGCTTGGATTGCCGGCCGTATGCTATATCGTATCAAAACTAATGAAGATTTTTCAGCAAAATACGCTTATCGTAATCTGCATGTCGCTATTAGCTGTAGCCATTATTGAGTTTTATGTATATGGAATTAATAGCATTATTAATATATCTGATATGACCATTGGTCGCTTCTTGCAAGAGCGATTTTACGCAACCATCATTTTAAATGCCATATTTGCACTCATTTTTGCATTTCCGCTTCAAAGATGTTTTCAATATTTCGCTAAATTTATCGATGAACGCTGATCGGAACATATATTACGCTTCTCGTTCATGATAGGATAAAAATGCTGATTGAAGAAACGAAAAAAAGGAATTGAGTAAGTCTCTGTCGAAATTATATATTCGTTGAGGTGAGCGTCTTGAATAAACAAAAGCAACAAAATGTGACAATTAAAGGAACAAAAGATGGATTAACGTTGCATCTCAATGATACATGTTCATTTGCAGAGCTTTTGACGGAACTTAAGACGAAGCTTTTGACAAATAAGCATGGCGATGCCGATCAGATCGTCACAGTGTATGTCAAAATCGGAAATCGTTATTTAACTACAGAGCAGGAAACCGAATTGAAGGCGCTCATAGAAGAAAATCAGTATTTAGTAGTTAAACAAATTGATAGTAACGTTATTTTAAAGCAAGATGCAGTCCGAGTAAGAGAAGAAAGTGAATTAGTATCTGTTACAAAGGTAGTTCGTTCAGGACAGGTTCTCCATGTAGAAGGCGATTTGCTTCTAGTCGGAGACGTAAATCCCGGAGGAACCGTTGTAGCTGGAGGAAATTTATTTGTATTAGGTGCTTTAAAAGGGATTGCTCATGCAGGATATCGAGGCAATAAAAACGCCGTTATTGCTGCATCGTTAATGAAACCTTCACAGCTGCGCATTGCTGATATCATTACCCGATCAGAAGAAGAGCGCAGTGAGAAGGAAGAGAATATAATGGAATGTGCATACTTAGATGATAATGATCAAATGGTGATAGATCGCGTGCAAACTTTACCGCATCTAAGACCGAATTTGACCAGGGTAGAAAGGAGAATTTGACAGTGGGAGAGGCTATTGTTGTTACGTCTGGTAAAGGTGGAGTTGGAAAAACAACGACATCAGCCAATTTAGGTACTGCTCTAGCATTAGCTGGAAAGCGCGTGTGTCTAGTAGACACTGATATCGGCTTACGCAACTTGGATGTTGTAATGGGGCTTGAAAATCGTATTATTTATGATCTTGTAGACGTGGTAGAAGGTCGATGCCAACCGCAAAAAGCCTTGATTAAGGACAAGCGTTTTGAATGTTTGTACTTACTTCCTGCTGCTCAAACGAGTGACAAAACAGCTGTTCAACCAGAACAAATGAGAGAGTTAGTTCTTCAGTTAAAGCAAGACTATGACTATGTGGTTATTGATTGCCCAGCTGGTATTGAACAAGGCTATAAGAATGCCGTAGCTGGCGCTGATAAGGCACTCGTTGTGACAACACCGGAAGTTTCAGCTGTTCGTGATGCTGACCGTATTATTGGATTATTGGAGCAAGAGGATATCGAGTCTCCAAAACTGGTTATTAACCGAATCCGTAGTCATATGATGAAAAATGGAGACATGCTGGACGTGGAAGAAATTTCTCAGCTTCTGGCTGTTGATTTAATTGGAATCGTTGCTGACGATGAAAATGTTATTCGTGCTTCTAACAACGGTGAACCAATTGTCATGGACCCATCAAGCAAAGCATCAATTGCATATCGTAATATTGCAAGACGTATTCTAGGTGAAACGGTTCCTCTTCAATCGTTAGATGAAGAAGATAAGGGAATGTTTGCACGTATTAAACGATTCTTTGGTGTTCGTTCTTAAAAAGCTTCCGATAGAGGAAGCTTTTTTTATTTGTGTGATTTTGTAGAGTCAAGCTGTCATAAGCTCCACGGACAAGTCATATAGTTGATTATACGATAAGAACAAGGAGAATGATGAATCATGAATCGACGTGCTGATGAAATCCGTAAACGAATTGCTGAGCGTAAGCGAAAACAATTAAATACAACGAAGCGTCTTCCTCAAGAACCTCTTCATACGTCCTTAATGAGCGAAGAAGAAAAATATGGATCGATGGATTATTCTGCGGTTGAATACACACCATCAGCAAAGGAATATCACCCGTTATTTCGAAAAGACCGCTTTTTATTTAAAATCTTAGCTTCA
Source organism: Priestia sp. MDV22-iso46 (assembly GCF_058629175.1). Lineage (NCBI taxonomy): Bacteria > Bacillati > Bacillota > Bacilli > Caryophanales > Bacillaceae > Priestia > Priestia sp. MDV22-iso46. The sequence goes on from NZ_JBZVWT010000002.1 coordinate 87,695, forward strand.
GCCTGCTTAGTGTTAATTGTAGGGATTATGTTCAAGAACGCTTCTCCTACTTTTGAACAGGCCAGAGTGGTGGTTCAACAAACAATGGATAAAGAATTTCAGTTTGCAGCTGTTTCCTCCTGGTACGAAGATAAGTTTGGGAAGCCGTTAACGCTATTGCCGAATAAAGAGTCTAGCAAAACGGAGCAAAGTGTAAGCGGAGAATATGCTACTCCAGCTTCAGGGAAAGTAACGGAAACATTTGCTCAAAGTAAGCAAGGCGTGACGGTTCAAACAGGATTGGATTCGGTTGTAGAAGCAATGAGTGAAGGTATCGTAAGGTATGTAGGAAAACGTGATGATACTGGGAATACCGTTATTATTCAACATGCCGATGGAACCGAAACTTGGTATGGACAGCTCAAAAAAATCAATGTTAGTATGTATGATTTTGTAAATAAAGGCAAAGAAGTAGGAATTGTGGAAAACAGTAAAAAAGGCGATGCTGGAACATTCTATTTTGCTATTAAAAAAGGCGATAAGTTTGTGGATCCTAGTCAGGTGATTCAATTTGAATAGTGCTTTTTCGTTATTGATGAAAATTCACATTCATCCATTGTTTTGGGGGGTTTTCGTAATTGGTATCTTAACGGCTACGGTAAAGCAGCTTTTTTTGTTATTTATTATTGTAATTATTCATGAACTGGGCCACGCCGTAGCGGCTCAGTGTTTTTCTTGGCGGATTCGCAGAATTATGCTCTTACCTTTTGGGGGAGTAGCAGAAGTAGATGAACATGGGAATCGTCCATTTCGAGAAGAGTTTATTGTGACAATAAGTGGACCTCTTCAGCATCTCTGGATGTTTGGAGCTGCTTTCTTATTAATGAAAATAAATGTGTTGTCTTTGGAAACGTATGAGCAATTTATGTTTCAATGCACGGTGATTTTACTGTTTAATCTTTTGCCCATTTGGCCATTGGACGGAGGGAAGCTGCTTTTTTTAATTTGCAGTCGGTCTTTACCATTTTTAGAAGCGCATAAGCTCGCGCTCCGGTTATCAACGTTTTTTTTAGCTGTCGGTATTATTTACGCCGTCATTATGTATCCTTTTCAGCTGCACTTATGGATTGTTATTTCATTTTTAATTATATCCGGATATTTGGAATGGAAGAGCAGGCAATTTGTCTACATGCGCTTTTTGTTGGAGAGATATCATGGCAAAGAGCATCCAATTGGAGCTTTAAAAACGTTAAGTGTATCAACCAGTGAGACGCTCCATCAAGTTCTGCAAAAATTCCAAAGAGGTTGTAAGCATATGATTATTGCTACATCTCAAACAGGCGAGCATGTACAGATTGATGAAAATGAACTTTTACACGCTTACTTTGTAGAAAAAAGAACAAATAGCCAACTAGACGAACTTGTAACAGTTTACTGATTTCTAGTAACATAGAATAGAATGAAAAAAGTTCGGTTGCACTGACCGAACTTTTTCCTATGAATTTAGATTAAAGTGAGGCAATGTATGTGAAGGCATGTATTATTAACGCGGCTACTTCTTCAAAACGTATAGCCGTGATAAACGATAAAGCACTAGAAAAAATCTATTTAGAAGAACAAAGCGAGAATCAAATTATTGGTGATATATATTGGGGTAAAGTAGTAAAAGTACTGCCGCATATGCAAGCAGCCTTTATCGATATCGGTTTATCAATGAACGGGTTTATTCATCGAAATGAACTTGTATCCTATCAGCAGTCAGAGAATCCTCACAAAGATCAGCAGCCGATGTCTGCTTTTATTCGTGAAGGAGAAAAAGTATTGGTTCAAGTTGTAAAAGAAGGCATTGGGACAAAAGGGCCCAAGCTGACGGGTATCATTGAATTTTCTTCTGATGAGCTTGTATATTTACCGCACGGAAACTATGTCGCTGTATCCAAAAAAATAGCTGAGCCAAAACGACAACAGTGGAAACAGCTTGGTGAGCGGTTAAAACAGGGGATGGAAGGCTTTTTATTTCGAACAGCGATTGCAGAAAAATCAGAAGCCGCGGTCCAACATAAAATAAAAGAGCTACAGAAAAAATATGAGCGCCTTGAACGACAGACACAGGTAATGAAAGCTCCTGCCCTAGTCAGCAAAGGACAAGATTTTCTCGAAACAAGAGTGCAAGCTGCACTTCAACAAGGAATTGATGGGATAGTAGTAGATGACTTCGACCTATATCAGCATCTTCAAACTACCTACTCTAACTTGTCAATAGAGTACTATAAAGGAAATGAAAATATTTTCTCTTTTTACGATCTGGAACGGCAAATAGAGAAGCTTTTAAAGCGAATCGTGTGGCTCAAAAGCGGAGGCTATATCGTTATTGACGAAACGGAAGCGATGACGGTCGTGGACGTGAACACGGGGAAGTTTTCAGGAAAAGATAATATTCGAAAGACAATGCTTCAAACAAATATGGAAGCTGCGTATGAACTGTCCAAACAGATGCAATTACGTCACTTAGGCGGCATGATCTTAATTGATTTTATAAATATGCCTCATAAAGAAGATCGGACAGAAGTAGAAAGATACATGAAAAAGCTATGTGAACAAGATGAAGTGCGGACGAATATAGTTGGCTTTACAGAGCTTGGCATATTGCAATTAACGCGGAAGAAAGTGCGCAATAGTATTGGATCAACATTAACTATGCCTTGTGAAGTATGTGAAGGAACCGGTAAAATGATTGATTCCAAAACGGCTGCTTTTCAAATTGAACGTGTAATTTGGGAACATCGCGGCGCGGAAGAAGAGGCTATTTGGATTGAGACGCGAAGTGATGTTATAAATGAAATGAAGGCTCAAGGATTTCTCAACGCTTTAGAGAAAATGGTAAAAAAAACCATATACCTTACACCAAGCGATGATTATACAAACGCATTTGTTTTGCGTCAATTGGGGTCGAATGAGCAGATCCAAAAAAGGGTCTCTGCTTCTATATAAAATTTTAGAAGAAAACATGAATTCCAATTGACACTAACCTTTGATTTGTAGTAAGATTTAATATGTTGGTTTGTAGCACCCGTGCTACAACCGCTCAGAACAGGTTTTAAGTTCACTTGAACACCTGTGATGGCGAGTCTTAGTTTTTAGAGGAGGTGCAGAGAATGTACGCAATTATTGAAACTGGTGGTAAGCAAATTAAAGTAGAGGCTGGTCAAGCAATCTACGTTGAAAAACTTGCTGGTGAACAAGGCGAAACAGTTACTTTTGACAAAGTATTATTTGTAGGTGGCGACAGCGTGAAAGTTGGTGTTCCTTTCGTAGAAGGTGCAACAGTTACGGCTAAAGTTGAAAAACAAGGTCGCGCTAAAAAGATCACTGTATTTAAATACAAAGCAAAGAAAAACTATCGTCGTAAGCAAGGTCACCGTCAACCTTACACAAAAGTTGTAATCGACGCTATCAACGCGTAATTATAACAAATGATTAAGGTGACGATTTCTCGTGATGCAAATAAGAAAGTTGACGGGTTCACGATGAGTGGACATGCTGACTTTTCCGAACACGGAAAAGATCTTGTTTGTGCGGGAGCATCTGCAGTTTCATTTGGGACAATTAATGCTATCTTTTCAATAAGTGGGGTTGAACCGCACTTAGAGCAAGGTGGAGATGGTGGGTATCTCCGTTGTGAGATTCCAAATGATGTGGATTCGTTCACATTGGAACAGATTCAATTGCTATTAGAAGGTATGGTTGTTTCACTGAAAACGATCGAATTAGATTACAGTAATTATATAAAAATTAACGACAACTAAACAGGAGGTGGATGTCATGTTAGTAAGATTAGACCTTCAATTCTTCGCTTCTAAAAAAGGAGTAGGTAGTACTAAAAACGGTCGTGATTCAATCTCGAAACGTCTTGGTGCTAAACGTGCTGATGGCCAATTCGTATCTGGTGGTTCAATTTTATACCGTCAACGCGGTACTAAAATTTACCCAGGTGCAAACGTAGGTCGTGGTGGAGATGATACTTTATTCGCTCAAATCGACGGTATCGTTAAATTTGAACGTTTCGGTCGTGACCGTAAAAAAGTATCTGTATACCCTGTTGCTCAAGAAGCATAAGATACAAAAAGAAAACTCTAACCCAAGTAGGTTAGAGTTTTCTTTTTGTAGAATATTTCACCTATTACCCATTGGAATTTGTTATAATCGAACATATCTAAGAAGATTGATACGAGATGTTTGTCAGCGTTGTGAAATACTTATGCTCGAGTCAAAGTTAGGAGTGCTAAGATGGAAAAAGAATGGGATGTCGTAGAGGTATTAAGATACGCGCGGCATGATTGGTTAAATAAGCTGCAATTAATCAAAGGCAATCTAGCGTTGAATCGGCTTGATCGAGCGAATGAAATCATTGAAGAAATTGTAAATGAATCCAAACATGAATCCAAGTTAACAAACATCAATATGCGACTGTTTGCGGGCTTTGTTATGACCTATCATTGGAATAACCATGCTGTTCGCTTAGATGTGGAAGTGCTCGGAGAATTGAAGGATTTATCACAATACGATGAGTTCGTATACAACTGGTGTTGCTATTTGACAGAAGCACTCGAAAAATATGTTGATTATCATGCAGAAAACTATTTGAGTATTTCAGTATGCATTGAAGAACGGGGAATTCGTTTCTTTTTTGACTTTAGTGGAATACTAACAGATATACAGAAGCTACAAAACAAGCTACAATGTTATGAGTGCGCTCAAGGAGTTGCATTGGTTGAACAGCATATGTCTGAAGATGAATTTAGCCTTATGCTTACAATAAGTTAACAGCGCTTTTGCTATTGCAGGAGCTAAGATATAGAACGGAGTGAAAAAGAAATGTTTGTAGATCAGGTCAAGGTATATGTAAAAGGTGGCGACGGAGGAAATGGAATGGTTGCCTTTCGTCGCGAAAAGTACGTACCAAAAGGAGGTCCTGCAGGTGGTGATGGTGGTCACGGTGCAGATGTCATCTTTGAAGTAGAAGAAGGATTACGTACGCTGATGGATTTCCGCTATAAGCGTCACTTTAAAGCAAGCCGCGGTGAACATGGAATGTCAAAAGGACAGCACGGACGTAACGCTGAGCCGATGGTTGTAAAAGTTCCACCAGGTACGGTTGTGTTAGATGAAGATACGAACGAAACGATTGCTGATTTAGTTGAGCACGGCCAGCGCGCAGTGATTGCTAAAGGTGGACGCGGAGGGCGTGGGAATACGCGTTTTGCTACACCTGCAAATCCAGCACCGGAGCTTTCAGAAAATGGAGAGCCAGGTAAAGAGAGAAATGTAATTCTTGAATTAAAAGTATTAGCGGATGTAGGATTAGTTGGTTTCCCAAGTGTTGGAAAGTCAACGTTATTATCCGTAACGTCTGCTGCAAAGCCAAAAATTGCTGAATATCATTTTACAACAATTAATCCGAATTTAGGAGTAGTTGAAACAGAAGATAATCGCAGTTTTGTGATGGCGGATTTACCAGGGCTAATCGAAGGTGCACATGAAGGGGTAGGATTAGGTCATCAGTTTTTACGTCACATTGAACGTACCCGCGTTATTGTCCATGTAATCGATATGTCAGGTTTAGAAGGCCGTGATCCATATGAAGATTACTTAACCATTAATGAAGAGCTGCGTCAATATAATATGCGTTTAACAGAACGTCCGCAAGTAGTGGTAGCAAATAAAATGGATATCCCGCAAGCTGAAGAGAATCTAGCTGCATTCAAAGAAAAAGTAGGAGACGAAGTGAAAGTCTTTCCAATTTCTGCAGCAACACGTGATGGAATCCGCGAACTGTTATTTACAGTAGCTGATCTTGTAGAAACTACGCCGGAATTCCCAATGCAAGAAGAGGAAGATCTATCTATGCACCGCGTACTGTACAAGCATGAAAAGAAAGAAGTGGAATTTGTTATTACGCGTGATAGTGATGGCTCATACGTATTAAGCGGTGAAAAAATCGAAAAATTATTCAAGATGACTGACTTCTCACGTGAAGAATCAGTTCGTCGATTTGCGCGTCAGCTTCGAGGCATGGGCGTCGATGAAGCCCTTCGTGAACGAGGAGCAAAAGATGGCGATATTGTAAAGCTGTTTGAATATGAATTTGAATTTATTGACTAATTGTTGTTCATAGGATAAGGGGAGGGGCTTTACTTGCATAAGAGCGATAAGCAGTTTTATTTAGTTCGCGAAGATGTATTACCAGAAGCGATGAAAAAAACATTGGATGCGAAGCTGTTAATTGAACGGGGAAAAGCTGAATCGGTAGCAGATGCTGTACAAGCCGTAGACTTGAGTCGCAGTGCTTTTTATAAGTACCGCGACACGGTCTTTCCGTTTCAGACGGTTGTCAAACAGCGAATTATTTCACTATTTTTTCATATTGAAGATCGATCAGGAACTTTATCACATTTATTGAGCACCGTTGCATCATCGGGATGCAATGTGTTAACGATTCACCAAACCATCCCTTTACAAGGGCGTGCCAACGTAACTCTTTCATTAGATACAGCAAGCATGAATGTTGAATTAAATGAAATGCTGCGAAGACTGAAAAGCTTAGAGTTTGTAGATAAAGTGGACGTGCTTGGTTCAGGGGCATAATGGCAAACAGATATAGATAAGGAGAGGCATGATTGTGGGGAAAGTAGGATATTTAGGACCAAAGGCAACATTTACACATGTAGCCGTCCAAGGCGTATTTAAACAGCACGACCATATTCCATACAAAACAATTCCAGCATGCATTGATGCAGTGGATAACGGAGAAATTGAGTATGGAATTGTACCGTTAGAAAATGCACTTGAAGGATCTGTAAATTTAACACTTGATTATCTTATTCATGAACGTCGTCTGCCGATTGTTGGGGAAATTGTGCTTCCAATTCGTCAGCATTTAATGGTTCATCCATCTCGTGCAAAACAGTGGAAAAACATTGAAACGATTTATTCTCATCCTCATGCAATTGCGCAGTGTCATAAATTTTTACACGGAGAATGTACGTCAACTGCAGTAGAAGAGATGACATCAACGGCGTTTGCTGCGAAGTATGTAAGCGAACACCCTGAGCTTAATATTGGAGCTATTGCGAATGGGTTAGCAGCCCATGAATATGGATTACATATTGCCTGCCCGAACATTCATGATTATGATCATAATACAACAAGATTTGTTATTCTGCATAAAGATGGAGGGCAAGAGGTGCCATTTTTAGCTGGAAACGGGTGCAAGACAACGTTAATGATTACACTTCCATCTGATCAGGCAGGAGCGCTTCATCAAGTGCTTTCAGCCTTCTCCTGGCGTAAGCTAAATCTGTCTAAAATTGAATCCCGTCCTATGAAAACAGGGCTTGGAAACTATTTCTTTATCGTTGATATTGAACAAAAAATGGATGAAGTATTAATCCCTGGGGCTATGGCTGAACTTGAGGCACTAGGCTGTAGCGTAGAGCTTTTAGGAAGCTATCCCCATACACTACTTGAAACAGAAATCCCGCTTTAAAGCGGGATTTTTTTTGTTATAACACCTTTTTATTCATTCGAAACTAAATAGCCTTCCTCTTCAAGAGCTAAGCAGGCAGCATTCAGTTTTTCAATTGTATCTGCTTCAATCGTATGAAGGTGAATCCCATCTGTTAGCTGAGATAAATAAGTTGCGTTTGTTTCTTGAATTTTTTCTATGAACGTTTCTACTTCTTTTCGGGTTTGAATCATAACGGAAGCCGTTAATTCACCATACACAGGGTGTTCAACGGTTACATCTTTTACGAGAACGCCGTGGTCAACAAGCAGGAGAAGCTCCTTTTCAGCATCTTCTGGCGTATGCTGACAGGCAATAATTCGCTGATGCACGGTAGTTTGAGATGGATTTTGAATATAAATATATCCTTGGCTTGTTGCGATAATGGGCTCATTTTTAGCTTTAAGCAGTGAAATATCTTGTACAATGACTTGGCGGCTAACGTTTGTTCGTTTCGAAAGCTCACTGCCTGTCATTGGTTTATTCTCTGTTTGTAACCATTGTAGAATAAGTTCTCTTCTTTCTTCTCCAAGAATTTTCTTTTGAGTTCCTGGCACCTTTAATCCCTCCTTTTACACTGTCATAAATTCTTGCTGTAATAAATGAAAAACGGATATGAGTCGATCAATATGCTTAAACGTTGAATGTTGACTGAATGAAATACGTACAAAGTTCTTAGCATTCGCAGTCGATTTCCCAATCGCAAGTAGAGAAGCTAATGGTTCCTGCTGATTTACATGGCAGGCACTTCCCGTAGATATAGCAATTCCGTGACGATTACATTGTAACATAACATATTGACCCTGTATGTTTGAAAACGTCAGTCCAATAATTCCAGGAAAATGAGAGTTCCCAAGACCTTCTACTTCTATAAAAGGAGCAAGAGGCTCTAGGTTTTCCAGTAAGTACGATTTTAAGCGCTCATAATGGCTTCGGGCGGTCTTCATTTCTGCATATGCGCATTCAGCTGCTTCAGTAAAGGCAGCAATGCCCGCTGTATTTACAGTCCCAGGGCGAAAGCCTTTTTCATGAGTTGCTTTATGGTAAATAGGCTTCCAAGAAGAACTTGAATTCATGTATACCATTCCTACACCTTTTGGTCCGTAAATTTTATGACTAGAGACTGAGATGCTATCAGCTTTCAGCTTTTTAACATCAATAGGAAGCTTACCGAAAGATTGAACACAATCACAGTGAAAGAGAATTTCTTTTTTAGCTAAAAAATGGCCAATATCCTCAACTGGCTGAATTGTACCGAGCTCATGATTGATATGCTGAATGGCTACTAGCACAGTGTCAGGTCGAATAGCTTTCTTTAAGTCGTCTACAGACACAACTCCGTTTTGATCTACAGGTACGTAAGATAGGGAAAATCCTTCTTTTTCAAGCTGCTGCAACGTATGAAGAACCGAAGAATGTTCAAGCTTCGTTGTCACTATATGTTTTCTTTCGTCATTTTTTCCTTTTAAAAGAGAATGAATAGCTAAGTAATTAGCTTCTGTTCCCCCGCTTGTAAAAAAAAGATCATCCTCTCGACAATTTACTAACAGGCTTAATTTTTTTCTGCATAGCGTAAGTAAATTCTCTGCTTGTGTTCCAAGTGTGTGAAGGCTGCTGGAGTTTCCATAATAGCTTGTTGCCGCTTCAGTATATACTTCAATTGCTTCTTGTCTCATTGGCGTTGTTGCTGCATAGTCCAGATAAATCATTTTCTCCCTCCGATAAAAAAACTTCTTGTCTTTCATTTAATAATATGTAAATATAGGTGTCAAGACACATGTAAATAAAGAGGTGTAAAATGTTAGAGACGGATGTTTTAATTATTGGAAGCGGATTAGCAGCGTTTTCTGCAGCTTATGAACTGTGTCGTCATAACAGAGTTGTAATGGTAACGAAAGGGAAAATTGACCGCAATAACTCAGTTCTTGCTCAAGGCGGAGTAGCAGCTGCTATTGGAAGCAGCGATCACTGGAGTGAACATCTCTATGATACGTTGGTTGCGGGCAATAAGCATTGCAATGAACAAGCGGTACGCACTTTAGTGGAAGAAGGTGCGGCTGTAGTAAATGAATTGATTCATAAAGGAATGAAGTTTGATAAAAATCCAGATGGTACGCTGCATTTTGGAAAAGAAGGAGCCCATCGTATGAATCGTATTCTGCATGCAGGTGGCGATGCAACAGGACAAGCGCTGTTCGCTTTTTTGAAAAAAGAAGTACTGCCATATATTACAGTGATTGAAAACGAAATGATTCAGCATTTAGTAACTGTAGATGGAACGTGCAGAGGTGCTATCGGACAAGGTGAAAACAACAAAATTACTATATATCATGCTCGCCAAACGGTTATTGCTACCGGAGGAATCGGCGCTTTGTACAAGCATACATCTAACCAGCCGCTTGCGACAGGAGATGGGCTAGCGCTTGCGTACAGGGCTGGAGCAAAATTAGCGGACTTAGAATTTGTTCAGTTTCATCCGACGCTTTTGTATCAAAAGGAAGCGAAAGGTCTAGTATCCGAAGCGGTTCGAGGGGAAGGTGGCGTGCTGGTAAATGAATGGAATGAACGCATAATGGAAGGCGTTCATCCCTTTAAGGATTTAGCACCGCGAGATGTTGTAGCAAGGACAATTTTTAATGAAATGAAAAAAGGAAGATCCATATTTTTAGACATTGAAAAAGTGGCTCATTTCCAACGAAAATTTCCTACGATTACGGCACTGTGTCGAAAGTATAAAATTCAACTGGACAAAAAACGAATACCTGTTACTCCCGGCGCACATTTTTTAATGGGTGGAATTGAAGTAGATGGTTACGGACAAACAAGTGTTGAAGGATTGTATGCTGTGGGGGAAGTTTCTTCTACAGGCGTTCATGGAGCAAATCGTCTAGCAAGCAATTCATTGTTAGAGTGTCTTGTATTTGGAAAACGGACAGGGCGTCATATTTTACATAAAGCGAGAACGGTATCTCGTTATGTCCCCGTCCATTACGTCTATAAAGGCATGCCTAAAATACTGCCTGCCACAAGACAAATTCAGCATAAAATGATGGATTGTGTAGGAATCATTCGTCATGAAAACGAATTGGCTACTATTGTGCATGAATTCACAAATTATCTGGATGGAATACCTCTTGATCAAGAAGTTATATATTCGAGGGAAGCTGCGACCATCTGCAATATGCTAACTGCAGGTCTGCTTATTGCAGAGTCCTCTCTTGCAAGAAAAGAAAGTAGAGGAGGACATTACCGAAGTGACTTTCCGCATGAAAACCAAGAATGGGAGCATAAGCGAATTATTAAGCAGTCTACTGCTTCAACAAAACAGTCATTGATTTTATAAGCAAGGAAATTTAAAAAGAAAGGTGAAGGTAGCACAATGAACACGTTGAAATTACAAAAACTATTGCAGTCTTTTTTTATAGAAGACATTGGAGATGGAGATATAACCTGTGAAGCTATTTTTTCTCCGTCTGACCAAGGGAAAGCTGTGTTCACGGCAAAGCAATCAGGTATTATCGCAGGAGTGGAATTGATTAAAGAAGGATTTCATTTAATAGACCCTGACGTGAAAGTGAATTTCGAGAAAAAAGATGGAGATGTTCTTAAGCCTGGCGATAAAATAGCTACCGTTTCAGGACCCGTGCGATCTATTTTGACCGGTGAACGGGTAATCTTAAACTTACTTCAAAGAATGAGTGGCATTGCCACGATGACGCACAAAGCCGTAGCGCTGCTTGGCAGCTCACATACGCGCATATGTGACACGCGAAAAACAACGCCTGGTATGCGAATGTTAGAAAAGTATGCTGTTCGTGCTGGAGGAGGTTATAATCATCGTTTTGGATTGTACGATGGCGTCATGTTAAAAGATAACCATATTGCACATGCAGGATCTATTCTAGACGCTGTTGTGAAAGTAAGAGAGCAGGTTGGACATATGGTTAAGGTGGAAGTAGAAATTGAAAACAAAAGTCAATTGCTAGAAGCAATAGAGGCAGGAGCAGATGTCATTATGTTCGATAACTGTTCTCCAGAAGTCATTAAAGATTGGATACCGCTGGTTCCCGCTCATATTGTCACAGAAGCATCCGGTGGAATTACGCTTGGCACGCTCCATTCTTTTAGAGACAGCGGAGTGGACTATATTTCACTTGGAGCTCTAACGCATTCAGCAGGGTCTATCGATATCAGCTTGGACTTATTAACAGAAAGGGGAACAGGAAATCATGAGTTTATTACAAACGCTTCAGCAGCAAACGCTGCCCGCTAAATATACGCAGCTCACAGAAAATGAAATGAAAAGAAGAGTACTAGAAATCAAGAAAAAGCTCGGAAGCAAATTGTTTCTGCTCGGCCATCATTATCAAAAAGACGAAGTGTACGAATTTGCAGATGCGGTAGGAGACTCCTTACAGCTGGCTCAAATAGCAGCTGAAAATAGAGAAGCTGAGCATATTGTGTTTTGCGGCGTTCACTTCATGGCAGAAACAGCTGATATTTTAACAGCTGAAAATCAAAAAGTCATTTTACCCGATATGCGCGCTGGCTGTTCAATGGCTGATATGGCTACTATTCAGCAAACAGAAAAGGCATGGCCTGTCTTACAGGATCTTTTCGGAGATACGATTATTCCGCTTACGTATGTGAACTCTACAGCTGCAATTAAATCTTTTGTAGGCGAACATGATGGTGCAACAGTAACATCGTCAAATGCAAAAAATATGGTGGAGTGGGCATTTTCTAAAAAAGAGCGCATTCTCTTTTTGCCAGATCAGCATTTAGGCAGAAACACTGCTTATGATTTAGGTGTTGGACTAGATGAAATGGCCATTTGGAATCCTATTGAAGAAATGCTTGAATATGAAGGGGATATAAACAACATCAAGGTGATTCTGTGGAAAGGTCACTGTTCTGTGCACGAAAATTTCACGGTTAAAAATATTGATTATTTACGCGAGAAGCAGCCTGATATGAATATTATTGTTCATCCGGAGTGTTCTTATGAAGTGGTGCAAAAATCAGATTATGCAGGTTCTACAAAATATATTATTGATACAATTGAAAAAGCTCCTTCAGGCTCTAAATGGGCCATTGGCACGGAAATGAACTTAGTGAAACGGATTATCAACAGTCATCCGGATAAAGAAATTGTTTCGCTTAATCCTTATATGTGTCCTTGTTTGACGATGAACCGAATTGATTTGCCTCACTTGCTGTGGGCTTTAGAAAGCATCGAAGAAGGAACAGAAGTGAATCAAATCAAGGTGGATAAACATACAGCGCAAGGGGCGATCAAAGCGCTAACGAATATGTTAGAACGAGCATAAAAATTTTTAAGACAATTAAAAAGAGAAGGTCTAAAAGAAGACTTATTGACATATTGTTTGTGTTGATAAGTCTTTTTTTCTTTATCATAAAAACTTGAACCAAACTGTGGGCGAAATGAATAAAAAAATGGTTCAAGGCATATCTTGTGATGAACAAACAGAACTTACTTTGATTTTGCACATATAGATGGCAGAGACTCTACTCGGGAGGGGAATGACGTTGAAAATCCATATCGTTCAAAAAGGGGATACCCTTTGGAAAATCGCTGAAAAGTATGGGGTTAATTTTGAAGAGTTAAAAAAAGCGAATTCTCAATTAAGCAATCCAGACATGATCATGCCTGGAATGAAAATTAAAGTTCCGACAAGCGGAGTGCCTGTTCAAAAAGAAGGAGCTCCTTCACCTGGTATAAAAGAAATGCCTAAAGTTCAACATCCTTATAGTGACCAATCCACAAAAGCTTATCCAGTAACGGAAATTGATGAAAGTCCAGATGAGAAAAAGTCAGCTAATCAGCCTGCTCAAACACCGTTTATGCAACCGATAAAAGAAGCACCAATTGCGCAGCCAAAGAAAGAAGCACCGATTGCTCAACCGAAAAAGGAAGCGCCGATTGCGCAGCCAAAAAAAGAAGCACCGGTCGCACAGCCTAAAAAAGAAGCACCAATTGCGCAGCCTAAAAAAGAAATGCCAGTTGCGCCAAAGCTTCCTAAATTAAAGCCAATTGCACCTGAGATTGATATTAACAATTATTACACCGTTAATATGGCGATGCAGGCTCCAAAAAAAGAAGCACCAAAAGAACTACCCAAGCATGAATCGCCAGAAAGTCCTGAGATGGAGAGTATAGAAATGCCTCCTCAAATGCCATGTTACCCAATCATGCCGATATCGCCTGTGATGCCAGGCTACGGATTTAATTATATGCCGTGTCATCCGCCAATGTATGCACCGCAGCCATATCCAATGCCAATGTATCAACAGGCTCCAATGCATCATCACGGTTATGAAAACGAATCGTTTGAAGAACATGCAATGGGCGCTCACATGGCACCGATGCCAATGTATCCAATGATGCCACACAGCTGCTATGGACCGGTACAATGTTCTCCTTGTCCGCCTCCATGGGGATATCAGCAGCCCGTTTATCCGGCCTATCATCAAGCACCGATGTATCCACAAGTACAAGGAGCTATGACAGGTGGCCATTATGAAAGTTCTTCCGATGGTTTTGGAAACGCACCTTACCATTATGGGCAGCAATATGCGCCACAGCAGCAAGGAGACTGCGGATGCGGTGAACCAAGACCTGACGACTATGCACCACAGCAGCCTTATCCACAGTACCAACAGCAGGTACCTTATGGCTTTCAGGACCCAAGGGCACCCTATCTAGCCCCATATGGCATGATTGGTGTACCTTCGTATCCTGCGTCTGACCCAAATGCATTTAGTATTCCAGAATATGATGAGTACGACGAAGATGAAGATTGATTATTATAGACGAGACGATTTTAATTTAAATCGTCTCTTTCTCTATTTGAAAAAAAGAGATATTCACGTTGAGACCTACCGTATGAAAAAGCCTCATGTCATCATAGCGGATACGAATAAAGGAAAAAAAGTAATAAAAGCATACAGAGACAAAGGTAAAATTGAACATGTTTATCATTTTTTATCTCAGATTCAACAAGGGTACGCTGTTAATTTCGAAGCTTACCCAGAAGGGGAACTTTATATAAAGGACCGTCATTTGTATTGGGCGATGATGCCTTTTGTTAAGCAAGTAAAAGAGGTAACGTATGAAAGTTTTCAGGATCGCGAAGAAGTATTACAAGCATTGATCCGCTATCATGGAGAAGTTCATAAAAAGAAAATAGCCGCGTATACAAAGCTTTCTGAGTATGATCTTATTTTAAAATGGAAAAAGCGGCTTTCCTCTTTTCGAGAAACCTCACATATATTTAGGGAATTTAATCAATTTCATGTATATAAAGACATTGTGACTTGGGGAGAAAAAGCTTTAGTCTTAATGGAACGTTTCAAAGATAGTGGGTTGAACTGTTCCATTATTCACGGTGACGTTGCTTCACATAATTTCTTGAAAACAAACCACTTGGGTATTGTTATGATTGATTTTGACTTATCGGCTAAAGCTCCTGCTCTTTATGACTATGTTCAGCTTGTCCAGCGCTTTTTGCCTTACGTCCAGTGGTCGATGAAAGAACTACTTCAACACTCGAAAATAAAAGAATTAAGCAAGCAGCGTTTTTTTCTTGCTTCTTTACTATTTCCATCGATGCTGATGAGAAACTGGAATGTAAATGTCTCTGCTTTATCATGGGCAAATCGCCAAAGGTTAATGCAGCAATCAGTCGAAGAATGGTCACAGCGTACACATTTTTATCGAGTGATTTACCAGCACTTACAAAACCTACATGACATGTAAAGAGTTTATAAACACTTCATCGAATAAGAAACGGCTTGTCTTTTAATCCTAATAGTAAGCTCAGAGTAAATAGAGCTTAAATTAGGGGGCGATTATGTTGAATAGGTATGTAGCAACTTCTTTAGCTTTTGCATGTATGATGGGACTTGGCGCTTGCAATAACAAAGACCAAGGTATGGAACAGCGCTATACAGATACGACACAGCCTGTTGGGTATCATACAAATGAAAAAGCGAATGAACATCGCGTAGATAATCCGAAAGGTCCAATGACTGAAGTTTTAGATGGGAATGGAACACCTAATTATCCGTTAAACGTAAGTGATGGACGTTTTGACAATCCGACAAACCCTTATGGAAACATCAATAATACAAATGATCGTACAAATGGTGTTGCTAATATGTATTATGGTGAAGATTATCCAAGAGACTTTACAGAAAAAGTGGCTGATCGGGCTGCAAGCGTTAAAGGTGTAGAAAATAGTCGCGCCGTTGTCCGTGGAGATCAGCTATTAGTTGCTGTGGATCCGGCCAAAGACATAAATAACGGCCGTTTAAAACAAAACGTGCTCGATAAAGTAAAGCCTATTGCAAAGGACTACAATGTTCAAGTAAAAGTAGATCATGATGTATTTATGAACGCTCGCTCTCTTGATGACGATATTCGAAATGGAAAAGACCGAAATACGATTCAAACTAATTTCAATGGTCTATTTGAATCAGTCGATGAGAATGTCAATCATAAACATCGTTAAATGAAGAAGCAGCTGTCTGTGAAGGACGGCTGTTTTTTTGATGAGAAGACATATAAAAAAGCTGCCATTGAAGCCAGGCAGCTATTCCTCGAACATGTAACTATTAATTTTTCTTGTTAGAAGCAGATTTGTTTGTTGTTTTGGATTCCGCTTCTTCCTTTTGAGCGTTAGTTTCATTTTGTTTGAGGCGACCTTCTCTTTTTTTCGTATCTGCTGGTGCCGTAGCGACACTCTTTGTATTTTTTACATTTTTTGCAGAAGAGCTTGTCTCATTAGCTTGTGTGTTTGGCTTCTCGTTGTTAGTTGTCTGACTATTTTCGTATTCAGCTTCCACGTCGCTTGCTAGAGCTGCAGAAACTTGAGCGTAAGTATTGTCTGTATAGTTCATCATATTTTCGTATACTTCAGGGCTCGCGAGCCCTGAAGGTTCTACGCTTGCTTCTTCTTTCTTAATCGTTTCAGTCCATTCTTTTGTTTCTTGAATAAGTTTTTTTCCTATAATTACTTCTTCAACAATAACTGGTCTTTTGGTTATTTCTACTCGTTCTTCCATGATTGGAACACGAATAATTTCATCTTCTGTAAGTGGCCCAGCGTTATAGTCTCCGTCAACTACAGGGCGACGTTCAATATAAAACTCTTCTCTCGTAACAGGAACGTGTACAGTTCTTTCTTCCTCTATTACTTTTTTGTGGAGTTTTACTTCACCCACTTGGACGCGTTCTTTTAAGACATCTAATTTTTCTTCACGTAGTTGGACGGCTCTATGCTCGTTGTGTTCCGTATAGGTTCCGTACGCTGGAGTTTGTTCAGAGCTTACGGCATCTATCAAGATTAGAATTTTACCAGCAGCTACATCTGTCTCGCATTGCACGGCTGAGAAGTCTGGTATGCCCATGCGGATTAATTTTGATTTCAAGCCGTTTCCTTGTTTGAGCCCCATGCCGCCTGTCATCATGGTAAAAAAGTTATCCATCATGACGCCAGCTAATGAACTTACGGCAGGTGAACCAGCTTCAATAATTACATTTGTATCGTGACCTATTTGAAATGTATTGCTTTTACTGTTAGAAATAACCATAATGTCTGTTTCTCGATAACCTTGATGCTTTAAATTATGGATAACATCTAAAGCTTCTTTCTCTGAAAAAAAAGTTCCGACTACACGTTTATTCATTCTCATTACTTCAGCTCCCTTTTTATGAAAATAGATAATAGAAGTCCTTACAATTACTTCCACTATGTACATACCCTTCGAAAATTTAATTAAAACGTTCAAGAGAAAATTTTACAAATAGTGTGCAAATGTAACAAATACTCCATGTTTTCTTAACATAATATCGTAAAAGGGATTTGCTTCATAAAATAAGAGGATAAAAGAAAATAAGTAGGTCAAACTATTAGTGTAGATTTTCACAAAACCTTTTTAGATAATACTAAAAAGAGTATGATTAACGTGTGAGGTGAAGGTGAGTGAAGAAAGTCATTCATCAAGCAGCTTTTTTAATGCTAGTAAGTATTGTGCTTTGTATAATGCCATACCGTGCAGATGCGAATGAAAAGGAGCCGATGACATTATTTCTTGAGTGCGTGTATGTGGATGGAGTCGTAAGTCAAGAGATGATCAAAAGCCCTTCTATGACGAAAAAACAATTAATGAAAAAATATAAAAATTGGCGACTGCTTAAAGAAACGGATCAAGAGCTAGTTTTTAGAACAAGCATAGACGATATTTCACCTATTTTAAAAGAAAACGGTTATGTAGGGCTTTCTGTTAACGGTATTCTCTCAGCATTTGAAGGCAAGCCAGCTTCGTCGCAGCACATTATACAGTCGTTTTTTCAAATTGACATCAAAAGGCTTGAGAGTTATCAGCATGAACAATTAAAGAAAGGTATTCGCGTTCAATCAAAAGATGAATATCTTTCTCTCATTAATTTCTATAAAATCTATCAGCTTCAGCAGCGGCCGCTTTCAATCAAGTAGCCGTTTTTTAGTATGGTAAAATAATTATTGAATTCAACATTCTAAATTGCTTCTATTTGCTTTTGGCGATATGTTAAAATGGTATTCAGCAGTCTAGTATTGTATATATTTTAAAAGGTCATTCATCAATAGAAGTGGGCGGTTCTATTTTTTACAGCTATTGTAAAAATAGGTTGACAAAGATGAAAAGAGGCAAACGTTCTCTTGAACGTCTTTTTAAAAAGCAGCTTTAAAGGAAAATAGAGAACGATGCGGGCAGGATTCTTCGTAGGCAAAGTTGAAGATCACTGCCCGCGCGTACGTGATTAAGGAGAGAGCTTATTGTTTGATTATATTAAAGGCACCGTTACATATATAAATCCTGAGTATGTAGTAATCGAAAACAACGGGATAGGCTATCAAGTCTTTACGCCGAATCCATATGTATTTTCAATTGATGAACAACCCAAGACGGTTTACACCTATCAATATGTAAGAGAAGACGTAATTGCACTTTACGGGTTTGCTTCCCGAGAACAAAAGGATTTATTTATGAAGTTAATTAGCGTGTCAGGAATCGGCCCAAAAGGCGGTTTAGCTATTTTAGCGTCAGGTAATCCAGCGCAGGTTGTCCAAGCTGTGGAAGAGGAAGACGAGAAGTTTTTAGTTAAGTTTCCAGGAGTAGGTAAAAAAACAGCTCGACAGATGATTCTAGATTTAAAAGGAAAACTGCATGATATTGTACCAGATGCCGTTCCTTCTTTATTTGCAGATTTGGACGCACAAGAAGTCAAATCTCAAAGTTCAGAAGCACTCGATGAAGCGATTGAAGCACTGAAAGTATTAGGTTATGCAGAAAGAGAAATCAAAAAAATTGTTCCGGCTTTAATGAAGGAAACGATGACAACGGATCAGTATATTAAAGAAGCGTTAAAACGATTATTGAAACAATAAGTAAGGGAGGAGTAAAATGGACGATCGTATTGTAACGGGAGATGTTCTTGGTGAAGAAGAAATCATCGAGCAAAGTTTGCGGCCGCAAACCTTACAGCAGTACATTGGTCAGCATAAAGTAAAATCCCATCTTGACATTTTTATTAAAGCTGCCAAAATGCGAAGCGAAACGTTAGATCACGTGCTTTTATATGGTCCTCCAGGATTGGGGAAAACAACTCTTGCTACTATTATCGCTAATGAAATGGGCGTACAAATCCGAACGACCTCAGGACCAGCTATTGAGCGTCCAGGAGACTTAGCCGCAGTTTTAACTAGCTTAGAGCCTGGAGATGTGCTTTTTATTGATGAAATTCATCGATTAAATCGTTCGGTTGAAGAAGTACTATACCCAGCAATGGAAGATTTCTGTTTAGATATTGTTATTGGAAAAGGACCGAGTGCACGTTCCGTCCGTCTGGATTTGCCTCCGTTTACGCTAGTAGGTGCAACGACAAGAGCAGGGCTTTTATCTTCTCCTTTGCGTGATCGCTTCGGCGTTTTAAGCCGTTTAGAATATTACCAAGAAGAAGATCTTGCTTCGATAGTAGAAAGGACAGCCGCTATTTTAGATGTAGAGATTGATGAGAAAGCTACGTTTGAGATGGCTAGGCGTGCTAGGGGAACCCCGCGTATTGCGAATCGCTTGCTTCGAAGAGTCAGAGATTTTGCTCAGGTCAAAGGAGACGGAGCCATAACCGAAAGGCTTGCCAACGAAGCATTAGAAATGTTGCAGGTGGACCGTTTAGGTCTTGATCATATTGACCATAAATTATTAAGAGGGATTATCGAAAAATTTAGGGGCGGACCTGTAGGGTTAGACACCATATCGGCTACTATTGGTGAAGAGTCTCACACAATTGAAGACGTATACGAGCCGTATCTATTGCAAATCGGCTTTTTGCAGCGAACGCCGCGAGGACGAATTGTGACGCCTTTGGTTTATGATCATTTTCAGCTGGAGGTGCCTGATCAGTGAATGATATGCCTAAGATGCTTATCACATTAGGGGGCATTTTAGTCGTCATTGGGCTATTATGGCAGTTTGTTGGCAAGCTTCCTGGCGATATTTTTATCAAAAAAGGAAATACAACCTTTTATTTCCCGATTGTGACATGTATTCTAGTAAGCGTTGTGTTATCACTTATTTTTTATGTAATTGGCAAATTTAAATAATTAAGTAGAAACAGGTGAACATTTTGAAAGTAGATTTATTTGATTTTCATTTACCAGAAGAATTGATTGCCCAAACGCCGCTTGAGCAGCGAGATGCGTCAAGACTCATGGTATTAAACAAGGAAACAGGAAGTGTGAAGCATCATATGTTTCATGACCTTCTTGATTATGTGCAAGAAGGAGATTGTTTAGTGTTAAACGACACGCGTGTTCTTCCTGCACGATTATTTGGGACAAAAGAAGATACAGGTGCTAATATTGAAGTATTGCTTTTAAAACAAACACAAGGCGATACGTGGGAGACGCTTGTAAAACCGGCTAAGCGAGTAAAAGAAGGCACGGTTATTTCGTTTGGTGACGGACGTCTGACAGCTGTATGTAAAGAAACGAGCGACCAAGGCGGACGTTTGTTAGAATTTAACTATGAAGGCATCTTTTATGAGGTGTTGGAACAACTGGGAGAAATGCCGCTGCCGCCTTATATTAAAGAACGCTTGGATGATCAAGAGCGCTACCAAACGGTTTTTGCTCGCGAACAAGGTTCTGCAGCAGCGCCAACAGCAGGTCTTCACTTTACAGAAGAGATGCTTGAACAGTTAAAAGAAAAAGGTGTGCATATTGCATTTTTAACGCTTCATGTCGGATTGGGTACATTCCGTCCAGTCAGCGTTGACGACTTAGAAGAGCACGATATGCACTCAGAGTTTTATCAAGTGAGTGAAGGAACCGCTGCTTTACTAAACAGCGTACGCGAAAAAGGCGGTCGCATTATTTCAGTAGGCACAACTTCTACCCGTACCCTTGAAACGATTGCAACTGAGCATAACGGCAAATTTGTTGCTTCTTCAGGCTGGACCAATATTTTTATCTTTCCAGGGTATGAATTTAAAGCAATTGATGGAATGATTACAAATTTCCACCTTCCAAAATCTACGCTCATTATGCTTGTAAGTGCCTTAGCAGGAAGGGAAAACGTCATTTCTGCCTATGAACAAGCTGTAGCAGAGAAGTATCGCTTTTTCAGCTTCGGCGACGCGATGCTAATTTTGTAATTTAACATGAAAGGAATACATCAATGACAGCAATTCGTTACGAACATATAAAAACTTGTAAACAAACAGGAGCGCGTTTAGGGATTGTCCATACGCCTCACGGCTCATTTGAAACGCCTATTTTTATGCCAGTAGGCACATTAGCTACAGTAAAAACAATGTCTCCGGAAGATTTAAAAGCAATGGGAGCAGGCATTATTTTAAGTAATACGTATCATTTATGGCTTCGTCCGGGTCATGAAATTGTTAAAAAAGCGGGAGGCCTTCATAAATTTATGAACTGGGATCGTCCCATCTTAACGGATTCAGGCGGCTTCCAAGTTTTTAGCTTAAGTGATTTGCGCCGTATTGAAGAAGAAGGAGTTCATTTCCGCAACCATTTGAATGGAGACAAGCTTTTCTTATCTCCAGAAAAAGCGATGGACATTCAAAATGCGCTTGGGTCTGATATTATGATGGCATTTGATGAATGTCCACCTTATCCAGCAGAATATGACTACTTAAAACGTTCAGTTGAACGCACAAGCCGCTGGGCAGAGCGATGCCTTGAGGCTCACAGCCGCCCTCAAGACCAAGGTCTTTTTGGGATTGTTCAAGGCGGAGAGTTTGAAGATTTACGCCGTCAAAGTGCAGCTGATTTAGTTTCAATGGACTTCCCAGGTTATGCTGTGGGAGGCCTGTCAGTTGGAGAACCAAAAGATGTAATGAATCGTGTGCTTGAGTTTACGACGCCATACTTACCAACCGACAAACCACGTTATTTAATGGGAGTAGGATCACCTGACTCGTTAATTGATGGAGCGATTCGCGGGATCGATATGTTTGATTGCGTATTACCAACGCGTATTGCACGTAACGGAACGCTTATGACAAGCGAAGGTCGTCTTGTTGTTAAAAATGCAAAATATGCAGAAGACTTCGGTCCGATTGATCCAAACTGTGACTGCTATACATGTCAAAATTATTCAAGAGCGTATATTCGCCACTTAATTCGTTGCAATGAAACGTTTGGAATTCGTTTAACATCTTACCATAACTTATATTTTCTGCTAAACTTAATGGAGCAAGTCCGTGAAGCCATTCGCGAAGACCGACTTGGCGATTTCCGCGATGAGTTCTTTGAAAAATATGGGTTTAACGGCCCGGACGCAAAGAATTTCTAGGTCACTACAGGAATTTTCATCAAATTTATGAATGAGTACCTGTTGATAATATAAATAAAAGGAGGAGTTTTCATGGGTGTTTTACAAAATATTTGGCCATTACTTTTAATGTTTGTCATTTTCTATTTCTTGTTAATCCGTCCACAGCAAAAACGTCAAAAAAACGTACAGCAAATGCAATCAGCACTTAAAAAAGGTGATAAGGTTGTTACAATTGGCGGTATGCACGGTTTGGTAGACGCAATTGATGAGTCACAAGTTGTGGTTCGCAGCACTGACGGTTCAAAATTAACGTTTGATCGCAATGCTATTCGTGAAGTAAGAAGCGTAGATTAATAAAAAAACGTCACGTACATGTACGTGACGTTTTTTTATGCTTCTCGTGAACCGGCAATGTTTACGCCAACAATTCCCCCGAGAATAGCGACTCCAATAAATCCAGCGTGAAATAACAGCTGCTGTGCAGAAAACAGGTGACTATAGCCGAGGAATTGTAGTAAAAACATTAAAAAAGAATAAGAAACACCAGTGGCTCCTCCAACAAGAAGTCCCTTTGAGCCGTTTCGTCCTCCCGCGATAAATCCTCCGATAAACAGTGTGATAAATGAGAGAATAAGTAAAAATAAACGGACCGACTGTTCTTCAACCGATGTAAATTTTAAAATAAGCGAAAAGATAATGCTAATTGCTAAACCCATCACCAAGACTGTTGCCACTCCTGCAAATACAGCGTTGCTCATTCGTTTTGCACCCAACTTGTTTCCCCCTCATGAAATAAAAAGATAGGTGAACCCTTAGTACGAGCATATTCGAGAGACCTTCAAAATAGACGCGTAAAAGTAAGGCTATTTTAAAATAAATGGTACAAACTACAAGGGAATACATAAAGGAGGTCTTTGCGGTGGAGTTGTTGATCATGGTTGCGCGAACCGTTCTTTTATATGTAGTAGTTTTAATTATTTTTCGCGTTATGGGTAAAAGGGAAATAGGGGAGCTGAGCATATTGGATTTAGTGGTCTTTATTATGATTGCTGAAATGGCAGTAATGGCTATTGAAAATCCAAAAGATCCTTTGCTGCATTCAATTCTTCCGATGTTAACGCTTCTTATTATTCAAATTGGCTTAGCTATATGGTCTCTTAAAAGCAATCGAATGCGAAATTTTATTGATGGAAAGCCTAGCATTATTATTGAAAATGGAAAAATAAACGAACATGAAATGAAAAGGCAGCGATATAACTTCAATGATTTGCTCGTGCAGCTGCGAGATAAAAATATAAAAAATGTAGCTGATGTTGAATTTGCTATTTTAGAATCTTCAGGAAGGCTATCCGTGTTTGAAAAAGATCAGCAATCAGGTGAAAAAGGCAATTTGAATTTGCCTTTTATCATTGACGGCATTATTCAAGAAGAGCATCTGCTGCATGAACATAAAACGACGGAATGGTTAAGGACAGAGCTGGCAAAGCTAGGGTATTCAAACTTAGATAAGATTTCATATTGTAGCTACGACAAAGGAAAATTTTTTATAGATTTGGTAGATGTGAAACAATAAAACGCGGATTGCTCCGCGTTTTATTTTCGTTTAAAATAGCGTAAAACAGAAAAACGGTTTAATTCTTCTCTTGTTATCAGTCTAAAAAGCAGCAAAAACAGTACGTATACAAAACTTGTAAGTGCAATCGATAAAACGGTTCGTAAGCTCAAAGGGATGGAAGTGAAAAGGTTCATATAAGCGAAGTGTCCGGTAAAACCTGATATTCCCATTACAGAAAAACTGCGAAGATACTCAAACACATGAAGCTTATACGTAATTTGTTTCATGACGGTAGACAGGTGTAAAAGAGTGACAAGCATCATTCCCACAACAATCGCAAGGCCAGCTCCCATAATGCCTAAATTGGGCTGAGTTGCGAGTAAGAAGATAAGAGATGTTTTGACCGCTGCTCCTATAAAACTGTTAATCATGGCGGCTTTTGCAAGGTCTAGCGCCTGCAGAACAGCTTGAAGCGGCCCTTGAAAGTAATAAAAGATAAAAAAAGGCGCCATTACTTTGACAAAAATAGCAGCTTTGTCAGAACCATACATCAATTCCATTACCGGATTAGCAAATACATAAAGAACAACAACGGCCAGTCCGCCTGTTACAAACGACAAGCGGAGAGCTTGATGAAGCCGATATTCGATTTGTTTCATTTGATTCTGTGCAAGAGATTCACTGATTGCGGGAACCAAAGAAGTGGATAGAGACACCGTTACAAAAGAAGGCAGCATCAGGAGAGGGAGTGCAAAGCCTGTTAATTCTCCATACTGCTTCGTTGCTACAGCTGTCGCTACTCCTGCAATTGCTAAACTTTGAGCTACTACAATCGGTTCTAAAAACCAAGAAATTGACCCAATCATGCGGCTTCCTGTCGTGGGAAGAGCGATTCGCATTAAATCAAAGAACGTGTCTTTGCCCGCATGTAAAGAAGCAAAAAATTTTCGTCTTACCGTTATTTTCTTCTTTCGCTTGAACATAAACACCATATAAAACAGTGAAGCTAGTTCTCCAAATACGGAAGATAGCATAGCGCCAGCCGCAGCGTACTCAATTCCATAAGGCAAAAATGCTTTTGTACATACGGCAATTAACGTAATGCGCACGACTTGTTCGATAATTTGAGAATAAGCGGCAGGCTTCATTTGCTGCTTTCCTTGAAAATATCCGCGGATGACAGACGAGACGGCGATGATTGGAATAACTGGAATAATCGCAAGCAGCGGATAGATCGTACGTGAATCTGTAAAGAAGGTTTTTGCTACAACGGGAGCGAATAATATTAGTCCGAGCGTAAATAAAATGCTCAGCGTACACGTAATACTTAAAGAGACGACAAGTATTTTTTTTATTTTATGCCTGTCACCTAAAGCTTCTGCTTCTGCCACTAACTTGGATATGGCAACCGGTAGCCCAAGCTGTGTTAAGGTGATTACTAATACCAGCGTGGGGACCGCCATCATATAAAGTCCCACACCTTCGTCTCCAATCATTCGAGCCACCACAATTCGATTGACAAACCCGAGTACACGTGTAATTAAGCCAGCAATTATTAAAATAATAGTTCCCTGTAAAAATTTAGACATATACTCACTCTTTCTTGAGGTTTATACAGTGAATATATGCGCCCCCGGTGTCCAAGCATGACAAGTATTCCTCATACGAGAAAGAAATTTTACGCAAAATGTCAAACGGAAAGGAGGATCGATATGACACATCCATTTATTTCAGCTTCGAAAGAACTTATACAGCCTGTCTTATCTAGCAAAATGGAAGAATTTCATATGCTTGGATATGAAGAAGTAACGGAGAACGATTTATTGAGTTATTTAGAAATGAAAAAATGGAAAAAAGAAAGGGAGCTATCTCTCCATCAAGTTGTAAATGATATTTTATCTGTTAAGATCACGCAGGTGATGAGTTATGTAACAATTGAATCTTATAAATCTGATATGTTCTCAAGTGTTAATAATGGAGAAGACTGGAAAGAATTATTAAAGTAGAGCTTGTAAAATACATGTATTAAAATTTGATAAGGTCTTTATTTGACAGACATTAGGTTATGAATGATAATTAGATTGGTCATTTATCTATTGTTATCATTTCATGTTTTTTACATAAGAAGGAGGATTTTCTGTCGATGGTTAAAAGAGGACGTATCGTTGCCTTTTTCCTCTTAGTACTGCTTGTGTTTAGTACAATCGGAACAACGATGACTGGAATTACAAAAGATATTAAACTTGGCCTCGACCTTCAAGGTGGATTTGAAATTTTATATAAAGTCAGTCCAGCTAAAAAAGGCGATGTCATTGACAAAAAGGCACTTAACAGCACGGTTGAAGCGCTCCGTCAACGTGTCGATGTACTGGGAGTTAGTGAGCCCAGCATTCAAATTGAAGGAAACGACCGCATCCGCGTTCAGCTAGCTGGTGTCACGAATCAAAAGCAAGCCAGGGATCTGTTATCAACTCAAGCAAACTTAACGTTCCGTGACGTGAACGATAAGGTGCTGATGGATGGTACAGACTTAGCGCAAGGCGGAGCAAAGCAATCGTTTGACCAAAGCAATCAGCCTAGCGTCTCACTAAAGTTAAAAAATGCGAAAAAATTTGAAAAGATCACGCGAGAGCTTTCTCAAAAACCAGCACCTAACAATTTAATTGTCATTTGGCTGGATTATGAAGAAGGAAAAGACTCGTACCAAAAAGAAGCGACAAAACAAAATCCGAAGTATCTATCTGCAGCCTCTGTTAGCAGCGTGTTAACACAGCCAGATGTTGAGATTTCAGGTGGCAACTTCACAGTGAAAAGTGCAACGCAGCTGGCGGAATTGCTAAATGCCGGGTCGCTGCCGGTTAAATTAGATGAGTTATACTCTACATCCGTTGGAGCACAGTTTGGAGAAGAAGCTCTTCATACGACTATATTAGCGGGTATTATCGGCATCGGAATTATCTTCCTTTACATGCTGTTTTTCTATCGTTTACCGGGGCTTATTGCCGTTATTACACTCAGTTTTTATATCTACTTAAACTTAGTGGTATTTGACTGGATGCACGTGGTTATGACGCTTCCAGGTATTGCGGCTCTTATTCTCGGTGTAGGTATGGCAGTAGATGCGAATATCATTACCTACGAGCGGATTAAAGATGAACTGAAAACAGGAAGGTCTGTTATATCGGCTTACCGGGCAGGGAATCGTCGTTCACTTGCGACCATTTTTGATGCCAATATTACAACGATGTTAGCGGCTCTTGTATTATTCTTTTATGGTCAAAGTTCAGTAAAAGGATTTGCCACAACGTTAATGATCGGGATTGTGCTAAGCTTTGTAACTGCTGTTTATGGTACTCGTTTACTAATGAGTCTTTTAGTAAACAGCCGCTGGTTTGATAAAAAACCAGGCTACTTTGGCGTGAAGAAAGAGCAAATTCACGATTTAAGCAAAGATGACGGCACAACCGTTTTACCTACAGCGTGGGATAAAATTGACTTTGTTAAATACCGTAAAGCATTTTTCACGTTCTCAAGCGTGCTTGTGATTATCGGTATTATCTCGGTTGCTGTGTTCAGGCTGAACCTCGGTATTGACTTTACGAGCGGAACTCGCATAGAGATTCCGGCAAATCATACCGTTACGCAGGCTGAGATACAGCGCGAAATGAAGTCTCTCGATATCAAAACAGATGACGTAGTTATTACAGGGAAAAGTAATGATACGGGTGTCGTACGTGTAGTTGGGGTCTTGAATAAAAAAGAAATTGCCAATTTAAAAGATCACTTTAAAGATAAATACGGTTCTGAACCAAATGTAAGCACCGTTTCACCGACAGTAGGAAAAGAACTGGCGAAAAATGCAATGATGGCGATTGTAATTGCTTCAATCGGAATTATCATTTATGTAACGATTCGATTTGAATTTTACATGGCGCTTGCAGCCGTGCTTGCCCTGTTGCATGATGCGTTCTTTATCGTTACGGTCTTTAGTTTAACGAAGTTAGAGGTTGATTTAACGTTTATTGCTGCTGTCTTGACGATTGTTGGTTACTCAATTAACGATACGATCGTTACGTTTGACCGCATTCGTGAAAATATGCAGAAATTTAAATCCAAATCGTTTGACGATTTGGCGTTTATCGTAAATCTAAGTTTGCGTGAAACGTTTACTCGTTCAATGAACACCGTGTTAACAGTTGTAATTGCAGTTGTAGCACTTCTTCTATTCGGAAGTGAATCGATTCAAAACTTCTCAATTGCCCTGTTAGTAGGCTTAATCCTTGGTGCATATTCAT
The DNA here is from genome assembly GCF_058629175.1 of Priestia sp. MDV22-iso46. Taxonomy (NCBI): domain Bacteria; kingdom Bacillati; phylum Bacillota; class Bacilli; order Caryophanales; family Bacillaceae; genus Priestia; species Priestia sp. MDV22-iso46. The sequence continues at coordinate 115,953 of NZ_JBZVWT010000002.1, forward strand.
CTGTGTTTATTGCTGCTCAGCTATGGCTTGTGTGGAAAGGAAAACAGTTGAAGCGTGAGGAACAAAAAGAAGTAGAAAGCAAGTAATTCAAAAACGTGCGAAGTGTTCGCACGTTTTTTTGTGCGTTAAAATTCAAGCCGTACTGTCAGAAAAATGTGCTTATTTTCTTTCGTTGCTCCATTTCATCCACTCTAGTATAATAATGTGGGTTAAGGGGTGAAGAGACATGTTACAGTCAAAAAAACGTTGGAATGTTCAAGAATGTGATGAACAACTTGTTAATGAATTTGTAGAAAACCTCAATATTACACCTCTAGTAGCTTCGTTATTACTTAATAGAGGCATGACAACAGTAGAAGCGGCACGTGAGTTTTTACACGTTGATGCACAAACGTTCCACGATCCGTTTTTATTGCACGATATGGACAAAGCAGTAGCTCGCATTCAGCAAGCAATTGATCATAATGAAAAAATTATGATCTATGGAGATTACGATGCTGACGGCGTCAGCAGCACCTCTGTTATGTTATCTGCTTTACAGCAGCTTGGCGCTGATGTTGATTTTTATATTCCTAATCGCTTTACAGAAGGTTATGGGCCGAATAAGGCGGCATTTGATAAAATAAGCGCAGGCGGCTATCAGCTGGTGATTACGGTAGACACAGGTATTTCGGCAGTCGAAGAAACTGCGTATGTACGTGAATTAAACTTTGATTTAATTATTACTGATCACCACGAGCCGGGGCCGGTTTTACCGGATGCTTATGCAATTATTCATCCAAAGCTGCCGGGAAGTACATATCCATTTAAAGAACTGGCAGGTGTAGGAGTGGCTTTTAAACTCGCTCATGCGCTGTTAGGGGAGCTTCCGGAACATTTGTTAGAACTAGCAGTAATTGGGACGATTGCTGACTTAGTTCCTTTAGTCGACGAAAACCGCTTAATTGCTCGCAAAGGTCTTGATTATCTCAAGCTCACGAAGCGCACCGGAATTGAAGCGCTGCTGAGCGTATGTGGAGTAAAACGTGAAGAAATTAATGAGGATACAATTGGATTTGCGATGGCTCCTCGCATTAATGCAGTAGGACGTCTTCAAGATGCCGATCCAGCTGTTCATTTACTTATGACGACAAATGCTGAAGAGGCAAAAGGTTTAGCTAAAGAAATTGATGCGTTAAACAAGGAAAGGCAGCAAATCGTAAACGATATTACAGAAGAAGCCGTTGAATTTGTTGAGAGTATGTATCCTCCGGATGAAAACAGCGTTCTTATTGTAGAGGGAGAAGGATGGAATGCAGGCGTTGTTGGAATTGTCGCTTCTAGGCTCGTAGAAAAATTCTATAGACCAACAATTGTACTAAGTATTGACTCTGAAAACCGTATTGCCAAAGGTTCAGCAAGAAGTATCGAAGGTTTTGACTTATTCGCGAACTTATCTAAGTGCCGTGACATTTTGCCGCATTTTGGAGGGCATCCAATGGCAGCCGGCATGACATTAAACAGCGATGATGTAGAAGAGCTGCGCAGACGTCTTAATGAACAAGCAAGCAACGTGTTAACCGAACAGGATTTTATTCCAATTACATCAGTTGATACAGTATGCACAACAGAGGAAATTACGCTGGAAAACATTGAACAAATGAGTGCGCTTGCTCCATTTGGTATGCATAACCCGAAGCCAAAAGTTCTCATTAAAGATGTTCATACAACATCTATGCGGAAAATTGGTGCTAATAAAAATCATTTAAAACTCGTATTTGAAGACAGCGGTGTATCGGTTGATGCAGTAGGATTTGGGTTAGGCTATATATTAGATGAAGTATCTCCTATAGCTAAAGTATCATTAGTAGGTGAACTATCTATTAATGAGTGGAATAATATGCGCAAGCCGCAGCTGATGGTGGAAGATATTTCTGTAGATGAATGGCAGATGTTTGATTATCGCAGTGCAGTTGATGTCAAACGTTTCTTTCAGCAGGTATTTACGGATCAAATGAAAGTTGTTGCTTTTCATGCTTCAACAATTGATAAATATAAGTCGCTGCTGCCGATGGAGCATGTTGTTCTTATTCAAGATGAAGAACAGGCAAAAGCATGTATGTTTGCAGGGGAACAGATCGTTTTATTAGATTTGCCTCCTTCACGGAAATGGCTTGAATGTTTGTTTGTCCAAGGTATCCCTTCTAGAATATACGCTATTTTCTTAACGGAAGAAGACCATTATTTTGATACAATCCCAACTCGCGATCATTTTAAATGGTTTTACGGCTTTTTAGCGAAAAAGGGTCCATTTGATTTAAAACGCTACAAAGAAGATTTAGCGATTCATAAGGGCTGGTCAAAAGAAACGATTGATTTTATGGCAAAGGTGTTTTTTGAGTTAGAATTTGTTACAATAAACAATGGCTTAATTTCGTTAGTGAAAAATTCTGCGAAACGTGATTTAATAGAATCTGCGACTTATCGCCAAAAGCAGCAGCAGATTGAAATAGAAAAAAACTTTATTTATACGTCATATGTACAGCTTAAAAATCAATTTCAAGATATTTTTAAGCGTTCGATTGAATGAGGAGGCAACATTAGAATGAATTTTAAAGATTATATTACAATTGTACCTGACTGGCCAAAACCAGGTATTACATTTAAAGATATCTCAACATTAATGGACAATGGTGATGCATACCGTGCCGCAACGGATGAGATTGTAAAATATGCGAATGATAAACAAGTTGATATTATTGTAGGGCCAGAAGCTCGCGGATTTATCGTTGGTTGTCCAGTAGCATATGCGTTAGGTATCGGTTTTGCACCTGTTCGTAAAGAAGGAAAATTACCGCGTGAAGTAATCAAAGTAGATTACGGTTTAGAATACGGTAAAGACGTATTAACGATTCACAAAGATGCAATTAAGCCAGGTCAGCGCGTGTTGATTACAGATGATTTATTAGCAACAGGCGGTACAATTGAAGCGACAATTAAGCTTGTCGAAGAATTAGGTGGAATTGTTGTTGGAGCTGCGTTCTTAATTGAACTTTCTTACCTTGACGGCCGTGACAAACTAGACGGTTACGATGTATTCACATTAATGACGTATTAAGAAGAACGATCACATAAAAAAGAGTACCTGATACAGGTGCTCTTTTTTCGTTAAAAAACGTTAATACGTAAAATGGAAATGATGTAAATTTGATAAATTAAACGCAAAGGCTTTACATCCTTGGATTTTTTCAAGATAATAGTTACAATATGAATTAAAAATGCTAGTTGATAAAAGGTGATTTCATGGCAAATGAGCAAGTCCTAACAGCGGAACAGGTCATTGACAATACGAAGCGATATTTAAATGAAGAAGACGTGGCTTTTGTACAAAAAGCATATGATTTTGCAAAAGAAGCTCACAAAGAACAATATCGCAAGTCGGGTGAACCATATATTATCCACCCGATTCAAGTCGCAGGAATTTTAGTTGATCTAGATATGGATCCAGCAACAATTGCAGCTGGATTTCTACATGATGTGGTTGAAGATACAGAGATAACACTAAAAGATTTAGAAAAAGCTTTTAATGAAGAAGTAGCAATGTTAGTAGACGGCGTAACGAAACTGGGAAAAATTAAATATAAGTCTAAAGAAGAGCAGCAGGCTGAAAATCACCGCAAGATGTTTGTAGCAATGGCTCAAGATATTCGAGTCATACTGATCAAACTTGCGGATCGTCTTCATAATATGCGTACGCTAAAGCATTTACCGCAGGAAAAACAGCGACGCATTTCAAATGAAACGCTTGAAATTTTTGCTCCTCTTGCTCATCGTCTTGGTATTTCAAAAATTAAGTGGGAGCTTGAAGATACAGCTTTACGTTACTTAAATCCTCAGCAATATTATCGCATTGTAAATTTGATGAAGAAAAAGCGTGCGGAACGCGAGCAGTATTTGGCTGAAGTTATTGATGAAGTTCGAGAGCAAGTAGATGAAGTGTCGATTAAAGTTGAAATTTCAGGACGTCCAAAACATATTTATTCCATCTATCGTAAAATGGCACTGCAAAACAAGCAGTTTAATGAAATTTACGATTTACTAGCTGTGCGCATTATTGTAAATAGCATTAAAGACTGCTATGCGGTGTTAGGAATTATTCACACGTGCTGGAAGCCAATGCCAGGACGTTTCAAAGATTATATTGCAATGCCAAAACAAAATATGTACCAGTCTCTTCATACGACGGTTATCGGACCAAAAGGTGATCCGTTAGAAGTTCAAATTCGAACGTTTGACATGCACCAAATTGCTGAGTATGGAATTGCTGCTCACTGGGCTTACAAAGAGGGAAAAACAGCTGAGCATGCTTCATTTGAAGAAAAGTTGACGTGGTTTAGAGAAATTTTAGAATTTCAAAATGACGCAAACGATGCAGAAGAGTTTATGGAATCTCTAAAAGTTGATTTGTTTTCTGACATGGTTTACATTTTTACGCCAAAAGGCGACGTCATTGAGCTTCCTTCGGGTTCTGTTCCAATTGATTTTTCCTATCGTATTCATTCTGAAATCGGAAATAAAACCATTGGAGCAAAAGTCAACGGCAAGATGGTTACGCTTGATTACCGTTTGAAAACGGGGGACATTATCGAAATTTTGACGTCTAAGCATTCGTATGGTCCAAGCAAGGACTGGTTAAAGCTTGCTCAAACGTCTCAAGCCAAAAATAAAATTCGCCAATTCTTTAAAAAGCAAAGCCGCGATGAAAATATTGAAAAAGGCAAAGAGCTGGTTGAAAAAGAAATTCGTCAAATGGAGTTTGACTTAAAAGAAGTATTAACAGCTGATAATATCAAACGAGTAGCGGAGAAGTTTAATTTCTCAAACGAAGATGATATGTATGCAGCTATTGGGTATAACGGATTAACTGCGGCTCAAGTAGCTAATCGTTTAACCGAGAAGTGGAGAAAGCAGCGCGATCAAGAACAAGAGATCCAAATTGATGATATTGCACGCGATACTGCGGCTAAGCGTGTTCGCCAGCATAAACGAAAAGATTCCGGGGTTATCGTACCGGGTGTAGAGAACATGCTGATTCGCTTGTCTAAATGCTGTAATCCAGTTCCTGGAGATGAGATTGTTGGTTTTATTACAAAGGGGCGAGGAGTATCTGTTCATAGAGCAGATTGTTTAAACGTTCACACAGATGATGCTGAAAGCCGCCTTATTCCTGTAGAGTGGGAAACACATATTAAAGAAGGCAAAGAGTTTAACGTGGAAATTGAAATTTCCGGATACGACCGCAGAGGCTTACTAAATGAAGTTCTGCAGGTTGTAAACGAGACTAAAACGAATATTTCAGCCGTTTCAGGAAAATCGGACCGAAACAAAATGGCTACGATTCATATGTCAATTTCTATTCATAACATCAGTCACCTTCATAAAGTGGTTGAGCGCATTAAGCAGCTTCGAGACATTTATTCAGTTCGCCGAATTATGCATTAAGAAAGGTCGTTATAGATGAGAGTAGTCGTACAAAGAGCAAAGAATGCAAAAGTAACTGTTGCAGGTGAGACGGTCGGTGAGATTAAGCACGGATATATGCTTTTAGTGGGCATTACCCATGACGATACTGAAGCTGATGCAGAGTATGTAGCGGATAAAATTGTGAATTTGCGAGTATTTGATGATGAGTCTGGCAAAATGAATTTGTCGCTTCTAGATGTAGAAGGAGAAATTTTATCGGTATCTCAATTTACGCTGTACGGAGATTGCCGAAAAGGCAGAAGACCAAACTTTATGGGAGCTGCTAGGCCAGATCATGCTGTAACGCTTTACAACTATTTTAATAAAGTATTATCAGAAAAAAATGTTCGAGTAGAAACCGGCGCATTTGGTGAAATGATGGACGTATCATTTACAAATGACGGACCGGTCACGCTTATTGTAGAAAGCAAAGAAAAAACGCAGGCTCACAGATGAGTCTGCGTTTTTTCTTTGCTTTGAAAGTAGTGATTTAATCCTTCAGCGATAGCGGACGTAATCATTTGCTGATAACTGATGGAATTAATATACGTTTCTTCCCGTTCGTTGCTTAAAAAGCCCAGTTCAATTAATGTACTCGGACGTGTATTTTCGCGAAGAACATAATAGTTTCCAAAACGTTCTCCTTTGTCTTTCAATTTTGCATGATTAATAAGGGACTGATGAATAGAATGTGTGAGTGGACTGTCCTGATGCTGATGGTAATAATACGTCATAAGGCCAGTTAGCTGTGAGCTGTTCGTACTGTTGTAGTGAATGCTTATAAAAGCATCTGCTTTAGTCGATTGCAGCGTGCGCTGTGAAAGTAGAAGGTACTCATCATGGGTGCGGGTTAAAATGACGTGTGCGCCTTCTTTTTGAAGTTTGTTTTGTAAAATAAGTGCTGTTCGGAGAGTGAGGTCTTTTTCATATGTGCCCTGTGTGCCGATGGCTCCTTTGTCTTTTCCTCCATGGCCTGCATCAATAATAATTGTTTTGCCCTTTAGGTGCCGCAAGCTTTTACTCAGCGTATAAACAGGCTCACGCTGCGCTACCTGCATGCTAGGCTGAACGCTGCGAAGCGCTACGGTTTTCGTGAATTTTTTAAATACCCATCCTTGAATATCCGGGCTTTCTACATAATACCAATCTCCTTGACGGTCTGAAACGGATAGTCTTGTATTCTTCGTCAATTTATTTGTAATTGAAAATGAACGTCCTGGACCGCTCCGTACATGAAGAGAGTCAGCTGTTACAATAATGGGTTGATGGACCGGTACATTTGGGCGCTCAAATGAGGAAGAGCACAGTAATAAAAGGATACTTGCAGCCAAAACAGATACAGACTTCATGTTTAGATGGCGAATAGATAGACCTCCTTTTTATAACAAAATAGAGTATTCGATGAAAATAAAAAAAATCCTTTCTCTTATGTAAAAACATCTTTTTTGGGCAATGCTAATAAAAGGATAAGTAAGTGTAGGCAGGGAGGAAGAAACGATGAAGTTTAGTGAAAAAGGTGAACAATCATTTCAGCAGGTAAATCCGGTATTTGGCATTCATTTTCATGATTTTATTGACAGAGAAAGTGAAGCTTCATCCCTTGAATTGGCTTCTGAATTTGGTTTAACGCTTCGAGATATTCAGAAACTAAGAAAACAATTAGACCGCTCTTAACATGAAAGGTGCTTGACAACTGCTCATTTCATTCGTAATATAGAAAGCAATTGCTAAATTAAAATGAATGTATAACATTTTTATATTGATAAGCCAAAGATCGAGAAAAGTAGTAAAGATGACACATGGCTAGAGAGGAAATGTCTTAGGCTGAAAGCATTTCTACATGATGACTTTATGAAAGAACACTCAGGAGGCTTCACTCTGAAAAGGGAAACTTAGTAGGAGATGAACGTGTTCGTGCGTTAACGAAATGAGTGGAAACATGTCATATGTTTCAATTAGGGTGGTACCACGTGAGATTAACTCTCGTCCCTACTATGGAAAAATAGTAGAGGCGAGAGTTTTTTTGTATTGTAAATTTTAAAAATAGGAGGCATATCACGTTATGTCAGTTCAAATACCTAGAGGCACACAAGATATTTTACCGGGCAAAGTAGAATATTGGCAGTTTGTTGAACAGCGAGCAAGAGAAATCTGCCGTGCGTTCAACTACCAAGAAATTCGTACACCAATGTTTGAACACACTGAATTATTTTTGCGCGGAGTGGGAGAAACAACAGATATCGTGCAAAAAGAAATGTACACATTTAAAGATCGAGGTGACCGCAGCTTAACGCTTCGTCCAGAAGGAACAGCTGCAGTTGGACGATCATTTGTTTCAAATAAGATGTTTGGAAATCCAACGCAGCCAACAAAGCTGTTTTATATTGGTCCTATGTTTCGCTATGAACGACCTCAAGCGGGACGTTTCCGTCAATTCGTTCAGTTTGGCGTAGAAGCATTAGGGGTAAATGATCCAGCTATTGATGCTGAAGTTCTTGCCCTGTTAATGAGCTTTTACCAATCGCTTGGATTGAAAAAATTAAAGTTGGTTGTTAACAGTTTAGGAGATACAGAAAGTCGTCAGGCTCACCGTCAAGCGCTTATTGACCACTTTGCACCTCGCATTGGAGAGTTTTGCAGCGACTGCCAAAGCAGATTGGAGAAAAATCCTCTTCGTATTTTAGACTGTAAAAAAGATCGTGACCATGAGCTGATGGCTACAGCGCCGTCTATTCTTGATTATTTAAACGACTATTCAAAAGAATATTTTGAAAAAGTACAGCAGTACTTAACTGATTTAGACATTGACTATGTTGTAGATCCGACGCTAGTACGCGGGTTAGATTATTATAATCACACAGCATTTGAACTAATGAGTGAAGCAGAAGGATTTGGCGCCATTACAACTCTTTGTGGCGGAGGCCGTTATAATGGGCTGATTCAAGAAATCGGCGGACCTGAAACACCGGGTATCGGATTCGCTTTAAGTATCGAACGCTTATTATCTGCATTGGAAGCAGAAGGAATTGAGCTTCCGGTAGAAACAGGCGTAGATTGCTATGTAGTAACCATGGGCGATGAAGCAAAAGAAAAATCCGTTTCAATTGTAAATACGCTTCGACGCGCAGGCTTTGTAGCCGATAAAGATTATCAAGATAAAAAAATGAAAGCTCAGTTCAAAGCAGCTGATCGTGTACAAGCAAAATTTGTTGTTGTTCTAGGTGACGATGAGCTAGCAAAACAAGTTGTAAACGTAAAGAATATGGAATCTGGCGAACAGCAAGAAGTATCAATTGATCAATTGGTCAGCTATTTGCAACAACAAGTATAAGGGGGAACCATGATGACAAAACGTTCATACTACTGTGGAGATGTAACAGAACAAGCAACTGGCGAAACAGTTCTATTAAAAGGATGGGTTCAAAAACGCCGTGATTTAGGGGGATTAATCTTTATTGATTTACGCGACCGCGGCGGAGTTGTACAGGTTGTATTTAATCCTGAAAAATCTGCTGAAGCGCTAAAAATTGCTGAAGATGTACGTAATGAATTCGTACTGGAAGTGCAAGGAACTGTTGTGGCTCGTGAAGAGGGAACCGTTAACCCGAACTTAAAAACAGGTAAAATTGAAGTTCACGCTGAGCAGATTACGGTATTAAACAAAGCCAAAACACCTCCTTTTGCTATTGCGGATCAAACGGAAGTATCAGAAGATGTTCGATTAAAATATCGTTATTTAGACCTTCGACGTTCTGAGATGTTTAACACGCTTAAAATGCGCAATGACATTACAAAAACAATTCGTGACTTCTTAGATCAAAATGACTTTTTAGATGTTGAAACACCTATTCTAACGAAAAGTACGCCAGAAGGCGCGCGTGATTATCTTGTGCCAAGCCGTGTGCACGAAGGGGAGTTTTATGCTCTTCCTCAATCGCCGCAAATCTTTAAGCAGCTGCTAATGGTAAGCGGAGTTGAGCGTTATTATCAAATTGCTCGCTGCTTCCGCGATGAAGACTTGCGTGCAGATCGTCAGCCTGAATTTACTCAAATCGATATTGAGACATCATTTTTATCTCAAGAGGACATCATGACAATGACGGAAGAAATGATGTCTAAAGTAATGAAGCGTGTAAAAGATTTAGATGTAACGACGCCTTTCCCGCGCATGTCATATGATGAAGCGATGAGTCGCTACGGTTCAGATAAGCCGGATACACGTTTTGAAATGGAGCTAGTCAACTTATCAGAGCTTGTGAAAGACTGCGGGTTCAAAGTATTTAGCGCAGCAGTTGAAAACGGCGGAGAAGTAAAAGCAATTAACGTAAAAGGTGCCGCTTCTAGCTATTCACGTAAAGATATCGATGCTCTAACAGAGTTCGTGAAAATTTACGGTGCTAAAGGGTTAGCATGGCTGAAAGTTGAAGCTGACGGCTTAAAAGGACCGATTGCAAAATTCTTCAATGAAGATGAGCAAAAGCAATTTGCTGAAGCTCTTCAAACGGAAGAAGGAGATTTACTTTTATTTGTAGCTGATAAAAAGTCAGTTGTAGCAGATGCACTTGGCGCTCTTCGTCTAAAGCTTGCAAAAGAACAAGGAATTATTGATGAAACGAAATTTAACTTCCTATGGGTAACAGATTGGCCTCTTCTTGAGCATGACGAAGAAGACAACCGTTACTACGCGGCTCATCATCCATTCACAATGCCAGTTCGTGAAGATTTACCAATGTTAGAAAGCGATCCTGGACAAGTCCGTGCACAAGCATATGACTTAGTATTGAATGGTTACGAACTTGGCGGAGGATCTTTACGTATTTACGAGCGTGATATTCAAGAAAAAATGTTTAAAACGCTTGGATTTACATTAGAAGAAGCATATGAGCAGTTCGGTTTCTTACTTGAAGCATTTGAATACGGTACTCCTCCTCACGGCGGAATTGCGTTAGGTCTTGACCGTTTGGTTATGCTTCTAGCAGGACGCACAAACTTGCGTGATACAATTGCCTTCCCTAAAACAGCAAGTGCAAGCTGTCTATTAACAAACGCACCTGGTGAAGTAAGTGAAGCGCAATTAGACGAGCTGCATTTGCAGGTAAAAAAGCAAAAAACAGAAGCGTAATCGATTGAACCGTCCGTTAAATCGAGCCTGTCACTGGAACGTGACAGGCTCGATTTTTTTGTTTTACTTATTAATTGCAAAGTGATTTTTTCTGTGATAAGATACTTTCAAGAACTAAATAGTCCTGATGTGTTCGTCCTTAATCCAGTTTTGACCGAACAATTTTTTGCTTGGGAGCTCGGAGTTTTTAACGAGCGTACATGCCTCATCTCGAGGACTTACAATGGTTAAAGCAGAGCACCCACCTGCCGAGAGCGGGTTCAAAACGAAGGCACTCGAGACGGCACGATCGGGACTAGCATACATATAAGAAATCCTCTATGTAATTATTTGCATAGAGTTTTTTTATGGATAAATAACGAATGCTCATGTTCGTTTTGCTAAAAATATGGTATAGTCAATTTCGTTGTTTATTTGAATTAATCATACACGTTGGTGTATTTAATAGAGGAGTGTTTTAACATGTTGCATCAGTTTTCGCGTAATGAGCTGGCGATAGGAAAAGAAGGGCTAGCTACTTTAAAAGGCAGCACAGTTGCTATTTTAGGGATAGGGGGAGTAGGGTCATTTTCTGCTGAGGCTTTGGCTAGGTCAGGAGTAGGGCGTTTAATTCTTGTAGATAAAGACGATGTTGATATTACCAATGTAAATCGTCAAATTCACGCGCTGCTTTCTACGGTAGGTCAGCCCAAGACAGAATTAATGAAAAAGCGTATTTTAGATATTAACCCAGACTGTGACGTCGTTTCTCTTCAAATGTTTTATACGGAAGAAACATATGAAGAGTTCTTTAGTTACAAACCGGACTTCGTAGTGGATGCATCCGATACGATTTCGTATAAAATTCATTTAATGAAAGAATGTTTAAAACGTGATATTCCAATTATTTCAAGTATGGGTGCTGCGAATAAAATGGATCCAACACGTTTTAAAATTGCAGACATTTCAAAGACACATACAGATCCAATTGCAAAAGTAGTTCGTACTCGTCTGCGTAAAGAAGGAATTCGCAAAGGAATTAACGTCGTTTTTTCTGATGAACGTCCAATCGTTATTCGCGAAGAAGTTCGCAAAGAAGTAGGAAACGATCAAGCGCAAATTCGCAAAGCGAAAATGCCTCCATCTTCTAATGCTTTTGTTCCATCTGTAGCAGGATTAATTATGGGCGGTCATGTTATCAATGAATTATTAAGTGATATTAAGATTCGCCGCGTAGGTGATGAATAAAAAGAAGGCTATCGCAGCCTTCTTTTTTTTATGGAAATATCTGTTCTATTTATGCTTTGAATGGAATCTTCTGTTTGATATGTATAAAAAGTACTAATAAATTGAAAAATATGGCTTGATGGTGAATTTACACTGTATTAAAAAAAGAGATTTATGTAAATTTATTTAACGCTTTATTTACATAAAATTTACGTTTTCGCTTTCTTTCTTTTGTTTCTTCTACAGCAATATTCAGAAAGTCTTATATATCAAGGGTTTTGATAGAAATAAGAAAAAATAAACCCCAAATAAGTAAGTTTACAGTAACTTAAAATTCACTTCATATAAAGACAACAATCTACTCGTATAATGTGTCTTGTACCTGTTGTTCGAGTACAAAGGACTAGTACTAATTACACATATATTTATTGGAGGGTAATGTAATGAAAACAAAGGGTTTTAAAGTAACATTAGCAGCTTTTTTAATGGTAGGAGCACTAGCAGCATGTGGTAAAGACGGAGCAAGCAACGACAGTGGTTCGGGCAGCAAAGAAGAAGTGTCAGGTACGTTAACAGCGGCGGGATCTACAGCTTTACAACCACTTGCAGAAGAAGCAGCGAATGGAATTACTGAAAAATATCCAAACCTTTCAGTAACGGTACAAGGTGGAGGTAGTGGAACTGGTGTTAACCAAGTAGCATCAGGAGCAGTTGACATTGGAAACTCTGACGTTCCAGCAGCCGATAAAATTGAAGATAAATCAAAAGCAGATAAACTTGTAGATACGAAAGTAGCGGGCATCGGGTTCGCACTTGTTGTAAATAAAGATGTAAAAGTAGAATCGTTAACAAAAGAGCAAATTCAAAAGATTTTCTCTGGCGAAATTAAAAACTGGAAAGAAGTTGGCGGAAACGACGAAAAAATTAACGTAATCAACCGTCCAGCATCATCTGGCACACGTGCTACATTCGAGAAAACATTAATGGGTGACGCAAAAGTAAATGACAGCGTTGGTACAGCTCAAGATTCAAACGGAGCGGTTGAGCAATCAGTAAACTCAACGCCAGGAGCAGTAAGTTACCTTGCTATGTCGTATTTAATTGGCGATAAAAAAGAAAGTTTAAAAATGCTTAATATTGACGGTGTAGAGCCAACAACAGAAAACATTGTTTCTAAAAAATATCCGTTTTGGTCTTATGAGTACATGATTACAAACGGTGAGCCAAAAGATGGTGCAAAAGAGTATATTGACTACGTAGCTGGTAAAGACTTTGCTAAGCAAGTAGAAGATATGGGATATATCCCAATGACTGAGTTCAAAAAATAAGAGTGTTTTTAAAAAGAATAGGGCTGACTAACACAGTCAGTCTTATTCTATTTGAATGTTAATAAAGTATATAGCGAATAAAAAGAAAAGCGAATATATACTGAATATGTAAGGAGACAGAGCGATGAAGGGGAAAAAATCCATTAATTATGTAAAAAGCGAATACATTGGCCGTACGCTTTCTACATTTTGCGGTATTTTAATTGTACTTGTTACGTTAGCTATTATCGTATTTATTTGTGAAAAAGGCATACAGTCATTTTTACAAAGTAATATATCAATCGGTGAAATGTTGACTTCAACAAAATGGAGCCCAAACAATAAAGAATACGGGGCACTTGTGTTTATTCTGGGTTCCATGCTTGTATCAATCGGAGCCGTTATTATAAGTGCTCCAATTGGAATTGCTATCGCCATTTTTAACAACTATATTTCGCCTAAATTTGGTTCAACGGTTTTACGACCGGTTTTAGAACTTTTAGTCGGAGTTCCTTCAGTGGTATACGGTCTTTTAGGGGTTACAATTTTAGTGCCGCTTCTTCGCGATAACTTCGGCGGAGTGGGCTTTAGTTTGATTGCCGGAATTATTGTCTTAAGCGTCATGATTCTTCCGACAATTGCAAGTATTGCTGACGATGCAATTCGAAGCGTAGCACCTGAATATTTAGAAGCTTCTTATGGACTAGGTTCAACAAGATGGCAGGCAATTAGCCGAGTCATTATTCCATCTGCTAAAACAGGTATTTTAACAGGTATCGTGTTAGGGCTTGCCCGCGCATTCGGAGAAGCGCTAGCTGTTCAAATGGTTATCGGAAACACGGTTAAGCTTCCTGAAAGCTTATATAGTCCAACGGCAACATTAACAGGTATTTTAACAATGGATATGTCTAATACGTTAAACGGAACGGCATGGAATAACGCATTGTGGACGTTAGCCATGATTTTACTGCTTATTTCTTTCGTGTTCATTTTAATTATCCGAGCAATTGGGAAACGAGGTGCTCATCAATGAGAAACAAAAATGCACGCACAGTAAATAATATATGGACAGGTATCTTTTATGGCATTGCCGCTCTAGTTGTGGCGCTATTAGTGTATTTAGTTGTTGAAATTATCGCTAAAGGCTGGGGATTTTGGGATCCGAACTTTTTATTTGGAAAGCCAAGCAATACGATGGCAGGAGGCGGTATCGGACCCCAGCTGTTTAACTCGTTCTACATGCTTGTTTTAACGCTGATCATTTCTATTCCTCTTGGTTTAGGAGCCGGAATTTACTTAGCGGAGTACGCGAAGCAAGGCCGTTTCTTAAATTTCGTCCGCTTATGTATTGAAACAATGGCGTCATTACCGTCCATTGTAGTTGGTTTATTTGGATTATTAATTTTTGTCACATTTTCCGGCTGGGGCTATACGCTTATCGGTGGAGCACTTGTGATTACAATTTTAAATTTACCGGGTTTAACGCGCGTATGTGAAAGTGCGATTGCATCTGTTCCTGCGAGTGTAAAAGAAGCAAGTTTAGGGTTGGGTGCGACTAAATGGCAAACAATTGTCAAAGTCGTCATTCCATCAGCGATTCAACAAATTATCACAGGTGTTATTTTAACAGCGGGACGAATCTTTGGAGAGGCAGCTGCGCTGATTTATACGGCTGGCTTAACGACGCCGATGTTAAATTCAAATGCTGACTTAACGAGTCCTGTAAACCCGTTTAATATTTTTCGACCAGCAGAGACGCTTGCCGTCCACATTTGGAAATTAAACTCTGAAGGAATTGTACCTGATGCAAGATTGATTGCAACAAAGTCAGCTGCTATTCTAATCATTATGGTTCTGTTGTTTAACATAGTCGCTCGTTTAGTCGCTAAACTTTTAGACAGCTACTTTAAAGGTTCAACAAAAATGAAAAAACGAAAAGACGTTAAAAGTGCAGCTTAATAGATAAAGACAAAAAAGAAAATGGCTTTGAAACTGAGCAACAGTTTCAGCCATTTTCTTTTTTTAATGTCTCTAAACGATTGAAAACTTTTGAAAAGTATTTTTCTTGTCCATTTTGTTTAGGATGAAAATATTGTTTGTTTTTGATGCGATCCGGTAAATACTGTTGAAGGACCCATCCGTTATCAAAATCATGCGGGTATTGATATTCAACGCCTCGGCCAAGGTTCTCTGCTCCTTTGTAATGAGCATCCTTCAAATGAGGGGGAACGTCGCCGGACAGCCCTTTTTTAATATCACTTATCGCTTCATCTAATGCTTTGTAAGCAGCGTTGGACTTCGGTGATAGGCAAAGCTCAATAACGGCGTTTGCAAGCGGGATACGTGCTTCTGGAAGTCCTAATCGCTCAGTTGCTTGAATAGCTGCGAGAGTTCTCATGCCGGCATCCGGATCAGCTAGTCCAATGTCTTCATAGGCAATGACTAAAAGGCGACGATTGATGCTGATCAAGTCTCCTGCTTCAATTAGCCGTCCCAAATAATGAAGAGCGGCATTTACGTCGCTGCCGCGAATCGATTTTTGAAAAGCAGATAATACATCATAGTGAGCGTCACCATTTTTATCATGTGAAAAATATTTTTGCTGCAGACATTCTTCTGCTGTTTGTAAGGTAATAACGATTTTACCATCGCTTTCACCTGTTGATAAAACAGCCAGTTCCAGAGCATTCAAAGCCGAGCGCACGTCGCCGCTACAGCTGTTGGCAAAGTGGTTCATGGCGTCATCTTCTACGATAATTTTTCTATCCCCAAATCCGTTGGATGAGTCGTTGAGTGCTCTTGTTAGCGCCATTTTGATATCATCTGGCGTAAGAGATTTTAATTCGAAGATTTGACATCTGCTTCGAATAGCAGGATTAATCGCGTGATAAGGATTGCTTGTTGTCGCTCCGATTAGAATGATCATGCCATTTTCTAAATAAGGAAGCAAAAAGTCTTGCTTGGCTTTGTCAAGGCGATGAACTTCATCTAACAGCAGAATTACTTTGCCTGACATTTTGGCTTCTTCGGCGACAATTTCCATATCTTTTTTATTGTTTACAACGGCATTCAACTGACGAAACGCCGTGTTGGTTGTTTTTGCAATAGCTGTGGCAATTGTTGTTTTTCCAACGCCTGGAGGTCCATATAAAATCATCGAGCTTAAGTGATTTGCTTTTACCATTCGATAAATCATTTTATCTTTGCCAACTAAATGCTGCTGTCCGATAACGTCATCTAAATGAGTCGGACGCATTCGAAATGCGAGAGGTTTTGTAGCCATGTTTTTCTCCTTTCTTTTCTTTCACTGTATCACAAGAGGTGAATAGGTGGTGGAAATTTATCTTATAGGCATAGTATGTTATAATATCAACAGTTACATTTGCAAGAAAGGCATATAGAGAAGTTCATATAGCTTAGTAAAAAACGACTCATCACAGCATTCAGTGACAACGTGAGGGTCTTATTTTTTTCATAAATAAAAAAAGTGTATTGAAGGAGTGTATCGTATGAAAATTTCAACAAAAGGACGCTACGGTTTAACGATTATGATTGAGCTTGCGAAGCGCTTTGGCGAAGGTCCTATCTCGCTTAAAACTATTGCTCAAACGCATGACTTATCTGAACATTATTTAGAGCAGCTTATTTCACCGCTGCGTAACGCTGGGCTTGTAAAAAGCGTGCGCGGAGCTTATGGAGGTTACATCTTAGCACATGAACCTGCTAACATTACTTCTGGCGATATTATTTCTGTTTTAGAAGGTCCTATTAGTCCTGTAGAAGGAATTGAAGATGAAGAGCCTGCAAAACGCGAGCTGTGGATTCGTATTCGAGATGCAGTTAAAGAAGTGCTAGATAGTACAACGCTTGAAGATTTAGCAAATCATTCTGATGATGATCAAGCGTCTTATATGTTTTATATTTAATAATGAGCTAGGAGGCGCTTATTTTGGAACGTATTTATGTTGATCATGCAGCAACGTCTCCAATACATCCGGCAGTCGTTGAGAAAATGACGACTTTTATGCATGAGTACTTTGGAAATCCATCTAGTATTCATCACTACGGGCGGGAAAGTCGACGCTATTTAGACGAAGCTCGCCAAACGATTGCAGCAAGTATTGGAGCACACGAAAATGAACTGATTTTTACAAGTGGTGGGACAGAAGCAGATAATATGGCACTGATCGGAGTAGCTCTTGCAAACCGCCATAAAGGAAATCATATTATTACCACGCAAATTGAACACCACGCTGTGCTTCATACGTGTGAATATTTAGAAACACAGGGCTTTGAAGTGACTTACTTACCAGTTAACGAGTACGGACAAGTATCTGTGGATGAAATAAAATCAGCCCTAACTGATCAAACAATTCTTGTGTCGGTGATGTTTGGAAATAATGAAGTAGGTGCTATTCAGCCAATTGGAGAAATTGGAGTTCTATTAAAAGAGCATGGAGCATATTTCCACACGGATGCAGTGCAAGCTTATGGATTAATTCCGTTAAATGTGCAACAATTAGGTGTCGATCTTTTATCCGTTTCTGCTCATAAAATTAACGGACCAAAAGGGATGGGCTTTTTATATGCAGCTGCTCACGTTTCACTGTCTCCTTTGCTATTTGGAGGAGAACAAGAGCGCAAACGACGAGCTGGAACTGAGAACATGACAAGTATTGTCGGGTTTGAAGAAGCTGTGAAAATTTCGCAACAAACGCTGCAAACACGTGCAGATGAATATAGAAGATACAAAAAAATAATGGTAGCTGTGTTGAAAGAAGAAGGTATTTCATTTGAAATTAACGGACATCTTGAAAATTCTCTGCCACATGTGTTAAATTTATCATTTCCAAAAACAAATGTTGAATCGATGCTCGTAAATTTAGACTTAGCAGGAATTGCGGCATCGAGCGGTTCAGCTTGCACAGCGGGAGCAATCGATCCTTCTCATGTGCTTGTAGCTATGTTTGGAAAAGGGTCTGAACGTTTAACAACTTCTATTCGATTTAGCTTTGGCTTAGGAAACTCAGCTGAGCAAATTGAAAAAACCGCACGTCAAACAGCAAACATCGTTAAGCGACTAACGATGTAAATAGCAGCCATCAGTAGGGTCTTCATCCCTCACTGATGGTTTGTGTCGTTTCTTTCGCTTTTTAGCGAACAATTTAATTAAAATGAAGAAAACGGAGGTGGCGAAGTTGACAAAATCACCTAAAGATACACGTGTAGTAGTCGGAATGAGCGGAGGCGTTGATTCATCTGTAGCAGCTCTTTTATTAAAACAACAAGGATACGATGTGATCGGAATCTTTATGAAAAACTGGGACGATACGGATGAAAACGGCGTTTGTACTGCGACTGAAGATTATAACGATGTTATTCGCGTATGTAATCAAATTGGTATTCCCTACTATGCAGTCAACTTTGAAAAACAATATTGGGATAAAGTATTTACCTACTTTTTAGATGAATATAAAGCAGGTCGTACACCGAATCCTGATGTAATGTGTAATAAGGAAATTAAATTCAAAGCCTTTTTAGAGCATGCAATGACGCTAGGAGCAGATTATCTAGCGACAGGACATTATGCACGCGTTGCGTACCGTGACGGGGAGTATAAAATGCTTCGAGGCGTAGATGGAAATAAAGATCAAACGTATTTCTTAAATCAATTAGGACAAGATCAGCTTTCCAAAGTAATGTTCCCAATTGGTGAAATTGAGAAATCAAAAGTGCGTGAAATTGCGAAAGAAGCAGGCCTTGCTACAGCAACGAAAAAAGACAGCACAGGTATTTGCTTTATTGGTGAACGCAACTTCAAAGAATTTTTAAGTCAGTATCTTCCTGCTCAGCCAGGTGTAATGCAAACGCTTGACGGCGAAGTGAAAGGCAAGCATGACGGTCTCATGTACTATACAATTGGCCAACGCCATGGTTTAGGTATTGGAGGCAGCGGTGAACCTTGGTTTGTAGTCGGAAAAGATTTAGAAAAAAATGTTTTGTACGTCGATCAAGGCTTTCACAATGAGTTGCTCTATTCTACATCTCTTACAGCAACCAATGTCAGCTGGGTAAGCGAACGTGACTGGTCGTCACCAATGACGTGCACAGCAAAATTCCGCTATCGTCAAACTGATTCAGCAGTAACCGTTGAAAAAGTCGATGATGATACAATTAAGGTTATTTTTGCTGAACCTGTTCGCGCAATTACGCCAGGTCAAGCAGTTGTGTTTTACAAAGATGATGAATGTCTTGGCGGAGCAACAATTGACAAAGTATTTCAAGAAGAAGAGCAAATCTGGTACGTATAATTCATATAAGCAAGAACGAAAAACCTCGGCCGTATATAGCTGAGGTTTTTCTATGATATACTTTACTTATTGGGTAAACTAATAACTTACATATTCTAGATTTTCATGATGTGAAAATCTCTTAAATCATAACTAAAACAGTGGAGTGAACGAAAAAATGACAGATAAAAACCAGCTAGGAATTCAGTATATGCAGGAAGGGAAATTTGAAGAGGCTGCTAAAACATTTTCAGAAGCAATTGAAGATAATCCAAAAGATCCAATTGTGTATGTGAATTTTGGCAATTTGTTAGCGGCTGTTAGTGAGATGGATCGTGCTTTGAAATTTTATGAACGTGCGATTGAATTAGATGAAGAAACGGCAACAGCGTATTACGGAGCAGGAAATATTTATTTTAATGCAGAGCAGCTTGAGCAGGCAAAGCACTACTTTGATTTAGCAATCAAAAAAGGCTTAGATTCATCCGATGCGTACTTTATGCTTGGTTTAACGCTGTTTCATATGGAAGAAATTCGTTTTGCGATGCCTTATCTTCAGCGAGCGGTAGAACTAAACGAACATGATGTAGAAGCAAAATTTCAGTACGGTCTTTGTTTAGCACAGCTCGAAATGGTAGATGAAGCGATTGCTGAATTTCTTAAGGTAGTCAATCAAGAGCCAGAACACGCCGATGCTTTTTATAATTTAGGCGTAGCGTATGCCATGAAAGATGACAAAGATAAGGCGATTGAGATGTTAGATGAAGCTTTAAACGTGCAGCCAGATCACGTAATGGCAGTAAATGCCAAACAAGTTCTGTCTACATTAGAACATTAAGAAAGCGGGTAAAGGAAGGATAACATGAACGAAGAACAAGTGAACCCTTCACAGCCAGAACGTCATTATATAAGCGGCACGTCGATTGTAACGGTCTTTCATAACGAAGAAAACTTATATAACGTTACGCGGATACGGATCAAAAAAACAAATTTAGAGATTGAAGATAAAGAAACGGTCGTTACAGGCTATTTTCCTAAGCTGAATGAAGATGAAGTATACACGTTTTACGGAGACTTCAAAGAGCATCCAAAGTTTGGTCTGCAGTTTCATGTTGAACAGTTTAAAAAAGAACTTCCGCAATCAAGGCAAGGGGTTGTTCAGTACCTGTCTAGCGATTTATTTCACGGAATCGGTAAAAAAACCGCTGAAAACATTGTGGACGCCCTAGGAGAACGCGCTATTTTTCGTATTTTGCAAAATGAGTCTGTGCTAAAAGAGGTTCCGAGGCTTTCAGCCGACAAGGCAGAAGCTTTAGTCACGCAGCTTCGTGAACATCAAGGGTTAGAAGAAGTAATGGTAAAGCTGACAGACCTCGGGTTTGGACCGCAGCTTTCGATGAAGATTTTCCAAGCGTACAAACAAGAAGCGCTTGAAATTGTTCAAAATAATCCTTATCAGCTCGTAGAAGATATTCAAGGTATTGGCTTTAGCAGAGCCGATGAACTTGGAAAGAGGCTTGGTATGGCAACCAATCATCCTGATCGTTTGCGTGCAGGTATTTTATATGTCATTGAGCAAGAATGCAATCAAATGGGACATGTATACGTCACGGCAGATCAGCTGTATGGAAAAACAGCAGAGCTTCTTCGAAAAAGCAGGCATGAGAATCTGTCTGAAATGGATCTTACAAGAGAAGTGGACGCATTAAAAGCAGACAAAAAGCTTATCATTCAAGACGAAAAAATTTATTTTCCTCCCCTTTTCTATGCTGAAAAAGGGCTGGTTAAAGCTATTCAAAAAATTATGGCTCAAACGCAGTACGAAGAGCAGTTTCCAGAATCAGAATTCTTATTGGCACTGGGTGAACTAGAAGAGCGATTAGACGTGCAATATGCACCTTCTCAGCGCAAGGGCATACAAACCGCTTTAATGTCTCCGATGCTTCTCTTAACAGGTGGACCAGGTACAGGGAAAACAACGGTTATTAAAGGAATAGTCGAACTCTATGCAGAACTTCACGGATGTTCGTTAAATCCAGGGGATTATAAAAAAGATGAAGCTTTTCCTGTTTTACTTGTGGCACCTACTGGACGCGCTGCTAAACGAATGAGCGAAGCGACGGGACTTCCGGCAGTTACAATTCACAGATTATTAAAATGGAACGGACAAGAAGGATTTGATCATAATGAGGAGAATCCAATTGACGGAAAATTACTGATTGTGGATGAAGTATCAATGGTAGATTTGTGGCTTGCTCATCAGCTGTTTAAATCTCTTCCTGCTAATTTACAGGTTATTTTAGTTGGAGACGAAGACCAGCTTCCTTCAGTAGGTCCGGGACAGGTGTTAAAAGATTTACTGAGTTCAGAAGTAGTTCCTACCGTCCGTCTGACAGATGTATACCGGCAAGCGGAAGGATCTTCAATTATTGATTTGGCTCATGAAATAAAAAAAGGAAAGCTTCCGGAAGACTTATCCAGGCAGCAAGGAGATCGTTCCTTTATTCGTTGTCAAGGACAGCACATCACGAACGTCGTGCAACAAGTTTGCGGGAATGCGTTAAAAAAAGGCTATACGGCTAAAGATATTCAAGTTCTAGCTCCTATGTATAAAGGTCCTGCAGGTATTGATAAGCTGAATGAAGTTCTTCAGGAATTATTCAACCCGGCTTCTGAGCAAAGAAGAGAGCTTAAGCACGGAGATATTACGTACCGAGTCGGAGATAAAGTGCTGCAGCTTGTAAATCAGCCGGATAGCAACGTATTTAACGGAGACATGGGAGAAATCGTCTCGGTTTTTTTTGCCAAAGAAAATACGGAAAAACAGGATATGCTGGTTATTTCATATGAAGGAAATGAAGTAACTTACACAAAGCAAGACTTTAATCAAATAACTCATGCATACTGCTGTTCCATTCATAAATCACAGGGAAGTGAATTTCCCATTGTTGTGCTTCCAATTGTTAAAAGCTATTACCGGATGCTGCGACGCAATTTACTTTATACCGCCGTTACGCGAAGCAAACAGTTTTTAATTTTATGCGGCGAAGACGAAGCGTTTCAGCTTGGAGTCAGCCGAAATGAAGACAGCGTCCGACAAACGAATTTACAGCCCTTGCTTCGAGAAAGCTTGGATAACGACATAGAAGATCCCGAAATTCCATTTATGAAAGATGCAAATATTGGGATGGAAAACGTTACGCCGTATGATTTCATGTAACCTTTCGCATGCTAACAAAGAGTTAAATAAACTCCTTTGTTGCCATCCTTCTTTGCTAATTGTCAGAAAATAAAGTATGGACATGGAAAGAAGTGGACATAATGCGTTTATATAAGTAGAACGTATAAAGAGGTGTCGACTTTGTTTAAATGTCCAAACTGTAAAAGTATTGACGTTGGCAAAATTGGTGTAAATCAGTATTACTGCTGGAATTGTTTTATTGAAATGACTATTTCAAAAGGACAAATTAATACTCACCAAGTAGAAGAAGATGGAACATTGAGCTCGCTTGATGATTTGTTCTCAGACGACGAGCGCACAATCAATTTCTAATTCTTTTTTACCGGGAGGAAGAGCAATGGGCAGAATCATTCCGTCAGTAGTCGCTTTCGGTCTTGGAGCTTATGCATTTAAAATGGCAGATGATCGAGAGATGTTTACAAAAAGAAATATGAAAAAAATGCGTAAACGTATGATGAAAGCTATTCACTAATAAAAAAAGCACTATTGCACTTAGCTGCAATAGTGCTTTTTTGCAGGCAGAAGAGACAACTGCATGTATAAACTCCTTTCTTTATCAAAAAATAGAAGAGAGGAGGAGTTTACGTTGAAAGATAGTTCATTCAAATGGTTCTATAGATTCGGACTGCTGTTATTAGCGCTGCTGTGCATATTAGTCTTTTTTAAAGTCCAGTTTTTATGGCTTCCTGTTATTTACATGTTTTTAAAAGCACTGCTGCCTTTTTTTATTGCAGCATTCATTACATATTTACTTCATCCGCTTATTGAAAAAACGCATGATAAAGGCGTGCCTCGTCCTCTAGCTATTTTACTGATCTACATCATCTTTTTTGGAGGAATTGGGTTTGGAGCCTATAAGTCGTACCCTATTTTTGTGGAACAAGTAAAAGATTTAAACGAACAGCTGCCGCATTTTACGAATACATATAGACATTGGGTAGAATCGATTCATGATCGTACAACTTCACTTCCAAACGGTGTACATGAGAAAATTGAAGGCAGCATTGATGATGTAGAGGCTACGCTCAACGTGTGGCTTACAAAAGTGGCGGAAGGATTAAAGTCATTGATTACCTCTTTTTTGATTTTAATCATTATTCCATTTATTGTTTTTTATATGCTGAAGGATTTTTCCTCTATTAAGAAAGCAACAGCTTATGTCACACCTAAAAAGTGGCACAAACCAGGCGAACGTTTTTTATCGGATGTGAATGAATCGCTCGGCAATTACATTAGAGGGCAATTTTTTGTTTGTCTCATTATTGGTGTGATTGCCACAGCAGCACTGTGGTTCTTTCATGTACCTTATGCACTTCTTTTAGGCTTCATTATTGGCGTAACGAATATCATTCCTTATTTTGGCCCGATTATTGGTGCGGTTCCAGCGGCTATTATTGCAGCCACAATCTCGATAAAGTTGGTTATTACCATTGTCATTATAATCTTTGTGCTGCAGTTTCTAGAGGGAAATGTGCTGTCTCCGCTTATCGTAGGAAAGAGTCTTCATATTCATCCTTTGTTTATCATGCTTGCGCTCCTTTTAGGAGGAGAATTTGGAGGAGTATTGGGTCTCATTTTGGCTGTGCCAATTTTAGCAGTCATTAAAATATCTATTTTGCATATCCGCTCTTATACGCTCAAACATTGACAAAGAGCGGTTAATTTGTCATAATATCGCCATAAGAAAACGCTACATATTTTAAACACAATGATGGATCGAGTACGTTGCACACTGGTTTTTAGAGAAGGGCTTCCTTGGCTGAAAGAAGCGCTAAACAAAGAGCAGCTGAACGCTAGTCCAGAGTGCAGGCTAAAACCTGCCGTGTCAGCAACGTTAACGCTATGAAGGTGATAAATGCTTTTGGCATTTATAATCAGGGTGGTACCGCGAGTTCAACTCTCGTCCCTGCTACAGGGATGAGAGTTTTTTTGTGTGCAAATAACTAGCAATTGCTTTTGTACACAGAGAAAATAGATGCTTTTATGTCATCATTTTTTTGTCTATAAATAAGAAGAGTATTAAAGGAGGACCAATCATGAAAAAACTGACGTCAGCACAAGTTCGTCAAATGTATTTAGATTTCTTTAAAGAAAAAGGCCATGATGTAGAACCAAGCGCATCTTTAGTTCCGCATGAAGATCCATCTTTATTATGGATTAACAGTGGAGTAGCTACATTAAAAAAATATTTTGATGGTCGTGTTATTCCTCAAAATCCGCGTATTTGTAACGCACAAAAATCCATTCGTACAAACGATATCGAGAACGTAGGTAAAACGGCTCGCCATCATACGTTTTTTGAAATGCTTGGTAATTTCTCTATCGGTGATTATTTCAAAGAAGAAGCCATCCAATGGGCATGGGAATTCTTAACGAGCGATAAATGGATTGGATTCGACGCAGATAAGCTATCTGTAACAGTTCACCCTGAAGATGAAGAAGCATTTAAGATTTGGAATGAAAAAATGGGCGTGCCTAAAGAGCGCATCATTCGTTTAGAAGGTAATTTCTGGGATATAGGAGAAGGTCCGAGTGGTCCAAATACAGAGATCTTTTATGATCGCGGAGAAGCATATGGAAATGACCTAAATGATCCGGAATTATATCCAGGTGGGGAAAATGAGCGTTATTTAGAAATTTGGAACCTTGTATTTTCTCAATTTAATCACAATCCTGATGGCACGTACACGCCGCTTCCAAAGAAAAACATCGATACGGGAATGGGCTTAGAGCGTATGGTTTCTGTTATTCAAGACGTGCAAACAAACTTTGATACAGATTTGTTTATGCCAATTATTGAAGCAACAGAAAACATTTCAGGTGCTAAATATCGTACAAATGATGAGCAAGATACGGCATTTAAAGTTATTGCTGACCATATTCGTACGGTAACATTTGCTGTAGGTGATGGTGCGCTTCCTTCAAATGAAGGCCGTGGGTATGTGCTGCGCCGTTTGTTACGCCGAGCAGTTCGCTATGCTAAAAAGTTAAACATTAATCGTCCGTTCATGTACGAGCTAGTGCCGGTAGTAGGGGAAATCATGGTTGATTTCTATCCGGAAGTAAAGGAAAAAACGGATTTTATCCAGCGCGTAGTAAAAAATGAAGAAGAGCGTTTTCACGAAACGTTAAATGACGGACTAGCTATTTTGGCAACCGTTATTAAAAAAGAAAAAGCGCAAAACAGTGATACGGTACAAGGCGAAGATGTTTTCCGTTTATATGACACGTATGGATTCCCTGTTGAATTAACGGAAGAATATGCAGAAGATGAGAACATGAAAATTGATCATGCAGGTTTTGAACGTGAAATGGAAGCACAGCGTGAGCGTGCGCGTGCTGCTCGTCAAGATTCTAGTTCTATGCAAGTTCAAGGCGGCGTACTTGGTGAAGTAACGGTTGCAAGTGAGTTTGTTGGCTATGATAAAAATGAAGTAGAAACAGTTGTTGAAGCAATTATTGTAGACGGTGAGCTTGTTGACCGCGCTGAAGCTGGAACAGAAGCGCAAGTCATCTTAAGCCACACGCCATTCTATGCAGAAAGCGGCGGTCAAATTGCGGACCAAGGTACGATTCAAAGTGCTGCAGGAACAGCGGAAGTAAAAGACGTTCAAAAAGCGCCAAACGGCCAAAATGTCCAAACGGTAGCTGTAACAAACGGTGAGCTTGTAAAAGGTGAAATATACACGGCGACGCTTGATGAAGAAAACCGCAGTGCGATTGTGAAAAATCATACGGCAACGCATTTATTGCATCAAGCATTAAAAGATACGTTAGGAACGCATGTTAATCAAGCGGGTTCTTTAGTAACAGCGGATCGCTTGCGCTTTGACTTCTCTCACTTTGGTCAAGTGACACAAGAAGAGCTTGAGAAAATTGAACAAATCGTTAATGAAAAGATTTGGGACAGCATCTCTGTACAAATTGAAAACAAAGCAATTGACGAAGCAAAAGCGATGGGTGCAATGGCGCTATTTGGTGAGAAATACGGAGATATCGTGCGCGTAGTACAAGTAGGCGACTACAGCTTAGAATTATGTGGTGGATGTCACGTGCCAAATACGTCTGTTATTGGTTTATTTAAAATTGTATCAGAATCGGGAATCGGTGCAGGTACTCGACGCATTGAAGCTGTAACTGGAAAAGCTGCCTATCAGTTAATGAACGATCAAGTAGGCTTACTAAAAGAAGCTGCGGCAAAAGTAAAATCCAACCCGCGTGATTTAGTAGGGCGCGTTGAAGGATTACTAGAAGAAATTCGTAATCTTCAGCGTGAAAATGATTCACTATCTACAAAGCTTGGCAATATTGAAGCTGGCAATCTCGTTGACCGAGTGCAAAACATTAATGGTGTGAATGTACTAGCAGCGAAAGTGAATGCAACGGATATGAATAACCTTCGCGCAATGGTTGATGATTTAAAACAAAAATTAGAATCCGCTGTGATCGTATTAGCTTCTCCACAAGGTGAAAAGGTAAATATTATTGCAGGTGTAACAAAAGATTTAATTGCTAAAGGCCATCATGCTGGCAAACTTGTTAAAGAAGTAGCGACGATTTGCGGTGGAGGCGGAGGCGGACGCCCTGACATGGCGCAAGCTGGAGGAAAAGACGCTAGCCAAATTGAAAAAGCACTTGGCACTGTAGAAGAATGGGTTAAATCCGTTTAATTCTCCCCTTTCTTGGTGTACAATATAAATAAGACTTAGCATAGTGCACAATGTGTTCACAAATTAAGAGAGTGAGGTGGGACCGTGAGTTCATTTGATAAAACCATGCAATTTAATTTTCAAGATGAGCCAGCTGAAACAAACGTACATGAAGTATTGTTTACGGTTTATGACGCACTGCAAGAAAAAGGCTACAACCCGATCAACCAAATCGTTGGGTATTTGTTATCAGGAGACCCTGCTTACATTCCTCGTCATAACGATGCGAGAAACACAATTCGCCAGTTAGAGCGAGACGAGCTCATTGAAGAACTTGTTAAATCTTATTTACAACAGCATCGAAAGGATTCATAAATGCGCGTATTAGGATTAGATGTAGGAACCAAAACAATTGGTGTGGCAGTTAGTGATGAAATGGGATGGACAGCGCAAGGAATTGAAACAATTAAAATTGCAGATGAGCAGATGGAGCAATCATATCCTCGTTTACAGCAGCTAATTGACGAATATTCCGTAGAGAAAATCGTAGTGGGTCTTCCTAAAAATATGAATGGTACGATTGGCCCTCGAGGCGAAGCGTGCATTGAGTTTGCTGACAACGTCAAAGAAAAACTTAACATTGAAACGATGATGTGGGACGAGCGCTTGTCGACGATGGCAGCAGAGCGAGTACTGCTGTCTGCCGATGTAAGCCGCAAGAAACGCAAAAAAGTAATCGATAAAATGGCAGCTGTTATGATTCTTCAAGGATACTTAGACAGCAAGCAGTAAGAAAAGCAGCAGGCTTTGCCTCAGCTGAAAAGTTATGAATTTCCCTTTTGCATATTCTTTTGTACGTAAAAGGGAAGTGAAATAACTGAACGGCTTGCTTTTCGCTGAAGAAAAAGTTAAGCTAAGAGCTTACAATATAAAATGAGGTGCAAACATGAGCGTAGAAGAAAATAAAATTACAATCGTCGATGAGAATGGAAATGAGCAGCTATGCGAAATTTTATTCACATTTGATTCTGATCAATATAACAAATCATATGTAATTTACTATCCAATCGGAGCAGACCAAGATGATGAAGAGGAAATTGAAATTCATGCATCTGCTTTCACACCAAGTGAAGATGGTCAAGACGGTGAGCTTCAACCGATTGAAACAGAAGAAGAGTGGGACATGGTTGAGGAAATGGTTAATACATTCCTTGACGAAGAAGGCGAATAATTATAGTGAAAAAGCTGATGACAATCGTTATCAGCTTTTTTTTACATAGCGGCTGTTCTTTTTAGATATAAAAAGGTTTTTCCTTGCATTCTTAGAGCAGATTGTATGATAATGACGAAAAATAAGATAAATTGTAGTATAATAATTCCTGCGTGTGAGAGTGCATTTTAATAAAAGAATTCATTGTTTGAACGGATGAAACTAGACTTTGGGCAGACAATAACATAAATCATGGAAAAATTTTAGAAGAGGCGAGAGTTTAAGGAAGCGATACCATCTCACACCTATAGGCGATACGAATGAATCGCAATCTCATGTCTCCTCTCTGTTCATACTTATAAAAAATCAAGAAGAAAAGAGGTGAAACTGGTTGTATCTTCTTTTACAGAAGTAGATTTAACCAGGAAGCTGCTTGTCGCAACAAACATTTTTACCACCTAATCGTTCAAGAAAAAAACGAGTTATTTTTATTACAATTATCGTACTTCTTTTACTAGTTGGCGGTGCATTTTTCTATGCTCAATCCCGCTTAACGCCCGTGGATCGAAACAGCAATAAAAAAGTAAATGTGACCATTCCACAAGGTTCTTCCGTCCAATCGATTGGTACGGTATTGAAAAAAGAAGATTTAATTAAAAGTAAAAGTGCATTTCGCTATTACGTAAAATTAACCCATGTGTCTGGATTTCAAGCTGGAACGTATTTATTTTCTCCTTCCATGA
This sequence comes from Priestia sp. MDV22-iso46, assembly GCF_058629175.1. Taxonomy (NCBI): domain Bacteria; kingdom Bacillati; phylum Bacillota; class Bacilli; order Caryophanales; family Bacillaceae; genus Priestia; species Priestia sp. MDV22-iso46. The sequence goes on from NZ_JBZVWT010000002.1 coordinate 145,223, forward strand.
GTCTAGGGGAAATGGTTGAAAAAATGGAAAAAGGCGAGGTTTCAAAACAACCTGATATTCGTGTCACCATTCCAGAAGGACGCCAGCTTGTCGAAATTGCTGATATCATTGCTAAAAATACAAAGTTTACAAAAGACGAAGTCATGAAAAAGCTAGACGATAAGGCATTCGTCAATAAAATGAAAGAAAAATATCCAGATGTAGTAACGGATGAAGTGATGCAAAAAGATATTAAACATCCGCTAGAAGGTTATTTATATCCCGTTACGTATGATTTTTATGATAAAAATGTGTCGTTAGATGAAATATTGGATAAAATGGTAGGGAAAACAAATAATGTATTAGGTCAGTACAGTGGGCAAATGAAGAAGAAAAAATTCAGTGCACATAAATTGTTAACCATGTCTTCTCTCATTGAAGAGGAAGCGACTGCGAAAGTCGACCGAGAAAAAATTGCCAGCGTCTTTTATAATCGCCTTGAAAAAAACATGCCTCTTCAAACGGATCCAACCGTCTTATATGCCTTAGGAGAGCATAAAGACCGCGTGTTCTATAAGCATTTAGAAGTGGACTCTCCTTACAATACGTATAAAGTAAAAGGGTTGCCTCCAGGACCAATTGCCAGCTCTGGTTTAATGTCAATCAAAGCTGCGTTACATCCAGCCAATACAGATTATTTATACTTCTTGGCCACACCTGAAGGAAAAGTTATTTTTACCAAAACGTTAGAAGAACATAACAAAGAAAAAGCCAAGCATATTACAGGTAAAGAAAAGCAAAATACCGAAAAATAAGTGGAAATTTAAAATTGGGGAATCGCGATACTTCGCATTCCCCATCTTTTATGTTAAAATATATCGGGTTTACGTAAAAACGAAAAAAACTTATAATAGACTAGTTGTCTTACTATTTTGCAGTAATGAAACGTTATGAAAACATAATGTAAAATGTACTTCTGAGAACGGAGGAAGTGTTTTGCTTTTACAAAACGTAGAGCAGTATGTGGAAAAGCTTATTCCTAAGCGCCAGGAGCTTATTGAAGAAATGGAAGCTTATGCAAAAGAACATCACGTTCCGATTATGGAATTGATTGGTGTTGAAACGCTATTGCAAATTCTTCGTCTTCATCAGCCAAAACATATATTAGAAATTGGAACAGCGATTGCATATTCATCTATTCGAATGACCCATGCGCTTCCAGAGGCACGAGTGGTTACGGTAGAACGAAATGAAGAGCGTTACCAAAAAGCGCAAGAATTTATTGAACGGGCGGGAAAACAAGATAAAATTGTGTCGTTGTTTGGGGATGCACTAGAGCTTAGAGATGAAATTGAACGTCATGGTCCCTATGATGCAGTTTTTATTGATGCAGCTAAAGGTCAGTATCAGCGTTTTTTTGAACATTATGAGCCGATGCTATCTTCTAAAGGAATGATTATTTCGGATAACGTACTATTTAAAGGTCACGTAGCGACTGATTTGGCCGAAGTAGAAACACGTCGACGCCGTAGCTTAATTAAAAAAATTCAGGCATACAACACGTGGCTGATGAATCATCCCGATTATTATACAACTATTCTCCCTATTGGAGACGGAATCGCGATTAGTATTAAAAGAGGTGACCAAGAATGAAAAAACCAGAACTATTAGTGACACCAACTGCAGTTTCGGAAATCGAATCATTACTACAAGCTGGAGCAACAGCTGTTATGGTTGGTGAACAGCGCTACGGTTTGCGTTTAGCAGGTGAATTCAAACGTGAAGATATCGTAGAAGCTGTAAATATTGCTCATCAGCATAATGCAAAAGTCTACGTAGCGATGAACGGATTATTTCACAATGATAAAATAGCCGAACTAAATGAATATATTTTATTCTTAAAAGAAGCAAGCGTGGATGCGATTGTATTTGGAGATCCTGCTGTATTGATGGCAGTGCGTGAAACAGCTCCAGAAATGAAGATGCACTGGAGTACTGAAACAACGGGCACAAACTGGTATTCATGTAACTACTGGGGGCGTAAAGGAGCTAAGCGCGCAGTTCTTGCTCGTGAGCTAAGCATGGATAGCATCATTGATATCAAAGAAAAAGCCGAAGTAGAAATTGAAGTTCAGGTGCATGGCATGACGTGTATGTTCCAATCAAAACGTTCACTTCTTGGCAACTACTTTGAGTATCAAGGAAAAGTCATGGAAATTGAAAATCGTAAAGTAGAAAAAGATATGTTTTTACTTGATAATGAGCGAAACAATAAGTATCCAATTTTCGAAGATGAAAATGGAACGCACATTATGAGTCCAAATGATATGTGCATTATCGATGAGCTTTCCGAAATGATTGATGCTGAAGTAGATGTGTTCAAAATTGACGGCGTATTAAAGTCACCGCAATATATTTTAGAAGTAACAAAAAAATATCGTCAAGCGATTGATTTATGTGTAGATGACCGTGAAGAATACGAAAACGTTAAAGACGATTTGTTAGAAGAAATTGAAAGCTTGCAGCCAATTAACCGCCCGTTAGACACAGGGTTTTTCTTTAAAGAAACGGTATATTAAAAAGCATGCAAAGAAAGATAAACAAAGGAGGTACAAACGATGGCTGTTCAAATCGATACTGTAGTAGAAGGTAAACGAGTTATTACTAAGAAGCCTGAGTTGTTAGCTCCAGCCGGTAACCTTGAAAAATTAAAAGTTGCCGTACACTATGGAGCAGATGCTGTATTTATCGGAGGAAAAGAGTTTGGCCTTCGTTCAAATGCAGATAACTTTACATTTGAAGAAATGGCAGAAGGTGTTCAGTTTGCAAACAAATACGGCGCACGTATTTATGTTACAACAAACATTTTTGCTCACAATGAAAATATGGACGGACTTGAAGATTATTTAATGGGATTAGAGCGCGCTGGTGTTTCTGGAATCATCGTAGCTGATCCGTTAATTATCGAAACCTGTCGACGCGTTGCACCTAAGCTTGAAGTACATTTAAGTACGCAGCAATCACTTTCAAACTGGAAAGCCGTTCAGTTCTGGAAAGAAGAAGGATTAGAACGTGTTGTACTTGCTCGTGAAACGGGTGCTGAAGAAATGCGCGAAATGAAAGAAAAAGTGGATATTGAAATTGAAGCTTTTATTCACGGAGCGATGTGTATTGCTTATTCAGGCCGCTGCGTGCTAAGTAACCATATGACAGCGCGTGATTCAAACCGCGGAGGCTGCTGTCAATCATGCCGTTGGGACTATGATTTATTTAAAGTAGAAGACGGTAAAACGGAAACAGCTTTATTTGATGAGCAAGACGATCCGTTTGCAATGAGTCCAAAAGACTTAAATTTAATTCAATCTATCCCTCAAATGATTGAGCTGGGTATTGATAGCTTAAAAATTGAAGGACGTATGAAGTCGATTCACTATATCGCAACAGTGGTGAGCGTGTATCGCAAGGTGATTGACGCATACTGTGCAGATCCTGAGAATTTTGTGATTCAAAAAGAATGGCTTGATGAGCTAGACAAATGTGCAAACCGCGATACGGCTCCTGCCTTTTTTGAAGGGGTTCCTGGAGTAGATGAGCAAATGTTTGGCGTACACGGCAAGAAAACAAAATTTGATTTTGCTGGTTTAGTATTGAATTATGATGAAGAAACAAGCATCGTGACATTGCAACAGCGTAACTATTTTAAACCGGGAGAAGAAGTGGAATTTTTCGGTCCGGAAATTAAAAACTTTACGCAAAAAATAGATAAAATTTGGGACGAAGATGGCAATGAACTAGATGCTGCGCGTCATCCGCTGCAAATTGTGAAATTTAAAGTGGACCAACCTCTATTTTCATATAACATGATGCGAAAGGGGATTTAAATATAAAATGGGGAAAAAGCCCGTTGTAATCGGTATCGCTGGTGGATCCGGTTCTGGTAAAACAACTGTAACCAAAGCTATTTATGAGTATTTTAAAGGGCATTCTATTATGCTTCTTGAGCAAGACTATTATTATAAAGATCAAAGCGATGTACCGTTTGAACAGCGTTTGCAAACAAACTACGATCATCCTTTAGCATTTGATAATGATTTGCTGATTGAACACTTGCAAAACTTATTAAATTATGAGAGCATTGACAAACCGGTATATGATTACGCAATTCATACGCGCTCTGAAAAGGTAATTAGAGAAGAACCAAAAGATGTTATTATTTTAGAAGGTATTCTTGTACTAGAAGATCAGCGCTTGCGTAATTTAATGGATATCAAGCTATACGTAGATACAGATGCGGATCTTCGTATCATTCGTCGTATGCTTCGTGATATTAAAGAACGAGAGCGTACGCTTGAGTCAGTTGTTGATCAATACGTATCTGTCGTTCGCCCGATGCATAATCAGTTTGTTGAACCAACAAAACGTTATGCAGATATTATCATTCCTGAAGGCGGTCAAAACCACGTAGCGATTGACTTGATGGTCACTAAAATTCAAACAATTCTTGAACAAAATGCCATTTTATAATAACATAGCATAGATGCAGGAATTTTTTTGAAGACAATGCAGACATATTCTGCTAACTAAACACAAACATTATAAAGAATAGAGAAACGAGCAGCTTCTATTTTGAAGCTGTCATTTCTCTATTAACTGATTTTTCCACAGAGTGGAAAATTTTTTGTACATACAGAAATGGACTGTATACACTAGAGATTTTGAGTTCAAGAAGGAGTGAAGGGATTATGGCACAAGAAAAAGTATTTCCAATGACAGAAGAAGGAAAGCTAAAGCTAGAGCAAGAGCTAGAATATTTAAAAACAGTAAAACGTAAAGAAGTTGTAGAGCGTATCAAAATCGCCCGCAGTTTTGGAGATTTATCGGAGAACTCTGAGTACGATTCTGCAAAAGACGAGCAGGCTTTCGTAGAAGGCCGTATTACAACGCTTGAAAATATGATTCGCAATGCGAAAATTATTGAAGAAGATGTAGAAAACTCTTCTATTGTATCATTAGGTAAATCTGTAACATTTGTAGAGTTGCCAGATGGTGACGAAGAAACGTATACAATTGTAGGTAGTGCAGAAGCAGATCCGTTTGAAGGGAAAATTTCAAATGATTCGCCAATTGCTAAAAGTCTAATGGGCAAACAAATTGGAGATCAAGTAACTGTTCAAACTCCTGGTGGAGATATGTCAGTGAAAATTGTATCTGTTAAGTAAAACATATGGTTGGAAGCGTTCTACTGAATGCTCGTAATTAAAAAAGCTGACACGCGTCAGCTTTTTTTATATGATTTTAAAAAGCGGAGAGAATAGAAAAGATATGTAAGAAAGGAAAGATGAAAATGAAAGATATCGATTTTACTACAACAGCGCTTGTTTTAATTGATTTACAAAAAGGGATTGTTCCAATTGGAGGAGACGAAATTGTGGAGAAATCTGTTCAGCTTGTGAATCGTTTCCGCGAACAAAATGGATTTATTAGCTTTGTACGAGTAGATTTTCAAGATGGAAAAGATGCGTTGACGCCAGAAACGGATCAAAAGCCATCTGCTCCTCAAGAAAGACCTGCAGACTGGGCGGAATTCGATCCAAGACTTAATGTTCAAGAGAATGATTACATTGTGACAAAACGTCAGTGGGGAGCCTTTTTTGGGACAGATTTAGACCTTCAGCTTCGCCGAAGAGGAATTGATACAATTGTCCTTTGCGGAATTGCAACAAATATTGGTGTGGAAAGCACAGCTCGTGAAGCATTTCAGTATGGGTATAACCAAATTTTTATCACGGATGCCATGGCGACATTTACAAAAGAAGAGCATGAAGCAACTCTTTCTTACATCTTTCCGAAAATAGGAAAGCTAAGAACAACTCAACAATTTTTAACAGAAAATTAATAATAAAAACTTGCTGAATCAGCAAGTTTTTTTGTGAAATGAAAAAAAGAATGAATATTTCTTAAGATAATGGTTTTAAAAGTAATGGCAACGTCGACACTTGTAAAGAGTGAGGTGTAGTCATGAAAATAATTCACAAGCGAATTTATATTACTCTTATTTTTATTTTATTATTAATTAGTGGACTGGGAGCACGGCTTGTTCAACTCCAGCTTGTCAGCACAGAATCTTTTACTGACAAAAAGATTAACTTAATTGAAGGAAGCGTAAAACAGCGTACGCAGGAAATGGTGGTAGATGACGGGCGAGGGAAATTTGAAGATAAAAATGGACAGTCTTTAACATCTATCACGCATAATCGCTTAGTCCTGTTTCCATTTTTAGAAAAAATGAAGTGGCCTGTTCAGCAAGTAAGTGAAATCGTGGGAATGCAACCAAAGGAACTAACGAACAGACTAGCGAATGCTAAAACACCGGTTGTTATTACAAAAGAATTATCCCATGCACAAGTCGAAAAAATAAATGCATTAAAGGTACCTGGCGTATTTGGAATTCCTCTAAAAGATGAGCGTCCAGTTCCTCTTGCTGAACATTTAATCGGACTAGAGGCACAAAGCAAACAAATAATTGAAGAGAAGTATAGTGACAAATTGAAAAATGGAGCAATTAAATCAACTACGCCTGTAGGTATCTCAGGGATGCAGAGGGCTTTTGACGAGTTTTTGCTGCCTGAACAGGAGTCTAAGCTCCTTTATCATGTTGATCGCCTAGGTGGGCCTATGTTTGGCATCGATGTAAAATACACGGGTACAGCTAACCCTTATTATCCAGTCAGTGTGCGTACGACGCTTGATTTGTCTGCTCAGGAGCTGGTGGAGAATACATTAAATCATTATAAGTTAAAAGACGGAGGAGCTGTCTTAATTGATATAAAAAATAATAAAGTAATTGCGATGGCCAGCAGGCCTTCGATTAATAAGAAAGATCCATTTAAAAAGCAAAATGGTTCAGACAGCGTAGAAAATCGTTTGCTGACGCCACAAACTCCTGGATCTATATTTAAAACCGTAACAGCTGCTGCAGCGCTTGAACAAAATAAAATTCAGCCTTCTTTGACCTATAACTGCGATAAAAGTATTTATGGCAATAATGTAGAAGAAGATCATCAAAAAGGGCAGCTGACGTTTGAAGAAAGCTTCGCGCAAAGTTGTAATGCAACGTTTGCCCAGCTAGCAAAAGAAATGATAATATCTAATCCGAATATCCTTGAACAATATGCTGATAAGTTAGGGCTTATTCAGCCTGTAGGATGGACAGGTGATGTGTTCCACTTTGAACATTTTAAGCAGTTTTTAGGAGAAAAATCGGGAAGAGTTTGGACAAATACAAGAGAAAAAAAAGTACCAAATGCTGTAGCGCAAACGGCAATTGGGCAGCTTGATGTAAAAGTGACTCCGCTTGCAGTAGCAAATATGATGGCGACAATTGCACGTGGAGGAGAAAAGAAACAGGTAAAAGCTGTAGATGCGCTAGAGTATAAAAACAACACGTCATTGTATACGTTTAAAGAGCATGAGCTAAAAGGAGATACCATTAATAAAGCCACAGCTGCTTCTATGCAGCAGCTTTTAAAAGGTGTCGTACAGAGCGAAAAAGGAACAGGAAGAAGATTTCAAACGCTTCCTTATGAAGTGGCAGGAAAGTCAGGAACTGCTGAAATCAGTGTGAAAGACGATATCGTCAATAAATGGTTTGCCGGTTACTTTCCTGCAGATGATCCAAAATATGCAATGGTAGTAGTGGATTTAAATACAAAAAGTGCGATATCTCCCACAAACAGCGTATTTTATGATATTGTTAAAGGGATGTATGACTTAAATACACGTTAAAACAAGAAGAATTTGTAAAAAATATTACAAATATACTTCAAATAAATTTTGATGCTTCATGTATAAGAAAACACATGTTAGAATAAAGCATTATAAAAGTTGGAGGAAATTGTAGCAATGAATAACAATCGTTCTTCAAGACACGAAAACAAAGAAAAAAAAGTAAACCGATTATATAATCTGTTAATTGCTGTCGTAGCAGTTTTAATTGTATTTGTCGGTGGTACGATGATTCTTGGAAACAAGGATAAATCGGATAACCAAGCGGAAACAACTCAAAACAATCCGCAAACAAATGACCAAAAAACGGACAAGACGGCTAAAAAAGACGATGATTCTTCGAAAGATGATCAAGCAACAGATGATCAAGCAACGGACGATCAAAGTTCTGAAGATGACCAAAGCTCTGAAGATGATCAAGCAACAGATGAAGAATCAAACGAATCAGATTCACAGGCTGAAGTAGAGAAAAATCCAGAGCCTGGCGTGGCAGAACGCAAGGTAGATCCTTCATGGGATTCAGTAGGTACGTCACAAGATGCACCTGCAGCAACATATAAAAAAGGATCAACGGATTGGAACGAAATGCTAAAAGCTGTAGGCGAAGGGTCAGGCATTAGCCCAAGCAACATGACCGTATGGCGTTTAGGGAATAACGGTGGCGTAGGTAAAGCGGTAGCTACGGTTAGTCCTAAAGGCAACTCCTCAACAAAATACCGCGTTCAAATTGAATGGGTAGATGGAGAAGGCTGGAAGCCCGCAGTGGTAGACAAGCTTCAATAAGAAAAGCAGCGCGCTAGCGCTGCTTTTTTAATTTGAAATGAACAACTGCAGAGTACAGTTTTTTACCTTGTTCATAGTCCACAGACATTTGATGAGATACGCTGTGCACCTCAAGCAAAATCGCTTTATTTTGATCAATTTTTTCAGCAATTTGTTTCTCAAGTATTTTAACATCAGGCGCTTCAAAAAATTCTATTTTATCTTCAATCATTTCAAATTCAAAGTTCATCTTACGACCTCCTTACTTCATTACTATAGTATAGCAAATAGAAAGTTAAAAGCTTAAAATAATTTGTAAATGAAGAACAAACGATAGCTAAAAACATACTATATCCATAAGAATTATTAGTTATGAGGAGGCGTTTTTTATGGGTCTAGAGTTTTTAGATATCTTTGAAAAGTGGGCGAATGAGTATGATGCATCGGTAAGCGGGAAAGATGAACAGTATAGAGAAGTGTTTCGCAATTATAATGAAATCTTAGAATATGTAGCAGACCGTTCAATAGGGCATGTGATAGAATTTGGAACAGGGACTGGAAACTTAACAAAAAAACTGTTAGAAAAAGAACTGACTGTAGTAGGAATTGAACCTTCAGTACCAATGAGACAATTGGCACACCAGAAATTAGGGGCAGATGTTTTAGTCACACCAGGAGACTTTTTACAATTTGATACATCATTGTTTCCAGCAGAGAGCTTAGTTAGTACGTATGCTTTTCATCATTTAACAGATAAAGAAAAAGAAGAAGCTGTGATAAACTATGGAAAGTTACTTCAAACCGGTGGTAAAATAGTGTTTGCTGATACAATGTTTGAAACAGCGGATTCATTTGCTGATACCATTGTTCAGGCAAAACAAAAAGGATATACGCAACTAGCAGAAGATCTAGAGAGGGAATACTATACAACGATTCCCGTCTTAAAGCAAATCTTTGAAAGCAATGGTTTTCACATAACCTTTACACAATTTAATCACTTTGTGTGGGTATTGGAGGCAACGAAACAATAGTAGAAAGAGGTTTTAAAATGAAAGTAGCAATCATTGGAGCAATGGAAGAAGAAGTGACGATTTTACGCGATAAAATTGAAAATCGTCAAGAAACAGTAATCGCAGGATGTGAATACTCAACAGGAACAATTAGCGGTGTGGAGGTTGTATTATTAAAATCAGGTATTGGAAAAGTAAATGCTGCGTTATCTACAGCCATCTTACTAGAGAAGTTCAAACCTGATTACGTTATTAACACAGGATCAGCAGGCGGCTTCCATCCAGAGTTAAACGTAGGGGATGCGGTTATTTCAACAGAAGTTCGTCATCATGATGTAGATGTAACGGTATTCAACTATGAATACGGTCAAGTGCCAAACTTGCCTGCAGCTTTTAAAGCAGATGACAAACTAGTTCGTCTTGCTGAAGAAAGTGCTCTTGAAGTAACGGATATGAAAATTGTAAAAGGACTAATTGCTACAGGAGATTCGTTCATGAACGATCCTGTGCGCGTAGAGTTTGTTCGCTCTAAGTTTCCAGACCTGTATGCAGCTGAAATGGAAGCGGCGGCTGTTGCTCAAGTATGCTATCAATTTGGCGTACCGTTTGTTATTCTTCGTGCTCTTTCTGACATCGCCGGCAAAGAATCAAATGTTTCTTTTGAGCAATTTTTAGAAAAAGCAGCTGTTAATTCAACGAAATTAGTATTGAATTTTATTACAAAATTAAAATAAGCTGTTCGTAAAATATAGAGTTTGTTTTCGTCTACACTCTGCATCGTTTATCATAACATGGGGTGTAGACTATATTTTTACCTTAATTCCGACTTTATTTATAGGTTAAGTTATATTATTTGATAGCGAGGTGTTCAAGATTATGAAGGTAGCCAAAAACATTCATGAATTGATTGGAAACACACCTATGATTGAGATTACACAATTTGATTTACCTAGAGAAATCAGGATATTTGCTAAACTGGAATATGTTAATCCAGGAGGAAGTGTAAAAGATCGTTTAGGAAAAGAACTGATGCAAGAAGCTCTTAGCTCTGGAAGACTGAAGCGAGGCGGAACGGTGGTTGAGCCTACTGCTGGAAATACGGGGATTGGGCTGGCTTTAGCTGCTCTTCAGCACGAAATAAACGTCATACTATGTGTTCCAGAAAAATTCAGTATTGAAAAACAGCAGCTTATGAAGGCTTTGGGGGCAACTGTGGTTCAAACACCTACTGAAGCTGGTATGAAAGGTGCTATAAACAAGGCTCAAGAGCTGCTGCGTGAAATACCTGGTTCTTATTGTCCTCAGCAGTTTGCTAATCCGGCCAATCCTATGACTTATTACAAAACCTTAGGGCCAGAAATATATGAACAGCTTGATGGAAAAATCGACGTGTTTGTAGCTGGAGCAGGTACAGGTGGAACATTTATGGGTACAGCAAAATTTTTGAAAGAAAAAAATCCTTCTCTAAAAACAGTCATTGTGGAGCCAGAAGGTTCGATTTTAAACGGAGGGAAATCCGGCCCTCACTTAACTGAAGGAATTGGAATGGAGTTCATCCCTGATTATATGGAGCGGTCTTATTTTAATGCTATTCATACTGTTGAAGATGTTTATGCTTTTCAAAGAGTGAAAGAGCTGGCTTTAAAAGAAGGGTTACTAGTAGGGAGCTCTTCAGGAGCAGCCTTCGAAGCAGCCCTGCTCGAAGCAAAAAATGCAGAAAAAGGCGCTCATATCGTCACCATTTTTCCCGATAGCAGCGAACGGTACTTAAGTAAAAATATTTACAGTGGAGGAAGATAAGATGAAACGTAAAACACAATTAATTCATGGTGGAATTGTTGGCGATGAACAGACGGGTGCTGTCTCTGTTCCTATTTATCAAGTGAGCACTTATAAACAAGAGGGAGCTGGAAAACATACGGGATACGAATATTCGAGAACCGGTAACCCTACACGACACGCCTTAGAAGAACTTATCAAAGAAATTGAAGGAGGATATGCGGGGTTTGCGTTTGGATCTGGTATGGCAGCTACTACTGCTGTATTCATGCTGTTTAACAGCGGAGATCATGTGCTAATTACAGATGACGTATACGGAGGAACGTACCGAGTGATTACAAAAGTGCTGAGCCGTATTGGCATTGAAGCTACTTTTATTGATACAAGCGACATCGAAAATATTAAGAAAGAAATTCGCCCCAACACAAAAGCTATTTATATCGAGACTCCCACGAATCCTCTCCTAAAAATTACTGACTTGCAGCAGGCTTCTTCAGTAGCTAAACAGCATCATTTACTTACCATCGTTGATAACACATTCAGTACCCCGTATTGGCAAAACCCTATCGAAAAAGGTGCGGATATCGTTCTGCACAGTGCAACTAAGTATCTAGGCGGCCACAGTGACGTTGTAGCAGGGCTAGCTGTTGTGAATTCGCCTAAATTGGCAGAAGACCTTCATTTTATTCAAAATGCGACTGGAGGCATTTTAGGACCCCAAGATTCTTGGCTTTTGATGAGGGGGATTAAAACATTAGGAATACGAATGGAAGAACATGAATTCAACACTGGGAAAATAGTAGAATTTTTACTTGCTCATCCTGCTGTTACAAAAGTATATTATCCAGGATTAAAAACCCACCCAAACCACCTTATTGCTAAAAAGCAAGCAAGAGGTTTTGGGGGAATGGTTTCTTTTGATGTGGGAAGCGAAGAGAAAGCGGAACAAGTACTGAGCAAAGTGAAATATTTTACATTAGCAGAAAGTTTAGGAGCCATTGAAAGCCTTATTTCCATTCCTTCTAAAATGACTCATGCTTCTATACCGAGCGACCGACGTAAAGAGCTAGGAATTACAGATGGATTAATTCGTATTTCTGTAGGCCTTGAAGATGTAGAAGATTTAATTGAAGACTTAGAAGAGGCATTGAAATGATTATGGTAAAAATAGGATTTTTATAGACCTATAGATCTATGATAGAGTAGAGTTATAACATTCTACTGAGAAGGTGATTGTATGAAAGCTCAACACATCAAAGCAAAAATTGAAGATTACAGCCGCTTTATTTACGTCCTTCTAGCCGTAAGTACATTCTTGTACATTGGTGTTATGATTGGCCAAGGTGAAAAAAGTGATATACAGCTTGGAATAATGGAAGCGATCGTTATTCTTTTTGCCGCCCTTGCCTTTTATTTTAGTTATCAAACTAAAAAACTGAAAAAAGAACTAATGAAAGAAAAAGAATAATAGATGTAAAAAGGCGATTATACATCGTCTTTTTTTTATGAGGGTTGAAAAAATAAAAAAATTCCCTATTTTTCAAAAAAACAGTTTACTTTTTATGAGTCCGTGGATATAATTACCATTGTAAGGAAAATACTTTATTAAAAGGAGGTCGAGTCATATGTTAAGACGTTTATCAGTTATGGGTCATCCAGTTTCAACTATGTTCAAAAATCGTCTATATACGTATACTATTCGGCCGTGTTCCTGTATCAAGTAACTTTCTTACTTTGATCATTAAAACACGTTAATTCACCACAGGTGCGAATAGTAGCCCTGTGGTTTTTATTATTTTTCAGCCACAGGATGCTTATGCATTACTGTGGCTTTTTTGTGTATAAGGAGGTGATTGTAATGACACTGAACATTTTCTTTTTAACTATTACCATAAAGTCCCGTCAATACTCAGAGGCAGAAATTAAGCATGAACAGTATGTAAGACAATTAGAAGAAGAAATAAAAGACCGCAAGTATGAGTTTTATCGTCATTTCTAATTTGAACAGTGGAAAGGAGTGGATGAATGATGATTAATCAAAAAGGATATATCGTTGTATGGCTGCTTGTGGAGAAAGATTCCACCTAAATGATTAGTAGGGGGAGTAATGATGTGTTTGCTACGGATTATTATTTGGAAATTATTTTAAAAAAAGAGCGGAAAGAAGGATTAATTCTCCTTCTTTCCGCTCTTTTTTTTCTCTTTTTCGGCTCTGTAAAATTCGTGAAACATTTTCATCAGCGCTCGCTTTTCAATTCGCGAAACATAACTTCTTGAAATATTTAATTCTTTTGCAATTTCTCGCTGGGTTTTTTCATCCTGCAGATCCAAACCGAAGCGGCCAACAATTACTTCCTTTTCTCGATCATCGAGAATATCGATGTATTCTTTTATTTTTTCTAATTCCATATTTAGTTGAATCATATCAATTACATCGTCTGATTCTGATTTTAATACATCAATCAAACTGATTTCATTTCCTTCTTTATCCTGGCCAATTGGATCATGGAGCGACACATCTTTTTTTGTTTTTTTGAGCGCTCGCAAGTGCATCAATATTTCATTTTCAATACATCGTGCGGCATAAGTAGCTAATTTTGTTCCTTTTCCTTGCGAATAACTTTCGATTGCTTTAATTAAACCGATTGTCCCAATTGAAATTAAATCTTCCGCATCCTCTCCCGTGTTTTCAAACTTTTTAACAATATGCGCAACGAGCCGGAGATTGTGTTCAATAAGAAGGTTTCGCGCTTCTTGATCTCCTTGTTCCATTAAAGATAAATATCTCTTTTCTTCAGCAGCAGACAAGGGTTGAGGAAACGCATTGTTTTTTACGTAGGAAACAAGGAAAACCAATTCTTTAAAGAAATAGCCTAGTGCGGTAAATAATGCAGACATCTCTTCACCTCCATAAGGGGATATCAACCTGTGAGAGACTAACATTACACTATATGTAAAAAGAAGGATGTCTTTGCCTGTACGTTTAAAATTCCCCCGGGGACAAGAGAGTTTGAAAAAGTCCACAGATTTTTCTTTAGAGATAGTTACCAGCCTATACAGGGGAAAAGTATGTACATACGCTAGTAGTAGTTTATAGTGTAAGGAGGGAGAGTATGTACGGTTACGGAGGCTGCTGTTATCCTAATTATCCAGCTTACCCATGTGGAGGAGGCTTCGGCTGGGGACTTGGATTGTTGATTGTTCTGTTTGTCCTGTTATTAATTTTCGGAAGCTTCTATTGGTTTAGCTGCTGGTATTAAAAAAAACTCATGCATGCGCATGAGTTTTTTTAGATGACATATCCTACCGAATAGAACCATTCATTTTTAAGAATTCTTAAGGAATTTTCGCTTTGTTTCTTAAAGAAGATGATTTATTCTATAATTAAGAAAAGAAGCAAGACGATAATATTCCTCTATAAAAGTAAATAGAGCTCTATACTTTTTTTAGCTTGAAAGTACTAATCATCAAGCAAGCGAGTACGATAATTAAAAACATATAAAAGTGTGAAGGCAAATAAGGGACGCCTAAGTAGCTAAGAGTTAATAAACAACCTGCTGCGGTAATAGGGAGCCCTGTAAAATACCCAGTATTTTCTGTGATGTTAAAGCGGGCAAGACGAAGTGCTCCGCAAGCAATGTAACAGATGGTAACAATTGAACCTGCAGCACCAAAGTGAGATAAAATACTTTGATAAAGTAGTAGAGCTGGAGCGATGCCAAATGATATAATATCGCACATGGAGTCCAGTTGTTTTCCAAGTTCAGATTCAATTTGCAGCTTTCTGGCTACCATGCCGTCGAATCGGTCTGCTAACGCTGCTAAAAAAATTAGTAATAAACTTAAGTTCAATTCATTTTTCATGACAAATAAAATAGCAAAGCTTCCTAAACTTAAATTAACAATCGTTAAGGAGTTTGCCGCTTGGGATCTCAGCTTTTTAATTGTATGATCTAGATAGTCTAATAAAAACAATTTCCTCACTCCTTTAAAGGATGGAATGAACTAAAGGTAAAAATAATGGTAATTTCATTGTAGACGCAAACCTTATTCTAGTAAAGAACTATTCAGTATGTGGAGGTAAAATTATTGTTGCAGCACCTGTATCGAACGTTTATTGAGCTTACGAATCACCAAGGATCATCGAAGCTCATTCGAAAATTCACTTTCTCTAAATGGAGTCGGTTTGTTATACCCTCCTATACAAAAGTTTTTAAAGTAAATAAAGAAGAAATGGACAAGCCTCTGCATCACTATCAAAACTTACATGAGCTATTTATTCGCCGTTTGAAACCTTCTGCCCGTCCGGTCGATCAGCAGAAAGACAGCGTTGTCAGTCCTGTAGATGCAAAGATAGAAGCATATGGAGTCATTACGCCTCAAAAAGAAATGATTGTAAAAAACAAACCTTATTCTATACAGGAAATGGTTTCAAATGATCTCGTTCTTGAAAAATATATAGAGGGACAGTTTATTATCCTCTACCTTAGTCCGAAAGACTATCATCGCATTCACAGCCCTCTTAAAGCCCAAGTGGGGGATACGTGGACCGTTGGACAAAAGTCTTATCCAGTAAATTCATTAGGAATCAAATACGGGAAAGAACCGCTTGTGAAAAATTTCCGGAAGCTCACGGAGTTAACATTTGAAAATGGTCACATGCTGATGGTAAAAGTAGGAGCCATGTTTATCAACAGTATTGAAGCGGTTTCTAAAAAAGAAGTAGTCGAAAAAGGGGAAGAAATGGCTTACTTCACGTTTGGCTCGACTGTCATTTTATTATTTGAGAAGAACTCAATCACTTTTGCTTCTAATGTTTACTCAGGTTCTTACGTAAAATGTGGAGAACCAATTGCTCATTTGAAAAAATAGAGCCTATATAATAAAAGAGTAGATAGATAAATGAAGATGCAGCTTTCTTTTATTAAGAAGGCTCTTTTATTCGTTAAGAAGGAATTTGTATGCTAATCTTTAATGATCTTCTTTCAATTTCCTCTTCAATTAATTTTATAAAATCAGGGCTTAATTGCAGTTCAGTTGCTTTGCTGTATGATTCAATAAGCAGCTCATCTGATAATTTTCTCATAAGATTGCCGCCACCTCCTACTAAAATAAATATCCTAAAAAGTTATATTTAAATGCTAATAAATTCCTTATTTATAATCTAACATGAATCAAATAAAGGAACAATCGTTCTGTTATCCACAGCTTTCGGTGGATAAAATGTGGGTATGTTGTTTATAATTACCATTAATTGCTGAACTATAACAGAGGATAATGTGTATAACCTTATCCACATAATTGGGCTTATCAATTTTTGTCGAAAACTTTTAACGGAATTTGTTTACCACTTACCCTATTTGATAAGTAATAAACGTTTTCTGCACTATTTTTTATTTTAAGTTTGCAGTGGGTGAATATATCGTAAGCTCACGAACAAATGGAGTTTTACTACCTTTTGTCAATAACTTTCTGTATAAAGTTAAAGCATTCACAAGGCATATCCTTTATACTAAGAAAAGACCTGTTTTTGAAGAGAATAAAATTTTAGGTTGGAAAATAACAAGAAGTCGTTATAATGATAGACGGCGTTAATTTTAGTATGTAACTATATATTCGAGGTGCATGATACGTGTTGAAACTTTTTTTACCAAATGAACATGTGAAAAACGTGTTTCAAATTAAGCCAGACGATTTGAAAGAGCGCGGAATAAAAGGAATTATTACCGACTTAGATAACACGTTGGTGGAATGGGATCGCCCTGATGCCACTCCGGAATTAATTGAGTGGTTTCAGTTAATGAAAGATAGTGGAATTAAAATTACGATTGTATCGAATAATGTGGAGAAACGAGTCAAGCTGTTTTCAGATCCAGTTGGACTTCCATTTGTATATAAAGCACGCAAACCGATGCGTAAAGCATTTAGAAGAGCTCTTCGTGATATGGAGCTGCAAAAAGATGAGGTTGTAGTTATTGGTGACCAGCTTTTAACGGATGTATTAGGAGGAAATCGTCTCGGCGTATATACGGTTTTGGTTGTACCAGTTGCGCAAACAGATGGATTTGTAACGAAATTTAACCGTAAAATGGAACGAAGAATTCTAGGTTGGATGAAACGAAAAGGTATGATTAACTGGGAGGATTAAAACGTGAGTGAAGAAAAATTACAGTGCGTAGGATGCGGAGTGGAGATTCAAACAGAACGACCGGATGAACTTGGCTATGCTCCAAAATCAGCACTAGAAAAAGAAGCTATTATTTGCCAGCGATGCTTTCGCTTGAAGCATTATAATGAAGTACAAGATGTTTCCTTAACAGACGATGATTTTTTAAAAATCTTAAATGGAATTGGTCAAACGGACGGTTTAGTTGTAAAAGTTGTAGATATCTTTGACTTTAACGGCAGCTGGTTACCTGGTTTGCATCGATTTGTTGGAAATAACAAGGTTCTTTTAGTGGGAAATAAAGCGGATTTACTGCCAAAGTCTATAAAGAAAAATAAACTAATTCATTGGATGAAGCGAGAAGCGAAAGAGCTTGGGCTAAAATCAGTGGATGTGTTTCTCATGAGCGCGCAAAAAGGACAAGGAATTCGAGAAATTGCCGAAGCCATTGAACATTATCGCGAAGGTAAAGATGTATATGTTGTGGGATGTACAAACGTTGGTAAATCAACATTTATTAATGCCATTATTAAAGAAGTAACGGGAGAAAAAGATATTATTACCACATCTCAATATCCGGGCACAACGCTGGATATGATTGATATCCCGCTTGATAACGGCGCGTCTTTATATGATACGCCTGGTATTATTAATCACCATCAAATGGCTCACTATGTAGATAAACGAGACTTAAAGCTAATTTCTCCTAAAAAAGAAATAAAGCCGAAGGTTTATCAGCTAAATGAAGGGCAAACGTTATACTTTGGAGGACTGGCGCGCTTAGATTATGTACAGGGAGGCCGCAAGTCATTAACATGTTATGTATCGAACGATTTGCATATCCATCGTACGAAGCTTGAAAAAGCAGATGAGCTGTATGAAAAGCAAGCAGGTGAACTGCTTCAGCCGCCGCGCCCAGAGCAAATGGATGAGTTTCCTGAACTGGTTGCACATGAATTTACAATAAAAAATGAAAAAACGGATATTGTTTTTTCAGGGCTTGGCTGGGTGACGGTTAATGAGTCAGGTTCAAAAGTTGTGGCGCATGCACCAAAAGGAGTCGGCGTATTTGTGCGCGATTCTTTAATTTAAACAAAAAGGGGAAAAAATCTTGAGTACATTATATGGGCTAGTTGGTTATCCGCTTGGGCATTCACTATCGCCATTGATGCAAAATGACGCCTTTAAACGTCTGAATATGGATGCTCATTATGAAGCTTTTCCAATTGAACCTGTTCATTTTGAGTCAGCCATTGGAGAGCTAAAAGATAAAAACATTCAAGGATTTAATGTCACGATTCCTTATAAAGTTGATATTATGAAGCATTTGGATGAAGTCGATCCATTAGCAAAGGCAATTGGCGCTGTAAATACAGTTGTTAATCAAGATGGCCGTTATATTGGATACAATACCGACGGAGAGGGGTATGTGACGTCTTTACTCAAAGCAGTAGAAGGCAGCTTATCCCAAAAAAGAATTTTAATTATTGGAGCTGGAGGAGCTGCAAAAGCTATTTTTTATACAATTGCCGCTCAGCATGCTCCCGAGGTAATTGCGATATGCAATCGTACCGTCGAAAAAGCAGCTGTATTAGCTAACGAGCTGCCTTTTTCGACGAAAACGGCGGCGATGTCTATTTCTGATGCGGAAAAACAATTAGATACATTCGATATTATTATTAATACCACTTCAGTGGGAATGTATCCTAACGTTGATGAGCTGCCATTAGCACTTACTTTATTGCAAAAAGAAGCCGTAGTCAGCGATATTATTTACAACCCTTTAAAAACAAAGCTTTTAAAAGAGGCTGAAGCAAAAGGGGCAGGCACTCATAACGGTGTCGGTATGTTTGTACTGCAAGGTGCACTTGCATTTGAAAAGTGGACGAACGTCCGTCCTGACGAAGAGGCAATGGAACACATTGTTCTTTCAACACTAACTAAGAGATAAGATACAACGGAGGTTTTTATGTTAACAGGTAAACAAAAACGTTTTTTACGTTCAAAAGCACATCATTTAAATCCAATTTTCCAAGTAGGAAAAGGTGGAGTCAACGAAAATATGATTGGTCAAATTGCTGATGCATTAGAAGCAAGAGAATTATTAAAAGTAAGCATTCTGCAAAACTGTGACGAAGATCGTGACACGGTTGCTGCTCGATTAACAAAAGGAACAAAAGCAGAGCTTGTACAAGTGATTGGAAATACAATTGTATTATATAAAGAATCACGCGAAAATAAGCAGTTAATGCTTCCAAAAGTGAAATGAAATAGAGCGGGGAAACCCGCTCTATTTAAAAATGAAGTAAATTAAAGGAGTCGGGGATTGTTGAAGAGTATTGGAATTTTAGGTGGAACATTCAATCCGCCTCATTTGGGGCATTTAATGATGGCAAATGAGGTTTTGCATGCCTTGAAATTAGATGAGATATGGTTCATGCCGTCGTATATTCCACCTCATAAAACAATCAAAGAGCCTATTGAGCCATATCATCGTTTACAAATGCTAAAGCTAGCTATTGAAGAACATGATCAATTTACCCTGCAGCCGATTGAATTTGAGCGCAAAGAGCCTTCATATACATATGATACGATGAGAATACTAACGGAGAAGTATCCAACGTATCAGTTTCATTTCATCGTTGGTGCTGATATGGTAGAATATTTGCCGAAGTGGTATGAAATTGATGAATTAGTCAATTTGGTTACATTTGTAGGTGTAAAACGCCCGGGGTATACCATTACGTCCCCTTACCCGATAAAAGAAGTAGAAGTTCCGCAGTTTGATGTCTCCTCTTCCTTTATTCGCGAACGAGTAGTAAAGAAAGAAACCATTCGTTATTTTATACCTGCTGGTGTTAAACAATATATCGAGGAGAATCAATTATATGAATCGAACTGAGGCATTAGAAATCGTAAAGAAACAGTTAACAGAACGTCGTTATATTCATACTGTCGGGGTAATGGAAACAGCAATTGAATTAGCTAAGCGTTTTGAAGCAGACGAAAAAAAAGCAGAACTGGCTGCTATTTTTCATGACTATGCCAAGTTTCGTCCAAAGGAAGAGATGAAGCAAATTATTATTGATCAAAACATGAACCCTTCTTTATTGGAATACAATACCGAATTATGGCATGCTCCAGTAGGCGCGTTTTTAGTGAGAAATGAAGTAGGGATTACGGATAAGGAAGTATTGGATGCGATTGCTTACCATACATCCGGAAGACCTGGCATGACGTTACTTGAAAAAATTGTGTACGTTGCTGATTACATTGAACCCGGAAGGAGATTTCCAGGTGTTGATGAAGTGCGGGAGTTAGCTAAAATCGACTTAAATGCAGCACTTATTCAATCACTGAAAAACACCATTTCTTTTTTAATGACTAAACATCAGGCCGTTTATCCCGATACGATGATGACATATAATGATTTAATCTTAGGAGGTCAAACACATGACTGAACGTGAATTGCTATCTCTTGTTGTAGAAGCAGCAGACGATAAAAAAGCAATCGATATCGTAGCGTTAAATATGGAAGGAATCTCACTTGTGGCAGATTATTTTGTTATTTGTCACGGTAACTCAGATAAACAAGTGCAGGCAATTGCTCGTGAAATTAAAGAAAATGCACACGAACAAGGCATTTCTGTGAAGCGTTTAGAAGGATTTGAGCAGGCTAAGTGGGTTCTTGTTGATCTTGGAGATGTTGTGGTTCACATTTTCCATAAAGATGAGCGCGGATATTATAACTTAGAACGCTTATGGGGAGATGCACCATTTGTAAGTTCAGAAGAGCTACAGCTATGAGCAGGTACGGAGAATTTGCCTACGTATATGATCAGCTAATGGCAGACGTTCCGTATGACGATTGGGCTGAATTTTTTAATCAGCAGGTGGCAAAAGCGAAAACAAAGCCTGACAGTATATTAGACCTTGCCTGCGGCACGGGAGAACTCTCCGTTCGATTTGCACAAGAAGGTTTCTCCGTAGTAGGCGTTGATTTGTCTGATGATATGCTTATGGTAGCCCAGGAAAAGGCGACAGAAGCAGGGGTAACGCTATCTCTTTTTCAGCAAAACATGGCGGAACTTGAGTTATTGAAAGAGTTCGATTGTGTAGTAATCTTTTGTGATTCTTTGAACTATTTGCAAAGTGATAAAGAAGTTCAAGAAACCATTCAACGTGTATATAAGCACTTAAAACCAGGTGGGCTCTTTATATTTGATGTTCATTCAGTGCACAAGATGAAGGACGTATTTGGAAATCAATCTTTTTCTTACGTAGATGAAGACGTGTCATATATTTGGAACTGCACCTATGACGATACAGACATGCGCGTAGAGCATGATATTACGTTTTTTGCTTATGATGAAGAAATGGATGCATATCATCGCTTTGATGAGGTGCATGCTCAGCGCACTTGGTCGATTGACCATTATCAATCATGGCTGAGCGAAGCTGGTTTTATAAATATAGAAGTAAGTGCAGATTTCAAAATGAGTGAGCCTACTTCAAACAGTGAGCGCATCTTTTTCTCTGCGCAAAAAAAAGAAGCCGAGTAGAGGCTTCTTTTTTTGTTTCAAAGCAGGATTTCTACAGAAATTATGGAATAAGACTATCAAACTGATTGTGAACAAGCTCAATGTCTTCGTCAAATTTTTCATGTGTTTTTTGAAATACGTGCACAAACATCTCTCCGAGTTCAGCTTCTAAAACTTTAATACCTTCTCCGGTTACACCGCCTTTTACGCATACTTTATCCTGCAAGGTAGGAAGCGTAAATATTTCTTTTTCCAACAGTTTTCCCATTCCAATAATCATATCACTGGCCATGACGGTAGCTTCTTCTTCAGAAATATTTGTTTCTTGAACTGCTGCATCAATAAAGCGTTGAAGCAAAAAGCTGAAGAATGCAGGACCGCAGCTTACGATATCGGATGATACGCGCGTAATCGTTTGATCAATAGCCACAGGCTTTGACATAGATGAAAATAATTCATGTAAATAATTTTGGTAAAAAGGCGTACATCTTTCTCCAAACGTGAAAAGAGAAACACCTGCTAATGCCCGATTCGTAATGCTAGGGATAATTCTAGCTGCTTGACTCGGAACGAGGCGTTCGATTTGTTCTACGCTAATTGGACTGGTAATGGATACAATGCAGTGATCTTTCGTCAGAAGTGGTTCTAATTTTATTAAAAGGGGGTGAATATCCAATGGCTTAACACAAATAAAAATGACTTTGGATGCGTGAACAACTTCTTCAGCTGTATCAGCAACATGAATTTTTTTATGCTGCTGTTGAATCTTTTTGGCTCTTTTTTTTGTGCGATTCATAATAGTAATTTTAGAAGGACGTACGGCTTTTGATTCAATAAACGCATCAATTAATATTTTCCCCATGTTTCCTGTTCCGATAAACCCTATGTTCACTGATTCATTCCCTCCTTCAAAAGCCTTTTCTTCTAAACACTATGAAGACGTAATGGAATTTATGACGTTACTTCAAAATTCAAAGGAGTGTACAATTTGACTTTTTCAAAAAAACAATGGCTAATTGGGTGTATTTGCTTAGCAGTTAGCTTGGCTTTTTATATCTATCGCACAGGCGGAGAGAAACCGGAAAGTTCTCTTCAAACCTCAGATATGATAAAGGCAGAATCTTCTGCTGCAAAAAAAGAAGGAGAGTCGTCTGATCAAGTAATTTCGAGCCAAGATTCCCCGTTTGTTATGGTGGATATTAAAGGAGCTGTTCAGAAGCCTGGTGTATACCAGCTTCCGAAAGATGCAAGGGTAAAAGATGCTCTAGCACAAGCCGGAGGCGCTACGAAAGAAGCGGACTTAAGACAGCTCAATTTAGCTAGCAAGCTACAAGATGAAATGGCTGTTTACATCCCAGCTGCTGGAGAAGAAATCCCGCCTTCATCTCCAGTTTCTTCAATCTCTTCCTCAGGAACTTCAAATGATCAGCCCCTTGTTAATATCAATACAGCGAACACTGATGAACTACAAACGCTAAATGGTATTGGACCTTCAAAAGCGAGTGCCATCGTTTCATATCGAGAGGAAAATGGCTTGTTTCAAACAGTAGAGGATTTGGGGCAAGTATCAGGTGTTGGCGAGAAGTCGCTAGAAAAAATCAAAGCTCAAATTACGGTACAGTAGAGACTTATTGACGAAAAAGGAAAAGAAACGCTACACTATGAAAGAGACAAGTATAATTATAATTATTCAGTTTTAAATAAAAAGGTAGGGAATGAGATGAACCGGATTTCATGGGATCAATATTTTATGGCACAAAGCCATTTGCTAGCTTTAAGAAGCACTTGTGAACGTCTGGCTGTTGGGGCTACAGTGGTGCGTGATAAACGTATTATAGCTGGAGGATACAACGGCTCGATCAGCGGAGGTGTGCATTGTGCTGACGAAGGCTGTTATGTGATTGATGGACACTGTGTAAGAACTGTCCATGCAGAAGTGAATGCACTCTTGCAGTGTGCTAAGTTTGGTGTAAAAACAGAAGATGCGGAAGTATACGTCACGCATTTTCCTTGTTTAAACTGCTGTAAAGCCCTTATTCAAGCGGGAATTAAAACAGTATATTACGCTAATGATTACAAAAATCATCCGTATGCTGTTGAGTTATTTCAACAGGCGGGAGTGAAAACAGCAAAAGTTGAACTTGATGAAGCAATCATTGACTTAAAAAGTAAAGAGAAGCTTCAATTTGTGACGGATGTTCTCGCTCGTTTAGAAAAAAGCGGAGCGGACGAAGCAGAAGTGATGAATTTACAGCGTGAAGCTCTCGCTTTGTTTACGGAAAATTAAAGGTAAAAGAGGTTTTTTACTTGGTAACAGTAAGGAGCCTCTTTCTTTTAAGAAGAAAGGAGCTAAAGGTGAAAGGATATTATATTTACTGTGCTTTTAGCATGATGATAGCTTTATATGTATATGATAATCATTCCGCTGTAAGCCTGTTTTTGCTAATCGTGCTTTTCATTTTTCAATGGCTACAATGTCCGAGGAAAGTGGTTATTGCTTCTGCACTGTTGAGTGTTTTGTGCGTCTACCTATTAGCTGAGACAAATAAGCATAACAAAACGGTTCTTTTAGCTGAATCTTCTTCTTTTACAGGCGAAATTTCCTCTGTTCCGCATAGTGACGGCGACAAGCTTACTTTTAAGTTTACGGTTCAAAATGAAGAGGTCATGGCTTTTTATAAACTAAAAACGTTGGAAGAGAAACAGCAGCTCGAAAAGCTAACGATTCATCAAGTTTGTCAACTAGGGGGGCAATTAACTTCTCCTTCACCTGCTCGCAACCTTCATGCATTTGATTATCAGCAATATTTGTACCATCAGTCTATTCATTGGCAGCTTAACGTCAAGGGACTTGATTTGGTAAAATGTCAGCTCCCCACTTTAACTCCACTTACGTACCTTACCTTTATTCGTCAAAAAGGAATTAATTATATTCAACAAAATATGTCGGATCCAGGCGCTGGGTTTATGCAGGCACTAATTTATGGCGAGCGCACTGGCATCGAAGAAGAGAGTATCAAGCGCTATCAGCAATTTGGTTTAATCCACTTGCTTGCCATATCAGGTCTTCATGTTGGACTGCTGACAGCGATGTGTTTTTATTTGCTCATTCGGATTGGAATAACGCGCGAGCGAGCCATTACGCTTTTACTTTTGCTTCTTCCTGTATACATGGTTTTGGCCGGTGGCAGCGCTTCAGTTGTCCGAGCTGTTTTTATGAGTATGCTGATGCTTATATCGATAAAAATACAAAGAAAAATTCTTTTGGTTGATAGCATCAGCCTTGCTTTTATGGCCATGCTGCTTTTTAAGCCGTACTATTTATTTGACGTAGGATTTCAGCTTTCTTTTGCCGTTAGTTTTGCATTGATTTTATCGAGTCAGACGATTTTACCTCGTTTTCATTCTTCTTTCAGCCAGCTCATGGTTGTTTCAGCGATTGCACAAATCAGTTCACTTCCTTTATTGTTGTACTATTTTTATGGAGTATCTCTCCTCAGTTTGCCATTAAATATGGTTTTTGTACCGCTGTTTTCTCTTGTTATATTACCTCTTTGTTTGCTCATTCTTTTTGTTCGTATCCTCTTGCCGGGAGTGAGTGAACTGCTGGAGCAAATTCTTCATGTTCTTTTACTTTTTTGTGAAAAATTGCTTGGCTTTTTTGAGTGGATTCCCGCTGATTTTGTAACGGGAAAACCCCACATTGTGCTGTTTTTGGGCATGTACTTATGCATTTATGCTGTATTTGTGGCGGTCGAAGAAGGAGGATTTTTCGTTCGCTATATGTTTCTTCTCGTGGCATTGTTAGCCGCACAATGTATGTATCCTTATTTGAATCCAAAAGGAACGGTCACAATGGTCGATGTAGGACAAGGAGACTGCTTTATCATTGAGCTTCCTTATCGAAAAGGTGTGTATATGATCGATACGGGAGGAACCGTTTCATTTCCAAAAGAACCATGGCAAAAACGTCGTTCTTCTTTTGACGTGGGAGAAGATGTACTTGTTCCCTTTTTGCATTCAAAAGGAATAACAAGGGTAGATAAAATGATTATCACACACGGCGATTATGATCACGCAGGGGCGGCACAGCATTTATTTTCACAAGTGGCTGTCGGGGAGCTGGTGCTTGGGAAAAAAGCTGAATTAAATGACGTAGAGACTGGATTGGTGATCGCTGCTCAAAAACAAAGAGTGCCTGTTCAAATTGTTCAACAAGGAGATAGCTGGCAAGAAGGAGGTGTGTTATTTCAGATTATTTCTCCGACAGGTTTCGAAGAAACGAGCAACAACGGCTCAATTGTAATAGACGCTAAGTTAGGAAATTTAAGATGGCTATTCACCGGAGATTTAGAAAAGGAAGGAGAACAAAGAATATTGAAAGACTCTCTAAACCTTAAAGCAGATGTATTAAAAGTTGGGCATCATGGCAGTAAAACCTCAACTTCAGAAGAGTTTGTTCAACATTTAAATCCTAAAGTAGCGCTTGTTTCAGCGGGACAAAAAAATCGTTATGGTCATCCTCATCAAGAAATATTAGAGCTTCTGAAAAGCTGCGGAGTGTATATTTATCGAACGGATGAAGATGGTGGGGTAATGTATAAATTTACAAAAAAGTCAGGAACGTTTTCGCAGCAACTTCCATAGTCTATAGTAAGAAAAACGAACTAAAAAAGACTGCTAAGAAGCAGCCTTGAAGCAATTTTACGAACCCAAGTAGTGAATCACAGTTGCAATAACAAATAAGGCAGTGAAAAAGCCAAATGAAACACCAAATCCTACGGCAGAATCGACAGCGTCGTTGCGTTTACTTTGGACACTTTCTTCAAATTGGTTCATTAACACCCCTCCTGTTTACAGTATAATCTAACTTTTTTTAAAAATCTAGACAATTTAAAAGCGTTTTCACAAACTGACAACAGTTAACAACTATACTTTATAGACATGAGGAGAAAATAGAGATAAGGGTTTAATCATTAACAAATAAGTAACCTAGGGCTTATATTGTTAATGTTTATCATAAACTGAGGAATTGTCGTTTTAAGGCAATTCCTTTTGTATTGTTGCCAAAAACTCATAACACCTTTACGATAGAAATTGTATTTTGTTTATCAGTAACTATACATAATCAATATAGATGAATAAAAAAGAGGAGCGTATATACGTTGGCAGTTGATAGCTTAAAAAGTATTACCAAAAATAATATAGCCCCCGTTTACTTAATACACGGGGTCAATGCATTTATGAGTAAAAAGATTAGAGATAAAATCGTCGACTATACGTTAAATGAAGAAGATAAAGAATTTAACTTGTCACTATACGATTTAGAAGAAACATCGATTGATCAAGTTCTAGAAGATGCTGAAACGCTTCCTTTTTTAGGAGACAAGCGTGTAGTGGTTGCGAAAAATGCAGCATTTTTAACGGCTGAAAAATCGAAAGATAAAGTAGAGCATGATCTAGCAAAACTGCAGCAATATGTGGAGCAGCCCCCGTCTTTTTCAACGTTAATTCTACTAGCCCCTTATGAAAAGCTGGATGAAAGAAAAAAAATAACAAAATTATTAAAAAAACAAGCAGCTTACATTGAAGCGAACGAATTTGGTGAAAAAGAAATGAAGCAGTGGATTCATAATTTACTTTCAAAAGATGGAGTGAATATGGATGAAGATGCTGTGACGCTGCTTATTCAGCTTGTGGGTCTTAATGTAACACTTGTGACAAATGAAATTGAAAAAATGGTGTTATATGTTGGACAAGACGGAGTCATTACAAAAGAAGTTGTGCTTAAGCTTGTGGCAAAAACGCTTGAACAAAATGTATTTACGCTTATTGACGCTGTTATTCAGCGAAAGGTTTCTACTGCTTTAAATATGTATCAGGATTTACTGCGTAATAACGAAGAGCCTATTAAAATTTTATCTTTGTTAGCGACGCAGTTTCGTTTGATTTATCATACGAAGCAGCTGTCTAGTCAAGGGTACGGTCAGCAGCAAATTGCTCAAACGATTAAGGTTCATCCGTTTCGTGTGAAAATTGCTTTGCAGCAGAGCAGAAGTTTTGAGGAACAGCAGCTTAAAAAAATTTTAAAGGATTTAGCAGAGGCAGATTATGAAATGAAGACGGGGAAAATGGATAAAGCGCTTATTTTACAGCTGTTTTTATTAAAAAGAGCGCAATAAAAAAACGATCCTAATGGGATCGTTTTTGTCTCAATTATGCAGATAAACCGTTAAGTTTTACTGCTAAGCGAGATTTTTGACGAGCTGCAGCATTTTTGTGGATAATACCAGATTGTGCAGCTTTGTCTAATTTTTTAGAAGCAACAGCAAATGCTGCTTTTGCGTTATCTACATCGTTGTTTTCAACTAAAGCTTCAAAGTTTTTGATTGCAGTACGCATAGCTGATTTAGCTTGAATGTTATGAGCACGGCGAGCTTCAGTAGTTTTTACACGTTTGATAGCTGATTTAATGTTTGGCATCCGTTTCACCTCCCGAAATGATAACAATCGAGATTATATAGAACTCGACATTCTTCACAATAAGAACAAAAGATATTTTATCAAACACAAGGACAGAATGCAATAGCCTTGACAAGGAATTTTATATGACAGAGCTCTCTTTAAAAGCTTGTAGCTGATATTGCGCCCTTCCTTCCACTTTTCATTTCTTAAATGCATGAATCTGCCAGTCCTCGGTGACAATAATTTCAACAAAGATTGTCTAGGAGGTTAAGAAATGGAAAAAGAACTTGATTTAAGTCAATATAGCGTGCGCACGGATTTAGCTGTCGAAGCAAAAGACATAGCGTTAGAAAATCAGCCTAAACCGAATAACCAGTCAGAAATCAAAGGCGTAATTGTAAAAGAAAAAGAAGAACAAGGTGTCAAAATCTCAATGGTAGAAATTACGGAAGAGGGCGCAGAAGCAATCGGTAAGAAAAAAGGCCGATATGTAACCCTTGAATCGGTAGGCATTCGCGAGCAGGATACTGAAAAGCAAGAGGCCATGGAAGAAGTATTTGCTAAAGAGCTGAATTTTTTTATTAAAAGCCTCAACATTCCAGATGATGCTAGCTGTCTTGTAGTGGGTCTTGGAAACTTAAGTGTTACACCAGATGCGCTTGGACCAAAGGCAGTAGATAATTTGTTGATTACAAGACATTTGTTTGAGCTACAGCCTGAAAGCGTGCAAGATGGCTTTAGACCCGTTAGCGCCATTGTTCCGGGAGTAATGGGAATGACGGGTATTGAGACAAGTGATATTATCTTTGGCGTTGTAAAGAAAGTGAATCCAGATTTTATCATTGCAATCGATGCGCTTGCCGCTCGTTCGATTGAACGGGTAAATGCTACCATTCAAATTTCAGATTCAGGTATTCATCCGGGGTCTGGGGTTGGAAACAAGCGCAAAGAAATCAGTTATGAAACACTTGGCATTCCAGTTATTGCAATAGGTATTCCAACGGTAGTGGATGCTGTTTCCATTACAAGCGATACAATTGACTTTATCTTAAAACATTTCGGCCGAGAAATGAAAGAGCAGGGAAAGCCGTCTAAGTCGCTGCTTCCATCCGGTATGACGTTTGGAGAAAAAAAGAAGCTCACGGAGGATGACTTACCCAATGAAGAGCAGCGTCAAACGTATCTCGGTATGATTGGCACCCTTCCAGATGAAGAAAAAAGACGTCTTATTCATGAAGTGCTTGCACCTTTAGGCCATAATTTGATGGTTACGCCAAAAGAAGTGGATATGTTTATTGAAGATATGGCTAATGTAGTTGCAGGAGGACTTAACGCTGCTTTGCATCATGAAGTGGATCAAGAGAACTTTGGGGCATATACTCATTAATACGCTTTTAGGTGAATGAGTTCTTCACAATATAGTCATAATGGTTAGTACTACAGAAGATAAAGAAGTAAGGGGCCTAATAATATGATTAAATTTACTTTAAAATCAGTAGTGCTAACCATTTTTTTACTGTGCGTCGTATTTTTAGGGATGCAGACGGCTCAGCAAGGGTTGATTAAAATGAAGGGATATAATGATCCTTCGATTGAACATGTTATTAATGTGTCTAAAACATCAGATGGTCAGGTGGAAGCTGCTGTTTTAGGTTCAAAAAAAGTCGTGAACATTGATGAAAAACAGCAGTTTCTAGAAAAACGAAAGGCTTTTAACTTTTTCTCCTCGCTAGGTCAAAGTCTAGCGGAAGGCGTGAAAAGTACAATAGGAAAAGCTTTTAAGGCTATCCATCATCTTCTTAATTAAAAGCAGAATCTCTTTCTGCTTTTTTGTATGGAAAAATCCCCAATGGAATGCTTATTGAATGTTGACGAATGTGTTGTTATAATTTAATTTAGTGTATTTTGCCGATTTTCAGTAGGAGTGAAAAAAATATGGATAGAGAAGCAAGATTGAAACGACAATCGAAAATCAGAAACTTTTCGATTATTGCTCATATAGACCACGGTAAGTCAACATTAGCAGACCGTATTTTAGAAAAAACAAATGCGTTAACACAGCGAGAAATGAAAGCTCAGCTTTTAGATTCGATGGATTTAGAACGTGAACGTGGAATTACCATTAAATTAAATGCTGTGCAGCTTCAATACAAAGCAAAAGATGGAGAAGAGTATACTTTTCATCTAATTGATACACCGGGACACGTCGATTTTACATATGAAGTGTCGCGAAGTTTAGCCGCGTGTGAAGGTGCTATTCTAGTAGTAGATGCAGCTCAAGGTATTGAAGCTCAAACACTAGCAAACGTATATTTAGCGCTTGATAACAACCTTGAAATTTTACCTGTCATTAATAAGATTGACCTGCCGAGTGCAGAGCCAGAGCGAGTGCGTCAAGAAGTTGAAGACGTAATTGGGTTAGATGCGTCGGAAGCTGTATTAGCTTCAGCTAAAGCAGGAATTGGTATCGAAGAAATTTTAGAACAAATTGTTGAAAAAGTTCCTGCTCCTGAAGGGGATCCAGACGCACCGCTTCAAGCACTAATCTTTGATTCATTTTATGATGCATACCGAGGTGTAGTTGCATCTATTCGTATCGTACAAGGACGAGTAAAAGTAGGCGACAAAATTAAAATGATGGCAACAGGAAAAGAGTTTGAGGTAACGGAGCTAGGTGTGTTAACGCCAAAAGCCGTTGCTAAAGATGAACTTTCTGTTGGCGACGTAGGATTTTTAACAGCAGCTATTAAAAACGTTGGAGATACGCGAGTAGGGGACACGATTACTCTTGCTAAAAATGGAGCCAGTGAACCTCTTCCTGGTTATCGTCGTCTGAATCCAATGGTATACTGCGGACTGTATCCAATTGATACAGCGAAGTATAACGATCTTCGTGAAGCACTAGAAAAGTTAGAGCTAAATGACTCTGCACTTCAGTTTGAACCAGAGACGTCTCAGGCCTTAGGGTTTGGTTTCCGATGTGGATTCTTAGGGTTGCTTCACATGGAAATTATCCAAGAGCGTATTGAGCGCGAATTTAAAATTGATTTAATTACAACAGCTCCAAGCGTTATTTATGACGTGTATTTAACAGACGAGACTCATCTGTCTGTAGATAACCCGTCTAATATGCCGGACCCACAAAAGATTGAACGCGTAGAAGAACCGTATGTGAAAGCAACGATGATGGTACCAAACGATTATGTTGGTGCTGTGATGGAGCTTTGTCAGAAGAAGCGAGGCAACTTTATTGATATGCAGTACTTGGATGCTAATCGCGTGAGTATTGTATACGAAATTCCGCTAGCTGAAATTGTATATGATTTCTTTGATCAATTAAAATCAAATACAAAAGGCTACGCGTCGTTTGATTACGAACTTATCGGATATCAGCCTTCGAAGCTTGTGAAGATGGATATTCTTTTAAACGGCGAAACGGTCGATGCACTGTCCTTTATCGTGCACAGAGATTCAGCTTACGATCGTGGTAAAGTCATTGTAGAAAAGCTTAAAGAGCTTATTCCACGTCAACAGTTCGAAGTGCCGATTCAAGCGGCAATCGGTCAAAAAATTGTCGCGCGTTCAACAATTAAAGCCATTCGTAAAAACGTTTTAGCAAAATGTTACGGAGGAGACATCTCTCGTAAACGTAAACTTCTTGAAAAACAAAAAGAAGGTAAAAAACGTATGAAGCAGGTCGGTTCTGTTGAAGTACCGCAGGAAGCATTCATGGCTGTTCTTCGCATGGATGAAGATTAATAGCTGAAATTCTATTATTTAACATGTCAAATTAGTTTTGAAAATCAAGCTAATCTGATACGATAGTAAAGAGCTTTGAGCGCTGTAAATAAGTGTGAACGAACATAGATAAAAATACCGCAGAGAGACTCTGCGGTATTTTTATCATTTATAAATGTGATTGAGGTGGAAGTCCATGGTGAAGGCAGCATATCTGCACATCCCGTTTTGTCATCATATTTGTCACTATTGTGACTTTAATAAAGTGTTTTTCAAAAATCAGCCCGTTATGCCGTATTTGGAAAGCATGCGAGAAGAAATGAAACAAGCAGTTGAACATTATCCAACGACCAATTTAAACACGATATTCGTTGGGGGTGGGACGCCTACAGCCTTAGATGAACAGCAGCTAGAGTATTTTTTAGAATCCATTCGTATGTACCTCCCTTATGACGAAAAAGGTGAGTTTACATTTGAAGCGAATCCGAATGAATTGACAAAAGAAAAGCTTCAGCTTCTCCATGACTATGGCGTGAATCGTTTAAGCATTGGTGTACAAACGTTTAATGAAAGATTATTGGAGAAAATTGGACGTGTGCATTCAAATAGACAGGTATTTGATTGTGTTGAACAAGCGAGAAAGATTGGAATGTCGAATATAAGCTTAGACTTAATTTATAGCCTGCCGGAACAAACGGTAGCTGATTTTTCTTCTACGCTTCAAACGGCTTTTTCATTAGAGGTAGAGCATATGTCTGCCTATTCGTTGATTATTGAACCTAAAACGGTATTTTATAATTTAATGAATAAAGGAAAGCTACCCCTGCCTGCTCAAGAAGAAGAAGCAGCTATGTATGAGCTGCTTATGAAAGAAATGGACAAACAAGGTTTTCATCAATACGAAATCAGTAATTTCGCAAAGCCAGGCTACGAGAGTATTCATAATCTAACATATTGGAACAACGACGATTATTACGGAATTGGCGCAGGCGCACATAGCTATATAGACGGAATAAGACGAGCAAATATTGGACCATTAAAAAAGTACATTGATTCAGTCGAGCAAAAAGGAAATGCATATCTCAATGAAGTGAGCGTGACCGAGGCTGAAAAAATGGAAGAAGAAATGTTTTTGGGCCTTCGTAAAACGAAAGGAGTCTCAAAAGAGGAGTTTAAGAAAAAATTCAATCGAGAATTAAAAGATGTATTTGGAGAACCTATTCAAGAATACAAAGAGAAAGGACTTTTGGGTGAAGACAATAGCTCAGTCTTTTTAACACACAATGGTCGATTTTTGGGGAATGAAGTTTTTCAAGCCTTTATTGGGATAATCTAATATCAAATCGTTGACATCGCTATAGTGATTTGGTAATTTATTATTAGATTTAGCACTCAAAGTTTTAGAGTGCTAACAGAGGTGATGAAGCGTGCTTACTGATCGACAGTTATTAATTTTACAAGTCATTATTGATGATTTCATTCGATCTGCGCAGCCGGTAGGCTCTCGAACATTATCTAAGAAAGAAGAGTTTAATTTTAGTTCGGCTACGATTCGGAATGAGATGTCAGACCTAGAAGAACTTGGATTTATTGAAAAAACTCATACTTCTTCAGGGCGCGTTCCGTCTGAGAAAGGTTATCGTTATTATGTTGATCATCTAGTGTCCCCGCAGCACTTGAAAGCAAGCGACGTTTCCACGGTACGTTCGGTATTCGCTGAACGCATTGTAGAACTGGAGCAGCTCGTTCAAAAGTCAGCACAAATTTTATCTGATTTAACGAGTTTAACGTCTATTGTGCTAGGACCAAAAGCGGTCAGCCATAAGTTAAAACAGCTGCAGATTTTACCTTTAACGGCTCAATCAGCTGTTGCCATTATTGTGACCGATACAGGACACGTTGAAAGTCGGACGATTACGCTGCCGAGTAGTATTCAACCTTCCGATATTGAAAAAATGGTTAACATTTTAAACGAAAAGCTCATCGGCGTTCGCATTACTGATTTACATGATAAAATGTACAAAGAAGTAGCGACGCTCTTAAAAAGCCATATTCAAGGGTATGAGCAGACGATGGATATACTCAATGATGCATTAAAGCTCAACATGAATGGCAAATTAGTAGTTGGCGGCAAAACGAATATGTTTGCTCAGCCGGAATTTCATGACCTTAATAAAATTCGCGGGCTGTTTAATATTATTGAACATGAACAGCAGTTTTATAAGCTGTTAAGCCCAAATGAGGCTGGCATACATGTGAAAATTGGTCATGAAAATAAATTGAATGAAATGGTAGGGTGCAGCTTAATTACAGCTAGTTATTCCTTTGGTCACGAACAGCTTGGCACAATTGCTATACTGGGACCGACCCGCATGGAATATGCGCGTGTGATTAGTTTGCTTACACTGCTGTCATCAGATATGTCTCAAGTATTAACAAACTTGTATAAAGAATAAAGGAATCGGGTGGAATATATTACTTCCATCCTTTCCCTGTGATAAAATAAAAAACGTTGTTTAAAATGTGAAAATGTGTGTAAACATTTAAGGGAGGTGAATGAATTGTCAAACGAAAAGCAAGTAGAAGAACAAAACGAAGAAGTGGTTGAAGAAGTTCAAACAGACTCTGCTGAAGCAACTGAAGCTGAAGTGTCTGAGGAAGTAAACCCTCTTCAACAAGAAAATGATCAATTAAAGCAACAGCTTGAAGAAGAAGAGAATCGCTACTTACGTCTACAAGCTGATTTCGATAATTTCCGTCGTCGTTCACGTCTCGATGCAGAAGCTGCTCAAAAATACCGTGCTCAATCATTAGTTTCGGATATTTTACCAGCACTTGATAACTTTGAACGTGCATTACAAGTTAACACAGCAGACGAGCAAACTAAATCTGTGCTGCAAGGTGTAGAAATGGTATACCGTCAATTAGTAGAGGCACTTCAAAAAGAAGGTGTTGAAGCAATTGAATCAGTCGGGAAAACATTCGATCCATACGAGCATCAAGCAGTGATGCAAGTAGAAGACGATGAATACGAACCGAACACGGTAGTAGAAGAGCTTCAAAAAGGTTACAAATTAAAAGATAAAATCATCCGCCCTGCGATGGTTAAAGTGAATCAATAACACTACATATTATGAAGGAGGTCATTGTCAATGAGTAAGATCATTGGTATCGATTTAGGTACAACTAACTCTTGTGTCGCTGTATTAGAAGGCGGCGAACCAAAAGTAATTCCAAATCCAGAAGGAAACCGTACAACGCCATCAGTTGTGGCATTCAAAAACGGTGAGCGTCAAGTTGGGGAAGTAGCGAAACGTCAAGCTATTACAAACCCTAACACAATTATTTCAGTTAAACGTCATATGGGTACAGACCATAAGGTTGAAGCTGAAGGCAAGCAATACACGCCTCAAGAAATGTCAGCTATCATTCTTCAACATTTAAAAGGTTATGCTGAAGAGTATTTAGGTGAGCCTGTAACAAAAGCTGTTATCACAGTTCCTGCTTACTTTAATGATGCTGAGCGTCAAGCAACAAAAGATGCTGGTAAAATTGCTGGTTTAGAAGTAGAGCGTATTATTAACGAGCCTACTGCAGCAGCACTTGCATACGGATTAGAAAAAACAGATGAAGATCAAACAGTTTTAGTTTATGACCTTGGTGGCGGTACGTTTGACGTATCTATTCTAGAACTTGGCGACGGCGTATTTGAAGTTCGCGCAACTGCAGGTGACAACCGCCTTGGTGGTGACGACTTTGACCAAGTAATCATCGACTATTTAGTCGCTGAATTCAAAAAAGAAAACGGCGTGGATTTAAGCAAAGATAAAATGGCGCTTCAACGTTTAAAAGATGCGGCTGAAAAAGCGAAAAAAGATTTATCAGGCGTAACATCTACACAAATTTCTTTACCATTTATCACTGCTGGAGAAGCTGGTCCTCTTCACTTAGAGGTATCTTTATCACGTGCTAAATTTGACGAGTTATCAGCAGGCCTTGTAGAGCGTACAATGGCTCCTGTGCGTCAAGCTTTAAAAGATGCAGGCCTTTCTGCAAGCGAACTTGATAAAGTAATCTTAGTTGGTGGTTCAACTCGTATCCCAGCGGTACAAGATGCAATCAAAAAAGAAACTGGTCAAGATCCTCACAAAGGTGTAAACCCTGATGAAGTAGTTGCACTTGGTGCAGCAATTCAAGGTGGCGTATTAACTGGTGATGTAAAAGACGTTGTATTACTAGACGTAACGCCTTTATCACTAGGTATCGAAACAATGGGTGGCGTATTTACAAAGCTAATTGAGCGTAATACGACGATTCCAACAAGTAAATCACAAGTATTCTCAACGGCTGCAGATAGCCAAACAGCTGTAGATATTCATGTTCTTCAAGGTGAGCGTCCAATGTCTGCAGACAACAAAACGCTAGGTCGTTTCCAGTTAACTGATATTCCACCTGCACCACGCGGAGTACCTCAAATCGAAGTGTCATTCGATATTGACAAAAATGGTATCGTAAACGTTCGTGCAAAAGATTTAGGTACAAACAAAGAGCAAGCTATTACAATTAAATCTTCAACAGGTTTATCAGATGATGAAATCGATCGCATGGTAAAAGAAGCGGAAGAAAACGCAGATGCTGATAAGCAACGTAAAGAAGAAGTGGAACTACGCAATGAAGCAGATCAATTAGTGTTTACAACTGAAAAAACATTAAAAGATCTTGAAGGAAAAGTAGAAGAAGCTGAAGTAACAAAAGCTAACGAAGCAAAAGATGCTTTAAAAGCAGCGATTGAAAAGAATGACCTTGAAGAAATCAAAGCGAAAAAAGATGAACTTCAAGAAATCGTTCAAGCGTTAACTGTAAAATTGTATGAGCAAGCTCAACAAGCTCAGCAAGCAGGTGAACAAGGCGCTCAAAATGATGATGTTGTAGATGCAGAGTTTGAAGAAGTAAACGACGACAAAAAATAATGCATCTTGACGACTAACGTGAATGACGCCATGGTGCGATTCACATCTTTTTAAAAAGTCAAAGTCAAGCTTATTTCTTGGCTTTGACTTTTTTAACGTGGAAAAGCGAAAAGGAAAGTTTTTCACTTGGCTCTCTGCGTGCACGAGAGCAATAGAAAGTAACTTTTATGTTGCTATGGAATTATTAATAATGATACAATTACGTTTATGTGAAACGATTCGGGAGTGAGTATTGATGAGTAAGCGAGATTACTATGAAGTACTCGGTATCAGTAAGAGCGCTACAAAAGATGAAATAAAAAAAGCATACCGCAAGCTTTCTAAACAATATCATCCAGATATTAACAAAGCGGAAGATGCTGCTGACAAATTTAAAGAAGTAAAAGAAGCATATGAAGTATTGAGTGATGACCAAAAAAAAGCACAATACGATCAATTTGGTCATACTGATCCAAATCAAGGCTTTGGCGGCTTTGGTGGAGGCGGCTCAGACTTTGGCGGCTTCGGCTTTGAAGATATTTTCAGCTCGATCTTTGGTGGTGGTGGTCGCAGACGTGACCCTAATGCTCCGAGACAAGGTGCCGATTTACAATACACGATGACACTTTCTTTTGAAGAAGCTGTTTTCGGAAAAGAAACAACAATTGAAATTCCACGTGAAGAAACGTGTGAGACATGTCACGGTTCAGGTGCAAAACCTGGAACAAAAGTCGATACATGTTCGCACTGTAATGGTTCAGGTCAGTTAAACGTTGAACAAAACACGCCGTTTGGCCGCGTGGTAAATCGACGTGCGTGTCATCATTGTAATGGTACGGGAAAAATCATTAAAGACAAATGTGCAACGTGCCACGGTGACGGTAAAGTAACAAAACGACGTAAAATTAATGTTAAAATTCCAGCTGGTGTAGATGATGGTCAACAGCTGCGCGTAAGTGCTCAAGGAGAACCAGGGGTAAATGGTGGTCCTCCGGGAGATTTATACGTAGTGTTCCACGTGCGCACTCATGAATTCTTTGAACGTGATGGAGACGATATCTACTGCGAAATGCCTTTAACGTTTGCTCAGGCAGCGCTAGGTGATGAAGTAGAAGTACCAACTCTACACGGCAAGGTGAAGCTGAAGATTCCTGCTGGTACACAAACGGGAACGAAATTCCGTTTAAAAGGAAAAGGTGTGGCAAACGTACGAGGATATGGTCAAGGAGATCAGCATATTCACGTTCGAGTTGTAACTCCAACAAAAATATCAGAAAAACAAAAACAATTATTGCGTGAGTTCGCTGAACTGAGCGGTCAAGAAGCCGTTGATGAGCAGCATGATTCCTTTTTTGCAAAAGTAAAACGAGCAATTAAAGGAGAATAATTGTCTTTCATAGTAAACAGCGACAGGTTGGTAAAGGTACTTTGCCAACCTGTCATCTGTCATGTTCATATTTAAAATCCTATATTACTGAAGGCAGAAAGGATGAAGTTGGTAGCAATGAAATGGTCTGAAATTTGTATTCATACAGCGCAAGAAGCAATTGAACCCATCTCTCATATTTTACATGAATCAGGAGCTAGCGGGGTAGTCATTGAAGACCCTGCTGATTTAGTGAAGGACAGAGATACAACTTTTGGTGAAATCTACGATTTAAACGTAGAAGACTACCCAGAAGAAGGTGTAGTGATTAAAGCATATCTTCCAGTTAACAGCTTTTTAGCAGAAACTGTGGATGGTATCAAAAAAGAAATTAATGGACTGCTTGTTTACGACTTTGATTTAGGAGCTAACAAAGTTACGATCAGTGAAGTGAACGAGGAAGAGTGGGCCACTGCTTGGAAAAAATATTACCATCCCGTGAAAATTTCAGAGCGTTTTACGATTGTACCAACTTGGGAAAACTATGAAAAAGTAAGCACAGATGAATTGATTATCGAGCTTGATCCCGGAATGGCTTTTGGGACAGGTACGCATCCAACGACGGTTATGTCTCTTCAAGCATTGGAAAGAACAGTGAAAGCAGGAGATACTGTTATTGACGTGGGTACAGGTTCAGGAGTGCTAAGCATTGGCGCAGCTCTGTTAGGAGCAAGTAATGTACAAGCTCTAGACCTTGATGAAGTAGCCGTACGTTCTGCTGGCGAAAATATTGAACTGAATCAAGTTGGGAA
Source organism: Priestia sp. MDV22-iso46 (assembly GCF_058629175.1). Taxonomy (NCBI): domain Bacteria; kingdom Bacillati; phylum Bacillota; class Bacilli; order Caryophanales; family Bacillaceae; genus Priestia; species Priestia sp. MDV22-iso46. The sequence continues at coordinate 184,575 of NZ_JBZVWT010000002.1, forward strand.
CGTCGTAACAGTAGGTCAAAACAACTTGTTGCAAGGTATAGAAGGACCGGTTGACATTGTTGTGGCGAATATTCTAGCTGAAGTAATCGTACGTTTTGTAGACGATGCTGCAAAGGTATTAAAGCCAGGAGGCATGTTCATTACATCAGGTATTATTAGTGCGAAAAAAGAAGATGTCAAAAAAGCGTTAACGGGAGCGGGCTTTGTTATTCAAGAAGTAACGCTTATGGAAGACTGGGTAGCAATTATTGCGCAAAAACAAGCTTAACAAGTGAGAAGGTGTCAAGATGCAACGTTATTTTCTTCCAAATGATCAATTTCAAGAGCAAAGTGTCATAGTGACCCAGGATGATGCCCATCATATCTCACGCGTCATGAGAATGAATGAAGGATCACAGTTTATTGCCTGTAATGAACAGGGGCAAGCTGCTTTGTGTGAAATTGAAAATATTTCCGCTAACGAAGTGAAAGCATCTATTATAGAATGGATAAGCGAAGAAAAAGAGCTTCCAGTCCATGTTACAATTGTGAACGGTCTGCCTAAAGGGGATAAGCTCGAGCTTATTATCCAAAAAGGGACAGAACTTGGGGCATATAAGTTTATCCCTTTTATTGCGGCTCGTTCAGTTGTTAAATGGGATGATAAAAAGAGTCAAAAAAAATTAGATCGCTGGAACAAGATTGCTAAAGAGGCTGCAGAACAATCTCATCGTACGATTGTACCAGCAGTAGAAGCCCCAATTTCTTTTAAAAAACTAGTAGAAATTAGCGGTGACTATACTCATAAAGTTGTAGCCTATGAAGAAAGAGCAAAGCAAGGAGAAACATCTCATCTGCACGCTGTTCTTTCGGCTTTAAAACCCGGTAATTCCGTGCTTGTGGTTGTAGGTCCAGAGGGTGGTTTGACCGAGCAGGAAGTAGAAGTATTAGAAGAAAATGAATTTACAATAAGCGGATTTGGTCCGCGAATTTTACGGGCAGAAACAGCTCCTTTATATGCGCTGTCTGCTATATCTTATCAAACTGAGTTAATGAGGTGACGATTATGTCAACAGTTGCTTTTCACACGCTAGGGTGTAAAGTAAATCACTATGAAACAGAAGCAATTTGGCAATTGTTCAAAGGCCAAGGCTATGAGCGTGTTGAATATGAACAAACTGCCGATGTATATGTAATTAATACATGTACGGTAACAAATACAGGAGATAAAAAAAGCCGTCAAGTTATTCGCAGAGCTGTGCGAAAAAATCCAGATGCGGTTATTTGTGTAACTGGGTGTTATGCTCAAACTTCGCCAGCTGAAATTATGGCCATTCCTGGTGTTGATATCGTAGTAGGTACACAAGATCGCGTTAAGATGCTTGATTATATTGAACAATTTAAAAAAGAGCGTCAACCGATTAACGGCGTAGGAAACATTATGAAAACACGCGTATATGAAGAGCTAGATGTACCGGCTTTTACAGACCGTACGCGTGCTTCGTTAAAGATTCAAGAAGGCTGTAACAACTTCTGTACATTCTGTATTATTCCATGGGCGCGCGGTTTAATGCGATCTCGTGATCCTAAAGAAGTAGTAGCACAAGCACAGCAGCTAGTAGATGCGGGCTATAAAGAAATCGTGTTAACAGGTATTCACACTGGCGGATACGGAGAAGACATGAAAGATTACAATCTTGCCCAGCTTCTTCGTGATTTAGAGTCTCAAGTAAAAGGATTAAAACGCATTCGTATTTCGTCAATTGAAGCAAGTCAAATTACAGACGAAGTGATTGAGGTACTAGATCAATCAGAAATGGTTGTACGTCATTTGCATATTCCTCTTCAATCAGGTTCAAATACGGTATTGAAGCGCATGCGTCGTAAGTATACAATGGAGTTCTTTGGTGAGCGCTTAAACCGTCTGAAAGAAGCTCTTCCTGGATTAGCGATTACATCAGATGTTATTGTTGGCTTCCCAGGTGAAACAGAAGAAGAGTTTATGGAGACGTACAACTTTATTAAAGAGCACGGTTTTTCAGAGCTTCACGTATTCCCGTATTCTAAACGTACAGGTACGCCAGCAGCTCGTATGACCGACCAAATTGATGAAGAAGTGAAAAATGAACGTGTGCATCGTTTAATCGAACTTTCAAATCAATTGGCAAAAGAATATGCTTCAACGTTTGAAGGAGAAGTACTAGAAGTAATTCCGGAAGAAAAATATAAAGAAGATCCTGAAAGTGGTTTATATGTAGGATATACTGATAACTACTTAAAGGTTGTGTTTAAAGCGTCTGAAGAAATGGTTGGAAAGCTTGTAAAAGTGAAAATTTCAAAAGCTGGATATCCTTATAATGAAGGTGAGTTTGTTCGCGTGCTAGATGAGGTTCATCTTCAAGATCAGGTGAAAATGAGTTCATAACACTTATTGGAAAGCTGCGTGTATACGCAGCTTTTTTCATACGTGTAAAAAAGCTGAACGAGTAATGTTTTATCAAGAAAGTTCATAAAATAAAGGGGGAATAACTGCATTACTTTATGTAAAGCGGTTGACCTTAAGGAATCATTATATTATAATTGCAAAAGACATGTCTAACATGTCATTTCATTATGATGTTAGTGGTTTTGTTCGGAGGGAGGGAATTAGAATGTCAAGAACAGTTGTTCGTAAAAACGAATCGCTTGAAGATGCTCTTCGTCGCTTCAAACGTTCAGTTTCAAAAACTGGTACGTTACAAGAAGCAAGAAAGCGCGAATTCTATGAAAAGCCTAGCGTAAAGCGTAAGAAGAAATCTGAAGCTGCTAGAAAACGCAAGTTCTAATAAGAGGGTGGATTTATGAGTCTTCTCGAGCGTTTAAATAGTGATATGAAACAAGCGATGAAAAACAAAGAGAAAGAGAAGCTTGGGGTCATTCGTATGGTCAAAGCATCTCTTCAAAACGAAGCCATTAAGTTAGGAACCGACCTAACTGAAGCAGACGAGTTGACGGTTATTTCTCGCGAATTCAAACAACGTAAAGACTCCCTCCATGAATTTGAGAAAGCAGGTCGTCAAGATCTTGTTGATAAAATTCATTCTGAATTAGCGGTTTTAGAAGTTTACGCTCCTAAACAGCTAACTGAAGAAGAGTTATCTGAAATTATTAAAACGACGATTGAAGAAACGCAGTCTTCCTCTAAAGCTGATATGGGGAAAGTTATGGGAGCGCTTATGCCGAAAGTAAAAGGCAAAGCGGATGGCTCTCTTGTTAATAAGCTTGTCCTTCAACACTTATCATAAAAAACACCTTACCTTGTGTAAGGTGTTTTTTATATGGATAATAATCGAACGTATGTTTTGTTTTTTCTGGTGCGAAGTATAAAATAGATAAATTTTAAAAAATTTGAAACTATTGTTAAAGTTATTCGTATATACAGATACATGCTCATACTATCTATGGAAGGAGGGAAGTGTATTCGGTGAAAACCTTATTTTCTTTCGTGTGCTTTCTTATCTTAGCCACTGGGTTATTCCCCACTATTAGCACCGCTGACGTGAAGCGCGTACACGTTATTCCTGTAAATAAAACGGTAGAAAATGGACTGCTTTCTTTTCTAAACAGATCCATTGAAGATGCGGAAAATGACGGTGCAGATTTGATTATATTGGACATAGATACTCCTGGAGGAGCTGTAGATGCAGCTTCTGAAATAGCTAAAAGCTTAACCTCAACACCTATTCCTACCGCTGCTTTTGTCGATAAAAAAGCATTATCAGCCGGAGCGTATATTGCACTTAACGCGGATCAAATTTATATGACACCCGGTTCTACAATGGGATCGGCAGCAGTGATTGACCAACACGGAAATGCCGCAGGAAAAAAAGCTCAGTCCTACTGGTTATCGGCTATGAAGAGCGCAGCAGAACAAAATAACCGAAACCCTAAATATGCAGAAGCGATGGCAAATACCAAGATGGTAATACCTGAGCTCAACTTAAAAGGAAACGAATTGTTGACGCTCACTCCGAAGCAAGCCGAGCAAGTTGGTTATTCAGAAGGGACTGTAAAAAATTTAGACGATCTCCTAAGCGTACTTGGCTATGAAGATGCTAAACTGACGTATGCAAAAATGAGTGTAAGTGAACAAATTGCTCGTTTTCTTACCCATCCGCTTGTTGTTCCCATTTTATTATCCATTGGTGCTTTAGGAATTGTAATTGAATTGTTTACGCCTTTATTTGGTATTGCGGGCTCTATTGGAATAGCTTCACTTCTTTTATTTTTCTATGGTCATATGGTAGCAGGATTAGCTGGCATGGAAGCGCTCGTTTTATTTATAGCAGGAATTATAATGCTTCTGTTAGAGATTGTAGTACCAGGCGGAGTTTTAGGACTACTAGGACTTGGAGCTATCATTTTAAGTTTTTTTATGTCAACAGATAATAATGTCGAAATGGGAATTTCTCTTGTAATTGCAATAGTGGTGGCACTGGGAGGTGCGTTTGTGATGATGAAATTTTTTAAAAGAAAGCTTACACCTTTCAAAAAAATGGTGCTTAATGATTCACTTAATACTGAATCTGGCTACGTGTCGAATCAAAATCGTTATGAATTAATAGGAAAACAAGGTAAAACAACAACACCGCTGCGTCCTTCAGGTACCGTGCTCATCGATGAAGAGTATGTGGATGTAGTCACTGAAGGCGGATATTTAGACAAAGATGTGTTAGTAAATATTATAAAAGTAGAGGGATCAAGGGTTGTGGTGCGGAAGCTTACAGAGCCTTTGAAAAAGGAGGACCTTAATTAATGGAAGTAGGTAGCGTATTGTTTTTTGTAGTTATTGGTCTAGCAATTATTGCTTTAGCTGTTTTTTTCACTTTTGTACCGATTATGCTATGGATTTCAGCATTAGCAGCAGGCGTTCGTATTAGTATTTTCACACTGGTCGGAATGAGACTTCGTCGAGTGATACCATCTCGCGTTGTGAACCCGTTAATTAAAGCAAGTAAAGCAGGTTTAGGTATTACCATTAATCAATTAGAAAGCCACTATTTAGCAGGCGGTAACGTTGACCGCGTGGTAAATGCGTTGATTGCAGCGCACAGAGCAAATATTGAGTTAACATTTGAGCGCGGAGCAGCTATCGACTTAGCGGGCCGTGATGTGCTAGAAGCTGTACAAATGAGCGTTAATCCAAAAGTTATTGAAACACCTTTTATTGCAGGGGTGGCTATGGATGGAATCGAAGTCAAAGCAAAAGCTCGAATTACTGTTCGTGCAAACATTGATCGACTAGTAGGGGGAGCTGGAGAAGAAACGATTATTGCCCGTGTTGGCGAGGGGATTGTTTCTACAATCGGTTCGCAAAAAGATCACAAAAAAGTATTGGAAAATCCCGATATGATTTCTCAAACGGTGTTAGGAAAAGGACTGGATTCAGGAACAGCGTTTGAAATCTTATCCATTGATATTGCTGACATCGATATTGGTAAAAATATTGGGGCAGTTCTTCAAACAGACCAAGCGGAAGCAGATAAAAATATTGCACAAGCAAAAGCCGAAGAACGTCGTGCTATGGCCGTTGCTCAAGAACAAGAAATGCGTGCAAAAGTAGAAGAAATGCGCGCAAAAGTAGTAGAAGCAGAAGCAGAAGTACCGTTAGCGATGGCAGAAGCACTGCGCTCTGGCAATATTGGCGTCATGGATTATATGAATATTCAAAACTTGACTGCTGATACGGATATGCGTGATTCAATTGGGAAAATGTCTAAAGAAGACGATGAGAAATAATGAATCAGCTTAACAAGGAGGTTTTCTCCTAATGAATATCGTTGAAACGCTTATTAAACTAATTATTAATAATGCTTTCATTTTTGTCATCATTGGAGGGATTATTTTTAACGTTGTGCAGCGTTTTATGGCTCAGTCAAAAGAGGAAGAACAGCAGCGTTCTAAAAGAGCTCCTATGCCTCCTGTAAACAATCCTTCAAGGCGGGAAAGACCTAGATATCGACCTGTCAAAGAAGAGCCGAAAACAGCTCGTATGGAGCCAGAAACTGTTCCTTCAGCAGAAACAAATCCTTTGCAAGAAAAATTGGAAGAGCTAAAAAATCGTTCGTATCATGAACCGTCTATTCAAAAGAAAATCACAGTTGACAAACCAAAAATTACGGGTGAGAAAAACGTTTTCAAGCCCATTTCTCGTAAAGAAGCTGTTCAAGGAGTGATATGGTCCGAAATTCTAGGGCCGCCAAAATCGAAACAACGTAAATATAAACGATAAATAGATGTGATACATTAACCCCCTTTCTCATAAACATGAGATGAAAGGGGGTTCTTTTTATGAGCAAAAAGTGGAGACACCAAATGAAAAGATGGATGACAAAAACAATGGAACTACCCGCTGATGTATTAATGGATCTTCCCCGTATTACGTTAGTTGGACAAATACACATTTATATTGAAAATCATAAAGGTTTATTAGCCTTTTCTGATACTGAAATACGCGTGTTACTAAAACAGGGACAAATGTTAATTCGAGGTGAAGGACTGGTCATTAAAGTAATACTGCCAGAAGAACTGGTTTTAGAAGGTAAAATCAATCAAGTTCTTTATTTAGAACAATAACACAAGGAGGAAAAAAATGAAGAATGGATGGACAAACTTTGTTATTGGTACCGTACGTATTCGAATTGTTGGAAAAGGAATTGAACGTTTTTTAAATAATTGTGTGAGACAACAGATTATGATTTCGAATGTCCATAAAGTTGACGGTCAGCTAGCGACAGCAACGATATTATTGAAAGATGTAAAGAAAATTCGTATACTAATTCGCAACGCAGACTGTAAAATTTATTTTATAAGAGGCAGAGGTTTTCCTTTTTTAACAAAACGAGTGATCAAAAATAGTGGGTTTGCTTTGGGTTTTCTTTCTTTTTTTATTATTCTTGGTTTGCTTTCCAACATGGTGTGGAAAGTGGAAATTAGCGGTGCAGAACCACAAACAGAACATCAAATGACTAAGCAGCTTGCCAAAATAGGTGTAAAAAGAGGGGAGTTTCAATTTCTGTTAGAGAGTCCTGAAAAAATTCAGCGCTATTTAACGGATAATATGAACAATATTACCTGGGTGGGAGTAGAAGTGCGCGGCACTTCTTATCACTTCCAAGTGGTTGAAAAAAATGAGCCCAAGCCTCAGCAAAAAACACCTTACCAACATTTAATTGCTAAAAAGAAAGCCATTATTACGAATTTGTTTGTCGAAAAAGGACAACCTTTAGTCAAGGTTAATGATTTTGTCAATGAAGGCGAGGTCCTAGTTTCCGGTATTATTGGAAACGAAAAAAATAAAAAAGTAGTAGCTGCTAAAGGGAAAGTCTATGGTGAAACATGGTATAAGTCTGAGGTGGAAGTGCCTTTAAAAACTGATTTTCAGGTATTAACGGGTAATGGATATACGAAGCACTATTTAGATTTTCAAGCTTTTAAAATGCCTCTTTGGGCTTTTAACAAAGAAAAATACGGCTCAAAGGTGACAGAAAAAGTGGAGCATCCACTCTATTTTTTTAAATGGAAATTACCTCTGTCGTATGAGAAAGTTGCTGTACGAGAAGAACAGAACTCGCAGCGCGTCTATTCTAAACAAGAGGCGGTGGAAAAAGCTTTGGAAATTGGTCGAAAAAAATTACTATCGACTTTAGGTGAGGATGCTAAAATAAAAGGTGAAAAAGTTTTGCACCAAGAACAGGACAATGGTAAAGTTAGATTATCAATACATTACCAAGTTATAGAAAATATTGCGAACACTCAACCAATTATTCAAGGAGATTGATGAATGTCAGAACAGCTAGTAACAATTAACGTACAACTTGATGATTCAAACGAAGCCATTTCATTATTTGGCGTACAAGATGCGAATTTAAAGCGAATTGAAGAAGAAATGCAGGTCTCTATCATTTCAAGAGGTGAGACTGTTGTAGTCTCCGGAAGTACAGAAAATGTTCAGCTAGTGGAAGAAATGCTTAAAAAGTTACTGAACATTATCCGAAAAAATATTTCCATATCTGAACGAGATGTTGTGTATGCGGTTCAATTAGCTAAGAAAAATTCTCTCGAGTTTTTTGAAGATGTATATGAAGAAGAGATTGGTAAAAATGTAAAAGGTAAGACTATTCGTGTTAAGACATTAGGACAAAGTCAATACATTTCGGCTATTAAGAAAAATGATTTGGTATTTGGAATTGGGCCTGCTGGTACCGGTAAAACGTATTTAGCCGTTGTCATGGCCGTTAATGCTCTTAAAAATGGTCACGTGCAGCGTATTATTTTAACACGTCCTGCTGTTGAAGCAGGTGAAAGTCTTGGCTTCTTGCCAGGAGATTTGAAAGAAAAAGTAGATCCGTACTTGCGGCCTCTGTACGATGCATTACATGATGTATTAGGAACAGAACATACGCAACGCCTAATCGAACGCGGAGTTATTGAAATAGCACCCCTTGCTTATATGCGAGGTCGTACACTAGATGATGCGTTTGTTATCTTAGACGAAGCGCAAAACACCACGATGGCGCAAATGAAGATGTTTTTAACACGACTAGGATTTGGGTCTAAAATGGTGATTACAGGAGATATTTCACAAATTGATTTACCAAAAGGAGCTCAGTCTGGTCTAGCGGCTGTCTCGAAAATCCTGACCAATGTTAAAGGTATTTCGTTTGTTCACCTAGAACAGTCAGATGTTGTGCGCCATCCACTTGTGGGACGCATCATTCAAGCGTACGAACAAGCTGACCAAAAGACCCTTTCTTAATAGGGTCTATTTTTTGTAAAAGGGGGTACGTTTGTGTCAACGTTTCGGATAATCAAGCAAACAATGGCACAGATCGAGCGATTACGGTTAATTCAAATTGGGTTATATGCCTTGTTAGGTGTAATGATGTTTGCGTCTATGTATAGCAATGTAAAGCCGCAGGAATTAGATCTCAGATTACTATCTATTTCCCCGCAAACCATTTACTCACCCGTTACCATTGAAGATAAAGAGAGCACAGAGAAAAAACGGGCAGAGGCAGAACAAGCCGTTGAAGATGTGTATACACAAAAAACAGAATACGCACAGAACCAAGTCGATCTTGTTGCATCTATTTTTGATGCGATGATGGAAGTTAATACAGAATATGAAAAAGAAGATCATGAAGATGACAGTATCGATGCCGTATTAAAAACCAAACAAAAAATGCTAGAGGACAAGCTTCCTGAAGACATTCAAAAAAACTTGCCAAAGGATACCATTAAGCAGCTGCTTCAGTCTTCTAACAGTGATTTATCGATTGCGAAAGATGCTGTAGTCACGGCCGTTCATCATGTGATGAAAGATCAAGTGAAGATTAGCGATGTAGAAGAGAAAAAAGATCAAGTAGAAAGTCAGCTTGTTTACACCAATGTCAGCAATTCCCTAAAGGATTCAATGAATGCAATTGCTAAATTCGCTATCATTCCAAATGTGATTTATGATCCACAAAAAACAGCTGAAAACCGTCAAGCAGCTGTGGAAAAAGTGGAGCCTGTCCGAATCAAACAAGGCCAGATTATTGTAGAAGAAAATCAGCTTATTAATCCTGATATATATCGTCAGCTCCAGCTCGCGGGATTGTTGAATAATAAAGGATCTATTCAGCCTTTTGCGGGGTTAGCTTTGCTGATTGTAATGATGATAGCGGGCCTCATTTACTATTTGCGTGAATTTCACACCAAGACATATCAGCCCTTGCTGTTGTATGTATTGGTAGCAACCATTACGATTGGCCTCATGAAAATCTTAAGCTTGTTTCAGCAAATTGATTTATCGGAAATTGGTTTCTTAGCTCCTGTTGCGGTGGGAGGTTTGCTGATTCGAATTTTAATGGATGAACGCATTGCTATTTTATCAAGCATTGTATTTGCTATTTGTGGAAGCATTATTTTTAATGGTGAATTGACAACCTCGTTTAATATGAACATTGGGATCTACTTTTTAATTAGCAATATTGCTGCTATTTTATTTTTAAGCAGGCAGCACAGACGTTCACGGATTTTGCAGGCAGGTCTATTTGTGGCTATGGTAAACGTAATTATCAGCTTTGCTATTATTTTTATTAAAAATGGCCAAATCGGCACTGTAGAGCTTGGCTATTACAGCATGATGTCAATTGCATCTGGTGTTATCGCTTCCGTTTTAACTATAGGTTTGCTTCCGTTTTTTGAAAGTGGATTTGGCATTTTATCTACGATGAAGCTGATTGAATTATCGAGTCCTAATCATCCGCTATTACGCAAAATCTTAATCGAAACACCTGGAACATACCATCACAGCGTAATGGTGGCAAACTTATCTGAAGCGGCGTGCGAAACGATAGGAGCTAACGGTTTATTAGCGAGAGTCGGGGCTTATTACCACGATATTGGTAAAACGAAGCGACCGCAGTATTTTATTGAAAATCAAATGAATATTACTAATCCGCATGATAAACTAAGTCCTAAGACTAGTAAAAATATTATAATCGCACATGCTACAGATGGAGCTACCATTTTGCGAAATCACAAGTTTCCAAAAGAGATTGTAGATATTGCAGAGCAGCATCACGGAACGACTCTGCTTAAGTTTTTCTATCATAAGGCACTTGAACAAACAGAAGAAAAAATTGATGAAAAAGAATATCGCTATCCTGGACCAAAGCCTCAGTCGAAAGAAGCAGCGGTTATTTGCATAGCTGATAGTGTAGAAGCAGCCGTAAGGTCAATGTCCAATCCGACTCCTGAAAAAATTGAGAACTTGGTGCGAAATATTATTAAAGATCGCTTGCAGGATGAGCAGCTTAGCGAGTGTAACGTAACGCTCAAGGAGCTAGAGTTAATTCGCCAAGCACTATGTGAAACTTTAAATGGGATTTTTCATTCCCGAATCGAATATCCAGAGATAAAAAAAGAGAAGGTGAAGGTATGAGTTTAGTTATTGATTTTATTGATGAAACAAACGAAGTAAGTGAAGAACAGCAAAAAGAGCTTGAAAAGCTGCTTGAAGCCGCTGCTATATATGAAAATCTGCAAGAGAATGCAGAAGTGTCCGTTACATTTGTGGATAATGATCGAATTCAAGAAATCAATCATCAATACCGCCATAAAAATCAGCCAACGGATGTAATATCGTTTGCGCTAGAAGAAATGGGCGAAGATGAAATGCAAATTATCGGAGATGAGTTGCCAAGAGTCCTAGGGGACATTGTCATTTCGATTCCAAAAGCTCATGAGCAAGCAGAAGAATACAATCACTCGTTTATGAGGGAGCTAGGATTCTTAACGGTTCACGGTTTCTTGCACTTGCTTGGATATGACCATGAAACATCAGAAGATGAAAAAGAGATGTTTACACGTCAAAAAGATATTTTAGAACAATATGGACTCTCGCGATAAAAAGTGGATAGCTAAAGTTGTCAGTAGCTTTGGTTATGCAATAGAAGGGTTTATCTATGTGTGTAAAACACAGAGAAATATGCAAATTCACGTAGTAGCTTCTTTCATCGTCCTTTTCTTAGGCGCCGTGCTGTCAATTACATCTGGTGAATGGATGGTTGTGCTGCTTCTGATTGCAGGCATGTTCAGCTTGGAGTTAATGAATACAGCAGTTGAAAAAGTTGTCGATTTAGTTTCTCCTGAATATCACATACTAGCAAAACACGCAAAAGATGCAGCCGCAGCCGCGGTGTTGGTCTATGCGTGTTTTGCTGTCCTTATAGGAGGAATTATTTTCTTAAAGTATTTGTTTTAAAAAGGATTCTTTTTGGTTCTTTACACCCCCGTGGTATAATAAAAAAGGACAAGTTAAAAGACATGTAGAAGCGCAAAAGGAGAGCGGATAAATGGATAAGACCGGACTGATTGATGAGGCAAAAAAAGCTCGTGAAATGGCTTATGTACCGTATTCAAAATTTAAAGTTGGTGCAGCTTTATTGACGAAAGATGGAAAGGTTTATCGCGGCTGCAATATTGAAAATGCAGCTTATAGCATGTGCAATTGTGCTGAGCGTACGGCTTTATTTAAAGCCTATTCAGAAGGAGATAAAGAGTATGCAGCACTTGCTGTAGTAGCTGATACTGATCGTCCTGTTTCTCCGTGTGGAGCATGCAGACAAGTAATCTCTGAGCTTTGTCCAAAAGAAATGAAAGTTATATTAACCAATTTAAAAAATGACATACAAGAATTAACTGTGGAAGAATTACTTCCAGGAGCATTTTCATCGGAGGATTTACATGAGTAATAATGAATTTAAGTCAGGTTTTGTTTCAATTATTGGAAGACCAAACGTAGGGAAATCAACTTTTTTGAACCGAGTAATTGGTCAAAAAATTGCGATTATGAGTGACAAACCGCAAACAACTAGAAATAAAATTCAGGGTGTGTACACGGAAGATCAGGCGCAGATTGTGTTTATTGATACACCAGGAATTCATAAACCTAAGCATAAATTAGGCGACTTTATGATGAAGGTAGCGCAAAATACGCTTAAAGAAGTAGATTTAATTTTATTTATGATTAACGCAACAGAAGGCTTAGGTCGAGGCGATGAATTTATTATCGAGCGTTTAAAGGATACAAAAACGCCTGTTTTCCTTGTGATTAATAAAATTGATGAAATTCATCCAGACGAATTGTTTTCAATTATCACGAATTATAAAGACTTATATCCTTTTGCTGAAATTGTGCCAATTTCAGCTTTACAAGGAAATAACGTGGAGCGTTTGCTTGATCAAATTAAGCAGCGATTGCCGGAAGGTCCGCAATATTATCCGGCAGATCAAGTAACAGATCACCCAGAGCGCTTTATTATTACGGAATTAATTCGTGAAAAAGTACTGCATGCAACGAGGGAAGAAATACCTCATTCTATTGCCGTTGTGATGGATTCTATGCAAAGACGAGATAATGGTGCTGTTTACGTGGGCGCTACAATTATCGTCGAAAGAGATTCACAAAAAGGCATCGTAATTGGAAAGCAAGGAAAGATGTTAAAAGAGGTAGGAAGAAAAGCAAGAGCAGACATTGAAGCCCTTTTAGGTTCAAAAGTATTTTTAGAACTATGGGTAAAAGTGCAAAAAGATTGGCGAAACCGAGCGTCGCATCTCCGTGACTTTGGATTTAGAGAAGACGAATATTAATCATTTGAGTTCTTGTTTGCGTCGATTTATATCCCTTCATAAAAGAAGGTAATTTGTAAAAAATTGTGTTACATGATTTTACGTCGGAAGGCTATTCTAAACATAAGGAATTGAAATATGTATCTGATCTTTATGGTTAGAAAGGTGGGAGTTCTATGTTGAATTTTACTTGGAACATTTTTTCACAAACAGGTAGCATTGATACTTATCTCATTTTTAAGGAACTTGAAAATGAAGTGAAAGAAAGACCCGAAACATATGAGGACAACAGCGAAAGTCTCAATTCTCCCTTGTCTTAGCCTTCTGTAAGATGGCGGTGATGATGATTGTTTAAAAAGTGTGAAGGAATTGTCATTCGAACGAATGATTACGGTGAATCAAATAAAATTGTCACCATTTATTCACGTGAACTCGGAAAAGTGGGTCTCATGGCAAGAGGGGCAAAAAAGCCCAGTAGTCGCTTAGCTTCCGTCACACAATTATTTACGTATGGATACTTTTTTATACAAGCAGGTTCAGGAATGGGTACTCTCCATCAAGGAGAAGTTATCTCATCTATGAGAAGCATACGCGAAGATATCTTCACAACAGCGTATGCTTCTTATATTCTTGAATTAACAGATAAAGCTACTGAGAACAATAAACCAAATCCATTTCTATTTGAACTGCTGCACCAAACCATTCATTATATGAACGAAGAGTATGATGCAGAGATCTTAACATTTATTTATGAAATGAAAATGTTAAACGTACTAGGTCTTCATCCTACATTAAATGAATGCGCAGTCTGCCACCAAGGTGAAGGAACATTTCATTTTTCCATTCGAGAAGGCGGGTTTATTTGTCATCGATGCTTAGAAAAAGATCCTTATCATTTGAAAATTAGTCCGATGACGGTTAAACTATTAAGGCTATTTTATTACATTGATTTAAAGCGATTAGGTTCTATTTCTGTTAAGCCCGAAACAAAAAAACAATTAAAGTTCGTAATTGATCAATATTACGAAGAATATTCAGGATTGTTTTTAAAAACAAAGCGGTTTTTGAATCAGATGGAGTCTTTAAAACAATCGCTGTCTGATGAGAAATAGAAAAGATAATCAGTGATATGCAAGGAATTGCTGTCGCTAGGGTGCCTCGTAGTGTGTAGGGGACACCCTTTTTACTGTGGAGCGAAGGGGTAGCTTCGCTTATTGTAAGCGTAATGCCTGCTTTTTTTGAGAAGCCGTGGTAAAATAAACGGCATTCTAAAAAGATAAAATGCTAAAATTAATAAGTTATAGCTTTTACTTTTGCTTAAAAAGTATATAATGTTTTATAAATAGTATGTCACATTTAATGATTAGGTGGTGAGTACAATCGAACTGAACAAACGACAAGAACAAATTTTGCAAATTGTCAAAGACGAAGGCCCTATTACAGGCGAGCATATTGCAGATCAGCTTAGCCTTACGCGGGCAACACTAAGACCGGACTTGGCTATTTTAACAATGGCTGGTTATTTAGAAGCGCGACCGCGCGTAGGTTACTTTTACACAGGTAAAACAGGAGCACAGCTTCTTACAGATAAAATAAAAAAAATACAGGTGCAAGAATATCAGTCTATCCCGGTGGTTGTGAACGAAAATGTGTCGGTATATGATGCTATTTGTACAATGTTTCTAGAAGACGTGGGGACCCTTTTTGTAGTGGATGAGAAATCCCAGCTAGTGGGGGTACTGTCGCGTAAAGATTTATTGCGCGCGAGTATCGGAAAGCAAGAGCTCACATCTATTCCTGTTCATATTATCATGACGAGAATGCCCAACATTACATATTGCTATCGCGAAGATTTGTTAATTGATATTGCTAAGATCTTAATTGAAAAACAGATTGATGCTATGCCCGTTATTAAAGAGGGAGACGGCAATTTTGAAGTGGTGGGACGCATTACCAAAACAAATATTACAAAATTACTAGTAGCATTAGCAAATGATGAAGTATTATAAGTGAAAAAGGATTAAAAAGGGGATGCACAAAATATGAACAACCCATGTCTTTATGTCATTTCGGATTCTGTAGGTGAGACAGCTGAACTAGTTGTAAAGGCTGCATCAAGTCAGTTCAATATGACAGACTTTGTAATTAAAAGAGTACCTTACGTAGAGGACATCGCAACACTTTCAGAAGTGGTTTCAGTAGCGAAGATGAACAACGCTATTATTGGCTTTACGCTAGTAAAGCCCGAAATGAGAGAATTTTTAATTCAAGAAGCGTCCAAGAACGGGGTAGAGGTATTTGATATTATTGGACCTTTAATTGATAAAATTCAATCTTCTTATCAACTTTCTCCTCGCTATGAGCCTGGAATGGCTAGAAAATTAGACGAAGATTATTTTAAGAAAGTAGAAGCAATTGAATTTGCAGTGAAATATGATGATGGGCGTGACCCGAGAGGCATTCTTAGAGCGGATATTGTATTAATCGGTGTATCAAGAACATCTAAAACACCTCTTTCTCAATTTTTAGCACACAAGCGTTTGAAAGTAGCCAATGTTCCGATTGTACCTGAGGTAGATCCACCAGAAGAGCTGTTTCACGTATCACCTGAGAAGTGTATAGGACTTACTATTAGTCCTGAAAAGTTAAACGATATTCGTAAAGAGCGTTTAAAGTCTCTTGGGCTAAACGATAAAGCAATTTATGCTAATATTGGCCGTATTAAAGAAGAACTTGAATTTTTCCAAGGGATTGTAGATAAGATTGGCTGTGAAGTGGTGGACGTATCCAACAGAGCCGTAGAAGAAACAGCTGGTATCATTCTCAATACCATCAAAAAGAAATAAACGATGGATCTCCTCTGTGCGTGACATAAAGGAGATTGCTTTCTTATGTTTGTATGCTGTAAGCCTAAGAAAATATCCCAAAGATGAATATGACAGAACTTTTAAAAACAAGTGACTTTGGTATAGAAAATATAGGTTGTTTATATTATAATAAAAAATTGTGATAAAAAAGAATAGTTTTAGGTTTAGACTTTGTTAAGAACGAATAAACTATTTATATAAAAGTCAAGTCAAAATCGAAAAAAGTATTCGACAAATGCCATCTACAGGAAATAACAAATTGTTAGAAGGAATCTCTGGAGGGATGTAGAATACAGAGTTATAGCAAAAGAAAAAGTAAAGTTTTTGTCGATGCTGATGCATGCCCTGTTAAAGCAGAAATCGTTGAACTTACACATACATATGACATCGATCTTGTGTTTGTTGCTTCCTATGCTCACATGCAAACAAATCCTACACCAGGAAAATGGGTCTATGTGGATGCAGAAAAGGAAGCCGCAGATTTATATATTTTAAATCACGCAGTCAAGCAGGATATTGTCGTAACTCAAGATACTGGCTTAGCAAGCATGTTAGTAAGTCGAGGGGTTTACGCACTGTCTCCTCGTGGAAAGTACTATAATGACGACGAAATGAATACGGTGCTTTTCTTTCGTTATGTTTCTGCAAAAGAGCGACGGTCAGGCCGTCATACTAAAGGCCCAAAGGCATTTAGTGAAGAAGATCGCCAGCATTTCATTCAAGCTTTTGAAAAAATGTTGTCGAAACTTGCAGGAATTTAGCACTTAGTGAAGAATATTATATGAAATACGGAGCTGTTACTATGGCAAATCGAATTCCTGATGAAGTAATCGACCGTATTCGGCATTCAGTAGATATTGTCGACGTCATAAGCGATTATGTACAACTAAAAAAACAAGGGCGCAATTATTTTGGACTCTGTCCGTTTCATGGGGAAAGCACACCGTCTTTTTCAGTATCGCCTGATAAACAAATTTATCATTGCTTTGGATGCGGTGCAGGAGGGAATTCATTTTCATTCATAATGGAATTAGAAGGACTGTCCTTCACGGAAGCAGCTCAGCAGCTTGCTGAAAAAGGAGATATTCCTTTCGAACATGAGATACATCCTCATGAAGAAGATAATCAAAAGCCTAGCAATAAAATGATTGAAGCACACGAGCTTTTAAAGAAATTTTACCATCATTTATTGGTAAATACAAAAGAAGGCCAAGATGCTTATGATTATTTAATAAATCGAGGGTTTTCACGAGAAATTATCGATGAATTTGAGATAGGTTTTGCTTTAGATTCGTGGGAATTTGTAAGTAAGTTCTTAACAAAACGTGGGTTTAATCCGCAAGAGATGGAACATGCAGGTTTAATCATTAAACGCAACCAAGATGAAACGTACTTTGATCGTTTTCGTGATCGAATTATGTTTCCTATTGCTGACTTGCAAGGCAAAACAATTGCATTTTCAGGGCGTCTACTAAAAGAGATAAAAGGGCAGCCTAAATATTTAAACAGTCCCGAAACTTCTATTTTTAACAAAAGTCGCACACTCTACAACTTTCACCGCGCTAAAAAACATATACGCAAAAATCAGCAGGTTATTTTATTTGAAGGATTTGCAGATGTTATTTCGGCTGTTAAAGCGGGGTGCCCGAACGCAATTGCAACAATGGGAACTGCCTTAACAGAAGAACAAGCCAAGATTATTCGCCGAAATGTAGAGTCCGTTATCATTTGCTATGATGCAGATTCTGCTGGAATTGAAGCAGCGCACAAAGCAACTGCTATCTTAACAAATGTGGGTTGTACCGTTAAGATTGCTGTGATGCCGGATGGTTATGACCCGGATGATTATATTAAAGAATACGGGGCAGAGAAGTTTCAAAATGATGTTATTAATAGCAGCTTGACCTTTATGGCATTTCAAATGAGGTATCTCCGCCGAAAACGAAATCTACAAAATGAATCTGAACGTATGCAATACATTGAAGACGTTTTGAAAGAAATAAGCCTCCTTACGAAAGCTGTAGAGCGAGATCATTATTTACGCCAATTGGCACAAGAGTTTTCCATTTCATTAGATGCGCTTAAAGAACAGCAGTATCAAGTGTATCGAACTGAAAAAAAGAAAAAGGATAATGATTCTCCAAATCGAAATAATATAAATAGACAACCAGTCGTAAAGAGAAGCTTATTACCGGCTTATCAAAATGCAGAACGTTTTTTGATCGCTCATATGTTGAAAGATAAGGATGTAGCATTTAGAATTCAAGACCGACTTCAAGGTCAGTTCAATGTCGAGGAACATCGTGCGCTTGTTCTATATTTGTATGCTTATTACGAGGAAGGACACGAGCCTAATCCGAGCGGATTTATCGAACGGTTGCCCGAGTCTTCGTTGTCTAGTCTAGCTTCAGAATTGGCGATGATGTCAATCAATGATGAATTGTCGGAGCAAGCTTTGAATGATTATATCCAAACGATATTGATTTACCCACAAAGAGTAGCGATAGAAAAAAAAGAAGCAGAAAAGCAAGAAGCAGAGCGTCAAAAAGATTATTTAAAAGCTGCGACAATAGCAATGGAAATTTTACAGTTAAAAAAAACGTTAAAATAAACGATATTGCGTATTAGTCCCACTTTTAGAAGGTTTTCCTTAAAATTTTGGAAGGAGGGGATCTGATGGCTGAAAAATCAGCTCAATCAAAACAACTTGATTCAGATTTAACAATTGAACAAGTAAAAGATCAATTGACCGAAATCGGAAAAAAACGTGGTGTGCTCACATACGAAGAAATTGCAGAGCGTATGGCGAACTTCGAAATTGAATCCGATCAAATGGATGAATATTATGAATACCTTGGAGAACAAGGTGTTGAAGTAATGAGTGAATCTGAAGCAAATGATGACGATGCCGATCCCGATATTCAAGAACTGTCAAAAGAAGAAGAGTTTGATTTAAATGATTTAAGTGTACCTCCTGGTGTGAAAATTAATGATCCAGTTCGTATGTACTTAAAAGAAATCGGACGCGTTGACTTATTGTCAGCAGAGGAAGAAATCAATTTAGCAAAACGTATTGAAGAAGGCGATGAAGAAGCGAAACGTCGTCTTGCTGAAGCAAACTTACGTCTTGTTGTAAGTATCGCTAAACGCTATGTCGGGCGCGGTATGCTGTTTCTTGATTTAATTCAAGAAGGAAACATGGGTCTTATTAAAGCGGTAGAAAAATTTGATTATCGCAAAGGTTATAAATTCAGTACGTATGCGACATGGTGGATTCGTCAAGCTATTACTCGTGCAATTGCTGACCAAGCAAGAACGATTCGTATTCCCGTTCATATGGTTGAAACGATTAACAAGCTAATTCGTGTTCAACGTCAGCTTCTACAAGATTTAGGTCGCGAACCATCTCCTGAAGAAATTGCAGAAGATATGGACTTAACACCAGAAAAAGTTCGTGAAATCTTAAAAATTGCTCAAGAGCCGGTTTCCCTTGAAACACCAATTGGTGAGGAAGATGATTCACATTTAGGTGACTTCATTGAAGACCAGGATGCAACATCACCTTCTGAACATGCTGCATATGAATTATTAAAAGAGCAGTTAGAAGACGTCCTTGATACGTTAACAGATCGCGAAGAAAATGTTCTTAGACTCCGCTTTGGTCTGGACGATGGACGTACGCGTACGCTTGAAGAAGTAGGGAAAGTATTTGGCGTAACGCGTGAGCGTATTCGTCAAATTGAAGCTAAAGCGCTTCGTAAGCTTCGTCACCCTAGCCGAAGCAAACGTTTAAAAGATTTCTTAGAATAGATAAAAGCGTAAATAACGCTTATGAGATAGCTTCTTTCCTAGAGGAAAGGGGCTATCTATTTTTTATGGAATAAATTTCATAAAAACGCATTTTGAAGAAGTATATTGATTTTTTTACCAACTTTTCTTCTTTCATATATTTTACTGAATTGTCCTTCGTTTTGCAAATGCTCCTTTATATTCTTTTGTTACAGAGCATAAGCTGTTCAAATTCCTTTTAAACATCCGAAAAATGGAATCGCTATCATTTTATTCATGCTTTGATTAGTACTTCTCTATTATAACATGAAAAAATTAAAACGTTTTAAAAGTTGAGAAAATTTACAAAAATGAATTATAATTAAATAATGTAAGCGTATACATTTTTTTTAGGGGGAATAAAAATGAATTTTGAATTAACCAATGAACAAAAGATGATTCAACGGACGCTCAGAGAGTTTTCAGAAGCGGAAGTAGCACCGAATGCACTAGAGCGCGATCGAAGTAAGCAATTTCCGCTTGATGTTTTTAAAAAGTTAAGTGAGCTTGGTGTAATGGGTCTTCCTTTTCCTGAAGAGTATGGAGGCGGAGGAGCAGATACGGTTAGTTTTGCTATTGTCGTAGAGGAATTAAGTAAAGCTTGTGGCTCTACAGGAATTACATACTCAGCTCATGTTTCGCTCGGGGGGGCACCTATTTACTTATTCGGAACAAAAGAGCAAAAAGAACAGTACCTACCTGCTTTATGCTCCGGGCAATCTTTTGGAGCGTTTGGTTTAACCGAACCGAACGCAGGAAGTGACGCGGGAGGAACCGAGACCGAAGCAGTGTTGAAGGATGGAACATTTATGATTAATGGAAGTAAATGCTATATTACGAATGCCAGCTATGCAAAATTTTTAGCTTTAACGGCTGTTACAAATCGTACAGAAGGTAAAAAAGAAATTTCAGCTATTATCGTGCCTACAGAAGCTCGAGGTTTTACTGTAATAGACAATTACGAGAAAATGGGTCTACATGCTTCAAATACAACTGAACTCGTTTTAGAGGATGTTGAAGTGCCTGAAGAGAATTTACTCGGTGTAAGAGGAGAAGGCTTTAAACAATTTCTAATGACGCTTGACGGGGGAAGAATTGGAATTGGCGCAATGGCCGTTGGAATCGCTCAAGCAGCCTATGAAAAAGCACTGTCATATGCGCAGGAAAGAAAGCAATTTGGTAAAGCTATTTCATCGTTTCAAGCGATTCAGTTTAAATTAGCTGATATGGCGATGAAAATTGAGTTAGCAAGAAATATGGTGTATAAAGCAGCGTGGTTAAAAGACCAAGGAAAGCCATTTACGAAAGAAGCTGCTATGTGTAAACTGTATGCTTCTGAAATTTGTATGGAAGTAGCCAGTCAAGCTGTTCAGATTCATGGAGGATACGGCTACATGAAGGAGTATCACGTGGAGCGGTATTTACGAGATGCCAAGCTTTTAGAAATTGGAGAAGGAACTTCAGAAATTCAGCGCTCGGTTATTGCAAGGCAAATTGGCTGTTAAGATACGCAATAAGAAATTAGTTAATTATGTAAATAAAACCCTTTCACTTATGAGCATTTTCAAGTAAAATAAAAGTGCTTATACTATTTTGTTATTTCTAGGGATGGGAATACATAAAGGGGGTATAGTGAGTGAAGCGAAATCCGCTAATACCATTTTTATTAATTGCGGTAATTGGGATTGCTTTAATGTTAACGCTTTCGTTCAACGGATTGAACAATGCAAAAGAAATCGCGGCTGAAAAAGAAGGCGGTGGCGCGGAACAGCAGGCTTCAGCTAAACCAGAAGAAATTTACCAAAAAACTTGTATTGGTTGTCACGGTGATCAGTATCAAGGTGGAGTAGGTCCTTCGTTAAAAGGAATTGGGAAAAAAGTTTCTCAAGACGAAATTGCAGATATTGTTGTAAACGGTAAAGGAAACATGCCGGCCGGGCTGGTTCCTCCGGAAAAAGCGAAGGAAATGGCTAAATGGGTATCAGAAATTAAATAGAGTTCAGAAACATGATTTTCTGGAAAGCCGCTCATTTATAAAGCAGGCTTTTTTTTTATGGTTTTTTATAAGCATTCAGCTAAAAGGAAAACATGAAGAGAAATAGGAATCATGCAGCTATCTATGTTAAAATAATGAACAGTAATCACATAGAGAATAGGTGACAAAATGAATGAATTAAACTTATCAACAAGACTTGAAGAAGTAGTAAAGTCGATTCCTTTGGGAGCAAAGATAGCAGACATTGGCTCAGATCATGCATACTTGCCGTGTTTTGCTTATTTAAATGGATATATTAGCGGTGCCGTAGCAGGAGAAATTACAGAAGGGCCTCTTCAATCTGCTATTCAGCAGGTGAAAAAAACAAGCTTAACAGACGTTATTGACGTTCGAAAAGGAAACGGCCTAGAAGTAATATCACCGAATGAAGTAGACTGTATTACAATCTGCGGAATGGGCGGAACGCTTATTACGATGATTTTAGAAGAAGGAAAGGCGAAACTAGAAGGAGTAAAAAGACTTGTACTTCAGCCGAATATTGGTTCACATCATATTCGCAGCTGGCTGATTCAACACAACTGGGAAATCATTGATGAAAAAATCATCGAAGAAGACGGTCGTATGTATGAAGTCATCGTCGCTGAACCTGGAAACGCCTTAGCTCCTTATAACGGTGAAGTGGAAGCCGGTGTGTTAATGGGCCCTATTTTAAAAGAAAAGCGCTCTTCTGCTTTTACGACAAAGTGGACGTATGAACTAAATCATCTTAAACAAATTGTCAGCCAAATGGAGCAGGCTCAGTCCGAGGAAAGCAAAGCAAAACTTCAAAAACTTACCCAAGACATCTCATTAATTGAGGAGGCGTTAAAATGAGTAAAATCCCTAACGGATTTCAAGTAATTGAAGCATTTGAATCATTTTCTCCCAAGCATTTAGCGGTTGAAGGAGATAAAATTGGTTTACAGATTGGAACGTTAAACAAGCCTGTAAAAAAAGTAATGGTAACGTTAGATGTTCTTGAAACGGTCGTAGACGAAGCGATTGAAAAACAAGTGGATTTAATTATTGCTCATCATCCTCCTATTTTTAGACCTCTAAAACAAGTGGTTACAGATCGTCCTGAAGGGCGTATTTTAGAGAAATGCATCAAACATGATATTGCTGTATATGCTGCTCATACAAACTTAGATATAGCTAAAGGTGGAGTAAATGACTTGTTGGCCGAAGCATTGGGGCTACAAGAGACAAAAGTGCTGGTTCCAACAACGTCTATTCAGCTGAAAAAGCTTGCTGTATTTGTTCCTTCAAATCATGCTGAAGCAGTGCGCACAGCTATTTGTGATGCGGGAGCTGGACATGTGGGTCTTTACAGCGACTGTACGTTTTCAACTGAAGGGGAAGGCACATTTAAACCTTCTTCAGAAGCCAATCCATACATTGGTTCAAAAGGAGAGTTAGAACGTGTAAATGAAACAAAAGTTGAAACTATTTTTGAAGCGGGTCAACAAAATAAAATTATTCGTGCCATGCTCAGTGCTCATCCTTACGAAGAAGTAGCCTATGACATTTATCCAGTGGAACAAACGGGCGAGCCGCTTGGACTTGGACGAATTGGTAAGTTAAAAGAAGAGATGACGTTAAAACAGTTTGCCGCTCATGTTAAACAAGCATTGGATGTGGACGGTGTTAGAGTAGTAGGGGCTATGGATGCCACAGTGAAAAAAGTAGCTGTTCTTGGTGGAGATGGAAACAAATATATTACAAACGCAAAATTTAGCGGAGCAGATGCCTATGTAACAGGTGATTTGTATTTCCACGTTGCGCATGATGCAATGGCAATGGGCTTAAACGTTGTAGATCCTGGTCATCATGTTGAAAAAGTTATGAGACAAGGTGTAACGCGTGTATTAAACAGTCTTTTTGATGCGAAAAACTTTGAGTGTGAAGTATTTGATTCAAAAGTAGACACAAACCCATTTACGTTTATGTAACAAAAAAAGAAGGTGTTGACGAATGTCAACACCTTCTTTTGCGTCTATTAAGACGATTTTTTTGTTCGAACTTTTGGTAAAATCTTTGAAAGAGGCACGCTTTTTTCACGTGTCCATGTTGTTTCATCTTCCGGATCAAACTGATCTAGAAAATTGATGACCTCTTTTGTGATTGGAGTAGGGGTAGATGCGCCTGCCGTAACAGCTACGGTTTTCGCGTTCATCAACCATTCGATCTGAAGTTCTGAGATGTCACCGATACGATATGCCTCAGTGCCGGCAATCTCCATTGATACTTGAGCTAAACGGTTTGAATTGTTACTTTTAGGATCTCCTACTACAATTGTAACATCTGCTTCACCTGCTTGCTCGGCTACAGCTTCTTGGCGAACTTGTGTAGCTAAACAAATTTCCTTGTGAACTTCAGCGTGCGGATATTTTTCTTTTACCTTTTCCATTACTTCTGCAACGTCCCACTGACTCATTGTTGTCTGATTTGTTACAATGATTTTCTCACGTTGAATATTTAAATGGGCTACGTCTTCTGCTTTTTCAATTAAATGAACGATATCTGGCGCGATACCAAGTGCACCTTCTGGCTCAGGATGATTTCGTTTTCCGATATAAATAACGTCATAGCCTTCTTTTTCTTTTTGGCGAATAAGGTCATGGGTTTTTGTAACATCCGGACATGTAGCATCGATTGTTGTTAAGCCTTTTTCTTTTGCTCGTTCTTTTACTTCTGGAGATACTCCGTGCGCAGTAAAAATAACGGTTCCTTCATTTATTTGGTCTAAGATTTCCAGGCGATTAGCACCGTCCAGTGTGATAATGCCGTCCTCTTCAAACGCATCTGTAACGTGTTTATTATGAACAATCATTCCTAAGATATAGATTGGTCGAGGCAATGATTTATCTAAAGCGGCGTTTCGTGCAATGACCATTGCGTCTACTACACCATAACAATAGCCGCGTGGTGCAATTTTAATAACTTTCATTTCAATTTCCTCCTCATCATAATCCTGACGAGCAATTCAACTCGCTTCTATTATATAAAAGAGGAAGGAAGAATACAAAGATATTCTTTTTTTGCTCACTGTATTTCCTTAAGGAATCAGCAGATTTATCAAATATAAAGTTTTGGTTTAGACACCCGATCTCTGGATGAATGTTCAATTTCTTCTTCAAAGAAATCCAGCTCATCATCGGATGAATCCGTGCTTTCTGCGCCTGCTGATAAAACCTTACTGTCTTTACTTTCATCCGTTTCAGAAACCTCTGTTCCTTCTGCTTCGAGTACTTCATCTGTGTCATCACTTGAGCGCAAGGCCTGATAGATTTTCCATAGAGAAGGAGCATTTTTGACAAGAGGTCCGTATTGTTGAATCATAGGTCCCATCGTTTCCGCTGCTTTTAGTACTCGCTGAACATTCCCCATCATGGAGCTCAAGTTAGCAGGGTTCGTTAATCCTTGCAAACCTCCAAGCAGGGAAGAAGAGTTAGTCGCTCCTGCAGCACCTTGGGCTCCTGAAAGTCCAGAAAACAAAGAACCTCGAGGAGCAGCTGCAGCCGCTTGTTGAAATGGTATGTTTCTATTTCCGCCTCTTCGGAATAGGCGAGTTAAGAAGTTACCTCCTCCACGGTTCAGGCCTTGCTGATTCGGGTAAAATGATTGTTGAGCATTTGTTTGCTGGGCAAAGTTACGAAACTGCTGTAATGGATTAAATTGGCCAAAGTTACCAGGTTGTTGCCCAAAGCCGTTTTGTGGTGGCATTCCTGGCATCATTCTTCTTTGCATACCGGGTGGAAATGGTGGTCTTCGCTGTAGCAAAGGACGCACCTCCTTTAGTAAAGTAGATTTTCTTTTACTATCGTATGCAACTCGCGATAAAATGTTTTTGAAACAGGTAATAAGTTTTAGTAATATGAATGAGAAGTAGTCACAGAAGGAAAAATCGATTATAATCATATATTGTGCCTTAAAAGATGAACGTGAATGTAAAAAAGGAGACTATTATGGAAAAAACAAACTTTGAACGTTTTGAGTTTCAACCATTTTTAATAGAAGCAATTAAACAATTAGGTTTTTATCAGCCTACAGAGATTCAGGAGCGCTTAATTCCTTCCGTTTTAAAAGGGGAAAGTGTAATTGGTCAGTCGCAAACAGGGACCGGCAAAACACACGCTTATTTATTGCCTTTACTTGAAAAGGTAGACCCTAAAAAAGAAGAAGTACAAGTTGTGATCACCGCTCCAACTCGTGAGCTTGCTTCTCAAATTTATCAAGAAGTATTAAAGCTAACAAAACACAGTGCTGAAGGAGAAGAAATTTCAGCAAAATGTTTTATCGGCGGTACAGATAAGCAGCGTACAATCGACAAATTAAAGAAGCAGCCTCAAGTTGTTGTAGGAACACCGGCTCGTTTGTTTGATTTAGTAAATGAAAAAGCGTTAGTTGTGTATACAACAAAGGCGTTAGTAGTAGACGAAGCTGATTTAATGCTTGATATGGGATTTTTAGAAGATGTGGACCGTTTGGCAAGCAACATGCCTGAAAAATTACAGATGCTTGTTTTTTCGGCAACTATTCCTGAAAAATTAAAGCCATTCTTAAAAAAATACATGGAAAATCCAAAATTTACGCATGTTTCGCCGAAGCAAGCAGCAGCAGCTAAATTAGAGCATGTATTAGTTCCACTGCGTCATCGTAACAAGTTTAAGCTGCTGCATGATATGCTTATTTCGTATAATCCTTATTTAGCTATCGTCTTTACAAATACAAAGAAAATGGCGGACGAAGTAGCAGATGACCTACTGTCTAAAGGCTTAAAGGTAGGAAGAATTCACGGAGACTTATCTCCTCGTGACCGTAAGAAAATGATGAAGCAAATTAATAATTTAGAATTTCAATACGTAGTAGCGACAGATTTAGCAGCTCGCGGTATTGATATTGAAGGAATTTCACACGTCATTAACTTTGAGCTTCCTTCAGATCTAGATTTCTACATTCACCGCGTAGGACGTACAGCTCGTGCCGGTCATTCTGGCATTGCTGCTACAATCTTCGATGTGGAAGATGAAGATGCAGTAAATAAGCTGGAGAAAATGGGAATCGAGTTTGTAAACAAAGATCTTCAAAAGCAAGAATGGGTTTCCATCGATGACCGTAACCGCCGTAAAAAGCGTGTGAAGAAAGCGGATGAAGTGGGAGAAGAGGCACATCGCTTTATTCAAAAGCCGAAGAAAGTAAAGCCTGGCTACAAGAAAAAACGTGCTCGTGAAATTACAAAGTATGTGCAAAAGAAAAAGCGTAGTGAAAGACGCAACAATCGTTAATCGCAATAGGTTAGAGGTGTAAAAAGGAATGTTGAAAATTGGTTCTCACGTATCGATGAGCGGCAAAAAGATGCTTTTAGGAGCAAGTGAAGAGGCAGCTTCTTACGGAGCAAATACGTTTATGATCTATACAGGCGCTCCACAAAATACTCGTCGCAAAAAGATTGAAGAGCTTAATATTGAAGCTGGTCTTTTGCATATGAAAGAGCATGGAATGACAGATATTGTTGTACATGCTCCCTATATCATTAATCTAGGAAATACAACAAAGCCCGAAACATTTGAGCTTGGAGTAGATTTCTTAACGTCTGAAATTCAGCGCACCCATGCTCTTGGCGCAAAGCAAATTGTTCTTCACCCAGGAGCTCACGTGGGTGCTGGAGCAGATGCCGGTATTCAGCAAATTATCAAAGGTCTAAACGAAGTGTTGACAGCTGATCAAGAAGTTCAAATTGCGCTTGAGACAATGGCTGGAAAAGGAACAGAGTGTGGAAGAAGCTTTGAAGAAATTGCCCAAATTATTGATGGCGTGACGCACAATGAAAAGCTCTCTGTTTGTTTTGACACATGTCACGTACATGATGCTGGTTATGATATCGTTCAAGACTTTGACGGTGTATTAAATGAATTTGACAAAACCGTAGGAATACAGCGAATTAAAGTGCTTCACATCAATGATAGTAAAAATGTATGCGGTGCTCGAAAAGACCGCCATGAAAATATTGGATTTGGTGAAATCGGATTTGGTGCACTGAATTATATTGTTCATCACCCAGCGTTTACAGAAGTTCCTAAAATTCTAGAAACTCCTTATGTAGGAGAAGATAAGAAAAATAAAAAAGCGCCATATCAGTTGGAAATTGATATGATTCGTGCACAAAGCTTTGATTCAGAGGTAAAACAAAAGCTTATGTAATTTCATATGTGGTTGAAAGAGGTCATGTCTATAGACATGACCTCTTCTTTTACATCAACTGCTGAAATAATTCATTCACTCGTCTGGCAGTTTCACGATCTGTTACTTGAGCAATTTGTTTGATTAAATTTCGGCGCTCTTCAAGGTTATAAATATTTACGGGCTGCTGTCTAATGACGGATACAAGGGTATGTGCCTGCTGATCT
This sequence comes from Priestia sp. MDV22-iso46, assembly GCF_058629175.1. Lineage (NCBI taxonomy): Bacteria > Bacillati > Bacillota > Bacilli > Caryophanales > Bacillaceae > Priestia > Priestia sp. MDV22-iso46. The sequence goes on from NZ_JBZVWT010000002.1 coordinate 212,852, forward strand.
GTAATGGGGATGTTGTATTGTTTGCTATACTTTAAAAGCTCTTTCGGGGTAATGTTGTTTACTTTCTTATTGACAATCTGCTGTACAATTTTCATATGATTACCTCCTCGTCATATACAGTTTATGAATAAAAAAGAAAGATGTGACTATATTGTGTAATAAAACAACATTTTGAGTCGGATGAACTTACAGAGGCAAGAAAGCGAAGGAGTGAAACGGCTTAGTTTACAAATAAAAGACAATCCTGTATACTACATTAATGACTAAATCGTAATGATTCTGAGAAAGTAAATGGGTAACGGAGTATACGATAGAAACCGTGCCCTCTTTTGTATGGAGAAATATAAAAAAAAGAATGGTGAGGCGCATATGAATACACCTGATATCATTGAAATTGATCATTTATCATTTCAATATGATGGAGTGAATGTATTAGAAGATATAAGTTTTTCAATTCCGAAAGGAGCTTTTTTGGGTCTCGTTGGTCCAAATGGTTCTGGGAAATCAACGCTAATCAAATGTTTGCTTGGTTTGCAAAAACCATCTCAAGGTGCAATTCGTTTATTTGGAAAAGATCAGAGAAGGTTTAAAGAACGAAGTAAAATTGGATATGTATCGCAAAAAGCGAATAGTTTCAACAGCGGCTTTCCTGCTACCGTTTTTGAAGTGGTTTCCACGGGTCTTACTTCAAAATTAGGTTTGTTTCGCTTTATGAATGCTTCTCATAAACAAAAAGTGAAAGAAGCGGTAGAAGCAGTGGGGATGAGCGAATTTTTAAATCGAAACATAGGAGAACTATCCGGTGGTCAGCAGCAGCGAATTTTTATTGCACGCGCGCTTGTAAGTGAACCCGAGCTGTTAATTTTAGATGAGCCAACAGTCGGAGTGGATGCACAAAATGTGTACACTTTTTATGAGCTTCTTGAAAAGTTAAATAAGGAAAAAGGAATTACGCTCGTGCTTGTCACTCACGATATTGGCACTGTCTCAGAAAAAGTAACCCACGTTGCTTGTTTAAATAAATTTCTACACTTTCATGGGAATGCCAAAGAATTCGAACAGCTTTGTGAACATGACGTATCTATGTTTTATGGTCATAATGTTCATGTGTTAACCCATGATCATCATCATGGAGGGCAGCACGTATGATAAGCAGTTTATTTCAATTTGAGTTTTTACGAAATGCATTTTTAACCGGTATGATTATTGGCGTCTTAGCTCCTTTATTGGGCACGTTCATCGTAGTAAGACGTCTTTCTTTAATTGCAGACGCGTTAAGTCACGTGACGCTAGCGGGGATTTCTGCGAGCTTGCTTCTTAGTCAGAAAATAGGGTTTATGCAAGGAGTGAACCCCGTCTATTTAGGGATGGTATCTTCCGTTACAGGCGCTCTTTTCATTGAAAAACTTCGAAGCGTCTACAAGCATTACCAAGAGCTGGCCATTCCGATTATTTTATCGGGCGGAATTGGTATTAGTGCAATTTGTATCTCGCTAGCGGACGGTTTTAATAATGATTTAATGAATTATTTGTTTGGAAGCGTAAGTGCGGTGAGTCGTTCGGATCTTTGGACAGTTGTTGTTATAGCCGTATTTGTTATAGCTATTGTCTTTTTCTTATATAAAGAATTGTTTATTTTATCTTTTGACGAGGAGCACGCTTCTGCTTCTGGGATTAAATCGAAGTGGATGCACTTTTTATTTATTGTGATGGTTGCTCTTGTCATTGCTGTATCGATGCGTATCGTCGGTATCTTATTAGTGTCATCTCTTATGACTCTTCCTGTAGCAGCAAGCATTCGCTTAGCTAGAGGCTTTAAACAAACGATTTTGCTTTCGGTGATTTTTGGTGAAATATCTGTTTTAGGCGGATTATTTTCAGCGTACTACTTGGATTTAGCACCAGGCGGTACAATTGTTGTCATTGCTGTTGTTATTTTAATCATATCTATTATGATTAATAAAGGACGGAAGGGGAAACAAAAATGAATTTAACTGAAGCCATTCATTTATTAAAAGATCAAGGATATAAACATACAGGAAAACGTGAAGAAATGCTTGCCCTGTTTTCAAAATCAAATAAGTACTTAACGGCAAAAGATGTATTAGAATACATGAAGCCTGATTATCCTGGTCTGAGTTTTGATACAATCTACCGTAATTTATCATTGTTTGTGGAGTTAGGCGTACTTGAAATGACAGAGCTTTCGAGCGAAAAGCACTTTCGATTTAAATGTGCAACCGCCCATCATCATCACCACTTCATTTGTTTAGATTGTGGAAAAACAAAAGAAATTGAAGCTTGTCCGATGGAGTATGTAGACGAGGATTTGCGAGGATACAATATTACAGGCCATAAATTTGAAATTTACGGTCAATGTATAGAATGTAATCAATAAAAAAGAGAGGGCGTTATGCACCTCTCTTTTTATTTTTGCTGTTCTTTTAACCAGCTGGCTACCCACTGATCTGCTTCTAGCCAATTGTATACGCGAACCACTCCTTTTGGAACAGGTAAGCGATTATAAGGAGTATCAAATAAGATAACGGGGATATTGCATTCTTCACTGATTTCACAAGCATTATCATGTTTGTCTTCAAAAAAGATATCAACATCATATCGTTTTGCTGTCTCGACTTTAAAATGAGATCCGACTAACTCAATGTGATGAAACGATAGTTCATTTTTTTGAAACCATTCTTCCGTGACGTCCAATAGCTTATCGTGCCTTGCACTAATAAAGAATAATTCGTGCTTTTGATGCCATTTTTGCAAAACCGCTTTTGCATCGTCTGCAAGTGGAGAGGTTTCGTAAATAGAGCGTTCATTTGCTTTAAACCATTTCCCGAGTTCAGCAGGTGATACATTTACAAAAGGGCTGAAATCATATTCTGTAATGTCTTCAAGTGTTAAATTTAAGTTAAAGGCTTTATTTAAATGAGGAACAAAAGTTTCAGGAGAAGTAACAGTTCCATCAATGTCAATTCCAAACTTTTTCGTCAACTACGTGCACTCCTTTAATACGTTTATTCTACTTAGGTGCTTGATTATTCTTGTCTAGTGTAACATAAAGCCCAAACAGAAACAGTAATACTTTTTATACGCCTTTGGCAAAACGTAATGATCACTGCATGGCCTGGTGATTGCGTCTGTACCTATTTCTTGTAAGAGAGTGAGCAGCTGTATAAGATTGACACTTATAATTTTCCCTCGCATTCAGATACTATAAATGCTCCTTATTTACGAAAGCGAGGGATTAAGCATGGAGAATGAAGAACAAAGGCGTAGAAAAGATGTATATGAAGCTGATTTCATGGAAGAAACTGCAGCTGAAGTGGGCGTTCCTTACCGAGTAGGAGAGCCTCATGCAGAGCGTGAAGTTATAGATATTGATCGCAATCGCAATCATGAAGTCGCTGGACGAGGAGAAGGAACGGGATACGGTCGTTTCGCACTCGTGCTTTCGATTCTTTCACTATTCTTTTTACCAATTATTCTTGGTGCCGCTGGGATTATTCTAGGGTTTATCGCACGCAGAAAAGGAGCACTTACGCTAGGAGCATGGGCAATAGGGATCGGAGTTGTATCGATTATTGTCGGTACGTTTATATTACCGTTCTTTTCATAAAAAAAAAGCGAGGCGCATATGCGCCTCGCTTTTTTTGGGGTTATGATTTAGCTGCAGCTTTTTCAGCTTCTTGCTTTGCGTGATATTCAGCAGCAATTTTATCAATTTCTTTTTTTAGTTCCTCAACCATTGTTTCTTCAGGAACTTTGCGTACGATTTCGCCTTTGCGGAATAGTAGACCTTCACCGCGTGCTCCTGCAATCCCGATATCAGCTTCACGAGCTTCACCAGGACCGTTTACAGCGCAGCCAAGTACCGCTACTTTAATCGGTGCTTTTACAGTTGAAATATACTCTTCAACTTCATTAGCAATGCTAATTAAATCAATTTCAATACGTCCGCAAGTTGGGCAAGAAATAAGAGTTGCAGCATTGGAAGCTAAACCGAATGATTTTAGCAATTCGCGCGCAACTTTTACTTCTTCTACAGGATCCGCACTTAAAGAAATACGTAATGTATTTCCGATTCCTTTAGATAAAATAGCGCCAAGACCTGCTGCACTTTTTACAGTTCCTGCAAATAATGTACCCGATTCTGTAATTCCTAAGTGAAGAGGGTAGTCAAATGCTTGAGCAGCTTTTTCATAAGCTTCAATTGCCAAGTTAACATCCGATGCTTTCATTGACACGATGATGTCATGGAAATCAAGGTCTTCTAAAATTTTAATGTGATGAAGTGCACTTTCTACCATGCCATCTGCTGTCGGATAGCCGTATTTATCTAAAATACGTTTTTCAAGTGAACCAGCGTTAACTCCAATACGAATTGGAATATTTTTAGCTTTTGCAGCATTTACAACAGCTTCCACTTTTTCACGGCGACCTATATTACCAGGGTTGATACGGATTTTATCCGCTCCGCCTTCAATTGCTTTTAATGCTAAGCGGTAGTCAAAATGAATATCCACAACTAATGGAATGTTAATGCGTTTTTTAATTTCAGGGATTGCATCTGCTGCGCGCTCGTCTGGACAAGCAACACGAACAACTTGGCATCCTGCTTCTTCTAAACGTTTAATTTCTGCAACCGTTGCTTCAACATCATGTGTCTTAGTGGTTGTCATACTTTGAATAACTAACTCGTTGCTGCCTCCGATTGTTAAATCTCCAACTTTAACCGGGCGTGTTTTTGTACGATGTATAATTTCACTCACGTGATAATCTCTCCTTCAAAATGAAATCAAGAATTTGAATTCATTAATAGAATAACTCTTTATGAACAAAATAACTAGTAGAAAGTACTACCTTAGCTATTTTAACAATGACTATCCCATCTTGACAAGAAGAATGCTGTCATTACTTGTAAATAGGGAACTTATACGTTTTTCCAATTTGAATATCCTCAGGCGCTGTACCGTTATTTAACTTTTTGAAGTCTGTAATCATTTGGTTCATAGAAACCGGTATCGATTTTTTTGTAAGCTCCTCAATGACGGACAAAACTGTATCGCCTGGCTTAATTTTTATTTTTGTATAGGTGGAAGAAGAGCTGGCGGCTTTTGTTTCTGCAGGCTGCGCTTTGCTGACTTGAACTGCTTCAGTAGCAGTGGGAATGGTCCCGTATTTAATGTCGTAGTGACAAATATATCCGATAAAAGCGAAAGCGGCTAATGCACATAGCTTTTTCATTATGCTCCTCCTTCATTCTTTTGCTTATGTGTAAAGTCTATGCTTGTCTTACTTAAATATGATTGGAGAACGAAAATTGAAAGAAAAATTAATGATTGTTTCATTAGGCTTATTGCCTTTAATCATGGTGCTGGGAAATTCCATGCTCATTCCTCTGCTGCCAAGCATTCAAAAGTCACTTCATTTAAACGGAGTTCAAACCAGTTTGATACTGAGTGCATTTTCGATTCCAGCCGCATTGTGTATCCCTGCTGTAGGGATTTTATCAGACCGGTATGGGCGTAAAAAGTTAATCATATATTCACTCGTCATGATGATAATAGGTAGTGTCATCGCTGCTAGTAGTGCTTCATTCTCTTCTGGAAGCTTTGCTGTGTTGATGGCAGGCAGAGTCATTCAAGGGATTGGAGCTGCAGGTACTACAACGTTGGCAATGGCATTAACTGGAGATGTATTTACAGGGGAAAAAAGAGCAAAAGTCCTCGGGATTTTAGAAGTGTATAACGGAGTTGGAAAAGTGGTTGCACCGATAATTGGAGCATCGGCAGCACTCGTCGTATGGTATGCCGCGTTTTTTGTCTATCCTTTAGCTGCAGGTGCTGCTTTAGTAGGTATAGTGATGTATGTGAGAGAAGGGAAAATAGGTTCGGATTCAGTATCTGTTCAAGAATATTTAAAGAAAGCCATTGGGATTGTCTATGATAAAAGAAAATCGCTTTTTCCTTTATTCTTTGTCGGGGGATTAGGGTTGTTTTTATTATTTGGCATTTTATATTACTTATCTTTTCTAATAGAGGAAACGTATCATATAGACGGTTTTTTTAAAGGAACCGCTTTTTTATTTCCTCTTGGTGCGATGACGCTCGTTTCTTACTGAACCGGTCAACGCATCAAAACAGATCTAGAGCTCATGAAAAAATTAATGATAGTAGGGATAACTCTTTTATTCCTGATGTTTGGAGTATTAACGATTATTTATACGCTTCCTGTGCTGATGTTTTGTTTGACAGTCGCCTTTGGCGGCTTAGGATTTGTTCTTCCGTGTATTAATATGATGATTACTTCAGCGGCTTCAGACGAAGAAAGAGGGTTTATTGTATCAATTTATGGAACGGTGAGATTTTTAGGAGTAGCGTTGGGACCTGTTGTTTTTGAAGTGTGGATGCATGCTGAAAGGCTGATGTTTGTTTATAGCTTTATTCTGCTCACAGCAGGAGGTTTGTGGGTTTTGTATCAGTTGAAAATTCTTTCTTCTGCAATGGGAAGAAGAAAAGTTGTACCGAAATAAAGAGGCCGAGACTTAACTAAATCACTCCAACCACCAGCTAGAAGCAGCCGCATACATGAAACCTGCGTTCACCATATCAATAAAAAAATCCGAACGAGTTGGATTCTCTATCAAGAATCTAGATTCCTCGTTTGGATTTTCCTTCAACTAAAATACGTTTGTCCCAGCATCTTTATTAGGTTTTACCTTTTTTCTTATAGGAACCCTTGTGACGAGCAACAAGTAAATGAAGAATGTTCCTATCCAGTAAAGAGAGCTATGTAGTGCTAGAGACAAAGAAAAAGCTTCAAAAAGCGTATAAAGCAGTGTGAAGGCTACCGTACTATAAGCGCTCAGTGCCCATAGCTGCTTGAAAGGAAGCTGCTTTTTAGTAATGAGTCCAATCAGTTTTCCAAGATAAGCAAGGCAGGTAATAGAAAGGAAGTTTAGTCCAGATGTTAATACGTACAGTAAAAGCATAGCGATAGGGACAAGTATGTATAAAGAAAATTTTTGTTCGTGCAGCAAGTTTAGCAGTTCATTTTTATCTTTATGATGCCAGTTTAGCAACTCATATGAATACGTTTGTGTTTGTGAATTAGTCGTGATGTAAATTCCATCCTTTAAAAAACCAATTGCATGAGCAGGGGAATGAAACCGTTCAATAGACTGTGAGGGGTTTAAGATAAAAGCGGTACCGTTTGCTTTTTTTGTGAAAGGTTGACTTGACGTAAGCTGTGAGTTTGAAATAGAAAAAGAAGGAACAGATTTCGGAAGATCTGTAGTAGCGATATGATAGCCGTTTACAATCGTCAAAGTCATAAAGAAAAATGTAGGCAGCAAAGAAATAAATGTTAAAAACAGCACAAAGCCAATTGTTTTATTCGTATGCTCAAAGCGAAGCGACCTTATTTTTTTGAAGGAAGTAAAACTCCATGCCATCTTTTTCAGCATGCTCATTGTAAAGCCTCCTCTTATTGAAGATTCTGATTATACCTTATTTTATAGCGAAAATTTAAGGTTTACAATAGATTTTAGAAACCGTTACCAATTACAATGATGCGGTGGAGCGTTTTGTCACAAGCACATCTTATGCGTATATGTACAGGTTTTGCCGTTATTGTTTTTGGGGATATTACGGGCAGCTTCAGGACCGTGCTGTTAATATTGCAGAGGTACACTCGAAAATCATTATTTGAAGAGGTATTCGAAAGTAAAATAAAGGAAGGACTCGTCGTGCAAGGTCTTTCTTTATAGGAGTGATTATTGTATGATAAATAGTAATAATAAAAAGGATAGGTGCGGGCATGGCTATTTTATGTTGGGCATTAATTATCATTAGCTTTGTTGTATCGTTTGTTGGGTTGGTTTATCCCATCATCCCAAGCGTGCTATTTGTAGCTCTAGGATTTGTTATATACGGTTTATTTTATGATTTTAGCTCCTATAGCTGGTTATTTTGGGTGATACAAGGATTGTTAGTTGTCGCACTTTTTTTAGCAGACTATATAGCTAATATTATTGGTGTGAAAAAATTCGGAGGCACTAAAGCAGGTGTTTGGGGAAGTACAGTTGGGCTGCTTGTGGGTCCGTTTGTTATTCCGGGATTTGGAATTATTTTAGGGCCGTTTATCGGAGCGATTGTAGGAGAACTGATTGTTCATCGGACCACAATTAGCAACGCAGTAAAAATTGGAGTAGGTTCGGTTATTGGCTTTTTTAGTGGCGCTATTTCAAAAGGATTTATTCAACTGCTGATGATTGCCTATTTTTTATACGCTGTTTTAAAATAATCTATTGACTTTAGGCTAGAAACATGTTAAATTTTTAATGTCGCTAGTAAATGTTATATTGTTCCACAGTAGCTCAGTGGTAGAGCTATCGGCTGTTAACCGATCGGTCGTAGGTTCGAGTCCTACCTGTGGAGCCATGGCGGTGTAGCTCAGCTGGCTAGAGCGTACGGTTCATACCCGTGAGGTCGGGGGTTCGATCCCCTCCGCCGCTATTTTCCAATTTGCGTTTGTGACATACATAATTCATATTGTTCCACAGTAGCTCAGTGGTAGAGCTATCGGCTGTTAACCGATCGGTCGTAGGTTCGAGTCCTACCTGTGGAGCCATGTGGACCCTTAGCTCAGCTGGTTAGAGCAGACGGCTCATAACCGTCCGGTCGCAGGTTCGAGTCCTGCAGGGTCCACCATTTATAGGGTTGGAGGAATACCCAAGTCCGGCTGAAGGGATCGGTCTTGAAAACCGACAGGGGTGTTAAAGCCCGCGGGGGTTCGAATCCCTCTTCCTCCGCCATACTATTGTCTATTCAAAGCTTCTTTTGAGAAAAAGAAGCTTTTTTTATGTTTAAAAGAATAGCGAATGGGAATTAGGTAAATATAAATCATGGATTAGGAACTTTTTATTTGAAACAGTAGGGTAAATTTGCTAATCTAAACGTATATGGTGCTTTTGCGCCAAAATGCTTACATATTTTGAAGGAGGAATTATTCATGGCTTACAAATTACCAGAACTACCTTATGCATACGATGCACTGGAACCACATATCGACAAAGAAACAATGAATATTCACCACACAAAACATCACAACACATATGTTACAAATCTAAACGCTGCTGTTGAAGGCAAAGCGGATTTAGAAAGCAAAAGTATTGAAGAGTTAATTTCAAACTTAGATGCTGTTCCTGAAGATATCCGTACAGCAGTACGCAATAACGGTGGCGGTCATGCGAACCACTCATTATTTTGGACAATCCTTTGCCCTAACGGCGGCGGTGCTCCAACTGGTGAATTAGCAGACGCTATCGCTAGCAAATTCGGCAGCTTTGATCAATTCAAAGAAGAATTTGCAAATGCAGCTAAAACTCGCTTCGGTTCTGGCTGGGCTTGGTTAGTTGTAAACAACGGCGAATTAGAAGTAACAAGCACACCAAACCAAGATAGCCCATTAATGGAAGGCAAAACGCCAATTCTTGGTCTAGACGTTTGGGAGCACGCTTACTACTTAAATTACCAAAACCGCCGTCCAGATTACATTTCAGCATTCTTTAATGTTGTAAAATGGGACGAAGTTGCTAAGCGTTACGACGCTGCAAAATAAGCTGAAGACGTATTTAAGAGCCAGTAAAGTAATTATTACCTTTACTGGCTTTTTTGTTTTCCAATTCTTTTACATATCTCCTTTTCTTTTTCACACACTAGGTGTAGAAGAGAAAAGGAGTTTTTTGATATGCCTTTATTAAAAAAAGTAGTTGGAGATGTAGAAGTTAGTAAAGATTTACTTTTGCTTTTAATTATAGGCGGTCTTTATGCCTTGGCTATTTCAATTTCCAATTCGTTTGTTAACATTTATCTGTGGAAACAATCAGGCGAATTTTCGGATCTCGCTATTTATAATTTAGCGGTAGTGGTGCTTCAGCCGCTTACGTTTATTTTAGCAGGTAAATGGGCCAAACGAATTGACCGGGTTGTGGTTTTAAGGTTAGGTGTATCTTTTTTAGCTGTTTTTTATATCGCTGTATTAGTCAGTGGAGCTAACGCAGCCGAGTATTTAGTATTGCTTGGTGGACTGCTGGGTATAGGATACGGCTTTTATTGGCTAGCTTTTAATGTGCTAACTTTTGAAATTACAGAACCTGATACAAGAGACTTTTTCAACGGATTTTTAGGGATCTTAAACTCTTTTGCAGGGATGATTGGTCCTTTAGGAGCGGGCTTTGTTATTTCCGCTTTGTATGAATCACTTGGGTATAAAATTGTGTTTGGTGTATCGCTTCTATTGTTTATCGGTGCCGTTGTGCTTAGTTTTTTTATTACAAGACGCGCAGCGGAAGGAGTATACAAATTTAAAGAAGTATGGGCTGAACGAAAAGTTAATAAAGACTGGAATCGAATATTGCAGGCTCATTTCTTTCAAGGGTTGCGTGAAGGTACGTTCATTTTTGTTGTATCCGTCATGGTATTTATTACGACGGGAAGTGAATTAGCTTTAGGAACATATGGACTGGTGAATTCAGCGGTTGCGTTTGTAGGATACTATGTTGCCTCAAGGTTTATTAAGCAAAAAAATCGCCTTCGGTTTATCTTCACAGGAGGCCTCCTTCTCTATGGAGCAGTCTTTTTGCTTATCTTTAACTTATCGTATCCAAAGTTAATTATATATGCTGTTTGTATTGCCATTGCCTATCCTATTTTGTTGGTTCCATTCATTTCTCTAACATACGATGTGATTGGACGAGCGAAAGACGTTGTTTCAAAAAGAATTGAATACATTGTTGTCAGAGAAGTATTTCTGAATATTGGGCGCGTCGTTTCCATATCTTTGTTTTTAATAGCTGTACTATTTTTTGATGAAGCAAAAAGTATCCCCATTTTATTAGCTATTGTTGGAGCAGGGCATACGATCATTTATTTTTGTGTGAGACATATCTCACAGCCTCTGCACAAAAAAGAAACGACTGTTACTCCTCCGGTATTAAATGAAGGAGACGGAGAGTCTCCAGCTTAGAGTGTTGTCAGCTCCTTCATTTGTACTATGGAAAATGCTTCGCTTTTCTTTTAGAATAAATACGTTGTGTAAATAGGCACCTGCCAGGTGTCTATTTATTTGCTAAATGTCTGATTTTATGGTGTTATGGTATATATGTTTTATAAAGTGTAGGTGTTGGTATGAAAAAGAAAAAAAGAAGAAAAAGTCACGTGCCTTTTCGTGTGAACTTACTTTTCTTGACCGTATTTGCCCTATTTTCCGTATTAATTTTGCGGTTGGGACTTGTTCAAATTGTGTACGGTGAGAATTACGAACGAGAAGTCGAAAAAACACAGGACGTTACGGTCAGTACGCCTGTTCCTCGAGGGAAAATGTACGATCGTTATAACCGCGTAATTGTAGATAATACCTCTTTAAATACGATTACATATACTCGTTTTCAAGGAAATACAGCTGAAGAAAGGCTGCGCATCGCTAAAAAGTTAGCTACTATGATCGATGTTCCTTACACCACAAATGTGATTGATATTCCAGAAAATAAAAAGAATAAAGATGCTAAAAATGTGGTAAAAATTACAGAACGCGATATGAAGGATTATTGGATTATGCTTCACCCTAAAGAAGCGGAACAGAAAATTACGCAAGCTGATCGCAAAAAAGTTCAAGATGGTGAAATGACTGATGACGAACTGTATCAACATCAGTTAGACCGCATCTCTAAAAAAGATTTAGAAAGTCTAAAGAGTGATTTAGAAGTTCTCGCTATTAAGCGCCAAATGGAGGCAGGTTACTCTAACACCCCGCAAATTGTTAAGAGCGGTGTGACAAATGAAGAGTATGCCGTTGTAAGTGAGCACTTAGATGAACTTCCAGGTGTTGATACAACAACGTATTGGGATCGCTCATACCCAGAAAACAGTACTCTCCGTACTTTGCTTGGAAATGTATCATCTGCCAACGAAGGACTGCCCAAAGATAAAGTACAGTATTACTTGTCAAGAGGCTATAGCCGAAATGACCAAGTTGGGACGAGCTATTTAGAGAAGCAATACGAAGCCCAGCTCAGTGGTCAAAAAGAAAAAGTTCAATATGTAACAGATAAAAAAGGAAATCTCCTTGATACAATTCAAGTGTCTAAAGGTGAACGCGGCAGTGATTTGGTTTTAACTATTGATATGGAGCTTCAAAAAGCAGTAGAAAAACAAATTACGGACCAGCTTTTAGCCAAAAAGCAAATGAAAGGAACGCAATTTTTAGACCGTGCTTTTGTTATTATGATGGATCCTCACACAGGAGAAATTTTAACAATGGCAGGTAAAAAATACACCATTGATAAGAAGACTGGAGCGCCTAAAATAGAAGATTTTTCATTGGGAAATATTTCAACATCTTATACAATGGGCTCTGTTGTAAAAGGAGCAACGGTTTTAGCCGGCTTAGATTCAGGAGCTATTAAGCCAAACACAGTGTTCGTTGATGAACCGTTAAAAATTAAAGGAACACCGGTTAAAAAATCAGCTGAGGCTGAAGGGCTAGGACCCTTAACGTATTCATCTGCGTTAAAATATTCATCCAACGTATTTATGTTTAAAACGGTAATGGCTATGGCTGGGTTACAGTATCATAAAAACATGACTTTACCGATTAAACCTGATACATTCAGCGAACTGCGTTCTTACTACAGTCAGTTCGGCTTAGGCGTATCAACAGGCATAGACCTTGATAACGAATCAACAGGTGTCCAAGGTGGAAGCGATGTTCCAGGTACGGCGCTTGATTTAGGAATTGGTCAGTATGATACATACACGCCGCTGCAGCTTGTTCAATATACTTCTGCAATAGCTAATGGAGGGTATCGCATTAAGCCGCAGCTAGTAAAAGAAATCCGAAAACCAACGATTAAAACCGATGAAATTGGCGGTACGCAGCATTCATTTGAGCCTGATGTGTTAAATCGTATCACGATGAAAGAAGAATACATTAAAGATGTTCAAAGTGGCTTTAAGCGCGTTACGCAAGAACAAGGCGGTACAGGGTATGCAGCTTTCCATACAGCGAACTATAATCCTGCTGGTAAATCAGGAACGGCACAAGCCTATGAGAAAAACCCAAGCGGAGGGGACCCTATTAAAGTTAATAATTCAAACTTTGTGGCCTTTGCTCCGGCAAATAATCCTGAAATTGCAGTAGCTGTGGTGGTACCATCGGCATTTGTGCCAAGTGCACCAAATACCATTACAAAAGAGCTTGCTCGTTCTGCGCTCGATACGTATTTTGATTTAAAGAAAAAAGGTGAACAAGAAGTAAAAGACCAAGAAGAGAATCAACAGGCTGTCATTGCAAACGACGCCAATTAAAGAGGCTGGAACAAAAACATATTAATTGAAGTTAAGATCCGAACAAAGTTGGTTAAGAATCAACTTTGTTCGGATTTTTTATTTGTAGGGTGAACGTAGATTTCGTGTATGTAGGTGCTTTTAGCGGTTGATTGGAGGGCAAGGTGAAGACTCCTGCAGGAAAAGCGAAGCGACGAGGAGACTCACCGGCCGTTCGTGGAAAGCGAAGTCTTGCACGAAAATCAACAGTGGTGTCGGAAGTAATTCATAGTGGCTTATTTATCTAATTTATCCATCTTTAGATTGAATTGATTTAGTTATGTCTCTACCCCTTCTTTTTTTTGTTAAAAATCTTTACATATATGGTTTTTTATTGAATTTAAGGGTCGTAAGAACTAGTTTTTTACCTAAAAAATACGCAGATAGACCTTCGTTTACAAAAGCTTTACATTGAGTTAAAACACAATTAATAGTCGGCTATTATTCTGTAAGTGTAAGGATTAATAGAAATGATCAAAATAAGGGGAAGCGTTTCGGCTTCTCGTATTTATTTACACTGATAGTAAACAATAGATATTAAATAGACATAGAGAGACTTTTATTGTGCTCAAAACGGTTAAAGACGATGAAGGAGGATTATCCAATGGCAATAACAATGGAATTGACTAATAAAGAAAAAGTAAATACTCCGCAAACAAAAGAAATTGTATATAAAACAAAAGGTTTGAATTTATGGTATGGCAATACACATGCCTTAAAAAATATTGATTTAGACATTCATGCTAACGAAGTTACCGCGATCATCGGTCCATCAGGCTGCGGAAAATCAACATATATTAAAACGTTAAATCGTATGGTAGAAATGACTCCAATTGTCCGTACATCAGGTGAGATTGAGTATAGAGGGAAAAATATTTTTGATAAATCGTACCACGTGGAAGAGCTGCGCACGCAAGTAGGAATGGTTTTCCAAAAGCCAAATCCGTTCCCGAAATCTATTTATGATAATATTGCGTACGGTCCAAGAATTCATGGCGTTCGCAACAAGAAAAAACTAGATGAAATTGTTGAAAAAAGTTTACGAGGAGCAGCTATTTGGGACGAAGTTAAAGATCGTTTGAATCAAAATGCAAATGGGTTGTCAGGTGGACAACAGCAGCGTATCTGTATTGCGCGCTGCTTGGCAATTGAACCTGACGTTATTTTAATGGATGAGCCTACTTCTGCGCTCGATCCAATTTCAACATTAAAAGTAGAAGAGTTAGTACAAGAATTAAAGAAAGACTTCAGCATTATTATTGTTACCCACAATATGCAGCAAGCGGCACGTATTTCAGATAAAACAGCATTTTTCTTAAATGGAGAAGTGGTAGAGTACGCAGAAACAGATAAAATCTTCTCAATGCCATCTGATAAACGCACAGAAGATTATATTACAGGTCGTTTCGGTTAAGACATACAAGGAGATGGGATGAGTGGTTGTACGCGAAAAGTTTCATGGTGATTTAAAGATATTACGTGAAAAATTATTAGAAATAGGGCGCTTAACGCATGAGGCGCTATCAAAATCAATTGAAGCGTTGCAAACAAGCAACGTTGAGCTGGCGCTAGAAATTATCGACGGCGATTCATACGTGGATGACTTAGAAGAAGAAATTAATGACCTAGCTATCTTACTGATCGCAAAGCAGCAGCCGGTGGCTATCGATTTAAGACGTATCATTGTGGCAATTAAAATTGCTTCGGATGTTGAGCGTATGGCAGATTTTGCGGTTAACGTAGCAAAATCAGCTATACGAATTGGAAACGAAGAATTAATTAAGCCGTTAGAACACGTAAAGAAAATGCACGATATTTCGATTGAAATGTTGAGCCTTTCGTTAAAAGCTTATCACGAGGAAGATCTTGTGCTGGCTAAAAAAGTAGCGGAAATGGACGATCAAGTGGATGAACTTTACGGAATAACAATCAAAGAACTTTTAAGTCTTGCTAAAGAAAAGCAGGAGGCTATGAACCAAATTACGCAGCTTTTATTTGTAGCCCGCTATTTAGAGCGTATGGCTGATCATACCACTAACGTAGCAGAAAGCGTATTTTACCTTGTAAAAGGCAAACGCTACGACTTAAACGAATAGTAGAAAAACCTCTTCTAATAAGCGAAGAGGTTTTTTTGTTAGTAAATTATAATTACTATGTTAACCTGAATTTTTAACACAAATCGACAAATTGCGTTTATTGTGGCAACTTTTTCTGAATGGTAAGATGTTAATAAGTTTATACGGCATTTATATGTAGAAAAAACATTCTAAGAAACGAAGTGATAAAACAGTGGCTGCTAATCTTATTCAAAACTTAAATGTGTGTATAGCTACTCAGCTTGACTCATCTCGTATTTATGTTCACTGGTCGTTTTCTGAGCATATTCGAGAGATGGTAGAAATTATGTTTTCGACACGGTGGGAAGAATTGAATCTAGCTATGTGTACGTATGATATAACAGGTCTTCATTTTAACGGCCATGAATCAAACCGCTATTATATGAAGGGTCTTACTCCTAAGCAAGACTTCATGTTTATGAACAGCTTGGAAAGTGAGCGCACGTATGTAATAGATATTGGTATTCAAGATAAAGAAGGAAGTTTTTTTTCCCTTCTTCGTTCGAATCCAGTTTATTTGATGAAAGAACAACATGAACAAGTGAATGTAACTTCGTTAGGCTGGATGTACGAACCTGTAAAAGTTCACCAGGGTGTTCAAAATGAATTTAGCACATATTCCTTATATTCAAATGACTTGGAGCAGGTGAAGAAGCAATATGAATAGTGATGACTGTATTCTTTTAACTTATATGCATTGTCCGTTGCTACATGTACTTCAAACAGAGAGTGAGTATCCGCTGTTTGAACAAGTAACGAACGAGTTCATCCCTTTTTTAGATCAAATTGAGTCTAAGAAATTGATAGGTGCAACAGCTGTGATGTCTTGTGTGTGTTTGAACGCATTAAACGACGAGGAGTTTAACACTCGTTACGCTCAATATTTACACCAGTTTTCAAGCCGGCAGCATCAGAGAGCACTCACTTTTTTAAAAAAGTGGAACGGGAGCTTGTTCTCAGCCTGCAAATATTTCTTTCAGCATGACATGATGGAATGTATTCCTACTACCGTAACGAACGCGTTCGTTTCCACCCTTAAAACCGAACAAACATTAAATCTCCAAATTACAGAAGCAATACGTGTTTTTCAACAGTTTTTTGAAAAAAGGCCCGTCGGTTTTTTTATACAGCAAGGAGAGTATACTCATCAAGTAGATATGCTCCTAAAATCTCATGAAATGCGCTATACCTTTGTGAAGTCATCAACAGATGAACTAAAAAAGTCGCCTGCTGGCATTATCTTGTTTCCATATCCTAAGCAAGGAAAACAAGTTGAGGAAGGAACAATGAATAAAGCGAGCGCTGTTTTGGATTTGAAGGCTAAGGACACGCTTGGCTTTCAGCGAATGCAAGCAGCAAGCGGTACATTTCAATATCCTTTAGATTACGCGAGGGATATAGAGTTTCATCAAAACGAAACTCTTGCACTCTACGGTGCAACAAAAAGCGCTGAATTTGTTAGTGAGAACAATCAATTGTTTATTTCAACCGTACAGAAGTCAGAGGCGATGCTAGATTTTATCGATTCTAAACATCCTAGCGTGGTGAATGCTATCTACCGACAGTGGCTCCTTTTAAGTAGCAGCGATTGGCTTTATAATTTTGAAAAAGTCAGAGATGAATACGAAAGGCAAGTAAAACTATTTGATTTTCTTTGTCACGAAGAGAATCCAAGGATGGATAGCGAAAACAGTTTTCTTTCAGGAAGTTCTTTTTTATACCCTACAAAAGAGATAGAGCCGGCGGCTTTATCAGTAAATCAATATAAAGGCGGTCTCTCCATTTTAATGCTTGCATGGGAATTCCCTCCTCTAGTTATCGGAGGACTTGCACGACATGTATTTGATTTATCCAGAGCGTTAGCAAAGGCGGGCCATCATGTTAGTGTATTAACAACGTATGTAGAGGGGCTGCCGGAATATGAGCGTTTATACGGTGTTCATGTTTACCGAGTTAAAAGCCTGCAGCCTCATCATCCGGATTTTTTGACATGGGTAAACAGTTTGAACGTGGCTATGGCTCTTAGAGGACTGCAGTTAGGCTACAAGCTGTCTTTTGACGTTATTCATGCTCATGACTGGCTTGTTGCATCCGCTGCAAAATGTTTAGCAGATAAAACGGATAGACCGCTAATTACGACCATTCATGCAACAGAACATGGGCGCAATAATGGTATTCATAATGACATGCAGCAGAAAATTCACTTGCAGGAAGAGGAGCTGATTCGACAATCAAGCTCAATCATTGTCTGCAGCGACTATATGAAGAAAGAATTAATCACTTTATTTCACGTAGAGCAAGATAAAATTGCTATATTTCCAAATGGAATTGACAAGCAGCTGGTAGTCGACGCAGTAAATGAGCGGTTAAAAGAAAGTTTACAAAAGAAATATAATTTTAGAAAGGCCCCTATTATTTTTTCAATTGGACGAATTGTATATGAAAAAGGATTTCAGCTATTTATTGAAGCAGCGGAACTATTTAAGAAAAAACAAATAGATGTTCAATTCGTTGTAGCAGGAAAAGGGCCTTTACTTCATGAGTTTCGAACACAGGTAAGTGAAAAGCAACTAGACAAATACGTGTATTTTATTGGATACATTACCGATAACGAACGAAATCAGCTTCTTCAAGCTTGCAAAATGGTTGTTTTTCCAAGTTTATATGAACCTTTTGGAATTGTGGCTTTAGAGGGGATGGTAGCCAAGAAGCCAACTATCGTTGCCGATACAGGAGGTCTAAGCGATATTGTTTCACATTTCGACACGGGCCTGACGTTTGCCCGAGGAGATACGCTCGAATTAATCAACTGTATTGAATTTTTGTTAAAAAATGAAAAAACGGCTGCAAAAATCAGCGAAAATGGGTATAGAAAAGCAACAACTATGTTTAGCTGGGAAAAAATCGCTATTGATACAAGTAAGCTGTTTCAACATCACATTTGCCAGGATAAAAAAAGGAGGGAGGCAAAAAATTGAAAGCCATTATACTTGCTGGCGGTAAAGGAACAAGACTGCAGCCCTTGACCTATACGATTCCAAAGCCTATGCTGCCGCTTTACGATAAACCTGTGATGGAATATAGCATTGAACTGCTTAAGAAACATGGAATTACAGAGATTGGGATTACGCTGCAGTATAGGCATGAACAAATTATTGAATACTTTGGGGATGGCTCTCAGTGGGGAGTGACGCTTACTTATTTTATCGAAAAAGAGCCTCTTGGAACAGCGGGTGGAATTAAGCGAGCAGAGGCCTTTATTGAGGAAGACTGTATTATTATTAGTGGAGATGCCTTAACAGAAATTAATCTTCAAGACGTTATTCATTTTCATTATGAACAAAAAAGCGAAATGACCATTGTTACAAAAGAAGTAAACGACGTGCGGGGTTATGGAGTGGTGACGATAGATGAAGGGCATCGAGTCACGGGATTTGTAGAGAAACCGACCTACGAACAGGCCAATAGCCGATTGATTAATACGGGAGTGTATGTGATCAAAAAATCCGTTCTTGATTACGTGAATTCTTATGGTCCTACAGATTTTAGCTTTGACATTATCCCGCTTCTTTTGGAATATAATCATACTGTGTGCAGTTTTGTAACGGAAGATTATTGGATTGATATTGGGCAAATCCACCATTATCGTCAAGCACACTATGATTTGTGGAGGAAGTGGTTTGGCAATAGACAGGAAAGTATTGTCTCAGATGACGCGCTTATAGAAGAAGGGGTGACTATTTACGATCCGGTTTACGTAGGAGAAAATGTGGTGATTAGAAAAGGTGCTTCAATTGGTCCTTACACGATTATCGGAACCAATAGTATCATAGAAGCACATGCTGCAATCGATAAAACGATTTTGCTTCAAAACGTAACGGTGGGGGCAGAATCGTTTTTATACAACGCTACGATAGGTCCCTATGTAAATGTTCAAGCAATGACTACGTATGTCCAAGATACAGTAGCTGAAAATCAAGTGCTACCTCAACTTTCTGTAAAACCAGATGTTTCTATCTTCAAAAACGGTCGCCTGTATGTACATTCATCTGTTGATCGAGAAAGACTATACAATGCGTTATTACTTGTATGCAAACACCAAGGGTCGTTCTGTCTAGCAAGCGATGATGAAGGAGAAGCCATTCAACTTCGCAAAGAATGCTTTTCTTTTTTACGAAGTAATCATTCAGCTGTGTATGATATTAAAAAAGAAGCTCTTCCGGTATTTCGATATTACATGATGACTTCACAAGCGAGCATTGGTATTTATATTGGTGTGGATAGCAAAAACAGCGGCCTCTTTTTAGAAATATATGATAAGAAAGGGCAATTAGTTAATCAGCTTATTGAAAAAAAGATTGAGCGGATGTACCTTCAAGCTAAAAAAGCAAACATAACAACTTCTGTTTCACTTAAAGAAACAAGCATAGGAAATATCAGGGAAGAATATTGCGATGCTTTAGTAAAATCAATTAATCAGCATATTTTATTAGAAGACAGTACGAGGATTGGCGTGATTTGTTCGCCGTTTATACAGGAAGTTGTCGAATTATTATGTAAGCGTCTTCGTGTCCACGTTTTATTTTTAAACAAATGGGAGAAAACAGAAGAAATCAAACGAATAATTAAACGAAATAAGCTGTCTTTTTGTATTCAGATTAAAGAAGATGGAGAAACATTTGCTCTATATGATGAAAAAGGCTGCAGCGTAAATGACTCAGAAATTATGTCGCTTTATATTTATAGCGTATACATGACAAAAAAAGTAGCATTCGTTCCTATTCCTATACACTATTCATCCACACTAGAAACATTTGCTCAATCTCTCAATCAATCATTTATGAGGACAAAAGCAAAAAAACGTGATTTGCTTAGTCTTTTGGGGCCCGTTCAATTTCAGTTAGATGCCATGTACGCTTTATGTCAGCTGATCGAATTAATTATGGTGCAACAGCGGAAAATTTCTGAAATGATTCAATATGTCCCGCACGCTTATATGAACTGGCGGTATATTTCATGTCCGCTAGAAATTCAAGAACAAGTGATGAAGAAACTATTAGAAGAAGCAATCGGTAAACAAGTGTATGTCATTGATGGCTTAAAGATTTACCATGATCCCCATGAATGGACGCTTATTTTGCCTGATGGTCACTTGCCTGTATTAAATATTTATTCAGAGGCGTTAAACACTCAGACTGCCAAGAAGCTGTCGGCATATTTTGTAGAAAAAATACAAGAGTATCAAAGAGTGTAAATAATGGCTTTTATTTAAAAGAAAGGAAGTACGCCTCTCATAAAAAGAGTTCTGCTTATTTCAAGAAACTTCATCTATATATAAGGCGTAGCAGAGAAGGAGCTCAGGGCTCTAAGAGGAAAGAAAAAGTGAAGAAATGAAATTAAATGACTTTCTTCAAAAAAACAGACTGGCATTTCCTTTCGAAAAATGATATTATATTAAAGTCTGATTTATGTTTATAATGTTTGGAGGGAAAATAGATGCGCGTAAACGTTACATTAGCTTGCACTGAAACTGGTGACCGTAATTACATTACAACTAAAAACAAGCGTAATAACCCAGATCGTCTTGAGTTAAAAAAATACAGCCCAAGACTTAAAAAAGTTACACTTCATCGTGAAACAAAGTAAGCAGTAGGAGTACAATCCTGCTGTTTTTTTTATAGGGGGAATTAAAATGAAATCTCATCTGCGCAAAGAGATGAAGCGCGTTCTTAATTTAATTTCTGAAGAGCAGCACGAGGCACATTCAACAAGCATAGCAAATGCACTGTATGAAACTTGTTTATGGAAAGAAGCTAGAGTCATTGCAGCTACGGTTTCAAGAAATAAAGAAGTTAATACGAAAGCCATCATTGAACGTGCTTGGAAAGATGGAAAGAAAGTAGCTGTTCCAAAATGCAACCCCACAACATCTCAAATGGTTTTCTACGAGATTACGAATTTTTCACAGCTTGAAACAGTGTACTACGGGTTAGCGGAGCCAATTGTTGAAGAAACTGTTCCCGTTTCAAAATCTTCAATTGATTTACTCCTTGTGCCTGGCGTGGTATATAGCAAAAATGGATATCGTATCGGCTATGGAGGCGGCTATTACGATCGTTATCTAACAGATTATACCGGACAGAAGCTAAGCCTTGCGTTTGATTGTCAAGTCGTTTCAGAGGTCCCACATGAATCTCATGATATTCCCGTTGAATATATTTTGACAGAGAAGGAGCTTATTTGCTGTGAATCCGTTTGATGCTGTCATGATAATTGTAATATTACTCATGGCAGGAGCAGGCTACATAGCAAAAGCACTGACAGTATCGGGAGCCTGCATGTCTTTTATCGTAGGAGCGAGCGTTTATATCGGTTTTTCGCTTCAAGGTTTTTTACTCTTACTCTTATTTTTTAGCACTTCTACGTTGTGTAGTAAGTACAAAAAAGAAAAAAAACGCGCATTAGAAGAAAAGCTAGAGAAGCACGACAGACGAGATTATATTCAAGTCCTTGCTAATGGAGGTGTAGCTGCTGCTTGCGGTTTGTTATATGCAGCAACAGCTTTTCCTGTTTACATGTGGATGTTTATGATCAGTATCTCAGCTGCTAATGCGGACACATGGGCATCTGAAATAGGGTCTCTTAGTAAGAAGCCGCCGTTTTACCTTTGGACATTAAAGAGAGTAGAAGCGGGTACCTCAGGAGCCGTTTCACTTTTAGGTACAGCAGCCGGAGCAGCCGGAGCTTTTCTTATCGCTGCCGCTTGTTATTTTGCTTTTCCATCCGTATCGCTGAGTAGTATATTGCTAGTCGGGTGCTTTGGTTTTAGTGGAAACGCTATAGACACTGTTCTTGGGGCAAGTGTGCAAGTTCGCTTTCGCTGTCAAAGCTGCGGTATTGAAACGGAACGGAAAGACCATTGCCGTAAGCCAACGATAAAAGAGAAAGGAATAACTTTCTTTAACAATGATGTTGTGAATCTTGCCGCTATTTTGCTTGCTGCTTTTACAGGCGGAATCCTTATCCTGCTTTTACCTATATAAGAGCATAAAATGTTCGTCATAGGAGCAAAGTAAACGTAAGGAGGCTTGAAAATGAGACATATTGTATTAGTACTTACGCTTTTAGTTGTTGGAACGCTGGGCTATCAAATGAGATACCGTGTTTTAAATTCGCTGTTTGGAAATTCATTTATCCGCAGTCTAGCTGTTCGTTCATTTTTTAATTTGCCGTTTGTTCGGGATCGTTTAATGAAGCAGGTCTTCCGCTAAGAGCGAAAGATACATAAAAAACACCTTACAGACTTGTAAGGTGTTTTTTTGTAGAAAAAGAAAAAGGGAAAATCGTTGCTTTTTTCCTGGCTTTCTGCCATCTTTACATATAGAGAGTGTGAGGAGGTGACTATTTGTCTAGGCAAGATTTTTATTATTTGCAGCTGGCACAGCAATTGCTTGGCCATTCTTCATACGAGCTGATTTCGATGAAAGCTGATGCTTCAGAGCTATGGTTTCAGTCTTCGCATCGTAAAGATAAGTCAATCGTCCGTATAGTCCGCCGGAATTTTAAATCAGCCGTTGAGCAGCAAAAAGATGTATTGTATGCATTACAAAGAGCTGAGAATGTGCGAAAGCAGAGAGGTAACTCAACGCTTACTCTTAACACGATTTACTTTGCTGATTTTGATCCTTTTTATACAGAGCAGTCCTTAGAAAGTGCGCCAAGTCCCTCTAAAGTGAATAGTTACGTTGAACAACTAACGGCAGAAAAAGCAAGCGCTTATGAACCTCTATTCGAACGGCTGGGTCTTACATTAGAAAGCGCAGACAATTGCTCTTCCGAAGAAGAAGCACAGCGAATAGAGCAGTGGAAACATAAAATTGTGCTTTTTGTACAGAAAAAACAAAGCGAAGAACAGCAAATAGCTGGATACGGGAAGCCTATTTTTACATATATATTTTTAGCGCTGCAAATCTTAATGTTTCTATTTCTGGAGTGGAAGAGCAGTACACAAAATACGCTCACTCTGATTCAATACGGAGCTAAATACAACCCGTTAATTATGGAAGGCGAATGGTGGCGTTTTTTTACACCTATAATTTTGCATATAGGACTCCTGCATTTGCTTATGAATAGTGTAGCCCTGTATTATTTAGGAACGCTTGTAGAGAGGATATATGGCAGCGGGCGTTTTGTCTTTATTTATATATTTGCCGGGTTTGCAGGATCTCTAGGAAGTTTTATATGGAATACGTCCATTTCCGCAGGAGCCTCAGGGGCCATTTTCGGTTGCTTTGGAGCTTTACTGTTTTTAGCAAGAACAAATCCACGCTTCTTTTTTCGAACAATGGGATCGAGTTTCATTGTAATCATTGTGATTAACTTGATTTTTGGATTTGTTGCGCCGAACGTCGATAATGCAGGGCATATTGGCGGTTTGGTTGGCGGATTTTTAGCTGCGAGCATCGTCAGTTTACCGAAACAAAAAAAGCTGTATATTCAGATTCCGGCTTTCATTTGCACGCTTTTATTAGTAGGAAGTCTGCTTTTTTATGGATATCATGAGCGTTCTGTTTATCAAGATGAGCCCTATGCACTCAGCGTAGCTGCTACGTATCTTCAGCAGAAGCAGTATGAAGAAGCAAAAGATGCCATTAAGCTTTTTGTTGAAAAAGGAACAGGAAATAGTAACGTGTATTTCGTCAGTGCTAGCGCAGAATTTTATCTTGAAAATTATAAAGAAGCTAAACAGCAATTGAATCAGGCTGTAAAGTATGATTCAACTTTTCATGAGGCGTATTACGAGTTAGCTCTGGTGAATATGAAACTGAATGATATTCCAGCGGCCACACAAAATATCGATAAAGCAATTGTGCTTGAACCGCAAAATGAAAAATACGAAAAGCTGAAGCAAGAGCTAGGAAATTAAAACTGTTGAATGACGAATTTAATATTTTATACTTTACTATTGTGAGAACGTTTACTAGAATATTAATATGTAGACCTAGCAGTGGGCGTTAAATACGGCCGCTGTTTATGACTGAATGACTGTTGAGTTATCTCAAAATAAATGAATCATATCACCTAGAAAATAGGATAAAGGTGACAGAATGAATACGTTATATGATGTACAACAATTATTAAAGTCCTTCGGCATTTTTATATACGTGGGCGATCGTATTGCTGATTTAGAGCTGATGGAAGCGGAAGTAAAAGAGTTATATCAGTCTAACTTGATTGATGTACGTGATTACCAAATGGCAATTCTTTTGCTTCGTCGAGAGTTAAAACAACAAAAAGAGAAAAAGGATGAATGAACATGGATGACAAATGGTTAGTTGGAGTTGATTTAGGCGGTACAACAATAAAAATGGCCTTTATTAATCATTATGGAGAAATCATTCACAAGTGGGAAATTAATACGGATGTGAGCGAGCAAGGCCGTAAAATTCCAACAGATATTGCAAAAGCAATTGATAAAAAGTTAAACGATCTTGGAGAAGTAAAATCAAGGTTAGTAGGAATTGGTATTGGTGCACCGGGGCCTGTCAACTTTGCAAACGGTTCGATTGAAGTAGCTGTCAATTTAGGTTGGGAAAAATTCCCTATCAAAGATATCTTGGAAGTAGAAACTTCTCTTCCTGTTGTAGTAGACAATGATGCAAACATTGCAGCGATTGGAGAAATGTGGAAGGGTGCTGGAGACGGAGCAAAAGATTTACTTTGCGTTACGCTTGGCACAGGCGTTGGCGGTGGCGTCATTGCAAACGGTGAAATTGTACAAGGCGTAAATGGAGCCGCTGGTGAGATCGG
Source organism: Priestia sp. MDV22-iso46 (assembly GCF_058629175.1). Lineage (NCBI taxonomy): Bacteria > Bacillati > Bacillota > Bacilli > Caryophanales > Bacillaceae > Priestia > Priestia sp. MDV22-iso46. Next base: position 238,176 of record NZ_JBZVWT010000002.1, read on the forward strand.
GCACATTACTTCTATTCCTGAAGGCGGGGCACCGTGTAACTGCGGCAAAACCGGCTGTTTAGAAACAATTGCTTCAGCAACTGGAATTGTACGTTTAACAATGGAAGAGTTAACGGAAACGGACAAACCAAGTGAGCTTCGCACAGTGTTAGAACAAAATGGACAAGTTACATCTAAAGATGTATTTGATGCAGCTCGTTCAAAAGACGAGTTAGCTATGCATGTTGTAGATAAAGTTGCCTTTCATTTAGGTCTAGCACTAGCAAACTCTGCTAATGCATTAAACCCTGAGAAGATCGTTCTAGGCGGCGGTGTGTCTCGTGCAGGCGAGGTATTACTTGCACCGGTAAGAGATTATTTCAAACGTTTTGCATTTCCTCGCGTAGCGCAAGGTGCTGAACTAGCAATCGCTACTTTAGGAAACGATGCGGGAATTATTGGAGGAGCTTGGTTAGTTAAATCTTATTTTGAATAATAAGCAAGAATCTAACTGAGATAAAAAAGCGCTTTGACATTTAGTCAAAGCGCTTTTTTATCATGCATCTTTTCAATCTTTACATATACATAGTGTAAAGGAGTGAAGATTATGCAAATTGTAGATATCCAAAAGCCCTACGATTACACACGAACAATACAAGATATCCAAACACTTTTGACGTACTACCCCTATGGTTCTCTTGAATGGATAGGGTGCAGCGTGCTTGGAAAGCCGATTCCTCATATTTTAATTGGAAACGGAGAAAGAAAGGTTCATATTAATGCGTCTTTTCATGCCAATGAATGGATTACGACAAATGTTCTTCTAAAGTTTGTTGAAGATTATTTAGCTGCTCTTCATTACGACCAGGCGTTGAACGGGCAGGAAGCAAGAGCTCTTTTTAATCAAATTACGCTTTCTGCGGTTCCAATTGTTAATCCAGACGGAGTAGATCTGGTCTTAAAAGGTCCTGCTGTAAGTGAACCTTATGCGTCTTTTCTTTCTAAAATAGGAAGAGATTTTCCTGATTTTCAAAGCTGGAAAGCAAATATCCGAGGGGTAGACTTAAACAATCAGTTTCCGGCTTATTGGGAAATTGAAAAAAAGCGCAAAGAACCTAAAGCTCCGCATTATCGGGACTTTCCAGGTTATGAATCTCTGTCTGAACCTGAAGCGCAGGCAATGGTAAAACTCGTTGAGCGTCATAATTTTGATTGTGTGATTGCTTTACATACCCAAGGAGAAGAATTTTACTGGGGGTATATGAATGAAGAGCCGACGGAAGCGGAGGAAATAGCCAGTTATTTTGAAAGGGTAAGCGGTTATAAAGCAGTCAAAACGATTGATAGTCACGCTGGATTTAAGGATTGGTTTATCTTAGAAAAGAAAAAGCTAGGGTTCACCTTAGAACTGGGGAAAGGAATTAATCCGCTGCCTCTATCTCAAATATCACGCGTATATAATCCGACCAAAGCTATTTTAGTTGCGGCAATGGAATATCTATCTATTTGAAAAGCCACGCAAAGCATATGCTTTGCGTGGCTTTTTTAATGATGTACCGCCGGATAACCGTGATGTATAATGGTCATCACGGTAAACCATCCGAACACACCGAATGTTAGTACCGAAAAACCAATGCCTAATATGTTTTTATTTCTAAAAGATGAAATAGCTGCAAATACGCCTAGCAATGTTGTTAGTGCAAAAATAATCATAAGACCCACTCGAAGAAACCTCCTTTAGGCAACTTAAAATTAAAGCGCTATCATTAGCTTATCCCTTTAATTGTAAAACTTTTCTAACCGTTTGTCGAGATGAAAACCAATCTTTCTTTCGCCTTATTAGCTTAGAAAGGTCCTTACTTTCATTTATAAGATGATGTGTGTATGATAATGCATATAACGGAAATAAATTTTACAAGGAGGATACATTATGAACTATCATCGTATACCGCTAGGACCTATTCAAACGAATTGTTATGTCGTTGCTAACGAAAAAAAAGAGTGTTTAGTTTTTGACCCGGGAGCTCAGGGAAAACAGCTCGTTGAATTTCTAGAAAAACAAACGTATAAACCGTTGGCTATTTTGCTGACACACGCTCATTTTGATCACATTGGAGGAGTAGATGAAGTGATGAATCACTACTCTATCCCGCTTTATGTACATAAAAATGAAAAAGAATGGCTTCATAATAGTGATTTAAACGGTTCGAAATTTTTTGATTTAGGAGAAATTACGGCTCCAGATGCAACCGATATTATTTCAGTCGAAGGCAATTTAACAATTGGCTCATTCCAATTTGAGGTGTACGAAACGCCTGGCCATTCTCCTGGCAGCGTTTCATATTATTTCAAATCGGGTAACTTTGTAGTATCTGGTGACGCGCTTTTTGCAGGCGGCATTGGACGCACAGATTTACCTGGAGGCAATCAAGCTCAGCTGTTAGAAAGCATCGAATCGAAATTGCTGTCCCTTCCAGAAGATACGCTTGTGCTAAGCGGTCACGGACCTGAAACAACTGTGGGACACGAAATGGATCAAAATCCTTTCCTAAATGGTTTTTAAGAATACAAAAAGCGATGGAAGCCCATCGCTTTTCTCTTTACTGTCCTGGTGTCATCATAAAAGTTGACCAGTACGTGAACCCCACAAAAAAGACGGTCAAATATGCTCCGAAAACGTAAATGTACATTCTTTCAGACAGCTTTAAATAACTAAGAATTACAAAAAAGCCTGTTTGAGCTAAAAAGAGTAAAGAAGTCTTATGCATGTGACCGAGGTAAAACATTACAGTGAAAATTGCTGTCCAGAACCCCATTACACGGTACATTCGTTCCACGTCCATTTCCTCCTTTATCAAACTTAGTTAGTGTCATGATGAATGTCATCGCTGTGTAAGCACTAGAAAGCACTTATGAAACTATATCGATACTTTTCCATTATAATACATCCTTTCTTTCCTGAAAACGCTATCTTTTCCTTGAAATACGACAGAAGAAAAAAAGTTATACAAAACATGTGCAAAATACTATACAAAAGTTATACAAAACGTGTACAATGTATATAAACAATCTATAACTAAAAAACGGGAGGGTTTCATATGGAAGAAATTAAATTTTATACGTACCCGAGCTGTACATCTTGTCGTAAAACGAAAAAATGGCTAGTGAAGGAAGATGTGAATTTTAAAGAGCGTCATTTATTTAGAGAAACACCTACTCATAAAGAAATGCTTGAACTTCTTTCTATGACAACAGAAGGGATGGATGAACTTCTTGCTAAAAGAAGTCAAGAATATAAAAAGTTAAATGTTGATGTGGATAGCATGACACTATCTGAAGTAGTCAATCTATTAATTGAACATCCTCGTTTGCTTCGCCGACCAATTTTAACAGATGGCAAAAAGCTTGTAGTAGGCTATAACGAATCTGCTCTTAAAAATTTAGTCAAGAAAAAAACAAGTCTTGCTTCTCTAGTTGTGTAAGCGTACATGATGAAGAAGCTCAATTCAGTAAATAACGAATAAAACGACAGCGTAGAGTTTTACATCACGTTGTCGTTTTTTATGTAGTCGTTTAGAGGTGTACAGAAGTTGTACATCGTGTAGAAGGACTGAAGCGAAGAAAAGAAGCGTATACTAAAAAAATTATAAAAAATGAAAAAAGAAGGAGGAAAATCTCGAAAAAGGTCGAAATTACTGTTTCTAGATGTTTTACCAATCATCTTGATTACAAATAAAGGAGTGATGATCGTTTGACCGAAATTGAACAGTTTGCTACTTGCATTATACGAGATGCATGTGAGTGCCGAAGTTCTGATGTGCATATTGTGCCCCGAAAGAAAGATGCTGTGATTCAGCTGCGAATTGACCAGGAGCTTATTTTAAAGAGGGTTATTTCAAAGGAAATGTCTGAACGGCTCATTTCGCATTTTAAATTTTTAGGGGGAATGGATATTGGCGAGCGCAGAAAACCTCAAAATGGTGCATTGACCACTTCCATTGATCACTATCAAGTAAATTTGCGTTTATCAACCCTTCCTACTTCTCATGATGAAAGTCTTGTTATTCGGCTTTTGCCTCATCAACAATCTACATCTCTCAAACATTTATCTCTTTTTCCTGAACACACTAAAAAGCTTATTTCTCTCTTGAAATTCTCTCATGGATTAATTATTTTTACGGGTCCTACAGGGTCAGGTAAAACCACTACTCTATATACTCTTTTACACGAAGTAAAGCACCTTTTTAATCGAAATGTTATTACACTAGAAGATCCTATTGAAAAACCGAGTGAAACCGTGCTTCAAGTACAGGTAAATGAACGGGCGGGGATTACGTACACGACTGGTTTAAAAGCTATATTGCGCCATGACCCAGACATTATCATGGTGGGAGAAATAAGAGATAGTGAGACTGCCAAAATTGCTGTGAGAGCAGCACTTACCGGACACTTGGTTTTGACAACGATGCATACTAAAGATACAAAAGGATCTTTGTACAGGCTGCTTGAATTTGGGGTTAGCTTTCAAGAAATGGAACAGACTCTTGTAGCAGTAGCTGCACAGCGCCTTGTAGAAATTCGCTGTCCGCTGTGTTCCGGAAAATGCCACCCCGCTTGTAAAAAAATGAGAAAGCATCGTCAGTCCAGCATATACGAATTGCTTTATGGCAAGGAGCTTAGTGCAGTGATGAGAGAAGTGAAAGGAGAAAATGCGGATTATGATTATAAGACGCTCCGAGATGTGATTCTAAAAGGAATCGCGCTAGGCTATTTATATCCGCATTCGCTAGACGGATGGGGGTAAAGACAAATAGACAAAAAAGGTGGTCTCTTGCTCAGCAAGCAAAAATTCTTAAGCAGGTCTCTAAGCTTTTGGAAAAAGGCTACACTCTTTCTCAAGCTCTTTCGTTTTTGACGTTTCAAGTATCTAACAAAGAAAAAACGGATATTGAAAAATGTCTTGAGCAGTTAAAACGAGGAGAATCTTTGCACGATGCTTTTGTTAAACTTCAGTTTCACCGCGATATTTTAAGCTATTTATATTTTGCGGAACAGCATGGAAACCTTCAATTTGCTTTAAAAGAAAGCAGCTCAATGATTGAAGAAAAAGTAAGGCATCGTAAAAAATTTCAAAAACTTGTTCAATACCCCGTATTGCTACTGCTGTTTATTCTTTCCATTTTATTTGTTTTAAGTACGGTTTTACTTCCACAGTTTGAAGCTCTGTACTTATCCTTTGGAAACAAGCAGTCTTCGTTTATTCTCTTATTTATGCAGGCGATGTCGTTCTTTCCTTTTGTGTTACCTGCAGTCATCAGTATGCCAATCATTCTTTATTTGTTTTATGTGATTTATATTAAAAAATTGCCTCCAGTAGTTCAAATGCAGCTTTTTATGAGAGTTCCCGTTATCCGAACGTTCACACGGCTATTTAACTCGTACTTTTTTTCTGTTCATATGAGCAATTTACTAAATGGTGGTTTATCTATTTATGAATGCTTTGCTCTTTTTCAAAAGCAAGAGCATCATCCGTTTTTTCAAGTGGAAGCTTTTGCTTTTACAGATCAACTTTCCTCAGGAATGCGATTAGATCATATCGTTTCAGGTAAATCTCATTATGAAAAAGACTTGGCTCAAGTTATTGTGCATGGTCAGCAGAACGGTGAGCTTTCTCAAGAACTGTATGATTACAGTCTATTTATGATGGAAAGAATGGAACAGTTTATTTTTCGTATTTTAAAATATGTACAGCCGCTTACATTCTTATTCATCGGAATTGTCATTCTGCTTATGTATATGTCCGTTATGCTTCCGATGTTAGAAGTGATGTCGAGCTTGTAGAAAGGTGAAAGAATATGATTCTAAAAGGTGATAAAGGATTTACCCTTATTGAAATGCTCATTGTTATGCTCGTTATTACCGTGCTTTTGCTCATTATGATTCCAAATGTATTAAAGCATAATACGGTTATTAACAACAAAGGCTGCTCAGCTCTTGTCAAAACCGTAGAGGCTGAGGTACAAGTATACGAACTTGAAAATGGCGAAAAACCAAGTCTAGAAGAGCTTGAAGCAGGAGGCTACTTAAAAGAAGGCACCGTGTGTCCAAATGGTCAAGCCATTCAAATTGACGGTACCGGAAAGGTTACAGCTAGTGGTTCTTCTTAAGCAAAAAGGATTTACCCTCATTGAGATGCTGATGGTTTTATTTATTGTGCAAGTGATGATGTTTTCCATTATTGTAGCCATTCGTCCGCTTGTGGAATATTACAAAATCACATTATTTTTGCGACAGCTGCAAAGCGACACGTTTTATGTGCAGCAAACAGCAATGAACCGAGAATCTCCAATTAAAATTAACTTCGCACCGAAGGGAACAGAATATATTATTTCTGATTCTCGTGCCGTTCTTTATAAGCGCGCCTATGACTCTACCATTCATATCATGTTTGGAAGCGGCAATTCCACGATACAATACAACAAAAACGGCAATATTTCTCAAGCGAAGACCATTTTTATCAGCAATCAAAAATTTAAATATAAAGTTACTTTTCAAATAGGCAGAGGGCGTTTTTATGTGGACAAGATGTAAGGGTCAGCAGGGCTACACCTTGTTAGAAATGCTTGTTTCATTTAGCATGCTTTTACTCCTAACCGGTACAATTATTCCTTTGTATGTTCAGATGAAAGAAGCAGAAAAGAAGCAATATGTTTCGTATCAAGCTGATGCTATCTTGCATGAAGAGCTATTGAAATATAAATATGAAGCAGGATATAAACGGCGAGAAAAAATCGTAAAAGAAAACGTTGCGTTTTATCTGAAGTGGAACGGAGAAAGTGCTCAAAAGCTTTGTGTAGAATGGACAGATTCCGCTGAGAAAATGAAAAAGAAGTGTGATGTGATGTTGAAGTGAAAAGGGAAAAAGGCTTTACGCTTGTAGAGATGTTAGTCAGTTTTACTCTTTTTTTGATCATTGTTTCATTTTTCCCCATTATCATTCCGCTAGCTAAGCAAACATATAATCCGGATTTTAGTATGAATGAAATGGAGTGGGGAATTTTTGTGAATCAACTTGCTATGGAATATCGAGAAGCAAAAGAAGTGGGAATTAATGCGACTACGCTTACGTTGAAAATGGAAAATAATCAGATCATCACTTATGAACGCTACGAAGACAAGATAAGAAGACGAGTGGATGAAAGCGGTCATGAAGTTGTGCTGCAGCACATTAAGAATATTATGTATGAACAGCAAAAAGAAAGGCTTTTGATTCGTTCAACAGACGGTGTTAACAAAGTTAGAGAAGAAACCATTACGACGTTTTTGATGCTTGCTCATGAAACATAATGAGCAAGGATTTATTCTCCCAGTTGTTTTGGCATTTTGTGCGCTTTTTCTTCTGTTAGTAGCTCAGCAAACCACTTATTTTGTGACGAAAAGTTCATTTTATCAAGAAGTAGAGCAGAAAAATCGTCTGCAGCATCTTTTAGAAAACGCGGTTGTACATGTAAAAAAAGAAATAAAAGAACATAATAAATCTCCATCTGCATCTTTAGTATTAGAAACTGGTACGGTTTCATACGAAGTAGTAAGTGAAGATGAACAGATGATCATCCTAAAAATAAAGTGTCAAACATTGCAAGGAAGAGCATTGACGGAAACGGCATATATTCAAAAAAAGGATCAGCACATTGTGAAGTGGACGGATTAAGTCTCTTTCTCTCCGGATATAATAGTGCTGAGGAGATGATTATATGAAAACGAATGATTATGTAAAATATATGACTCAGCAATTTGTACAATATATGGATCAGCCAAAAGAAGAGAGGAAAACGAAAAAAATTCAAAAAAAAGAAGAGCGAGCACCTTTTGCAAACAGATGGTTTGGAATGATTCCGCTGTCGTTTATGCTGTGGTATCGTAAGAAAAAAGAAAGATGAGCATATCATATGCTCATCTTTTTTTTAACCGGCTTGTGTTTTGTTAAATTGACGAGACATCGTTTCAGGCGATATGTAAAATAAGCCACCGTTTATAAACTTAAACAAGATAGTCGGCTCGTACAGTTCTTGAAGCGCTGTTTTTTCGGTCATATATATTTCTGGCAGCTCTTCTGCTGTTTCGTAAAAATGATCAAGAAGCGCTAAGTCTTCATACCATCTCTCCTGCGCTTTTTCAGCCCATTCAGTTGGCTGAGCTTTAACATAGTCAGTCACATATGATGTGAGTCGTGCGATGGCACTTTTAGGTTTAATAAAAGGTGAGAGAGTAAAGCAATAGTCTGAGATTTTAGATGACAAATTTTGATTAATGATTAATTCATGAAATGATTCAATAATCTGTCCATTGATTAAATTAATGCCAAGCGACAAGAGCTCATCTTTTTTACGATCGCATTTGTACGAGACTTTAATATTTAATGCAAGCCAAGGGTGTAAAGGCTGATTTGTTGGCTGAGCTGATGCAACTTGTTCATACAAGTGAATAAACCCGCCTAGTTTTTGAGTAGAAGCGAAAATTTGGTGCAGCCTAGGTGAACCGAAATGAATTCGTTCTCCTTGAACGGAATCGTCTTCAAATGCTGGATCTGTAATGAAAGTGAGCGAAGCAGGAGTTGCTTCTCCTCCCGTCTTTTCAATATAGTGCCAATAAAATGGACGATTCATCAATTCTTTATCGAGTTCAATCGTTAATTGAACCGTCAGGTAAGAAGATGTTTCTGTGACAATAGAACAATTATTAGCTAGAAAATAACGCTTTAAAAATTGATGAATATCAGTTTGCTGCATGCTGATCCTCCTCGCTGTCTTCGTATTGAATAATAGACGTCAAGTTCTCCATTTTGATTTTTATTTCTCCTTCACTCCGCGAATGAAATAAAATATCCTGAATATGCTCTTCGATATTTTTTAAATCAAGCTTTGTTAAAATATCATCTAGCTCTCCAACAACTCGTTCAAAAAGGTTTATTTTTTCGTATAACAATTTTAAAATATGTTCTTCGACCGTATGTTGAATGGCTAAATTGTAAATGTGAACATCATGTTTTTGACCTAAACGATGGACCCTTCCAATTCGCTGTTCTAGACGCATTGGATTCCACGGAAGATCATAGTTAATGATATGATGACAAAACTGAAGGTTGATTCCTTCTCCGCCTGCTTCAGTGGCAATAAATACTTGCGCGTGGCTTTCAAAAAGCTGCTTCATCCAGTCTTTTTTACCTCGCTTAAATCCGCCTCTAAAAGGTACAGAGGTAATTCCATGCTGTTTTAAATACCACTGTAAATACAGTTGAGTTGCTCTGTACTCAGTAAAAATAATGACTTTATCATCAATTTTCTGAACGAGCTCTAGCACTTTTTCTGCTTTTGCATTTTGCGGCACTTGCTGAAGTAGTTCCATTAACGGAGTGATCATATGTTCCGTTAATGCGCTGTTTTGATCTTCCTGACGTTCGAGCATGTTTTTTAATGTCATATACACCGCTTCACGGCTGCTGCAGGCCTCTCGCTGCAGGGTTAAAATTGAAAAAGCGCTTGAAGGGTGCAGTCCGTTTCCTTTAAAAGACGTAATCGCATCGTACAGCTCGCGTTCTTTTGGCGAGAATTCAACAGGAATGGTTTGAACAATTCGCTTCGTCCATTCGATACCCGTATCGTGGCGGCGATTTCGAATCATAACTTTGTTAACAAGCTCTTTTAAGTGTTCATCGTTTTGCAAAGAGCGTTTTTTAGCGGAAAATAATTCTTCGAAATAGTCTTTATTGCCGAGATGGCCAGGCTTTAAAAGAGAGACTAAGTTAAAAATTTCTTCAATTCGATTTTGAATCGGTGTTGCGGTTAGCAACAGACAAAATTTCTTTTTTAGACTTTGCACAAATTCATAGTTTTTTGTTTTGTTGTTTTTAAGTTTATGAGCTTCATCAATGATGATGAGGTCGTAGTCTTGTTCAAGCACAATTTCTCGATGAGGAGAACGTTTTGCTGTATCAATTGAAGACACAACGATGTCACACTGATCCCACACATATGATTTTCTTTGAGGGACTGCGGGAATATAAAATTTTTGATTCAATTCCATAGCCCACTGTGAAACAAGCGAAGCTGGAACTAAAATGAGAACTTTTTTAACAAGTCCGCGAATCATATATTCCTTCAAAATTAACCCTGCTTCAATCGTTTTCCCCAGTCCTACTTCATCTGCTAAAATGGCTTTCCCATTCATTGTTTCAACTACTTGTTTGGCTACTTCGAGCTGATGAGGAAGCGGCGTTAAATCAGCTAGATGTTTTGGGCTTTGTAGTCCTTCAAATTCTGAGATAAGCGTTTGGTCTTCTATTTCATAGGCAAGTTTATACAAATCCCATGCAGACCAAGGGCCGTCTTGCTCCAATTTAGTTGAGAAGGCTGCTTCCCATGTTTCATCGATGTTTAATTTCACTTTCATGATAAAAATGCTCCTTTGTAAAAAATTTTTATTGAACAAATGATAAGAATCAGGTAGGATAAAAATATATTTAGAAAATTTGAAAAAGAAAATAGATTAGCACTTTACAAATGATTGTGTGAATAAAGATAGATACATCTTTCAGTAGTATGCCCAACTTTACCAACTTTATAGAAGCGAATGACGACACGGGGAGAGACTACTTGAATGTAGCGCCGAAGGAGCAAGCAATAAAATTGTGAATCTCTCAGGCAAAAAGACTCTTGTTTGACGCAGCTCTGGAGAGTGTCTATGCGTTTATAGACCACCCACGAGGCAAACCTATTCGTTTATAGGTAAACTTTCAGGTGAAAAGGACAGAGACTTCCTACTAAATACAGTAGGGGGTTTTCTGTCCTTTTTTGTTTGGATACGTAGTGATCCCCACACTATTTGAAAACTCCCCGTTATGAAAAGTTTCACGTGAAAAAGAGGAGGACATAAATATGACAACAGAATTACACAAAACGCCGCTTTATGATACCTATCAAAAATATGGTGCCAAAACAATTGATTTTGGAGGATGGGCTCTTCCCGTTCAATTTTCTTCTATTAAAGAAGAGCATGAAGCTGTACGTACAAAGGCAGGCCTTTTTGATGTCTCTCATATGGGAGAAATTCTTGTAACAGGAGCTGATAGCTTAGCTTTTCTTCAGCACACGATGACAAATGACGTTTCTACCCTCGTAGATGGAAAAGCACAGTATACGGCTATGTGTTATGAAGACGGAGGCACGGTAGATGATTTGCTGATTTATAAAAAAGCAGATCAAGAGTATTTGCTAGTCGTAAACGCTGCTAATATTCAAAAAGACTATGAGTGGCTGGTGTCTCACAAACAAGGAGATGTAACGCTCGTTAATCAGTCTGATGAAACTGCGCAGCTAGCTTTACAAGGTCCTGTAGCAGAAAAAGTTTTACAAACGTTAACGAACGAAAATTTATCTTTATTAAAGCCATTTACATTTGCTGATGATGTAGAAGTAGCGAATGTAAAAGCTCTCGTTTCACGTACTGGGTACACCGGGGAAGACGGCTTTGAAATTTATTGTTCTTCAGCTGACGCCTCTCACTTGTGGACGGCTATTTTAGAAGCAGGCAGTGATGAAGGTGTGCTGCCTTGCGGATTAGGAGCTCGCGATACGCTTCGTTTTGAAGCTACTTTGGCTTTATATGGCCAAGAGCTTTCAAAAGATATTACGCCCATTGAAGCTCGAATTGGATTTGCAGTAAAAACGAACAAAGACAGCTTTATTGGAAAAGAAGTGTTAAAAGAACAGCGTGAAAGCGGGGCATCTCGTAAACTGGTAGGAATTGAAATGATTGATAAAGGTATACCAAGACACGGTTACGAAGTATTTGCAGATGAAGAACAAATTGGATTTGTGACAACAGGTACACAGTCACCGACATTAAAGAAAAACATCGGTTTAGCGCTATTGTCAGCAGAGTATTCAGAGCTTGGTCGGGAAGTAGAAGTGCAGGTTCGAAAAAAACGCTTAAAAGCAAAAGTGGTTTCAACACCTTTTTATAAACGTTCAAAGTAAGCTTTGGGGAGGAATTTAACATGTTACATCGCTATTTACCAATGACAGAACAAGATCAGCAGCAAATGTTAGCAGCAATTGGTGTTTCATCTGTTGATGATTTATTTTCAGATATTCCGCAGCGCGTTCGTTTTCAAGGAGAATACAATATTAAAAAAGCGGCTTCAGAGCCTCAGCTGTTAAAAGAATTAAATAGTATGGCTGCTAAAAATGCTCATTTAAAAGACTATGCTTCTTTTTTAGGAGCAGGAGTTTACGATCATTACATGCCGGTTATTGTTGATCATGTTATTTCTCGTTCGGAATTTTATACGGCCTATACTCCGTATCAACCAGAAATTTCTCAAGGAGAACTTCAGGCCATCTTTGAATTTCAAACAATGATTTGTGAGTTAACGGGGATGGACGTGGCTAATTCTTCTATGTATGACGGAGGAACTGCTTTAGCAGAAGCCGCTATGCTCAGTGCGGGTCAAACAAAAAAGAAAAAAGTACTTGTCTCTGCGGCTGTTCACCCTGAGTCAAAAGATGTGTTAAAAACGTATGCGAAGGGTCAATACATTGAAGTGGTAGAAATCCCTGCAGCAGACGGAGTAACAGATATGATTGCATTGGAAAAAGAGATGGGGAGTGACGTGGCAGCTGTTATTGTCCAATACCCAAATTTCTACGGACAAATCGAGCCGTTAAAAGAAATTGAAGAAATTACTCATCAAGAAAAGTGCATGTTTGTGGTTTCAAGCAATCCTTTATCATTAGGTTTACTTACGCCCCCTGGAGAATTCGGAGCTGATATTGTCATTGGAGATGCACAGCCATTTGGTATTCCAAGTCAATTTGGAGGACCGCACTGCGGATACTTTGCAACTACGTCTAAGCTTATGCGGAAAATTCCAGGACGATTAGTAGGGCAAACGGTAGATGAAAACGGTAAGCGAGGGTTTGTTTTAACCCTTCAAGCGCGTGAACAGCATATACGCCGCGATAAAGCGACGTCTAACATTTGTTCAAATCAAGCGTTAAATGCTTTAGCGGCATCAGTTGCAATGACAGCTTTAGGCAAGCAAGGTGTAAAAGAAATGGCGCTGCAAAACTTATCAAAAACGCATTATGCATATGAAGCGTTAAAGGCAAAAGGGATAAATGTAGCATTTGAAGGACCGTTTTTTAACGAATTAGTCGTGAAGCTTCCTGTTTCGGTAACAGAAGCAAACAATCATTTATTAGCATCAAAAATAATTGGCGGTTATGATCTTAGCCGTGATAACCAAGCGCTTGAAAATCACATGCTGCTTGCTTTTACAGAGCTCCGTACAAAAGAGGAAATTGACCAACTTGTAAATGAATTGGGGGATCTTCATGCTTAATCAAAATCAATCACTTATTTTTGAAAGCAGTAAAGAAGGGCGAATCGGCTATTCATTGCCAGAGTTAGATGTGCCGCAAGTAAATGCTGAAGAACTGCTTGGAAAAGCGTATGTGCGTACCAAAGCTCCTGAGCTTCCTGAAGTATCAGAACTCGATATTATGCGTCATTACACCGCGCTTTCAAAACGAAATCACGGAGTAGACTCAGGGTTTTATCCGCTTGGTTCATGTACGATGAAATATAATCCAAAAGTGAATGAACAAGCAGCACGCATTGCTGGGTTTGCGCATATTCATCCGCTTCAAGATGAGCAAACGGTTCAAGGTGCTCTCGAACTTTTATATGATTTACAAGAGCATTTAACAGAAATTACAGGAATGGATGAAGTAACACTTCAGCCAGCAGCAGGTGCTCACGGCGAGTGGACCGGGCTTATGATGATTCGTGCTTATCATGAAGCAAATGGTGAGACGCAGCGAACAAAAGTCATTGTTCCAGACTCAGCTCACGGAACGAACCCGGCTTCGGCAACAGTTGCGGGATTTGAAACGGTAACGGTAAAATCAAACGAACATGGTTTAGTGGACTTAGAGGATTTACGCCGCGTAGTAGGAGAAGATACAGCCGCTTTAATGTTAACAAACCCAAATACGCTAGGGTTATTTGAAGAAGATATTTTAGAAATGGCTGAAATTGTTCACGCAGCAGGTGGAAAGCTTTATTATGATGGTGCAAATTTAAACGCAGTATTAAGTAAAGCCCGTCCTGGAGATATGGGGTTTGACGTTGTGCATTTAAACCTTCATAAAACGTTTACAGGCCCTCATGGAGGAGGCGGTCCTGGCTCTGGTCCGGTAGGGGTAAAAGCAGATTTAATTCCGTATTTGCCTAAACCAGTGCTTGTGAAAACAGAACAAGGCTATCACTTTGACTATAACCGTCCTCAGTCAATTGGACGCGTAAAGCCGTTTTACGGCAACTTCGGTATCAACGTTCGCGCTTATACGTATATTCGTTCAATGGGTCCAGACGGCTTAAAAGCCGTGACGGAAAACGCTGTGCTAAATGCCAACTATATGATGCGTCGTTTAGCAGAACACTATGAGCTTCCGTTTGACCGTCACTGTAAGCACGAATTTGTTTTATCAGGAAAACGTCAGAAAAAGCTGGGCGTGCGCACATTGGATATTGCGAAACGACTGCTTGATTTTGGCTATCATCCGCCAACTATCTACTTCCCGCTTATCGTAGAAGAGTGCATGATGATCGAACCAACGGAAACGGAGTCGAAAGAAACGCTAGATGCGTTTATCGATGCGATGATTCAAATTGCAAAAGAAGCAGAAGAAACGCCTGAAGTCGTACAGGAAGCTCCGCATACAACGGTTGTGAAGCGCCTTGATGAAACGCTGGCAGCGAGAAAGCCAGTTCTTCGCTATCAGAAAGAACAGGCTGTTCAAAACGTCTAACAAAAAACCTCGCCCAAAGGCGAGGTTTTTCTATATACATACCATTATTTTTTCTTTTTTACTTTACCGTTCCACATTTTGAAGCCGCCTTTTAAATCATAGATTTCTTGAACACCGTGGCGACGAAGCATTTGTGCTGCACGTCCTGTGCGCATTCCGCTTTGACAATAGATGTAGACAGGCTGATCTGGACGAAATTCTTTAATGCGCATACGGAACTGTGAAAGAGGAATATTTCGTGCGCCTAAAATATGTCCGTTTTCAAATTCATTCGGTTCACGAATATCAACTAGCTGTGCCTTGCGGTAGCCGGTGCGGAATTCTTCTTCAGTTAACGTTTTCATAATGCGACGTTGGTAAAAGAACATAACGACAGAGTATATGATAATTACTCCAAGTAAAATGAGTACTGCTGTAATTGCTGACATGCTGATTCTTCCTTTCTTCGACAAAATCCATACTCTTATTATATAAGTGAATGAAATTAGAAGTAAAGCGATTTTGCCTTGAATCTAGCGGATTTCTTCCCGAAAATGAAAAAACTACCACATTTGAATTCACAGTTTTATGTTGCTCTTTGCTTTTCCTTAGCTCAATCTTTTGGTAGACTAAAAAACGGATTTATTTTTTATATTACATATAGCTGAGGATGAGGTAGATGAAAGCAAAGTGGAGATTTATTGATTCCAACAACCGTTCGCCTTATTACAATATGGCGTTAGATGAAGCGTTATTAGAATGGCATAGTAAAGGAGAAATTCCACCTACGATTCGTTTTTACGGATGGAACCCTCCAACGCTGTCAATCGGTTATTTTCAAAAAGCTGAAAAAGAAATTAACTTTGATAAAGTAAAAGAATTAGGACTAGGCTTTGTAAGACGTCCAACGGGCGGCAGGGGCGTGCTTCACGATGAAGAGCTTACTTACAGCGTAATTGTATCTGAAGAGTATCCTAACATGCCTAAGACAGTTACAGAAGCATATCGCGTAATCTCTGAAGGTTTACTGGAAGGATTTCGTTCGTTAGGGCTCGAGGCTTATTTTGCTATTCCTCGTTCAGAAGAAGAAAAAAATAGCTTAAAAAACCCTCGTTCGTCCGTATGTTTTGATGCTCCTTCTTGGTATGAACTAGTTGTAGAGGGCCGCAAAATTGCTGGAAGTGCCCAAACCAGACAAAAAGGAGTTATTCTACAGCACGGCTCTATTCTGTTAGAGATTGATGAAGATAAATTATTCAGCGTGTTTAATTATCCAAATGATCGCGTGAAAGAAAGAATGCAGCGCGCATTCCGTTCTAAAGCGGTAGCCATCAATGCAATTGCTGGCCGCAAAATCTCTATTGAAGAAGCAAAAAAAGCGTTTTATAAAGGATTTGCTTCGGCTCTTGATATCGATTTAGAACCGTATACACTGTCTGAAGAAGAGGAAGCATACGTAGAAGAACTAGCGCGCACAAAGTACGGATCGGATGAATGGAACTTTAAGCGCTAAACGGATGCCGATGGGAAATAGATAAAAGTGCAACTTCTTATAAGTTGCACTTTTTATTGGAATTTTTAGAAATAATTCTTGGCTGATAGAATACATAGGGAAGAAAAGTCAAACACTTTTTTTACGAAAAAAAAAATATTTCACTTGACACCCTTCTATATGTAGATGTTTGGATAAGTGTCAAATACTATATATTGAATTCGTCCAAGCCCTGTGGTAAGTTATTGATAGTTGATTGAAAAACTCTTTTTCCTTTAAAAGGAAAAAGAGTTAATAAATTTATAGATGTTCGATAGGTAAGGAGTTGTGAGAATGACTGTTTTGTTAAATCAAAAAGTGAATATGAATGTTGAAAAGCTCAATTCAGATATTGAACGCTTTCCGCAAGTACATCCGATTACACCGGATATGAAGTTGACTCATAAAGGTGTTTCAAGATTGGTAATGTTAGACCGCTATGCTTTTAAAGATACGGAAAAATTAACGTTATCAGAAGGAGATTTTGTTGTTCTAACTGTAAAAGAAGATCCAAAATTTCCAGCACGAGGACTTGGCTATGTGGAAAGCATTAATTTTGAGCAAAAGACCGCTGTTGTCAAGGTAGAAGATGAGTTTAGAGGTGCTTTATCGCCCGAAGAAGCAGAAAACGGGTTAATCACTCGTTCGCTGGATGTCATTGAAAAGCCTCTAGAGGTCTTCTACGAGCAAATTGCAAAACGTAATGCAACAGGCTTAGCTTCTGTGGAAAAAACAGAAGAAAAGCGTAAAGAGTGGTTTGAAAAGTTCTATCAAGAGCTTGTTCAGCTAAACTTTGTACCAGCTGGCCGCGTTCTTTACGGTGCAGGTGCTGACACAGACGTAACGTACTTCAACTGTTATGTAATGCCTTATGTAAAAGATTCACGTGAAGGTATTTCAGAACACCGCAAACAAGTAATGGAAATCATGAGCCGCGGAGGCGGTGTTGGAACAAATGGTTCAACTCTTCGCCCGCGCAACACGCTGGCTCGCGGTGTAAACGGCAAATCATCTGGTTCGGTTTCATGGTTAGATGATATTGCTAAACTGACGCATCTTGTTGAGCAAGGTGGGTCACGTCGTGGGGCTCAAATGATCATGCTTGCCGACTGGCATCCTGATATTGTAGAGTTTATCATTTCTAAAATGCAAAACCCTCGCATTTTACGTTTCTTAATTGAAAACACAAATGACGAAATGATTAAAAAGCATGCGCAAGATAAATTGAAGTTCACGCCGCTAACAGAGTCTGAAGAAGCGATGTACCAAGGAATCATTAACTATAAACAAATTCCTGGTCTTGGTGGGTTCAGTGAAAAAATCATTAAAGATGCAGAAGAAAAGCTGCAAACAGGCGGAACGTACAGCGTTCATAACTCAGAGTTTTTAACAGGAGCAAACATTTCTGTATGCTTAACAAAAGATTTTATGGATGCTGTTGAAAACGACGGTGAATATGAACTTCGCTTCCCAGACGTAGAAAGCTATTCAAAAGAAGAAATGGCTAACTACAATGAAAACTGGCACGAAGTAGGCGATGTGCGCGAATGGGCAAAACAAGGAAACAAAGTTCGTACGTACCGTACTATCCGTGCGAAAGAGCTATGGAACTTAATTAATATTTGTGCAACGTACTCAGCTGAACCAGGCATTTTCTTCTTTGACAATGCTAATGATATGACAAATGCTCAAGCATATGGTCAGCACGTTGTTGCAACAAATCCATGTGGTGAATAGTTTGCCTCATGTAAAACATTGCGGAATAAAGCAGGAACCCTGAGATGGGAATCTGAACCGAAGGCTAAACGTAAAGGTTTAGTCAGGGGCAACGCATAGAAGCTGATCCTGTATAACAGACTATAATGCTTCCACGAGGCCGCAACGTTACAATTTTAAAGCTCCGAAAGAGTATTTGAAAGAAATGGCTGAATAATTGTAACGAAAACGTATGCTGAACTTACGTAAATATGAAGCGTAAGAGGTAGAGGATAAAAAGCCTTTACGATAACAAATTTGGAACAACCACTTGCACCATTCTCTGTCTGCAACTTAGCTGCTGTTAACTTAGCGCAAATGGCAGATAAAGAAACGAAAACTGTTAACTTTGAAAAGTTACGTCAAACGGTTGAAACGGGCGTTAGAATGCAAGATAACGTTATTGATGCAACTCCTTATTTCTTAGAAGAAAACCAAAAGCAAGCTCTTGGCGAACGCCGCGTTGGCCTTGGTGTAATGGGTCTTCACGATCTTCTTATTTATTGTGAAACAGAGTACGGCTCAGACAAAGGCAATGAGTTAGTAGATAAAGTGTTTGAAACAATTGCAACGACGGCTTACCGTGCGTCTGTAGAGCTTGGAAAAGAAAAAGGAAGCTTCCCGTTCTTAGTGGGCGAAACAGATGCTGAAACGGCTTCTTTACGTGAAGCATTTACAAATACAGGCTTCATGAAAAAAATGCCTGAAGATATTCGTGAAAACATTAAAGAGAACGGTATCCGAAACTCTCATTTATTAACAGTAGCGCCAACAGGCAGTACTGGAACAATGGTTGGGGTGTCAACGGGTCTTGAACCTTATTTCTCATTCTCATACTTCCGAAGCGGCCGTTTAGGTAAATTTATTGAAGTAAAAGCTGATATCGTTCAAGAGTATTTAGATCAGCATCCAGAAGCAGATCCAAACAACCTTCCTGAATGGTTCATTTCAGCTATGGAACTTGCACCACAAGCTCACGCGGACGTGCAATGTGTGATTCAGCGCTGGATTGACAGTTCAATTAGTAAAACAGTAAACGCTCCTCGCGGTTACACAGTAGAGCAAGTTCAAAAAGTGTACGAGCGTCTGTATAAAGGCGGAGCAAAAGGCGGTACGGTGTACGTAGACGGCAGCCGTGATGCACAAGTCTTAACGCTAAAAGCAGAAGAAAATACGTTTGATGAAGAAATTGAAGCGCCAAAAGAAGAAACGAAACCGCACGTTGTGCTAGTTGATACAATTAATGAAATTCGTTCAACTGATGTAACAATCGGTTCTGAAGTAGGTAATACTTGTCCGGTTTGCCGTCAAGGAACGGTAGAAGAAATGGGCGGATGCAACACATGTACAAACTGTGGTGCACAGCTGAAATGCGGCCTTTAATTTTGAACATGATTGACTAGTAAAAGCTGACTCAAACGAGTCAGCTTTTATTATGTATAAAAATGGGGCATAAATAAGAAGCGGGATCGAACGGTTCTTGTATTTGAATAAGCATTGTAGTATGATTTTAATTGAATGTCTTTTATCCAGTTTTATCTTATGACATCGCTTTATTTACACGTTTTTTTCACATAGATTATCAAACATGAACACGATATCACTATAAGAAACAGACATTTATGACTTATTATTAGCAATACATAATATTAATTGGGGGAGATTTCATGCCTACACCGAGTATGGAAGATTATATTGAACAAATATATATGCTAATTGAAGATAAAGGATACGCTCGAGTGTCTGATATTGCTGATGCATTGGCGGTTCACCCCTCATCTGTAACGAAGATGGTTCAAAAGCTAGACAAAGATGAGTACTTAATTTATGAAAAATATCGAGGCCTTGTTTTAACAGCTAAGGGGCAGAAGATTGGAAAACGTCTTGTTTATCGCCATGAGCTTTTAGAGCAGCTGCTGCGCATCATTGGCGTAGATGAGACAAATATTTATGATGACGTAGAAGGAATTGAACATCATTTAAGCTGGAATTCCATTGATCGAATTGGAGATTTAGTTCAATACTTTGAAGAAAATCATAACCGTATTCAAGAGCTTCGCAATGTACAAAAACGAAATGAAGAAGAGCAAAAATTATAAGAAGAAAGCAGCGGCCAATAGCGTCACTGCTTTTTTCTTTTTATCATAACTTGTTGCTGAGTCGACTACAAATGTAGAGTGGGTAGTTTGGAGGAGAGGCTGTGTACGTCGACGGAGTGTTTTCAGGTGGCGGTATTAAAGGGCTTGCACTGATTGGCGCGTTACAAGCTCTAGAAGAAAAAGGCTTGATCTTTCGGCGGTTAGCCGGAACGAGTGCGGGTTCCATTATTTGTGCATTTGTAGCAGCCGGTTATACAAGTGAAGAAATTGTTGAAATGATGAATGAAATTGAGTTATCGTCTTTTTTAGATCAAAGAATGTCTTTTTTACCATCAAGCTTGACAAAGTGGCTGTTTTTATATTGGAAAATGGGATTGTATAAAGGAGAAAGGCTTGAAAAGTGGATTGCTGAGAAATTGCGGAGCAGAGGAATTCGTACATTTGCTGATTTGCCTGATCAGTCGCTGCGTATTATTGCGTCAGATTTGACCAACAGTACGATGCTTGTTCTTCCAGATGATTTGCCTAAATATCAAATCGACCCGAATCGCTTTTCTGTAGCAAGAGCCGTTCGAATGAGCTGCAGCATTCCATATTTTTTTGAGCCGGTTAAATTAAAATCTACCCCAAGCAGTTTAATAGTCGACGGGGGCGTGTTAAGTAACTTTCCAATTTTTCTGTTTGATGATGATAAAAGTCTCAAGAAGCGACCGGTAATTGGTGTGAAGCTGAGCCCGAAGGACGAAGAAAGGGAACGGAATAAAATTAAAAATGCCGTTGGTTTATTCAGCGCGCTTTTTGAGACGATGAAAGATGCGCACGATGCAAGACATATTTCAAAACGTCACGAAAAAAATATTATCTTTTTACCTGTTAATCAAGTTTTTGCGACAGAATTTACCCTCACAGAAGAACGGAAGGAAGAGCTGATTGCGTTTGGAAAAAAGCGTACAAGGGCATTTTTGAAAAAATGGTGCTATTAAAAAAACAAGGAGGCTTTTCTCCTTGTTTTTTTAAAAGAATGCTCTATTTTTCTTTTTTCCTTTTTTGCCTTCGATGACGGTCAAGTGTGAGTTGTTTTTCTTTTTCTTTAGCGGTTTCGTTGATTTGGATACCGGGCGCTTATTTGAGCTTCGGTACGTATGCATATCAACTTTGTTGCTTCCTCGCTCTTTTTCTTTTTGACGCAGTTTTGATTGTTTTACTGCGCGCACATAGCCTCTATCTTGACCTTTTGTCTGAGAAGGGCGGAGAATAAACCGATAAACTAAGTAAAACAAAATGATAAACAGAAAAATATAACCTGCTTGACGTAATAAAACAGCTGGATCTGTAATCAACGTAAATGCAAAGCCAATGACTCCTAACCCGATTAGACCATATACAAGTGGTTTCACGAATGGACGTCTCATTTTGTTCACCTCCTAAAATAGTAAAAAAGAAAGCAAAACGGTGTGGATTAGACAACTTGTTCGTCAGTGGTAGAAGAAAGTTCATTTTCAACGCGTAAAAGTTCTTTAAATGAAGCAATCGCAACTTCAACTTGATCATCTTTTGGTTCTTTGGTTGTTAAAAGCTGAAGCCATAAACCGGGATAACCTAAAAAGCGAAGAAGAGGGACATGACGAACTTTATTGGTTAACTGTAACACTTCAAATGATAAACCAAGGACAACTGGAATTAATGCAAGGCGATCCACAATTCGTAACCAAAGAGGATCCGTTGGAACGAGTAGGTAGACAAACATTCCTACAACTACGGTAAAGAGGATAAAGCTACTTCCGCAGCGATAATGAAGTCGAGATTGTGCTTGCACGGCTTCTACCGTAAGTTCAGCATTGTTTTCATATGCATTAATGACCTTGTGTTCTGCTCCATGATATTGAAACACCCGTTTAATAAGTGGCGTTTGTGAAATCACATAAATATAGCCAAGGAGCAATAATAGTTTAAATACTCCTTCAATAAAAACCTGAGCTACACTTGAAGTGAAAACAGGACGTGTCAACTGTGCTAAAAACACAGGAATCAATGTAAATAGTACTTTCCCGAAAAGAAAGGATATTACACCAATAGTTGCAACGCCAAATATTAAAGATAGTTTTGATTCTTTTTTCTCTTTTTGTTGTTCTTCTGCTACTTGAGCATCATCTTCTGGATTCACGTCATAGCGTTCAGAGGAAAAGTTCAAGTGCTGCGTACCGTTTGCACTGGCTTCAACAATAGCAGCAATTCCTCGTAAAAAAGGAATTTTTTTTAAAGCAGTGAGTACGGAATTTGATTTTCTTTTTGAATGAAAATAATCAATAGATTGATCTTTGCGGCGAATAGCCGTCACCATCATACGTTTGCCACCGAACATGACACCTTCTATAACGGCTTGACCACCATACGCAGGTTTTTGTAATTTAGACATTTCAGGCACCAACCTAACTTAACTAGACTAGACTTCTTAGTGTTTTATATTCTACAGCAAAATCAAATAAACCTCTAGGCGGATGCATGTTATCTAGTTTAGCCAATATTTTTCATCTCCACACCCTTGTTATGAATTTTTTTCCTTTCACTTATAAAATTTGTTTATGAAACTCTGTGCGAAGTAGTTTTAAAATGTCTCTTTGATATCAGGCTCCCTTCTTGCGTATAGGAAGAGTAATAAACGTAAAAACTTAGAAATGAGTCAGTAGGAAATGAGAAAAAAGTTCATACTACATCAAGAGGTGATTAATATGTCAGAACCTAAAGAACAGCATGAAAAAAAACAGGATAACCACCCTACGCATAAACAGGAAATGTCTTTTTTATTTAAAGCCATCTTTATTTCCTTTTTTGGAGGGATTTTCTGGAGCTTTATTGGCTATTTAAATTATCTGTTCAGCTTTAGTGTTATCAATCCAAATATGCTTTTAGATCCATGGGCATTAGGTGATTGGAAGGATAAAGGAATAGGTGTTATCGTCAGTGTTTTTCTTATAGGGGTATTATCTATTGTTGTCGGGTTGTTATACTACGTCCTATTAAAGAAGTTTAAAACAATTTGGATAGGTTTTGCTTACGGCTTATTATGGTGGGCAATTGTATTCGTTGTTTTGAATCCGCTCTTTCCCAACTTAAAAACAATTGGAGAGCTTCCAGCTAACACGATTATTTCATCCCTCTGTATTTATATTTTATATGGTGTATTCATCGGATATTCCATTTCTTTTGAAGCTGCAGAGCTTCAAACAAAAGATGAATCTACAGATTTTCAAACGGCGAATAAGTAGTGTGAATGTTCCAACGTATGCTAATATATTCTATATAATGATTTAAAAAGAAAAATAAAGTGCAAATTCACATAAGTGAGCTGCATAAAGGGTTCGTAGTAGGGGAGAGTGTTGAATTAAGATGAATAAGATTTTAGTAATAAACGGTCCTAATTTAAATCGTTTAGGCGTACGCGAACCAGCGGTATATGGGACAGATAATCTTCAAAATCTTGAAGAGAAGCTTCAGCGAGCAGGCAGAGACCATGGGGTAGAAGTTGAGTGCGTACAGTCTAATCACGAAGGTGTAATTATCGACTGGATTCATGAAGCGGATGAGAAATTTGATGGGATTATGATCAATCCTGGTGCTTTTACTCACTACAGTTATGCCATTCGAGATGCGATTGCTAGTATATCTGTTCCTGTTATTGAAGTGCATATTTCAAACGTACATAAGCGTGAAGAGTTTCGCCACCATTCGGTGACGGCACCTGTTACACATGGTCAAATTGTCGGGCTAGGTTTATACGGATACGAGCTTGCCCTGCAGGCACTTTTACAATTAAGGGGGAAATAAAATGAAAATCGAAAAACTACGCGAACAGTTTTCAAAGTTGAATGTGGACGGTGTTGTAATTACAAGTGAATATAACAGACGCTATATGACCAATTTCACAGGATCTGCTGGTGTCGTTATCATTTCTGAAGACAAAGCGGCATTTGTAACAGATTTTCGTTATGTTGAACAAGCAACTAGTCAAACAGAAGGTTTTGATATCTTTCAGCACAAGGGTCCTATTGTAGAAGAAGTAGCGAATGTAGTGAAACAATTTGGAATTAAAAAGCTTGGTTTTGAACAGAATTATGTTACATATGGACAGCATCAATTATTTGATAAGCATATCGGCGCGGAACTTGTTCCAATCTCGCACGCAATCGAAAACTTACGCTTGATAAAGAGTGACTCAGAGATTAAGATATTAAAGGAAGCTGCAAAAATAGCAGATGCAGCATATGAACATATTTTAACCTTTGTTCGTCCTGGTTTAACAGAGCTTCAAGTATCTAATGAACTGGAGTTCTTTATGAGAAAACAAGGCGCAACATCTTCATCTTTTGATACAATTGTTGCTTCAGGGCATCGCGGGGCTTTACCGCATGGTGTTGCTTCTGACAAAGTAATTGAAAAAGGCGAACTTGTAACGCTTGATTTTGGCGCATACTATAATGGTTACTGTTCAGATATCACACGAACATTTGCCGTCGGTGAAGTAAGTGATAAGCTAAAAGAAATTTATAATGTCGTACTGCAAGCGCAGCTTAACGGAATGAGCGGCATCAAAGCAGGTATGACGGGTAAAGAAGCAGATGCGCTAACGCGTGATTATATTACAGAACACGGATACGGCCAGTATTTTGGACATTCGACCGGTCACGGCGTAGGGTTAGAAGTACATGAAGGCCCATCACTTTCTGTGAAATCTACAGATGTACTGCAGCCAGGTATGATTGTAACCGTTGAACCAGGTATTTACATACCAGACTTAGGGGGCGTTCGTATTGAAGATGATACGATCGTCACAGCAGAAGGTAATGAGGCATTATCGCACTCATCAAAAGAGTTCATTATTTTATAAAATGTAGGAGGATTTCTTCATGATTTCAGTAAATGATTTTCGTACAGGTTTGACAGTAGAAGTAGACGGAGGTATTTGGCGTGTAATGGATTTCCAACACGTAAAGCCTGGTAAAGGCGCTGCATTCGTTCGCTCAAAACTACGTAACCTTCGTACAGGAGCTGTGCAAGAAAAAACGTTCCGTGCAGGTGAAAAAGTAGGAAAAGCCCAAATTGATAACCGTAAAATGCAATATCTATATGCAAGCGGCGATCAGCACGTATTCATGGACAACCAGTCTTATGAGCAATTAGAGCTTCCGGCAAGTGCAATTGAATATGAGCTAAAATTCTTAAAAGAGAATATGGAAGTAGCAATTATGATGTACCAAGGTGAGACATTAGGTGTTGAACTTCCAAACACAGTTGAGCTTAAAGTAACAGAAACTGAACCTGGTATTAAAGGTGACACAGCTTCTGGCGGTACAAAACCGGCAACTGTTGAAACTGGCTTAACAGTAAACGTTCCGTTCTTCGTAAATGAAGGCGACGTATTAATTATCAACACAACAGATAGCAGCTACGTATCACGCGCGTAATTCGGTCGTGTAAGCAAGCAAACACACAAAAAAGGCAGAGAATCATTCTCTGCCTTTTTTGTGTGTTTTTTTGTGCTAACTCTTCTTTATTTTGCATAGGTTGTACTAAACAACGCAGAGATATAGGAGGGGCTTATGAAGCAGTGGTTGGATCATTTAAACGGTACGGTATTGACGATGGCGTGCCTTCGATTTATTTCTTCATTTATTGAGTTTATTGCCGCTATTTTAATTGTCACAAACAATGATGTGAAAAAAGCGTTAATGATTAATGGAATGTTAGCGCTTGTTGGTCCGATTGTAATGGTGAGTTCTTTTACCATAGGTTTAGTGTCCGTAGCTGATCAATTATCTTTTGGGAAATTAATCATGATTGTAGTAGGAGTGCTCTTTATTTTAATCGGTGTTTTTAAATAAAAGGTAGGCATAAAATGGTCAAGCTTATAATACATTGAAGTGAGTTCAAATATGAGGGGATGAATATGTTAAACGAAATACTTGCAATCTTTCCGCCTAATTTAAAAAAGACTGTTGAATTTTATGTCACAAACCATTCTCATGTACTAGAAGAAATTCGAGTGCGCATAGGAAGACCTGTCGAATTTACAATCAACAATCAGCCATATTTCGAATCGTATCTTCCAAGTGCAGAAGATGCTTTATTTATCTTAAATAAATTAAGCCAGTTTTCGATTTATATGATTGAAGAAGAATTGAAAAAAGGATATGTCACCATTGAAGGCGGGCACCGGGTTGGACTAGCGGGAAAAGTTGTAACGGAAAATGGACAGGTTCGTGTGATTCGAGATGTATCATCCTTTAATATCCGGATTGCTAAACAAAAGATTGGTATTTCGAATCAGCTTATTCCTTTTTTATACAATCGCTATTGGCAAAGTACGGTCATTATAGGACCTCCTCAAACAGGAAAAACAACCATGATTCGCGATTTAGCTAGAGTAATAAGTACTGGCATAGAGCGCTCTAAGATTCCTCCGTTTAAAGTGGGAATTGTAGATGAACGATCAGAAATTGCTGGGGCTGTTAAAGGCGTTCCTCAGCATACATTCGGATCTAGAATGGATTTATTAGACAGCTGTCCGAAAGCTGAAGGCATGATGATGATGATTCGCTCCATGAGCCCCGATGTGCTGATCGTGGATGAAGTTGGAAGTGAAGAAGATTGTAAGGCCGTACTTGAAGCGGTTAATGCTGGCGTTCGTGTCATCATGACTGTTCATGGCTATGACATTGACGATTTAATGAAGCGTCCCACTTTGCAAGCTTTAATGAAACTTCACGTATTCAAACGGTATGTTGTGCTATCGAACAGCCGAGGTCCTGGAACACTTCAGGCTATCTACGATGAGCACTATAATTCCATGAAAACGTCCGCTGAAAAGTCGCTTATTGAAAATAGTAAAGGGTGATGGTGTATGAAACTGTTTGGTGCCATCTTTATCTTATTTGCTTCCACTTACACAGGATTTGAGTTTGCAAAGCAGCTTAGTGCAAGACCTAGGCAGCTCAGGCAATTAAAAACGGCTCTGCGGTCGTTAGAAGCGGAAATTATGTACAGCAATCGGCCTCTTCAAGAAGTTGCCCATTTGTTATCTCTACAGCTTCCTAATCCTTTGGCCTCTTTATTTAATGAGTTTTCAATGAAATTAAAAGAAGGTACTGAAAGTGTCAAGGAAGCTTGGGAAAAGACGTTGGACCAATTTTGGAAACAAACCGCACTTAAAACGGGAGAACTAGAAATCTTAAAACAATTTGGTGAAACGCTTGGTCAGCATGATCGTTATTCGCAGCAAAAGCATATCTTACTGACGCTGAATCATCTTGAACGCGAAGAACAAGATGCAGTTGATAAGCAGAATCGCTATGAAAAAATGGTTAAAAGTTTAGGCTTTCTATCTGGGTTGCTACTGGTCATTCTATTGATGTAGCGATGGAGGAGGATTGAATGTGGGAATTGATATGAACACCATTTTTCAGATTGCTGGGATTGGTATCGTCGTAGCTTTTTTAGTCACCGTACTCGAACAGATGGGAAAAAAAGATTACGCGAACTGGGTTACCCTCATCGGTTTTATTTATATTTTATTTATGGTTGCTTCGATTGTAGAGGACTTATTTCAAAAAATTAAATCGGTTTTTTTATTTCAAGGGTAGAGGGGTGAGTTGCCATTGAAATGCTTCAAATTGTGGGCTTAGGATTAGTAGCTACGTTTTTGGCTCTTATTTTAAAAGAACATAAATCACCTATTGCTTTTTTACTTGTTGTATTCGTGGGATCCGTGATCTTTCTTTTTTTAATTGATCAAATCTACGAGATTATTAAGATGGTCGAGCGGCTGTCGATTAATGCTCACGTTAACATGATTTATGTGGAAACCATTTTGAAAATTATTGGTATCGCCTATATCGCCGAATTTGGTGCTCAAATTACGAAAGATGCAGGGCAAGGTGCCATTGCTTCTAAAATTGAACTAGGTGGAAAAGTGCTGATTCTCTCCATGGCAATTCCTATTTTAACGGTCATTATTGAAACAATTATTTCAATGCTGCCCAATTAATTTTACTTAATATGAGGTGACGAAATGAAGCGGTGGACGTTTAAAGTGAATATACTCGCTCTTCTTTTGTTCCTCTTTTTTTTCTTTCCAGAAAATGTACAAGCTTCCGAACCCCCGAGGCAGCAAGAACTTGTCAATGAACAAATTGATAAGCTCGGTATCGATGAAGTCAAACAGTTTTGGGACGATATTATTACCCAATACGGCGGCTTTTTACCCGAGAGTCAGAAGGGAAGTTTAGTCGATTTTTTAAAAGGAGAAAAAGAGTTCTCTCTTAAAGAATGGCTAGGAGGTCTTGTAAAGTTTTTATTTCACGAAGTATTAGCAAATGGAAAGCTCCTCGGTACGCTCATTATGCTAACGGTTTTTAGCGTGTTTTTGCAAACGCTCCAAAGTGCGTTTAATCAGCAAACTGTAAGTAAAGTAGCGTATGCGCTTGTATATATGGTTTTGATTATCATTGCTCTTAATAGTTTTCAAATTGCTATCTCTTATGCAACGGGAGCGATTGAGACCATGACCAAATTCATTTTAGCTCTGGTGCCGCTGCTGCTTGCCTTAATGGCATCATCAGGAGGAGTTGTATCGGCAGCCTTTTTTCATCCGATGATTTTGTTTTTAATGAACACAAGCGGTTTGCTTATTCAATACGTAGTGATGCCGCTGCTTTTTCTTTCAGCACTGCTTAGCATTGTGAGTACGATTTCAGATGAGCATAAGGTTACACAGCTTGCTCAGCTGTTGAGAAATATAAGCATTGGCGTGCTCGGAATATTCCTAACTGTTTTTTTAGGAGTGCTGTCCGTTCAAGGGGCCACCTCAGCTGTTGCCGACGGTATTACAATTCGAACGGCAAAGTTTGTTACAGGGAACTTTATACCTGTTGTAGGACGTGTATTCACAGATGCGGCTGATACAGTCATCAGTGCCTCGCTTCTATTAAAGAATTCAGTAGGGATTGCTGGAGTAGCAGTCTTACTGTTAATCGTCGCGTTTCCGGCTATTAAAGTGTTAACGCTCGCTTTTATCTATAAGCTAGCAGCAGCTCTTCTTCAACCTATTGGAGGAGGACCAGTTATTTCCTGCTTGAGCATTATCAGCAAAAGCGTCATCTATATTTTCGCGGCGCTTGCGGTTGTCTCGCTTATGTTTTTCTTATGTTTAACGGTCATCATTACAGCGAGCAACGTCACAATGATGGTGAGGTGAAGAAATTGCAGGCCTTAACGACGTGGATTACTAATATCGTTCTTTTTATCTTATTAGCTACCATTATTAATTTACTGTTGCCCAATTCTAGTTTTCAAAAATATACAAAGCTGGTGGTTGGACTTCTTTTAATGCTGATCATTATTACACCCGTTTTTCAAATTTTCAAAGTGGATGTTAATCAAATGCTGAAATCACTTAGCTTATCATCTATTCGATCTGATCAGCAGGTAGAAAATTCAATAGAAAATCAGAAAAAAGAAATACAAGCTTCACAACGTGCATATATTTTAGAACAAATGGCTGTCCAAATGGAGGCAGATGTAAAAGAGGAGTTGATGGATCAGTATGGTGTAGCAATTGATCGAATTCACATTGAAACAAAAAAGCCGAACGACGAACCTACCGCTGACAATATTAAATCCATTTCAGTTGCCGTAAGTAAAAAAGCATCGGATGATTCCGAGGTTGTTTCAGCTGTGAAAGTTATTTCTATTGATACCTCCACACCGATCGAAACAAACAAACCAACAGAATCCAAGAAATTATCCAACTATTTAGCAGCAAAATGGGATGTAAAACAAGGCCAAGTTGTTGTGAATATGGAGGAGGGAGACACGAAATGAGTCAAAAGCCAGAAAAAGGTGACCCATCATTTTTTCAGCGGTTCTTTTCACTTAAACAGTCATCAACTACGAAGAAACCTTCAAAGTTAATGTATATAGGCATTTTACTAGCTGCAGGCGTTATCTTTATGGTATTTAGCAACTCACTCACAACATCTATGAATTCAGGCGGATTATTAAAGAGTGCAAGCAAAGAAACCAGCGCACCACCGGTATCACAGGATGTTCCCGCTTTTAGCTCCAAAAAGACAACAACGATGACAGGTTATGAAGAGCGGTATGAGGAAGAATTGAAAGATATTTTGGATCAAGTTAGAGGCGTAAGTAAGGTAAAAGTAATTGTGAACCTAGATGCAACAGAATCCAAAATATATGAAAAAAACAGCGTCACAAAATCGCAAACGACCAACGAAACGGACCGTGAAGGAGGGACTCGTAAAGTTGAAGATTCCTCAACAGACGAACAGCTGGTCATTGTGAGAAGTGGAGAACAAGAAAAGCCTGTTGTAGTTAAAACCGAAAAGCCAAAAGTAAGAGGCGTGTTAGTTGTCGCTAAAGGAGCTGATAATATCGAGGTAAAGAAATCTATTATTGAAGCCGTGACAAGAGCGCTCGATATACCAAGTCATAGAGTAGCAGTATTAGCGAAAAAAGGATGAGGGGGAAATGAATATGTTATTAAAAAAGCAAACGGTTTGGTTATTAACAATGTTAAGTTTAGTTGTTGTGTTATCGGTATATTATATGACAACGCCAGAAAATCCTCAGAGTAATGTTGCGCTAGTAGACAATGAAAAACAAAGCGAAAAGCAAGCTGATGACAAGGCTCCTGCAGAAGATACAAAACAACAAGCAGATGAGAAATCAGGAACAAAAGAAGATTCAAAAACTGAAGGCTCAGCAGAAGATGTAAAGAAGGAAACGGCTAAAAATGCAAAAGAATCAGCGGTTGTATCAAGCACAGATAGCGATGAGCTATTTACGGCGCTTCGTTTGGAATTAAATGATGAAAGAAGTCAATTAAAAGAAGAGTATCAAGAAGTAGCTGCATCAAAAAATGTGACGCCTGCGGAAGTAAGCAAGGCGATGGATAAAATTGATGAATTATCAAAGCTCGGGGAAAAAGAAGCCACGCTGGAAACATTAATTAAAGCAAAAGGATACAGTGACGCGCTAGTAAGAGCAGACGGAAAGCAAGTACAAATTACGGTTAAGACAGAAAAACACTCAAAAACAAAAGCAAATCAAATCATTCAGCTAGTCAAAAAAGAAATGGGTCCAAAAGAAGTAGCGGTAGAGTTTCAGCCAACTAAATAAAGGGAATAAAAGAAGTGTGAAACAGCCGTAAATTGGGGTTGTTTACACTTCTTTTTTTATGAAATGACTAAAATCTAAGCGATACGGTAAAAATTTTAACATGGCTTTCTTTTTTTACTTCGGTTATAATAGGTTTCATAATCTTATATTAGTACTAGGTGACAAATGTTTTCATAAGTGTTGTCATCTGTAAAGCTATGTTTCCATTTATAAAACGATAACGCTAAAAAGTTATTATAGAGTAAGTGGAACTTCTTTTTAATGTTTGCCAAACGAATTGAATGGCTGTAGCCATCTGTCGTATTATTAACATTGTAGAGAATTCTATTTTCATGAGGTAGGAGTGTTCAATATGTTAAAAATTCAAGAGATCCGTGAGATCATTAAACTAGTTGATCAATCATCAATCGAGGAGTTCACCTATGAGCACGAAGGCTCCAAAATCAAGATGAAGAAAAAAGACGCAATTGTTTCCAAACAAGCGCAGCAAGTAGTGGTTTCGGCACCTGAACAAGCGGCAGCACCTGCACCGCAGGCAGCAGCGGCTCCAGCGCCAGCCCCAGCAGCACAGTCTGCTCAACCAAAAGAAGAACAAGCGGCCCCAGCGGTTGATGAAAGCTTACATAAAATTACATCTCCGATGGTAGGGACATTCTATGCGTCATCATCCCCAGAATCAGATGTATACGTGACTCCTGGAGATAAAGTACAAAAAGATTCGGTTGTATGTATCGTAGAAGCAATGAAATTATTTAATGAAATCGAAGCAGAAGTTAAAGGTGAAATCGTTGACGTATTAGTTGAAAATGGACAACTTGTAGAATACGGTCAACCTCTTTTCTTAGTAAAGCCTGAATAAGGAGCGGTAAATATGATTAAAAAGCTATTAATTGCGAATCGAGGAGAAATTGCGGTTCGAATTATTCGAGCGTGTAAAGAGTTAGGTGTAGAATCAGTAGCTGTTCATTCTCAAGCTGATCGCGATTCTTTGCATGTACAATTAGCAGACGAAGCGTATTGTATTGGACCAACGTCATCTAAAGACAGCTATTTAAACTTTACAAACATTATGAGCGTTGCGATGCTAACGGGCTGTGACGCCATTCACCCTGGATACGGCTTTTTAGCTGAAAACGCTGATTTTGCAGAGCTATGCAGAGAGTGTAACGTTACATTTGTAGGACCAAGTCCTGAAGCCATTAACAAAATGGGGACAAAAGACGTAGCGAGAGAAACGATGCGTGAAGCCGGTGTCCCAATTGTTCCTGGTTCAACTGGAATTGTAGAGTCAGTGGAAGACGGTATGTCGATCGCTAATGATATTGGCTATCCTGTTATTATTAAAGCAACGGCAGGAGGCGGAGGAAAAGGAATCCGCGTTGCGAAAAATGAACAAGAGCTTATTAAAGGTATTGCAATTACACAGCAAGAAGCTGCTACAGCTTTCGGTAACCCTGGTGTGTACATTGAAAAGTTCATTGAGGATTTCCGTCACGTTGAGATCCAAGTGTTGGCTGATTCTCATGGGAATACTGTACATTTAGGAGAGCGTGATTGCTCGATTCAACGCCGTCTTCAAAAATTAATTGAAGAAACGCCTTCTCCAGCATTAGACGAAAAAACGCGTGAATTAATGGGCGATGCTGCTGTTAAAGCCGCTCAAGCCGTTAATTACACAGGAGCCGGAACAGTGGAATTCATTTATGATTACCGTGAAAACAAATTTTACTTCATGGAAATGAATACGCGTATCCAAGTAGAACACCCTGTTACAGAGATGGTGACGGGAGTTGACTTAATTAAAGAACAAATCAAAGTGGCAAATGGTGAAACTTTACCGTTTACGCAAGAAGAAGTGACATTTAACGGATGGGCAATTGAGTGCCGAATCAACGCAGAAAACCCAGAGAAAAACTTTATGCCATCACCAGGTACGATTCAAATGTACTTGCCGCCAGGTGGCTACGGAGTGCGCGTAGACTCTGCTGCATACCCGGGCTATGCAATCCCGCCTTACTATGATTCAATGGTGGCTAAATTGATTGTTCATGCGCCAACTCGTGAGGAAGCTATTGAACGAATGAAGCGCGCGTTAGATGAATTTGTTATCGACGGCGTTGCGACCACTATTCCTTTTCACCAAAAACTATTAAATCATGAAAAATTTGTTAGTGGTGAATTCAACACGAAGTTTCTTGAGCTATATGACGTAATGAATTCTTAGTATAATATAAACTATAGGAGGTGCTGTACATGAATGAAAATCATGTATTAGAAATGGAAGAACACCCAAATTCTCTTGGCAAAGTAGAAATTGCTCCTGAGGTTATTGAAGTCATTGCGGGTATTGCTGCTTCTGAAGTAGAAGGCGTTTCTGCAATGAGAGGAAATTTTGCAGCTGGCGTTGTGGAGAAACTAGGAAAGAAAAACCACGGTAAAGGTGTAAAAGTGGACTTAACAGAAAACGGGATAAAAGTAGACGTATTTTGTATGATGAAGTTTGGGGTGTCTATTCCAAACGTAGCGCAACAAGTACAAGATAACATTCGTCAAGCCCTTAAAAATATGACAGCTATTGATCTCGATGAAGTAAACATTCATATCGTAGGGATTCAGTTTGATACGCAAAAAACTGATATTGAAGAAGTTGAATAAAACAAACGTTTACCTAACGGCTGTTGCTAAAATGGAATAACGTATGATTACTTGTTCCTTTTCAACACAAGCTATGGTAAAGTGAAAAAGACTGTCTCGTCATAAAGACGGTCTTTTTCGTGTTCTACAAACTTCGTATAAGAACAATGAAGTATCGTTTCATAAACTATGCTATTATCTAGGTATACTAGTTGAAGAAGATAAATAAAGGAGCAAAAATAATGAAAAGACATACAGCACGCCAAAAAGCATTACAAGCACTATTTCAGCATGATTTAGGGCAGACCGAGCCAATGGAGGCAATCGGAAATGTTGTACAAAATGAAAAGTCTGATCAATTTTTAGAAAGTCTCGTGCTAGGTGTGGTTGAACATCAGCAAGAAATTGATGAACTTTTACGCAATCATTTAGAAAAATGGACGTTAGATCGTGTAGCCACTGTAGACCGCGTTATCCTACGTATTGCCGTATACGAAATGAAGTATGAAGAAGAAATTCCTACGAGCGTTACGTTAAATGAAGCGATTGAATTAGCGAAAACGTTTGGCGATGATCAATCAAGCAAGTTTATCAATGGCGTATTGTCTAAAGTGTTAACAACTTTATCTAAATAAAGGTTCATCTTGCCAAATCAAGTGACCAAAATGCTTCTCTCCTTTATATAAAGGGGAGAGGGTGACTGCAAAGGAGGCAAAATGATGAGTGAAGTGCGTTATCTAACCGTTACGGCTCTTACACGATACATTAAGCGCAAGTTTGATGTAGACCCTCACATGCAAGATGTATGGATTAAAGGAGAAATTTCTAACTTTAAACGTCATAGTCGGGGACATATGTATTTCACCTTGAAAGATCAAAATGCTCGTATCGCAGCCGTTATGTTTGCTGGGCATAACCGGCAGCTTAATTTTCAGCCTGAAGAAGGAATGAATGTGCTCATTCGAGCTGAAATTTCGGTTTATGAACCAAGCGGAAATTATCAAATGTACGTAAAAGAAATGCAGCCTGACGGCGTTGGAAACTTATACTTGGCCTACGAACAGCTGAAAAAAAAGCTGGAAAAAGAAGGCTTATTTGATCCTGCTAGGAAACGAAAACTGCCGAAGTATCCAACAACAATAGGTGTTATTACATCTCCAACTGGAGCAGCCGTACGTGATATTATTACGACATTAAAGCGCAGATATAACGCGAACATTATTGTTATGCCCGCTCTTGTTCAAGGAGTGAATGCGGCACCGTCTATCATTAAGGCAATTGAAGAAGCAAACCGTCGTAAAGAAGCAGACGTATTAATTGTTGGCCGCGGTGGTGGGTCAATTGAAGAGCTTTGGGCTTTTAACGAAGAAAGCGTTGCTCGTGCAATTTTCACTTCTACTATTCCTGTTATTTCAGCGGTTGGACATGAAACCGATTTTACAATTGCAGATTTTGTAGCAGATCTTCGCGCTCCTACTCCAACGGGTGCTGCGGAATTGGCTGTACCTCATATCAGTGAAATTACAGAAAGATTGACTCAGCGAAATATCCGTCTTCTTCGTTCGATGAAAGAAATGCTTCAGTCTAGTAGCCGCAGGCTTGAACGATCCCAGAAATCATATGCTTTTCGTTATCCTCAAAAGTTGGTCGAGCAAAAAGAGCAGCAGTTAGATCAGTTGATGGAGCGTTTTTATCGTGAAGGCAGAAGGTACATTGAACATAAACGGACGAACTACGAGCAACTAACAGCTGCTTTGTTGCGCAATCACCCCGAGCATCAGTTAACGAAAGCGGCGGAGCGTCAACAGCAGCTGACGAAAATGCTGACCAAAGAGATGCAGCAGCTGCTAAAGCAAAAACAGCTTTTATTTGCAACGGCAACGTCAAAATTACATACGCTTAGTCCATTAAAAACAATGGAAAGAGGCTACAGCTTAGTATACGATAAAGAAAAAGAGTTAATTAAATCAACCAAACAAGTATCCAAAGGCGATGTGGTAAACGTTCGTTTGACCGATGGACAGTTGCAGTGTGAAGTTTCGAAAATAGAGGAGCGATGAAAAATGGCGACAAATAAAGAGTATACGTTTGAAGAGGCGATGGAGCAGTTAGAAACCATCGTAAACAAGCTAGAAGAAGGCGACGTGCCTTTAGAAGAAGCAATTCAACAATTCCAAGAAGGAATGACTCTTTCAAAATTCTGTCACGATCGTCTTCAGCATATTGAAAAGCAAATGGAAACTATTTTACGTGAAGACGGAACGCTTGAGCCATTCTCGGTACAGGAGGAAGAGTGATGGTGAATGAAATGAATTTAAAAGAGTATATTTCTTTTACAAAAGATCGAGTAGAAACACGCTTGCCTGAAGTGGTAAAAGCATTACATGCTCCGGTTAACTTAAAGGAATCCATGCTTTACTCGCTTACTGCAGGAGGAAAGCGACTTCGCCCAGTGCTGTTGTTTGCAACGCTACATGCGTTTGGAAAAGACGAGAGCATGGGATTAGAAACAGCATGTGCAGTGGAAATGATTCATACATATTCTCTCATTCACGATGATTTACCTAGCATGGATGATGACGACTTAAGAAGAGGTAAACCAACGAATCACAAGGTGTACGGCGAAGCAACGGCTATATTAGCTGGAGATGCTCTTTTAACAAATAGCTTTCAGCTCATTTCTGAAGCGGCACATCCTGAGATTACATCACATATGAAGCTTCAGCTCATTACAGAACTGGTAAAAGCAAGCGGAACAGAAGGTATGATCAGCGGACAGGTTGCGGATATGGAAGGGGAAAAAAAGCAGCTCACGCTAGACGAGCTTGAATATATTCACCTTCACAAAACGGGGAAGCTGCTAGGGTTTTGTGTAAAAGCAGGAGCTATTCTTGCAAAAGCTACGCCTCTACAGCAAGAATTATTAGAAGAATTCAGTAAGCATGTAGGGTTAGCGTTTCAAATTCAAGATGATATCTTGGATGTGGAAGGGTCTGAAGAAAAATTAGGAAAGCCAATTGGCAGTGATACAGAAAATGAAAAAACGACATATCCTTCTTTGTTAGGTATGGAAGCGGCCAAAGAAAAGTTACAGTATCATGTTGAACAAGCACTTCTCTCGTTACGTCAAGCTCAAATTAAGCACGGATTACTAGAAGAAATTTGTTTATATATAGCAAAACGTGATAGTTAATGACGATTTCTGTCAGGTTTTTTTGAGTGATACAGTAAAATAAGATTGAGTCCCAATAGGGGCTATGCTATAATAATTTTACTACTGTATAAAAGCGTAGTGCATAGGTTTGAAAGACATATACAATATCTTGGTGGCCGTTATCACATTTGTGTTAGCGGCTATTTTTTCACTGTTTTCCTTTGAATATCACTGGTTTACTGATAGAATATCAAAGGTATTGTAAGTAATAAGGAAATACTAAAAATTGACTATACGTATAAAACAATAGACAATGTATTAAGGTAACTTTATAACAAGTACGAAAGTGAGTGATCCACCTTGGATCTTACAACGATAAAAAATCCTGAGTTTTTAAAGAAAATGTCAGTAACACAATTAGAAGAACTAAGTGAAGAGATTCGTCGTTTTTTAATTACAAAGCTTTCTGCAACTGGTGGTCATATAGGGCCGAATTTGGGGGTTGTTGAGTTAACGCTTGCACTCCATAAAGTGTTCGACAGCCCAAAAGATAAATTTTTATGGGACGTCGGGCATCAGTCGTATGTCCATAAAATTTTAACAGGACGAGCGGGAGAGTTTGATACAATCCGTCAATATAAAGGATTATGCGGTTTTCCAAAGCGTGACGAAAGTGAGCATGACGTATGGGAAACGGGACATAGTTCTACATCTCTTTCAGCCGCAATGGGAATGGCTGCTGCAAGAGATTTGCAAAAAACAAAAGCTCATATTGTTCCTATCATTGGTGACGGAGCTTTAACAGGTGGTATGGCTCTTGAAGCGCTTAACCACATCGGGCACGAGCAAACGGATATGACCGTTATTTTAAATGACAATGAAATGTCTATCGCTCCTAACGTGGGGGCTGTACACAGTATTCTAGGACGTTTGCGCACGGCAGGCAAATACAACTGGGTAAAAGATGAGCTTGAAGTCTTGCTGAAAAAAGTACCTGCAGTAGGCGGTAAGCTTGCGGCAACGGCAGAACGTGTAAAAGATGGCCTAAAGTATATGGTCGTGTCAGGCATGTTCTTTGAAGACCTTGGCTTTACGTATTTAGGCCCGGTTGATGGCCATAGCTATGATGATTTATTGGAAACGTTACAATATGCAAAGAAAACAAAAGGTCCGGTACTGATTCACGTTATTACGAAAAAAGGGAAAGGGTACTTGCCGGCGGAAAGCGATAAAAGCGGAGCATGGCATGGTACAGGCCCTTACAAAATTGAGTCCGGTGACTTTATTAAAGACAAAAATGTTCCGATTGCTTGGAGTAAACTAGTAAGTGATACGGTATTGAAGATGGCTAGGGAAGATGATCGTATTGTAGCCGTAACGCCAGCAATGCCTGTGGGTTCAAAACTCGAAGCATTTCAAAAAGAGTTTCCGCATCGCATGTTTGATGTTGGGATTGCAGAGCAGCATGCAACAACAATGGCAGCGGGTCTTGCAACTCAAAATATGAAGCCCTTTTTAGCTATTTATTCTACGTTTTTACAGCGTGCATACGATCAAGTGGTTCATGATATTTGCCGTCAGAAGCTAAATGTATTTATTGGAATTGATCGCGCTGGGCTAGTAGGTGCTGATGGTGAAACGCATCAAGGCGTGTTTGATATTGCATTCTTACGTCATTTGCCTAACCTTGTTATTATGATGCCAAAAGACGAGAATGAAGGCCAGCACATGGTTCACACTGCTTTGACTTATGAAGAAGGTCCGATTGCTATGCGCTATGCTAGAGGAAACGGATTAGGTGTTGAACTAGATTCAGAACTGAAAAACATTCCGATCGGTACATGGGACGTATTAAAAGAAGGTTCAGATACAACCATTTTAACGTTTGGTACAACGATTTCAATGGCGATGGATGCAGCAGCAGAACTTGAGAAGCAAGGAATCAGCGTCAAAGTGGTAAATGCTCGTTTTATTAAACCGCTGGATGAAAAAATGCTTCATGAGATTTTCCAAACTAGTAAGCCTGTGATTACGGTAGAAGAAGCGGTACTTCAAGGCGGTTTTGGAAGCGCGGTGTTAGAGTTTGCATCAGAGCACGGCTATTATGATACGCGCGTTGAACGTATGGGGATTCCAGATCGCTTTATCGAGCACGGCAGCGTAACAAAACTTTTAGAAGAAATTGGCTTAACCAAAGAAGAGATTATAAATCGAGTTAAAAAACTCGTAACACCAACACAAAAGAGGCTTGAAGTTAAGTGACAAAAAAAGAACGAGTAGATGTATTATTAGTAGAACGAGGTTTGATTGAAACAAGAGAAAAAGCAAAGCGTACAGTGATGGCAGGACTTGTCTATGCGAATGAAGTCCGTTTGGATAAGCCGGGAGAGAAAATTGAACGCGATACGCCGCTGACAATTAAAGGTGCAGTGATGCCTTACGTCAGCAGAGGCGGCTTTAAGCTTGAAAAAGCGATTAAAGAATTTAATGTCCATGTAGCGGATAAAATCATGATTGATATTGGTTCTTCTACTGGAGGCTTTACTGATTGTGCGCTTCAAAATGGAGCGAAGATGTCCTATGCGCTAGACGTAGGCTATAATCAGCTAGCTTGGAAGCTTCGTCAAGATGAACGAGTAGAAGTAATGGAACGAACAAATTTCCGTTATGTGACGCCATCTGATTTATCAAGAGGCTTGCCTGAATTCGCTTCTATTGATGTATCATTTATTTCCTTAAGACTCATTCTTCCTGTGTTAAAAAAACTTCTTGTTCCACACAGCGATGTTGTTGCGCTCGTTAAGCCACAGTTTGAGGCTGGAAGAGAGCAAGTTGGGAAAAAAGGAATCGTGCGTGATTCAAAAGTGCATGAAGAAGTTCTTCAAGGCATGGTGGATTTCTCGCTTCGTCAAGGATACGATGTATATAACATGTCTTATTCACCGATAACGGGAGGAGATGGAAATATCGAATTTCTTCTCCACCTGCGCTGGAAAGGCGAGCGTGAACTTGGTAAAAATCAAGCTCCGCTTACTGTGCGTGAAGTAGTCGAAGAAGCACATAAGACGTTAAAAGAGAAAAAGTAATAATGGCCAATGTTAAGCAAAGACTTAGCATTGGCGATTTGATTATGACTCTTTATACAAAAGGTGCATAATCAAGTTGAACACATTATGATACTTAATTAGTGAAAGACTTATAAACAACAAAACAAAAAGAAGATTACATATTAATGTGAGGTGCCAACATGAATAAAGGGCAAAGACATATTAAAATTCGTGATATTATCACGAATAATGATATTGAAACACAGGATGAATTGGTAGATATTTTAAAAAACCAAGGTTTTAATGTAACACAGGCAACAATTTCTCGTGATATTAAAGAACTGCACTTAGTCAAAGTGCCTTTGATGGACGGTCGATACAAATACAGCTTGCCTGCAGATCAGCGTTTTAATCCCTTACAAAAGTTAAAGCGCTCTCTTATGGACGCATTTGTAAAAATTGATTCAGCTGGGCATATGTTGGTGATGAAAACATTACCGGGAAATGCAAATGCGATTGGCGCATTAATTGATCATTTGGACTGGGATGAAATATTAGGAACAATTTGTGGAGACGATACATGTTTGATTATTTGCCGTACTCCTGAAGATACGCAAATTATATCAGACCGATTCTTAGAAATGTTATAAAGGTGAGTGAAGCAGGTTGTTAGCTGAATTATCCATTAAAAACTTTGCGATTATTGATGAACTTTCTGTTTCATTTGAAAAAGGCTTAACGGTATTAACAGGCGAAACAGGAGCGGGGAAATCGATTATTATTGATGCCATTTCATTGTTAGTAGGTGGAAGAGGCTCTTCCGAGTTTGTACGCCACGGAACAGACAGAGCCGAAATTGAAGGACTTTTCTTATTTGATGAAGAACAGCATCCGAGTCACGAAAAAGCCAAACAAGTCGGTTTGGAAGTGGAAGATGGAATGATTGTGCTTCGCCGAGATATCACTACAAATGGGAAAAGTATTTGTCGCATCAACGGTAAGCTCGTAACGTTAGCTATCCTACGTGAAGTCGGACAGACGTTAATTGATATACATGGACAGCACGAGCACCAAGATTTAATGAATCAAGATCGTCACTTAACTCTTCTTGATCAATATGGAGGAGAAAAAGTAGAAGAGGCTTTGACGGAGTATCGAGAGGTATTTTCTAGGTATACATCGCTAAAAAAGCAGCTCGATCAATTAACTGAAAATGAGCAGCAGATGGCACATCGCCTCGATCTTATTCAATTTCAATTAGATGAAATCAAAGCGGCAAATTTGCAGCTGAACGAAGACGAGGAACTAAATGAAGAGCGTTTGAAGATTTCTAACTTTGAAAAGATCTATACGTCGCTAAACGATGCGTACAATGCGCTGCACGGTGAACATCAAGGTTTAGATTGGGTAGGCGTAGCAATGAATCATACGGAGGATATTTCGTCACTGGAAAAAAACTATGCCGAAATTTCTGAGATCATTTCATCGAGCTTCTATCAGCTAGAAGACGCATCTTATAAAATTCGTCAGCAGCTTGATTTATTAGAATTTGATCCCAAACGCTTAGACTTTATTGAAGCGCGTTTAAATGAAATTAATCACTTAAAGCGTAAATATGGTCAAAGTGTAGATGAAATTCTAGAATATGCAGCGCAAATTGAAGATGAAATTGATCGTATTGAAAATCGAGATACGCATGTGAGCAAGATCAAAGAACAGTTAAACAGTGTAGCACAGGATTTATTAGTAGAAGCTAATAACGTTTCAGCTATTCGAAAAAAACTTGCTCAAGAGTTAACGGACAGCATCCATCATGAGCTTCAAGAACTGTATATGGCTAAGACCGTATTTCAAATTAAATTCTCTGTTGTAAATGCAGGTAAAAATGACGTTGAATTAAATGGAGAAAGAATAAAATTCACCAAAGACGGCATTGACAACGTAGAATTTTATATTTCTACCAATCCTGGTGAACCTTTAAAGCCTCTTGCAAAAGTAGCATCAGGAGGAGAACTGTCAAGAATTATGCTGGCGTTAAAGAGCATCTTCTCTAAGCATCAAGGCGTGACGTCCATTATCTTTGATGAAGTTGATACAGGCGTAAGTGGAAGAGTAGCTCAATCGATCGGTGAAAAAATACATGCTATTTCTGTTGATTCACAAGTTCTCTGTATATCTCATCTGCCTCAGGTAGCAGCGATGGCAGATACTCATCTCTTTATTGCTAAAGAGATAAAAGGTGATCGTACAACGACATCTGTTCTTCCATTAACTCTTGATGAAAAAGTAAAAGAAATTGGTCGAATGATTGCAGGAGCTGAAATTACAAGCTTAACGAAGGAACATGCCAAAGAGCTTTTAGATTTAGCGGATAAGATGAAGCACACCATTTAAAAAAACACCTTTAACACGTAACAGTATGTGTTAAAGGTGTTTTTTTATACAAAATGGAGGAACTGAAAATGTTTCCTTGCACTTCTTTTCATTTTTCTCTGAACTTCTGTTATAAATGCGCTCTAAGAAGGCTAAATTAAATGTGTAGCCATTTAGGCGAGGAAGCGAGGAGAGTGAAAACATGCAAAATCGATACAGACATATAATTGGTGCGATTCTCCTTGTTTCGTTCATCT
Organism: Priestia sp. MDV22-iso46; assembly: GCF_058629175.1. NCBI lineage: Bacteria > Bacillati > Bacillota > Bacilli > Caryophanales > Bacillaceae > Priestia > Priestia sp. MDV22-iso46. The sequence continues at coordinate 281,050 of NZ_JBZVWT010000002.1, forward strand.
TTGTAGGGTTTATTCCAGTTGTGCAACAATATATACACATTCCAAAACAAATCGTCTTATTTGAACAGCAAAAAGAAAAAATTAATACGACATTACCGCTTAGCGTAGAAGCTTCATCACCTGTTTACGATGTAACAAGTAACAAGGCGAAGCTGACTGTAGCAGGCAAACAGGTAGGCAAAGAAGAGTTGATGCTTCATTTGGCCGGTATTCCTGTAAAGCGTGTAGACGTGCAGGTATTATCTGATTTTAAAGTCATTCCAGGTGGACAATCAATCGGTGTGAAATTAAATTCAAAAGGTGTTCTTGTTGTAGGCTATCATCAGGTAGATACAGCAAAAGGTAAAAGATCTCCTGGCGAAATTGCGGGTATTCAAGTTGGAGATATGATTACGAAGATTAATGGTAAAACCATTGAAAAAATGAGTGATATTACACCGTTTATTCAGCAGGCAGGAAAAACGGGTGAACCATTAAATCTGCATATTTTAAGAGAAAAAAAGCAGTTTGACACTAAGCTGTATCCGTTAAAAGATAAGCAAGATTATGCGTACAGAATTGGTTTATACATCCGTGATTCAGCTGCGGGAATTGGCACAATGACTTTTTATGATCCAAAATCTAAAAAATACGGCGCTTTAGGCCACGTTATTTCGGATATGGATACAAAAAAGCCAATCGTAGTAGAAGATGGACAAATTGTCCGTTCGACCGTTACATCAATTGAAAGAGGTTCTAACGGCGTTCCTGGTGAAAAGCTAGCAAGGTTTTCTGAAGATAGACAAATCATTGGAAATATTACACGAAATAGTCCTTTTGGTATTTTTGGAAAATTGTCTTCAACGATGGAAAATGGAATAATGGATAAAGCAATGCCAATTGCCCTATCTCATCAAGTAAAAGAAGGACCAGCTAAAATTCTAACGGTAGTAGATGATGATCAAGTGGAAGAATTTGATATTGAAATTATGAGTACTATACCTCAAAAGTTTCCGGCTACTAAAGGAATGGTTATTAAAATTACAGATCCTAAATTGCTAAAGAAAACAGGTGGAATTGTTCAAGGAATGAGCGGGAGCCCGATTATTCAAAACGGTAAAGTCGTTGGAGCGGTTACCCATGTTTTTGTAAATGATCCTACCTCGGGTTATGGTGTCCATATTGAATGGATGCTTAACGAAGCAGGAATTGATATTTATAAAAATAATCGAAAAAAAGCGAGCTAATGTTGTCATTAGTTCGCTTTTTTTGATAAAAATTATTGTCGTAAATGTACGAGAAAAACGTCGAAAAACAAAGAAAATAAGAGAAAACCGAATAAATTCCATTTAAAAGACTTTTTTCTAAAAAAATAAAGGAAATAATGTTGCATTGTCGAATTTGTCCTTTAGAATAAAGAATAGAGACACGTAGGAAACGACGTATAACATAAAGGACTGAGGAGGAAGCTGCATTGAAAAAAATTAAAGTATGCTTGGTTGATGATAATCGGGAACTAATTGGTTTGCTTGAAGATTATATTTCAGAGCAAGAAGACATGGAAGTAATCGGAGTAGCTTACAATGGACAAGAGTGTTTATCCATTTTAAAAGATAAAAATCCGGATGTTCTTGTATTAGACATTATTATGCCGCATCTAGATGGATTAGCAGTTTTAGGTCAGTTAAAAGAAATGAAAAAAGAAAATTATCCAAATGTCATTATGCTAACAGCATTTGGTCAAGAAGACGTAACGAAAAAAGCGGTGGATTTAGGAGCTGCTTATTTTATTCTAAAACCGTTTGATATGGAAAACTTAGTGAATCATATTCGTCAAGTTAGCGGACAAACATCTTCATTTATGCAACGTTCATCTTCTTCCATGCGTTCACATCGCGACAGCAAACCAGCAAATTTAGATGCAAGCATTACGAGCATCATTCACGAAATTGGTGTACCTGCTCATATCAAAGGCTATTTGTATTTGAGAGAAGCCATTTCAATGGTATATAAGGATATTGAGCTGCTTGGGTCGATTACAAAAGTACTGTATCCTGATATTGCAAAAAAATATAATACAACGGCAAGCCGCGTTGAGCGCGCCATTCGTCATGCCATTGAAGTAGCATGGAGCCGAGGAAACATTGATTCCATTTCTTCATTATTCGGATATACTGTCAGCATGTCAAAAGCGAAGCCGACAAATAGTGAATTTATCGCCATGGTTGCGGATAAATTACGCCTTGAACATAAAGCGAGTTGAAAGGGATAGGACTGCTGGAATTACGGGGTTTTGAGTGAGCTGATACCTTTTGTAATACAGAGTACATGCCGATAAACTTTTGGAATTTACACTAGATAGTAAACTGAAAACCAATAAACTTTCTACTGCAGGGCCGATGAATTTTAATCATTCATTGGTCTTTTTATTTTGTTGTAAGAGGTGAAAATATTGAGGTTAATGGAACGTGCATCTTGTTTTTCTTCATATCCATAGTGGTGTATTTTATTGAAATAATTTATTTAATTGTTATGAGGGTTTTGTACTTGAAAAAAGATTTAGAAGATGCATTAAAAAATTTATCTCCATATTTTAAATGGGATATGGATAAGTAAATTATAAAAAAAGCAGCCTTCAGAAAAGGCTGCTTTTTTTAATCCATTAATTTAGCAATCGGTTTTGAAAGGAACAGAACAATAATTCCAAGTACAATTGTTACAGCTCCGATTAAGCTGAAGATATCGAAATAACCTAAAGACTGTGTATAAGATGCAAGAACACCCGCTAGCTTATTAGCGACAGCAGAGCTTGCCATCCATACGCCCATTAAAAGAGAAGCAAGCTTTAATGGAGCTAGTCTACTTACCATAGACAACCCTACTGGCGAAATCATAAGCTCAGCTAGCGTGTGCAGGAAGTAAGTGAAAATCATGAACAGGATATTTACTTTTAAAGCTGGATCATTACCAGTATACATAACGGCCGGAATTAAAATTAAGAATCCTAATCCGACTGTTACAAGTCCCATACCCATTTTTGTTGGCGTTTTGAAATCACCGCGTTTTGAATTTCCTAGCTTGTACCAAACTAGTGACATAATTGGTGCTAAAATCATGATAAACAGCGGATTCAATGATTGGAACCACTCTGTTGGAACCGTGAAACTACCTATTTGACGATTAATTTGATCTTGAGCATATAGCGTTAAAGAACTTCCAGCCTGTTCAAAAGCTGTCCAGAAAGCAATAACAACGAAGGCTAGAATAACGATAGCAACCGTTCTTTTCTTTTCTCGTACTGTCAGCGGAGCAGTTGATGTTTGAGATGCCGCTGCGTGAACTTTTCCTGTAGGCTCTTTCCCGATATCACCTAAGTAGCGATTAGCCAGTAGGTTAAATAAAATTTGTCCAACAACCATTCCAATAGCTGCTGTTAAAAATCCGTATTTGTAACTCATTAATCCAACAACTAACGGTGCGAAAAATGCACCAAAGTTAATACCCATATAAAAAATGGTAAAAGCACCGTCACGGCGAGGATCATTTTCTTCATACAGATCTCCGACCAATGTGGAGATATTTGGTTTGAAAAATCCGTTTCCGATAATTAATAAAGCAAGTCCGATATACAAAGCGGCTACACTTTGATGAATGAAGATGGAAAAATTCCCAAGTGCCATAATCACACCACCGATAGTGATGGCTAACCTTCTTCCGAGGAAGCGGTCTGTTAAATATCCGCCAATCATTGGCGTAATGTAAACAGCACTAGTGAATGTTCCATATAAGCTCAGCGCAGTTGCTTTATCTACCCCGAGTCCACCTTGAGCAGCGGTAGCAGTTAAATAAAGAACCAGAATGGCTCTCATTCCATAATAACTAAACCTTTCCCATGCCTCAGTAGCGAATAATAAGTACAGTCCAGGAGGATGTTTTTTCCTAGACCCATTTGGCTGCTGATTTTCGTGTTGTACAGCTGCTTGCATAATGAAGTCCCCCTAAATTTTTCTCATACTATTTAATTCTTTTTTTTTGAATTGATCAAAAAATCAGAATATAAGTACTGGAATAAATATAATGTATTTTTATTTTAGTAGAAAAACAATAATTTCGTCAATGAAATTATATGGAAAAATCAAAAAATAATTAAATATACACAAAAAAGTATTAAATTACTTATTTAAAAGCATTTTTAAAAATACATTTATATTATTAAATATTCTAATATATGTTATGGGGAATGAAGTGAGAAGGTAATACTATTTTTGGAAATGAAAATTCGAAAGAAAAAAGGATCTGTTATTCAGATCCTTTTTTATCTTCGCTCGCATTTAATTCAGCAAGTTTCTGCAGCAAAATATGCTGAGGCATATGCATTAATTGCTCTAGGGGGATATTTAATTGTTCCGCTAATTTTACGGCTGTATCCGGTGAAATTTGCAGTGGTCTCATACACAACGACCTCCTTTTGCATATAAAGTAATGAAAGTAAAAAAGTATAAACAATAAATTCGTGCTTTCACTATTAAGTAATGCTAAAGTTAATAATAAGTGATAATAGAGGAGTTGAGCAAGTATGTTTGTAATAGGTCATCGCGGCGCAGCTGGAACGTTTCCTGAAAATACGATGATTTCCTTCAAAGAAGCAGCGAGAGTTGGAGCACATGGAATTGAACTTGATGTGCATATGACAAAGGATGGAGAACTTGCTGTAATTCATGATGAAAAAGTAGATCGAACGACGAATGGAAAAGGGTATGTAAAAGATTTTACGTATCAAGATTTACAAAAATTAGATGCGAGCTATAAGTTCAAAAAAAAGTATGGAGTATGTAAAATCCCCACGTTAAATGAAGTAATGGAGTGGGCTTTAAGTGAAGGAATTAGCGTAAATATTGAGTTGAAAAACAATATATTTGACTATCCATACTTGGAAATGAAAGTCTTGGATTTAATTTATTTATACAAGATGAAGGATCGAACGATGATTTCATCTTTTAATCATAACAGCTTAGCCCGAATTGGTTCTCTAGATTCTACGATTGAAACAGCTATTTTATATTCTTATCCGATGTATGAGCCTTGGGTATATGCGCAGCATCTTGGCGCAAAAGCTCTTCACCCTAATCAGCGTACCGTTAATGAAGTAAATGTAGCCGCTTCAAAAGATTGTCAAATTCCAGTGCGACCTTACACAGTAAATGATGTAAAAGTAGCTGAGCAGCTTCGAAAATATGGATGTGAATCCGTTATTACCGATTATCCAGAAAAAATGGTGAAGCAATTTGGAGGGCGCTTTTCGTAAAAAAACATCGCATTAATGCGATGTTTTTTTATCTTTTTGAAATCTGTTTTGAACTTTGTTTCGCTTGCGGTCTCTGTGCAGAATAAAGCCAGCAACAAATCCAAGGCCGATTAAAAATAATAGAAGACCGACTGAAAATTGCAAAAATAAAGAAGGGAACGGGGATTGCAGGATGCCAAAAATCATATCTCTCATAAGTTTAATGCCATAGCCAGCGAGTATACCAGGAATAAGTAAGATTAGCAGTGCGATAATTCGAACCATAACTGCTCCTTTCTCTTCTCTTTTTTTAAAATGAATGCGTTTACATTAACGAACCGTTATACTTGAATCATAAAAGAACTAAATAAATTGTCAAGAGCGTTTCTTTTTTTATATGATAGGTATATGCAATATTTTGCACGGAATATATACATATTAAGTAGAAAAGGTGAAAAAATATGCAAAATGTGTTGATTGTTGGAGGAGGAAAAGGCGGATTAGCTATTCTGAAAATCTTGTTGGAAACAGAATTTATGAAAGTGATTGGTGTAGTAGACGTACGAGCTAACGCGCCGGCTGTTTTGCATGCGCAAGAACAAGATATTTCAACCGGAATGAATTGGGAGCCTTATATGACAAAGCAGCTCGATGTCATTGTTGAAACAACAGGTAAACAAGGCGTCTTTCAACAATTGCAAAGAAGCAAACCCGCTGATGCACTGGTAGTGCCGGGATTGGTTGCTGAAATTATGGCCAATCTGATGGAGGAAAAAGAAGAGTTAATTCAGCGGTTAAAGCAAGAATCGTATAAATATGATCTTATTTTTAACGCGGCTCATGATGCGATGGTCGTGATTGATAGGAATGGATATATTACGCTATTTAATCAAAGTGCTGAGCGTTTGACGAACTTTTCACACAGAGATGTAATTGGTAAGCATCTTCATAAAGTCATTCCAAATAGTAAACTTGTTGATGTTCTTCATACAAAAACGATTGATCAAAATAGTGAATTTGTGTTAGATAGCGGACGCAAGGTAATTACGACTAGAATACCAATACTCGACGAGAATGGAGAGCTGTTTGGGGCCTTTTCGATTTTTAAAGATATTACGGACGTTGTCGGATTGGCAGAAGAAGTTACGAACTTAAAAGAAGTACAAACTATGCTTCAAGCTATTATTCAATCTTCTGAAGAAGCTATTTCCGTTGTAGATGAAGAAGGAAGAGGGATTTTAATTAATCCTGCTTATACGAGAATTACGGGTTTAAAAAAGACGGATATTATTGGTCAGCCCGCGACTGCCGATATCTCTGAAGGAGACAGTATGCACATGAAGGTGCTGCAAACAAGGCGTCCTGTTCGAGGTGTAAGGATGAGGCTCGGTCCGAGTAAAAGAGACGTAGTTGTGAATGTTGCACCCGTTATTGTTGATGGAAAATTAAAAGGCAGCGTTGGCGTTATTCATGATATGTCTGAAATTCAAGAGCTTACAAATGAACTCAAAAGAGCGCGTCAAATTATCCGAACGCTTGAAGCGAAATATTCATTTGCTGATATCATTGGTCAATCTGAAGAGTTTCAGTTAGCAATTGAGCAGGCTAGACTTGCTGCTAAAACACCAGCTACTGTTTTGCTTAGAGGTGAATCTGGGACGGGTAAAGAGTTGTTTGCACATGCTATTCATAATGCGAGCAGCCGAAAGTTTAATAAATTTGTCCGGATTAACTGTGCTGCGCTTTCTGAGTCTTTGCTTGAAAGTGAACTTTTTGGGTACGAAGAAGGAGCTTTTTCCGGGGCAAAAAGAGGCGGGAAACGCGGCGTTTTTGAAGAAGCCAATAACGGTAGCATCTTTTTAGATGAAATCGGGGAGCTCTCAGCTCATATGCAGGCTAAGCTGCTTCGGGTTCTTCAAGAAAAAGAGCTTATTCGCGTTGGAGGAACGACTCCTATTCCGGTGAATGTTCGCGTTATTGCAGCTACGAATGTGAATTTAGAAAAAGGAATGGCTGATGGGAGCATCAGACAGGACTTGTATTATCGGCTAAACAAAATTCCGATTCACATACCTCCACTTCGGAAGAGAAAAGAGGATATTGGTGCGCTTGTTACACACTTAATTACAAAAATTAATCAAGATTACGGCCGACATGTTGAAGGAGTAACAGAGCGGGCTTTACAGTCATTAAGATCATACGACTGGCCAGGAAATGTCAGAGAGCTTGAAAACATATTAGGTAGAGCGATTATTTATATGCACTATACAGAAACAATGATTGATTCTGTTCATCTCCCTTCACTTGAAGGCAAGGGCAATAAAGAAAAAAATCAGGTGAATGAAGAGGTAATGTTCGAAGGGAAGACTTTAGCGCACATGATGGAAAATTACGAAGCGGAACTTATTCAAAAAGTGCTGCTTGCAAACGAGTATAACCGAACGAAAACAGCAAAACAGCTTAATATTTCCCTGCGTTCTTTGTATTATAAGTTGGAAAAATACAATCTTGCAAATAACAGCATGCAATAAAATGCATGGTGTGCAATTTGTTGCATATAAATAAAGAGGTATTCTTTTTTTCTATTTGTTGTTAGAATCAATAAAAAAATTTTTTTGTGCGTAAGAAAGGATATAAGCAGCTATATTATGTAATATATGCAGAGGATGGCACAAATCTTGCATGTATTTTAGGTGACTGCATAAACGCGCAGTATGCTCTTTAAAACGGAGCAAACGAAAGAATGAAAAAGGAGAGGTCGAACATTCCATGACTCTTGCTACCATCTTATCTCGGGTTGCTAAGCAGTCTTCTTTGACTGTTGCTGTTGCTGCAGCTGAAGACTTAGAAACAATTGAGGCAGTGTATGAAGCTGTGTCAAGGGAAGTTTCTGAATTTATTTTGTTTGGCAACGAAACGACAATTAATGAATTATTCAGGCAGTACCGCCCATCCTTACTCACTCATAAGGCTGTGACGGTCGTACATACGGAGTCCGTTTTAGAAGCGGCTCAATTGGCTGTGCGTTCAGTTCAGCAAGGTCAAGCTCATATCGTAATGAAAGGGAATTTATCCACATCGCTTATCTTAAAAGCTGTGTTAAATAAAGAGCATGGTTTGCGTACGGGAAATGTTTTATCACATGTAGCTGTGTTTGACGTTCCTCACTATGACCGTCCGATTCTTGTAACAGACGCAGCTATGAATATTACGCCATCTCTGGAAGAGAAAGTTCAAATCATTCAAAATGCGGTGAACGTTGCCCACTCTATTGGGGTAGAGATGCCAAAGGTAGCTCCTATTGCAGCGGTTGAAGTTGTGAACCCTTTGATGCCTGCAACAGTAGAGGCTGCGCTTCTTACACAGATGAACCGCAGAGGACAAATTAAAGGCTGCGTTATTGATGGACCTTTAGCACTCGACAATGCCATTAACATAGAAGCAGCCAAGCAAAAAGGCATTCAAAGTGAAGTTGCCGGTCAAGCAGATATATTACTCGTTCCAGCAATTGAAACAGGGAACGTCTTATATAAATCCCTCATTTATTTTGCTAAAGCAAAAGTTGGAGCTATTCTAGCAGGAGCAAAAGCTCCGGTCGTCTTAACATCCAGAGCAGATTCATCAGAAAGTAAATTATACTCACTGGCGCTTGCTATCAGCGTCGCCCAACAGAATTCTTAGGAGGCACTAACAATGAAAATTTTTGACTATATGGAAACATACGATTACGAGCAGTTATTATTTTGCCAAGATAAAGATTCAGGCTTAAAAGCCATTATTGCGATTCACGATACAACAATTGGACCAGCTCTAGGCGGTACGAGAATGTGGACATATGAATCAGAAGAGGCTGCAATTGAAGATGCGCTTCGTCTATCACGCGGAATGACTTATAAAAATGCAGCAGCAGGCTTGAATTTAGGAGGAGGGAAAACGGTTATTATCGGAGATCCTCGCAAAGACAAAAATGAAGCGATGTTCCGTGCATTTGGTCGCTTTATTCAAGGGTTAAATGGTCGATATATTACAGCAGAAGATGTGGGCACAACGGTAGAGGATATGGATATTGTATATGAGGAAACGGATTATGTAACGGGTGTATCTCCTGCTTTTGGTTCATCAGGCAATCCATCACCAGTCACAGCCTACGGCGTATACCGAGGAATTAAAGCAGCAGCAAAAGAAGCATTTGGAACAGATATGCTTGAAGGAAAAGTAGTAGCTGTCCAAGGTGTAGGAAACGTAGCGTATAATTTATGCCGCCACCTTCACGAAGAAGGAGCGAAACTTATTGTAACGGATATTAATAAAGAAGCTGTTCAGCGTGCGGTAGAAGAATTTGGTGCGCAAGCAGTAGACCCGAATGATATTTATGGTGTAGAATGTGATATCTATGCTCCTTGTGCACTCGGAGCAACGATTAACGATGAAACGATCCCTCAAATAAAAGCAAAAGTTATTGCAGGGGCAGCTAATAATCAATTGAAAGAAACGCGTCATGGTGATTTAATTCATGAATTAGGCATTGTATATGCACCCGACTATGTTATTAACGCAGGAGGCGTTATTAACGTAGCTGATGAGCTAGTTGGGTATAACCGTGAGCGTGCGCTGAAAAAAGTTGAAGGTATTTATGATAATATTGAAAAGGTAGTTGAAATCTCAAAGCGAGATGGCATTCCAACCTATCTAGCAGCAGATCGCTTAGCTGAAGAAAGAATTGAAAAGCTGCGTCGTTCACGCAGTCAATTTTTACAAAATGGACAGCATATTTTAAGTAGACGTCATACGCGCTAATGTTTGAGCTGAAGGCTAGGCAAAAGGAATAAATGAAATCCTTTCGACCTAGCCTTCGTTTATGAGAATGATAAGGTAGGAGGACATGTGTTGGATATGCACGAATATCGAATGCTGATAATAAATCCGGGTTCAACGTCCACAAAAATTGGCGTGTTTCACAACGATAAACCAATTTTTGATCGAACAATCCGCTACGATTCACAGCAAATGAATCAGTTTGAGACGATATATGCACAGTATGAGTTCCGTAAAAACTCGATTTTAGAGGCACTTGATGAAGAAGGGATTAATTTATCTAAATTAAGTGCAGTATGTGGAAGAGGAGGGCTTTTACGCCCGATTGAAGGCGGCACATATGAAGTAAATCAAGCCATGCTCAAAGATTTAAAAGACGGTTATGCCGGCCATCATGCTTCAAATTTAGGCGGGATTTTAGCGTTTGAGATTGCGTCTGGATTAAATATTCCAGCGTACATTGTTGATCCAGTGGTGGTAGATGAGCTAAGTGACATCGCTCGTATCTCAGGAACTCCTTTTATGGAAAGGAAAAGCATCTTTCACGCGCTGAATCAAAAATCGGTTGCTCGAAAAGTGGCTAAAGAAATGAATAGCACATATGAACAAATGAACGTTATTGTTACCCATATGGGTGGAGGCATTACAGTCGGAGTTCATCAACGCGGAAAAGTAATTGATGTGAACAATGGCCTGCACGGTGACGGTCCTTTTAGTCCAGAGCGCGCTGGCGGTGTACCGGTTGGTGAATTAGTTCGTCTTTGCTTTTCAGGTCAGTATTACCGCGAGGAGATTATGAAAATGCTTGTAGGAAAAGGCGGGCTTGTCGGTTATTTGGGCACATCTGACGTGCAGAAAGTCGAATTGATGGTGAAAAATGGAAACGAAAAAGCTAAGCTTATCTACGAAGCAATGGCTTATCAAATTTCGAAGGAAATTGGAGCTGCCAGTACGGTATTGCATGGAAAAGTAGATGCCATTATTTTAACGGGAGGCATTGCTTATTCAAAAGCGTTTGTTGAGCTGATTATTAATCATGTAAAGTGGATTGCAGATGTCATTGTTTATCCTGGAGAAAATGAGCTTCAAGCGCTAGCTGAAGGGGCTCTACGAGTGCTTACAGGTGAAGAAGAAGTGAAGGAATATAAAGGCGCTTAATAGCGTTTGCAGAAAGGTGTGAAGCAGTGTGGCAAAAGAATATGATTTGGTCATTCTCGGCGGTGGAACCGGAGGGTACGTAGCAGCTATTCGTGCCTCTCAGTTAGGTCTATCGGTAGCGGTTGTGGAAAAAAATAAGTTAGGCGGCACATGCCTGCACGCAGGGTGTATCCCAAGCAAAGCTTTACTAAGAAGTGCAGAAGTCTATCAAACGGCTAAGAAAAGCAGTGAATTTGGCGTAGAAACGTCCAATGTACTATTGAACTATGCACGTGTACAAGAACGAAAGTCAGAAATTGTTTCACAGTTACATAATGGTGTCAAACAGCTAATGAAAAAAGGTAAAATTGAGGTATATGAAGGAATTGGACGTATTTTAGGACCTTCTATTTTTTCTCCTATGCCAGGAACTATCTCCGTCGAATTAAAAAGCGGTGAAGAGAACGAAATGCTTATTCCAAAGAATGTAATTGTCGCAACAGGGTCTCGTCCTAGAACATTACCTGGTTTAACGATTGACGGAGAGAAAGTAATCACTTCAGATGAAGCATTAAAGATGGAAACACTTCCTGCTTCTATTATTATTGTGGGAGGCGGCGTTATCGGAATTGAATGGGCGTCAATGCTCACAGATTTTGATGTTGATGTAACGGTTGTTGAATACAGCGATCGAATTTTACCAACAGAAGATCAAGATATCTCCCGTGAAATGACGAAGCTTTTAAAAGCAAAAGGAGTTAACATTATTACTTCTGCTAAAGTAATGGCTGATACACTGTCTATTGGTGGTCAGGTGAAAATTTCCGCTCAAGTAGGAGGCGATATACAAGAATATGAAGCAGAAAAGCTGCTTGTATCTGTAGGGCGTCAAGCGAATGTCGAAGGAATTGGTCTCGAGAATACCGATATTGTAGTAGAAAACGGTGTGATTGCCACAAATGATTTTTATCAAACGAAAGAATCTCATATCTACGCAATTGGAGATGTGATTGGCGGACTGCAGCTTGCACATGTAGCTTCTCACGAAGGAATTGTAGCTGTTGAGCATTTACATGGTGAAAAGCCTTTGAAGATTGATTATACAACAATCTCTAAATGCGTATACAGCAGCCCGGAGGCAGCAAGTGTAGGATTAACAGAACAAGAAGCAAAACAGCAAGGGTTTCAGCTGAAGGTTGGAAAGTTTCCGTTTAAGGCCGTTGGAAAAGCTCTTGTATATGGAGAGGCAGAGGGATTTGTTAAAATTATTGCTGATGCCGACACAAATGATGTCCTTGGTGTGCATATGATTGGACCTCACGTGACGGATATGATTTCTGAAGCAGGTCTTGCAAAGGTATTGGATGCTACACCATGGGAAATTGCTCATACCATTCATCCTCACCCTAGCCTTTCAGAAGCGATGGGAGAAGCTTCATTAGCTGTAGATGGAAAAGCGATTCATTTTTGATGATTAAAGGAGGTTTAAACATGACAAAAAACCGTCATGAATCATTAGGATTAACTGATGAACAAGTACTTGAAATGTACCGCACTATGCTGCTTGCACGAAAAATTGATGAGCGTATGTGGCTATTAAATCGTGCAGGGAAGGTGCCTTTTGTTATTTCATGTCAAGGTCAAGAAGCCGCTCAAGTTGGCGCAGCTTTTGCCTTAAATAGAGAGAATGATTACATATTACCTTATTACCGCGATCTGGGTGTTGTGCTAGCATTTGGAATGACTGCGCGTGATTTAATGCTTTCTGGGTTTGCTAAAGCAGAAGATCCAAACTCAGGAGGTCGTCAAATGCCAGGTCACTTTGGGCATAAGGAAAAGCGAATTGTAACGGGATCTTCTCCAGTTACAACACAGGTGCCTCATGCAGTAGGAATCGCTTTAGCAGGACGATTGGAGAAAAAAGACTTAGTAACGTTTGTTACGTTTGGAGAAGGATCTTCTAACCAAGGAGATTTCCACGAAGGCGCGAACTTTGCAGGTGTTCATAAGCTTCCTGTTATCTTTATGTGTGAAAATAACAAGTATGCGATTTCTGTTCCGGTTGAAAAGCAGCTAGGATGCGCAAAAGTATCTGATCGTGCGATTGGATATGGCATGCCAGGCTACACAATTGATGGAAACGACGTCCTTGAAGTGTACCGAGTGGTAAAAGAAGCAAGAGATCGTGCATCCAGAGGAGAAGGGCCTACTCTTATTGAAACTGTTTCAGAGCGTTTGACTGCCCATTCAAGTGATGACGATGATCGTGCATATCGCGGAGCAGAAGAATTGTCTGAAGCTAAAAAGAGCGATCCGCTTGCGTACTTTGCGACTTATTTAAAAGAGGTTAACGTGTTAACCGATGAACGAGAAAAACAAATGCTTGATGATATTATGAACATCGTTAATGATGCAACAGATTATGCTGAAAACGCTCCTTATGCAGAAGCGGAATCGGCTTTAAAATACGTGTACGGTGAGTAAGGAGGAGAACATATGCCGGTTATTTCATATATTGATGCAGTAACAATGGCCATTCGTGAAGAAATGGAAAGAGATTCCCGCGTGTTTGTATTAGGAGAAGACGTAGGGAAAAAAGGCGGCGTATTTAAAGCAACCAACGGACTGTACGAACAGTTCGGGGAAGAAAGAGTCATTGACACACCTCTTGCAGAGTCTGCTATTGCAGGCGTAGGAATCGGAGCGGCAATGTACGGCATGCGTCCGATTGCTGAAATGCAATTTGCTGATTTTATTATGCCTGCAGTCAATCAAATTGTGTCAGAAGCAGCGAAAATTCGCTATCGTTCTAATAATGATTGGAGTTGTCCAATTACAATTCGAGCTCCTTACGGCGGCGGAGTTCACGGTGCTCTTTATCATTCTCAATCTGTTGAAGCACTATTTGCCAATACGCCAGGGTTAAAGATTGTGATGCCTTCTACGCCTTATGACGTAAAAGGATTATTAAAAGCAGCTATTCGTGATGATGATCCAGTTCTTTTCTTTGAGCATAAGCGTGCGTACCGTTTGATTAAAGGAGAAGTCCCTGAAGATGATTATGTACTTCCGATTGGCAAAGCAGATATAAAGAGAGAAGGAGACGACATCACGGTTATTACATATGGTCTTTGTGTACACTTTGCTCTTCAAGCTGCTGAAAAACTGGAAGCAGACGGTATTTCAGCACACATCTTAGATTTAAGAACGGTCTATCCGCTTGATAAAGAAGCTATTATTGAAGCGGCATCTAAAACAGGTAAGGTCCTGCTTTTAACGGAAGACAACAAAGAAGGCAGCATCATGAGCGAAGTAGCAGCTATTATTGCTGAACACTGCTTATTCGATTTAGATGCGCCAATTCAGCGCCTTGCTGGCCCTGATGTTCCAGCTATGCCGTATGCACCAACAATGGAAAAATATTTTATGGTGAATCCAGATAAAGTAGAAAAAGCAATGAGAGAATTAGCTCAATTTTAAAAGGAGTTGTATCAATTGGCTATTGAAAAAATTACGATGCCGCAGCTCGGTGAAAGTGTAACAGAAGGTACAATTAGCAAATGGCTCGTTTCTGTTGGAGATCACGTAAATAAGTACGACCCGTTAGCTGAAGTCATGACGGATAAAGTAAATGCTGAAGTGCCTTCTTCTTTTAGTGGAACAATTAAAGAGTTAATTGCAGGTGAAGATGATACTTTGCCTGTAGGAGAAGTGATTTGTTTAATTGAAGTAGAAGGAACTGTACCTCAAAAAGAACAGAAAACGTCTGATAAGACTGTAGAAGAATCAGCGTCAAAAACAGCGGACAGTCAATCCAATAAAAGTCGGTACTCTCCAGCTGTTATGCGTCTGTCACAAGAACATAATATTAATTTAGATACCGTGACAGGAACAGGGGCGGGCGGCCGTATTACGAGAAAAGATATTTTAGCTGTTATCGAAAAAGGCGGAGCTGCTGAAGTGAAAGAAACACCTGCATCAACAGTTCAGCCAGAAGCACCTGTAGCGGCAGCTGCTCCAAAAACGCAGCAGCCCGCGCCGGTTGTGTCTGCAGCAGGAGATCAAGAAATCCCTGTTACAGGCGTGCGTAAAGCTATTGCAGCAAATATGCTTCGCAGCAAGCACGAAATTCCGCATGCATGGACAATGGTTGAAGTTGATGTAACGAACTTAGTTTCTTATCGTGATGCATTAAAGACGGAGTTCAAACAAAAAGAGGGTTTTAACTTAACGTATTTTGCGTTCTTCGTAAAAGCAGTGGCTCAAGCTTTAAAAGAATTCCCTCAAATGAATTCAATGTGGGCAGGAGACCGTATTGTTCAGAAAAAAGACATTAATGTGTCCATTGCTGTTGCAACAGACGATGCTTTGTTTGTGCCGGTTATTAAACAAGCCGATGAAAAGACAATCAAAGGCATTGCGCGTGAAATTACAGAGCTCGCGCAAAAAGTTCGTACGGGTTCATTGAAGTCTGAAGACATGCAGGGCGGAACGTTTACTGTTAACAACACAGGCTCATTTGGTTCCGTGCAATCAATGGGGATTATTAATTACCCGCAAGCGGCTATTTTACAAGTAGAATCTATTGTAAAACGTCCGGTTATTATTGATAACATGATTGCTGTTCGAGATATGGTTAACTTATGTTTATCACTTGATCACCGCGTGTTAGACGGCTTGGTGTGCGGCAGATTCTTGGCAAGAGTTAAAGAGATTTTAGAATCTACTTCTAAAGAGAATACGTCTGTCTATTAAAACAGAGGCTGGCACAAAATATTTTAGCTGAAGGAAGATCCGAACGATGAATTGAGATTCTTGATAGAGAATCCAACTCGTTCGGATTTTTTTATGGTGATGGTAAACGTAGGTTAATTATGTCTCGGCCCCTTTTTATTTTGAAGCAATGATTGAACAATTTGTAAAAGATGTATTAAAATAAAAGAAGAATCATCAAACTTCAAAGTGTAATCATCTCGGTTTAGCAGGCAGCTATTAACTGTAAAGGGGCATGGAAATGAAAACAAATACATTATCATTTCATGAATTTACACGTACACCTAAAGAAGATTGGGCACAGGAAGTTAGCAAAAATACCGCGATCTCTTCAAAAGAAACGTTAGAAAACATCTTTTTGAAACCGCTTTATTTCGAAAGTGATACGGCACATTTAGACTACTTACAGCAGAGTCCGGCGGGAATAGATTGTTTAAGAGGAGCCGGTAAAGAATCATACATACTAGGGGAATGGGAAATCACCCAAAAAATCGACTTACCTTCTATTAAAGAAAGCAATAAACTTCTTTTACACAGTTTGAGAAATGGACAAAATACGGCCGCTTTTACATGCAGTGAAGCAATGAGGCAAGGGAAAGACATTGATGAAGCAACTGAAGCTGAAGTAGCCTCAGGCGCTACAATTTCTACTTTAGAGGATGTTGCTCATTTGTTTCAGCATGTAGCTCTTGAAGCGGTGCCTTTATTTTTAAATACGGGATGTACATCCGTTCCACTTCTTTCGTTTCTAAAAGCATACTGTGTTGATCATAACTTTAATATGAGACAGCTAAAAGGAACGGTTGGAATGGATCCGCTCGGCACCCTTGCTGAATATGGAAGAGTTCCACTTTCTACTCGAGATTTATACGATCATTTAGCATACGCAACGCGTTTGGCTCACAGTAATGTTCCAGAGCTCAAAACGATCATTGTATCAAGCATTCCTTACCATAACAGCGGTGCAAACGCTGTTCAAGAACTAGCTTATATGCTTGCTACAGGGGTGCAGTATATTGATGAATGCATAAAACGCGGTTTGTCCTTACATCAAGTTTTACCTCACATGACCTTTTCTTTTTCAGTTAGCTCACATTTATTTATGGAAATATCAAAACTTCGTGCTTTTCGCATGCTTTGGGCAAATGTGGTTCGTGCTTTTGATGACACGGCCGTTTCAGTGCCGTTTATCCATACGGAAACGTCACATCTTACACAGTCTAAAGAAGACATGTATACAAATGCATTAAGGAGCACGGTTCAAGCATTTGCTTCTATTGTAGGAGGAGCGGATAGTCTGCATATTGAACCATATGATTCCGTCACATCTTCATCTTCTCAGTTCGCTCATCGCCTTGCCCGTAACACTCACTTAATTTTGCAGCACGAAACACATATATCAAAAGTAATGGATCCTGCCGGAGGCTCTTGGTACGTTGAAGCCTACACACATGAATTAATGACAAAAGCTTGGGAGTTATTTGGCAACATTGAAGACCACGGCGGAATGGAAGAAGCTTTAAAACAAGGGCGAATTCAAGATGAAGTTGAACAAATGAAAGTAAAAAGACAAGAGGATATAGAGTGCCGAATTGAGCGCTTGATCGGAGTCACACACTATGCTCCTAAGCAACAGGATGCATCTCAAGAGATAAAAAGCACGCCGTTTAAAAAAGAAGAAATAAAAATGGATAAATACAGTGATCAGAACGCTTCGGAATTTTCATCAAATCTTTCGCTAGAGGACTATACAAAGCTAGCATCTAAAGGGGTAACAGCAGGGTGGATGCTAAAACAAATGGCGAAGCAGACACAGCCTGACAGTGTTGTGCCGCTCACTAAGTGGAGAGCAGCAGAGAAGTTTGAAAAAATACGGGTTTATACAAAGGGAATGAGCATTGGCATTATGGAGCTCACCGATCCTAGCAGCCGTAAAAAAGCTGAGATTGCCCGGTCTTTATTTGAAAGTGCAGGCTTTGCGTGTGAAACAATTAAAAACATAGATTCCTATGTGGAGATAGCAGATTGGATGAATGAACAAAAGCACGAAGCATATGTGATCTGTGGAAGTGATGAACTCGTGGAAAAGCTCTTAACAAAAGCGATGACTTATTTTGAGGAAGATTCTGTTTATGTGTACGTAGTAGGGGAAGAACATGTATCACGCAAAACGCAGTGGCAGCAAAAAGGTGTAATGAGCGTCATACATCCTAAGACGAATGTTATTCAATGCGTTAAGAAGTTATTATGTGCTTTGGAGGTAGAAGTTCATGTATAAAAAGCCTTCTTTTTCTAATATTCCATTATCATTTTCAAAGCAGCAAAGAGAAGATGACGTGACTCAAAGTTCATACACTGCTTTTCAAACAAATGAACAAATTGAATTAAAATCAGTGTATACAAAAAAAGACAGAGATAACCTCGACTTTATTCACTTTGCACCTGGTGTCCCACCGTTTGTGAGAGGACCGTATGCAACGATGTATGTGAATCGGCCTTGGACTATTAGACAGTATGCAGGATACTCAACGGCGGAGGAAAGCAATGCCTTTTACCGCCGAAACCTAGCTGCTGGACAGAAAGGGCTGTCTGTTGCTTTTGACCTCGCTACCCACCGCGGCTATGACTCTGATCATCCAAGAGTTGTTGGAGACGTAGGGAAAGCAGGTGTTGCAATTGATTCAATGATGGATATGAAGCAGCTGTTTGAAGGGATTCCGCTTGACCAAATGTCCGTGTCGATGACGATGAACGGGGCGGTGCTTCCTATTTTAGCTTTCTACATCGTAACAGCTGAAGAACAAGGCGTAAAAAAAGAAAAGCTGGCTGGAACGATTCAAAACGATATTTTAAAAGAATATATGGTGCGCAATACATATATTTATCCTCCTGAGATGTCAATGCGAATCATTGCAGATATTTTTAAATATACAGCGGAGTACATGCCGAAATTTAACAGTATCAGTATATCAGGCTATCATATGCAAGAAGCAGGTGCTCCAGCAGACTTAGAGCTTGCTTATACGCTTGCAGATGGACTTGAATATGTACGAACCGGCTTGAAAGCGGGAATTACAATTGACGCATTTGCTCCGAGGCTATCCTTTTTCTGGGCAATTGGAATGAACTATTTTATGGAAGTAGCGAAAATGAGAGCAGGGAGGCTGCTCTGGGCAAAACTAATGAAGCAGTTTGAGCCGGATAATCCTAAATCTCTAGCTCTTAGAACGCATTCTCAAACGTCCGGATGGAGCTTAACGGAGCAGGATCCATTTAATAATGTTATTAGAACATGCGTCGAAGCTCTGGCTGCAGTATCAGGACATACGCAGTCGCTTCATACAAACGCACTGGATGAAGCGATTGCTCTTCCAACTGATTTTTCAGCTAGAATTGCCCGAAATACGCAGCTTTATTTACAAAATGAAACGGAGATTTGTTCCGTTATTGATCCTTGGGGAGGCTCTTATTATGTGGAATCATTAACGAATGAATTAATGATAAAAGCGTGGAAGCACCTTGAAGAAATAGAGCAGCTCGGCGGAATGACAAAAGCAATAGAAGCAGGCGTACCTAAAATGAAGATAGAAGAAGCCGCTGCGCGCAGACAAGCAAGAATAGACTCGCAGGCAGAAATTATTGTAGGTGTGAATCAGTTTCAGCCGGAGCAAGAAGAACCGCTTGATATTCTTGATATTGATAACACAGCAGTTCGAATGAAGCAGCTGGAAAAGTTAAAGAAAATACACAGTGAGCGTAACGAACAAGCGGTAATCGAAGCGCTTAATCGACTGACCAATTGTGCCAAAACAGGTGAAGGGAATCTCCTTGCTTTTGCGGTTGAAGCTGCGAGAGCTAGAGCTACACTAGGTGAAATTTCAGAAGCTATTGAGAAAGTGGCTGGAAGACATCAGGCTATTTCTAAGTCAGTCAGCGGGGTATACAGTGCAGAGTTTGTGCATCGAGATCAAATCGAAGAAGTTCGAAAGCTCACGGCTGAATTTTTAGAGGAAGAAGGAAGACGCCCAAGAATTTTAGTCGCGAAAATGGGGCAAGACGGTCATGACAGAGGATCGAAAGTTATTTCAACAGCCTTTGCTGACCTTGGCTTTGATGTTGATATTGGTCCTTTATTTCAAACGCCTCAAGAAACAGCAAGGCAAGCTGTAGAAAACGACGTACATGTAATTGGCATAAGCTCTTTGGCAGCCGGGCATAAAACGTTACTGCCGCAGCTTGTTGATGAGTTAAAGAAATTAGAGCGCGACGATATCGTTGTTATTGTCGGAGGCGTTATTCCTAAACAAGACTACTCATTTCTTTTAGAACACGGCGCTTCTGCAATCTTTGGACCTGGAACAGTAATCCCAAAAGCGGCCGTTTCCGTCTTACATGAAATAAAGAAACGGTTAGAAGAATAGTTGGTGAAGACAATTGGTGAAATTAAAAACGGTACAAGATTATACACAAGGGCTGCTTGAAGGGAAAAGAACAGCGTTAGCTCAAGCCATTACTTTAATTGAAAGTAAAGCGCCGAAGCATAAAGTAATAGCACAACAGCTGATTAAAGAAATCTATCCTCATACGGGGCATTCAGTGCGCATTGGTTTTACAGGCGTACCCGGAGCAGGAAAAAGTACGCTGATTGACAAATTTGGGTCGTACCTATGCAAAAATGGCCATTCCGTTGCAGTTTTGGCAGTCGATCCAAGCAGTACCTTGTCTGGAGGAAGTATTTTAGGAGATAAAACGAGAATGGAGCTGCTTACCAAACAAGAGAACGCTTTTGTCCGTCCTTCACCTTCTCAAGGAACGCTTGGAGGTGTTCATCTTAAAACGAGAGAAGCCATTTTTCTTTGTGAAGCGGCTGGGTATAACATCATATTTGTCGAAACGATGGGTGTTGGCCAAGGTGAAATGATTGTAAAAGAGATGGTAGACTTCTTTGTTCTGCTTGCTTTGACCGGAGCAGGAGATGATTTGCAAGGAATTAAAAAAGGGCTGCTTGAATGGGTTAATTTGATTTGTGTAAACAAAGCAGACGGGGATAACCGGCTAAAAGCAGAAGTGACTGCAAAAGAATATGAAAGCGTCATCGGTTTCCTTCACGGTCATTCTGGAGGGTGGAACCCACAGGTCATCACAACTTCTGCTTATGAAGAAGCATCGTTTCAAGACTTGTGGAAGATAATTTGTGACTATAAGGAATGGATGAATAAAAATGATCTGTTTTATACAGTAAGGCGAAAGCAAATGAAGGCATGGTTACAAGCAAGTGTTAATGAATATTTACAAGAATCATTTTATGGACATCCTTTAGTTAAGCAAACGTTAGGGGATGTTGAAAAACAAATGATGACGGGAGATGTCACAATGGCTGAAGCTCTCGAACGCTTGATTAAAACCTACCAGCAGGCGATGAAGGAAATATAAAAAAGGATCCTGCATTTTATGCGGATCCTTCTACACTAGGGAGTTAAGAGTATGGTTTTCTAGCTGTAAAAATAGTATCACCATTTCTTTTCTTGTTTAATCTTGATTACCAAGAAAAAATGAGTCAAAGCAATCGCCTTTTTAGTTTTCGTTTGCTATGATAAAGAATAGATAGCAAAAGGGAGGTATGAAAATGAATATCGATTTTAACTTGTTTATGAACGACGTTGTTCGTCAAGCCCGTAAAGAAATTACAGCTGCTGGTTATACAGAATTAACGACGGCTGAAGCGGTAGATGAAACGTTTAAAAAGCCTGGTACAACGCTTGTAATGGTGAATTCAGTCTGCGGTTGTGCAGGAGGTATTGCAAGACCAGCTGCAGCGCACGCTGTACATTATGATAAACGTCCAACAAACTTGGTTACAGTATTTGCTGGGCAAGATAAAGAAGCAACTGCGCGTGCACGCGAATACTTTGAAGGTTATCCGCCTTCGTCTCCATCTTTCGCCTTATTAAAAGACGGAAAAATTATCACAATGGTAGAACGTCACGAAATTGAAGGCCACGAGCCAATGTCAGTTGTGATGAAGCTGCAAGAAGCATTCGAACAGCATTGTGAAGAAGTGTAAGAGAGAAGCCGTTTTAAACGGCTTCTTTTTTTATGCGTTTTTTTACCTATCTGTATGCAGGCTTTCTAGAGAGTGGAAAATGTTGAGAAAAGGTATTTTCAAATAGTGAAACTTATATTTAAAAAAGATATTGCATATTTATAACATTGTGTTAAAATACATTTATATGAATATATATTTAAATTTCGACATTTACTTGCAATAGTAAAAAACTTATTTCATAATATTATTAATTTTTAAAAAATAATGTAAGGAATAAACTAGGGGGAACGAAGATGAAATTGAAGAAGTGGTTATCGGTAACGGCAATTGGTCTTTTAACAGCAGGCGTTTTAGCTGCATGCGGAGCAGGAGAAGGAACGTCTAATGGCGGAGCAAGCAGCGACGACAAAGATAAAAAAGTACTAGTAATGGGAACATCAGCAGATTACCCACCATTTGAATATATTGATACGGCAAAAGGTGATAGTGAAGCAATCGGATTTGACGTAGATTTAGCAAAAGCAATCGGTAAAAAGTTAGGTTATGACGTACAGGTGAAGGATATGGAATTTGGCGGATTAATTCCAGCTTTACAATCTAATAAAGTCGATTTAGTTTTAGCTGGTATGACGCCAACTGAAAAGCGTAAAAAGAACGTGGACTTCTCAGACGTATATTATGAAGCAAAAAACATGATTGTATCGAAGAAAGATGCGCCAATTAAAAATGCAGAAGAACTAAAAGGGAAAACAGTCGGTGTACAAACTTCTTCTATCCAAGCAGACGAAGCAAAAGAAATTGCAAAAGAAGTTGACGGAGTAAATGTAACAACGCGTGACCGTATTCCAGAACTAATTCAAGAAATGAAATCAAATCGTATCGATGCAGCGATTATTGAAGATACAGTAGCTAAAGGGTATGTGAACAAAGACAAAAGCTTGCAAATGTCTGATACAGGACGTCCAGATTCAAGTAAAGGATCAGCAATCGCATTTCCTAAAGACAGCAAGCTAACGAATGACTTTAACCGTGAATTAAAGAAAATGAAAGAAAACGGTGAATTAGATAAATTAATCGTTAAGTGGTTTGACGACCAAAAATAAGAATGATAGTTAGAGAGGAATGGAACTAGGCATGAATTTGGATTTTTCGCAAATCGTGCCTTCTATGCCTTATATTTTAAAAGGGATAGGGGTAACGATACAGATAGTCCTAGCTTCAGCAATTTTAGGGTTTGTGCTGGGAGTTATTTTATCTTTATGTAAAATCAGCCGCAATAAACCTCTTCAATGGTTTGCGGATGCATATACGTCCGTGTTTCGCGGAACACCGCTAGTACTGCAATTATTATTAATATACTTTGGATTACCTCAGCTGCTCGGTTTTGATATTGCCCCGTTTCCAGCGGCCGTTGCTGCGTTCGGGCTAAACTCTGCAGCATATATATCTGAAATTATTCGCGCTGGTATTTTAGCTGTTGATAAAGGACAGCGTGAAGCGGCATTAGCGTTAGGAATTCCTTATCGCCGCATGATGGGACAAATTATTTTGCCACAGGCACTTAAAAATATTTTACCTGCTTTAATGAATGAGTTCATTACATTAACAAAGGAATCAGCTATCGTTACAGTTATTGGAGCACTCGACATTATGCGCCGTGCTTACATTGTAGGTGGAGAAAAATTCGCCTACCTTGAACCGTTAATTTTTGCAGGGTTGATTTATTATGTAATGGTAATGGGCTTAACGCTCCTTGGTAAAGCAGTCGAGAGGAGAATGAGAAAAGGTGATTAACGTTGAAAATTTACACAAATCATTTGGTAAAAATGAAGTTTTAAAAGGTATTTCAACTACGATTAAAGAAAAAGAAGTCGTAGCTGTTATTGGCCCTTCTGGTTCTGGTAAATCTACTTTTTTACGCTGTATGAACCTGCTTGAAGAACCGACGAGCGGAGTAGTTTCAATTAACGGTCAAGTGATTACAGATAAAAAAACAAACATTATGCGTGTGCGTGAAAACGTAGGAATGGTATTTCAGCATTTTCACTTGTTTCCACATATGACAGTGCTTGAAAATTTGACGTATGCTCCGATGACGGTAAAAGGCGTGTCAAGAGAAACGGCTGTTGCTAAAGGCAAAGAATTACTCCAAAAAGTGGGACTTGCTCAAAAAGCCAACGAGTTTCCAAATCGCTTATCGGGCGGTCAAAAGCAGCGTGTAGCTATTGCCAGAGCACTGGCAATGGAGCCGAAAGTGATGCTGTTTGACGAACCAACCTCAGCATTAGATCCAGAGATGGTAAAAGAAGTACTAGATGTAATGAAGTCGCTAACAGAAACAGGAATGACGATGGTCATTGTAACGCATGAAATGGGATTTGCACGAGAAGTAGCGGATCGTGTGCTGTTTTTAGACGGCGGTGTTCTTGTTGAAGATGCGCCTCCGGCTGAATTTTTCTCAGCGCCTAAAAGCAAGCGTGCTAAAGATTTCTTAGAAAAGATTTTATAATAAAAAAGTGCAGGAAGAGTACGATCTTTTCTGCACTTTTTTTATTGGAATTTATACGGTACAGCAAGATTTAAGGTTGTGTTATTTTTCTATTCGTGTTAATAAAGAATAGAGTATTTTATCACACTAAAAAGAAACCAACATGTAGGAGTCTAGAAAATGAAATTTAAAATTGGGTACCGGACAATTAAAACAGCCGTCGGTACATCACTGGCTATTATTATAGCTCAGTTCTTTCACCTCGAGTTTTTTGTATCAGCTGGAATTATCACCATTTTGTGCATTCAAAATTCAAAGAAAAAATCGTTGCGAAGTGCAAGCGATCGTTTTATTGCTTGTTCTTTATCCATTCTGTTTTCGTTTATATTCTTTGAAGGGATTGCTTATCATCCACTTGTTATAGGACTGATGCTGCTTTTGTTTATCCCGGTTACGGTTATATTCAAAGTTAATGCAGGCATTGTTACAAGCTCCGTTATTTTGCTTCATATTTACTCCAAAGGAAATATGACATGGGGAATCGTCTTTAATGAACTTGGCTTAATTGTAATTGGGATAGGTGTTGCCCTGCTTGTGAATTTATACATGCCAAGTTTAGATCAAGAGCTTCGCACGTATCAGCAAGAAATTGAAGAAAATTTCCGGTCGATGTTAAAAGAAATTGCCCTGTATCTCAGAACCAATGACAGCAGTTGGGACGGTAAGGAAATTGCAGATACGGTAAAAATTTTAGAAAGAGCAAAAAGCCTTGCGTTTCGTGATGTAGAAAATCATTTTGTGCGTGGGGAAAATTATTATTACCGCTATTTTAAAATTCGTGAAAAACAGCTTGAAATCATTGAGCGTACGCTTCCTCTCATTACCGCTATTGATTTGGTGGTAGAACAGCGCTACATGATTGCCGATTTCATTGAAGAATTAAGTCTATCCATCCACCCCGGTAATACAGCAAAATTATTTTTAGCCAAACTTCAGCATTTACGAGAAGCATTTGCAGAGATGCCGCTTCCCAAAACACGGGAAGAGTTTGAAGCGCGTGCCGATTTACTGCACGTAGTCAAAGAAATTGAACAATATTTGGTTATTAAACAAACCTTAAAAATAAGCTAAACAGCATGCATGTTGTTTAGCTTGCTTACGAACACTAAATAAGACAAGAGATATCTCTCTTGTCTTTTACTTAGGACTAACGTAAGGTGGTGGATTACATGCATGTGTTTGCTTTTATCCTTTTACTACTATCTCCAGTTTGGCCATTAGGAGAAAATCCGTTGCCAAATGATCCTTATATTATTATTAATAAACAGAGCAATGAGCTTGCTTATATTCAAAATAAAGAAATTAAACAAATTATTAAAGTAGCAACGGGGAAAACAGTTAATCTGACGCCCGAAGGGGAGTTCACGGTAACAGTAAAAGCTGTTAATCCTTATTATCGGAGAAATAATATTGAAGGAGGCGCTCCTCAAAATCCTCTAGGTGTAAGGTGGATTGGGTTTGATGCAAGAGAGACTGACGGACGTATTTATGGCATTCACGGTACAAATCAGCCGGATTCCATCGGTAAATATGTATCGAATGGCTGTATTCGCGTAGAAAATCGTGAAGTAAGCCATTTATATGATCAAGTCCCGTTAGGTACAAAAGTCTGGATTGTATCTACAGATCAATCTTTTGAAGAGTTAGCCGCTCAAAAAGGCATTGTGAATATACAGCAAAAGACTGGTGACTAGTCACCAGTCTTTTTTATATGTTTGCATTGCACAAAGAAGCAGCAGTGCATCTATGTTTTTAGTCATCAGTCTCGATTAAAACCACATGGCAAGTCCCGCTAAAAGCGTAGATATTAACATGACAAGAAGCATTAAAAACACAATGGTTTTTTGGATTTTCTTATTAGACATACAACCAAAGTCCTCCTACACGTTTTTTTCTTATTTTACATGTCTTCCGCTGCTTAGACAAGCAACTTTCTGTAGATACGCCAGCAGGAGATTTCTTTTGTTTTCAAGAATATGTGTAAATGAAAACGCTTTTTTAAAAGAGGTGAGAAAGTGATAAAAGGAATTGATCACATAGGAATAGCTGTAAAATCAATTGAAGGCAGCCTCTCTTTTTATGAAAAAGTATTAGGGCTGTCTCTATTAAAAGTAGAAGAAGTAGAAGAACAAGGAGTAAAAGTTGCTTTTATTCAGTGCGGCAACGTAAAAATCGAATTATTAGAGCCGCTCTTTGAAGACAGTGCAGTCGGCGCGTTCATCCAAAAGAGAGGTGAAGGTCTTCATCATGTGGCTTTAGGTGTGCGCACGATTGAAGAACGGATTAACGAGTTAAAGGAAAAGGGTGTACAAATGATTGACGATGTTCCGAGAAAAGGCGCAGGGGAAGCATCCATTGCTTTTTTGCATCCAAAGTCAGCAAACGGTGTTCTTTATGAGCTCTGTGAAAAAACACTAGAGGAGGAGAAGAAACATGGTTGACATTTATGATAAATTAAATGAATTGTACGATAAGCGCCGGAAGATCGAGTTAGGCGGTGGGGACGAAAAAATTGAAAAACAGCACCATAAAGGGAAACTAACGGCACGCGAACGAATTGAAATTCTTTTGGATGAACATACATTTGTCGAATTAAATCCATTTATTGAACATCGGTGTGCGGATTTCAGTATGAATAATCAAGTAGGACCAGGAGACGGGGTAGTAACAGGTTACGGCAAGATAAACGGTCGCTCAGTCTATTTGTTTTCGCAAGATTTTACGGTATTCGGAGGCGCGTTAGGTGAAATGCATGCTAAAAAAATTGCGCACGTAATGGACTTAGCTGCTAAAACAGGCGTGCCGTTTATTGGGTTAAATGATTCAGGCGGGGCTCGTATTCAAGAGGGCGTCATGTCTCTTGATGGATACGGTCATATTTTTTATCGAAATGCCATTTATTCGGGTGTCATGCCTCAAATATCTGTTATTATGGGGCCTTGTGCAGGCGGAGCCGTGTACTCACCGGCGATTACGGACTTTGTTTTTATGGTAGAAGAAACAAGTCAAATGTTCATTACAGGACCAAAAGTAATTGAAACGGTAACGGGAGAAAGCATTTCCTCAGAAAATCTTGGAGGAGCAGCTGTTCATAACGAAATTAGCGGTAATGCCCATTTTAGAGGTGCAACAGAACAAGAGGTGCTAGAACAAGTACGAATGCTCTTAAGCTACCTTCCTCAGTCTAGCCAAGAGCAGCCTCCTTTAGCCTCAAAGGCAGAGTGTGATCATTATCGTCCGGATTTATTAGACGTTGTCCCGTTTGATGCCGTGCGCCCTTACGATGTGCGTCAAGTCATTCACCAAGTAGTGGACGAGCACTCATTTTTTGAAGTGCAAAAAGACTTTGCAAGAAATATTGTCATTGGTTTTGCCCGCATAGATGGAAAAGTTGTCGGACTTGTGTGTAACCAGCCTAAAGTAATGGCAGGCAGTTTAGATATTAACTCCTCAGATAAAGCAGCAAGGTTTATTCGATTTTGCGATTCATTTAATATCCCACTTATTACATTTGAAGATGTTACAGGTTTTTTCCCAGGTATCAAGCAGGAACATGGCGGAATTATACGTCATGGTGCTAAAATTTTATATGCATACTCTGAAGCTACCGTTCCGAAAATCACGGTGATTTTGCGAAAGGCGTACGGCGGTGCATACGTAGCTTTAAATAGTAAATCGATTGGAGCGGACCTTGTGTATTCGTGGCCGAATGCCGAAATCGCTGTTATGGGTCCTCAAGGTGCTGCAAATATTATCTTTGCAAACGACATTCGAGGTAGCGAAAACCCAGATGAAACAAGACACGAAAAAATTGAACAGTATCGCGAGAAATTTGCTAATCCTTACGTAGCGGCAAGCGCTGGAATGGTGGATGATGTTATTGATCCTAGGGAAACGCGAATAAAATTAATACAAGCGCTTGAAATGTTGCACAATAAAAAGGAAGAGCGTCCAGCAAAGAAACATGGTAACATACCATTGTAGGTTATTTTTGGAGGGATTACATATTATGATTAATGAACAACGAATCGTTGATTTATTTATTGAATTAGTACAAGTAGACTCAGAAACAAAGCATGAAGAAAAAATTGCTGTTGTACTAAAAGAAAAATTTACCGCATTAGGCGTCGAAGTAGTAGAAGATGATGCCAAAGAAAAAACGGGCCACGGAGCCAACAACTTAATCTGCACACTGCCAGCTACAAAAGAAGGCGTAGACACAATCTACTTTACTTCTCATATGGATACAGTCGTACCTGGAAAGGGTATTAAACCATCTATCGAAGATGGCTATATTAAAAGTGACGGCACGACAATTCTTGGAGCGGATGATAAAGCAGGCTTAGCAGCAATGCTAGAAGCCATCACCGTATTAAAAGAAGAAAACATCGCGCACGGCAAAATTGAATTTATTATTACAGTAGGAGAAGAATCTGGCTTAGTGGGCGCTAAAGCTCTTGATTCTAGTCTCGTAACGGCAAAATTCGGCTATGCTTTAGATAGCGATGGCAAAGTGGGAGACATTATCGTTGCTGCGCCGACGCAAGCAAAAGTAAATGCAACAATTTATGGAAAAACAGCTCATGCAGGTGTAGCTCCTGAACGAGGCGTTTCTGCTATTACGATTGCTTCAAGAGCCATTTCTAAAATGCCGCTTGGACGTATTGATGAAGAGACTACAGCGAATATTGGACGCTTTGAAGGTGGAACGCAAACGAATATCGTGTGTGACCGCGTCGATATTTTAGCAGAAGCTCGTTCATTAATTCCAGAAAAAATGGAAGCACAAGTAGCGAAAATGAAAGAAGCGTTTGAAACAGCTGCACAAGAAATGGGCGGACGTGCAGAAGTTGATATTAAAGTGATGTATCCAGGCTTTAAATTTGGCGATGGAGATCATGTTG
The DNA here is from genome assembly GCF_058629175.1 of Priestia sp. MDV22-iso46. NCBI lineage: Bacteria > Bacillati > Bacillota > Bacilli > Caryophanales > Bacillaceae > Priestia > Priestia sp. MDV22-iso46. The sequence continues at coordinate 310,536 of NZ_JBZVWT010000002.1, forward strand.
TCGAAGTTGCTAAAAAAGCCGTGGCTAATATCGATCGTCCTTCACGCCTGCTTCAAAGCGGAGGCGGAAGCGATGCAAATGTAATCGCAGGCTTTGATATCCCAACAGTAAATTTAGCAGTTGGTTATGAAGACATTCATACAACAAATGAAAAAATTCCGGTAGAAGAACTGGTGAAGACATCTGAACTAGTAGTGTCGATTATTAAAGAAGTAGCAAAATAATAGTTGCAGCCTTGCTTTTATATAAAAGCAAGGCTTTTTACATAGTGAATAGTAAATAGTCTGAATTTTTTAACATAATGTATAATGAAGAAAAGACGGTCGTTTTGTACAATAAAGTTAGTAATACATTTTACCAAAGTAGAAGTTGAAAATAACGTATATAAAAAATATGTAAGCGCTTTCAATTTTAGTTTTATCAACAGATATCCTTGGGAGGTTGATGCAATGCGATCACAGGAAAGTTTGCAGTCCATCATTCAAAACTTTAATGAAGTAGAAAAAGGGTTGTCAAATAGAGAAGCAGTCGAAGAATCTAATCGATGTTTGTACTGTTATGATGCACCCTGTATTCAGGCATGCCCTACAGGAATTGACATCCCGACGTTTATTAAAAAAATTGCATCGGGCAATTTAAAGGGGTCTGCCGAAACGATTATGTCTTCTAATCCCGTAGGAGCAAGCTGTTCAAGAGTTTGTCCAACCGATGAACTATGTGAAGGAGCGTGTGTACTTAACCACTCAACCAAACCAATTATGATTGGGAATTTGCAGCGCTACGCAACGGATTGGGCTATTCAAAATGAACAGGTGCTGTTTGAGAAAGGAAGAGCAAACGGCAAAAAGGTAGCAATTGTTGGTGGAGGTCCGGCGGGTCTCTCTGCAGCAAGAGAACTGGCGCGATTTGGATATGACGTAACCATTTTTGAAGCGGAAAAACAAGCAGGAGGGTTAAATACATATGGAATCGTGTCGTTTCGTCTTCCTCAAGCGATTTCATTCTGGGAAGTTGAACAAGTAAAAAGCTTAGATGTAAAAATTAAAACAAACGTAAGAATTGGAGAAGATATTCTTCCAAGTGAATTGCTGCAGTCGTATGACGCGGTTGTATTAGCTATTGGTATGAGCAAGGTGCCTTCTCTACATGTTGAAGGTGAAGAGCTAGACGGTGTGTATGACGCGATTGATTTTGTGAAAAAAACGAAGTCAGAAGCGTTATCAACAGAATTTGTGGGTAAGCGTGTTGCCGTCATTGGCGCGGGAAATACTGCGATTGATGGTGCTACGTGTTCCGTGCGCTTGGGGGCTGAAAATGTTCAAATTTTATACCGTCGTACACGAGAAGAAATGACGGCTTATGATTTTGAATTTGAATTTGCGAAACAAGATGGTGTTGAATTCCGCTGGTTAACGGCTCCTATACGAATTATTGGAGATGAAAATGGTAAGGTGAGCGGGATTGAATGTGTAAAAATGACCCTAACAGATCCAGATGCAGACGGCCGCAGGAAGCCTGTTCCTGTTGAAGGTTCAACATTTACCATTCCAGTCGATGCTGTTGTTAAAGCAATTGGTCAAGAACGGTACCTGTCTTTGATTCAAAAATTCCAGCTGCATCATGAAGACGGAGTTGTCTTAATTAATCAAGAGACGTTTCAAACTTCAAATCCAAAAGTATTTGCTTGCGGAGACGTTATTTTTGGTAAAGGGCAAGGAGAAGCAATGGTTGTGACCGCTGCTCAGCAAGGAAAACAAACGGCGTTAAATATTCATATGCAGTTAACAAAAGAAACAATGGAAACAGCTTAAAATCAGGAGGAGGAGAAATCTATGGCAGATTTAACAACAAATTTAGCAGGTATTCAATCACCAAATCCGTTTTGGCTGGCATCCGCACCGCCAACCAATTCAGGTTATCAAGTGCAGCGTGCATTTGAAGCAGGATGGGGAGGCGCAGTTTGGAAAACGCTTGGTGATCCGATTTTAAATGTTTCCTCTCGATTTGCTGCCGTTGGCTTCAACGGTCAGCGCGTAGCCGGCTTTAATAATATTGAGTTAATCACCGATCGTCCGCTTGAAGTTAATTTGAAGGAAATCTATGAAACGAAAAAGAAGTTTCCTAACCACGCAATTATTGCCTCTCTTATGGTAGAACCTCAGCAAGAAAAATGGCATGAGATTGTCAAAAAAGTAGAAGACGTAGGAGTGGATGGATTAGAGCTGAATTTTGGCTGTCCGCATGGAATGGCAGAACGAGGGATGGGTGCTGCCTCTGGGCAAGTCCCTGATTTGGTTGAAAAACAAACGCATTGGGCTAAAGAAGTTGCCCAAACGCCGGTTATTGTTAAATTAACCCCAAATATCACAGATATCACCGTTACAGCAGAAGCAGCGGTTCGAGGCGGTGCTGACGCTGTGAGCATGATTAACACTATTAATAGTTTAGCAGGAGTAGACATTCATTCATGGAATACAATTCCACACGTAGCAGGAAAAGGCGCTCACGGAGGTTATTGCGGCCCGGCTGTTAAGCCGATTGCATTAAATATGGTCGCTGAATGTGCAAGAAGTCCGTTTATTAACGTTCCAATATCAGGTATGGGAGGCGTTTCGAACTGGCAGGAAGCCGTCGAATTTATGCTCATGGGTGCTACAGGTGTGCAAGTATGTACAGCTGCTATGCATCACGGGTTCCGCATTGTAGAGGATATGATTCAAGGTCTCAATTATTATTTGGATGAAAGAGGAATCGAAAAAGTAAGTGATATTGTAGGGAAAGCCGTTTCAAAATATTCCGACTGGGGCAACTTAGATCTCAATTATAAAGTAGTGGCTCGCATCGATCCGGATACGTGTATTAACTGCAATAAGTGTCATATTTCTTGTGAAGATACTTCTCACCAATGTATTGATATGCTGAAAGACCCTTCAGGGAAATCTTATTTAAAAGTAAGAGAAGAAGATTGTGTAGGCTGTAATTTATGTTCGATTGTATGTCCGGTGGACGGGGCTATATCCATGGTTGAATTACCGAATGAACAGCCTCCAATGACGTGGAATGAACGCCAAGCTGCTTTACAAGCGACGGCTGCACAGCGATTAGATGTATAAAGACAAAGGGGATGAAGAAATGAAGAAAATCGTTAAAAATGGTGTGGTAGTCACAGCAACAGATACGTATAAAGCCGATATTTTAATTGAAAATGGAGTTATTTCAGCAATTGGCTCGGCATTTGAAGAGCAGGGCTGTGAAGTGATTGATGCAAAAGGCAACTACGTATTTCCAGGAGGCATCGATCCTCATACTCATTTAGATATGCCGTTTGGAGGCACCGTTACAAAAGATGACTTTGAAACAGGTACAAGAGCAGCAGCTTTTGGAGGTACGACAACTGTTATTGATTTTTGCTTAACCAATAAAGGCGAACCGCTGCAAAAAGCGATCGGCACATGGCATGAAAAATCAAAAGGAAAAGCGGCTATCGATTATAGCTTTCATCTAATGATTGGCGAAATCACGGAAGATGTATTAAATGAGCTTCCTACGATTATTGAAAAAGAAGGAATTACTTCTTTTAAAGTGTTCATGGCCTATAAAAATGTTTTTCAAGCAGACGATGCTACCCTTTATCAAACGCTAGTGCAAGCTAAAAAACTAGGGGCGCTTGTGATGGTACATGCTGAAAATGGAGATGTTATTGAGTATTTAACGGCACAAGCACTAGAACAAGGACAAACCGATCCTATCTATCATGCACTGACTCGTCCTCCAGAAATAGAAGGAGAAGCTACGGGAAGAGCCGCGGTGCTAACGGAGCTGGCTGACTCACAGCTCTATGTTGTTCACGTGTCGTGCGCTGAAGCGGTTAAAAAGATTGCTGAAGCAAGGGAAAAAGGCGTAAATATCTGGGGCGAAACGTGTCCGCAGTATTTGACGCTTGACCAAACCTATTTAGAAAAACCGAATTTTGAAGGAGCAAAATACGTATGGTCGCCGCCTTTACGTGAAAAGTGGAACCAAGATGTTTTGTGGAATGCTCTGCGTAACGGCGACTTGCAAACGATTGGATCAGATCAGTGTTCGTTTGATTTTAACGGTCAAAAAGATCTGGGAAAAGGAGATTTTACGAAGATTCCAAACGGAGGTCCTATTATCGAGGATCGCATGAGTATTTTATTTTCAGAAGGAGTAGTGAAGAAACGAATTAATATAAATCAGTTTGTTGATATAACATCAACAAAAATTGCTAAGCTGTTCGGACTGTACCCGAAAAAAGGAACAATAGCGGTTGGCGCAGACGCGGATCTGCTTATATTTGACCCTTCTGTTGAACGTACGGTTTCAGCAAACACGCATCATATGGCAGTCGATTATAGCGCATTTGAGGGAATGAAAGTCACAGGTGAGCCGGTTTCAGTACTTTGCCGCGGGGAATTTGTCGTAAAAGATAAGCAGTTTGTCGGTCAAAAAGGCTACGGACAATTTACAAAACGAGCAAAGTTTAATGAGTTAAACACGGCGAACGAAGCTGAAAAATTAATGTTATAAAAACAGATGAAGAAATAGATCGGGGGCAGGGAAATGTCAAGTTACCATGAATATATGGCAGAACGAGAAAAGATTGATTTTTTGCTGCAAAAAGGATTCAAAATAACAGCCGTAACAGAGAATCTAAGCGGGGCATTTGTGACGTTTGAACGCACCGAAAATAACCAAGCCGAACAAGAAACCCTTCATATATTGACGGCGGATGCTAGAAAATATTTTTCATCCGTACTGATTCAACAAGTATAAAAACGAAGGCTGGGACAAAATTATTTTAGCTGAAGGAAGATCCGAACGATGAATCGTTCGGATTTTTTTATTGGTAGGGTGAACGTAGATTTCATGTATGTAGGTGCTTCTGGCTGTTGATTGGAGTAATTTAATCATGTTTCAATCTCTTTATTTGTTTACTAATACCTATAAGTTTTTTACTATATTGGCTGACAAAAGTGATCCGTTTTTGTGTTTTTTTCGTTTTGGATGTGAAACAAAATAACTAGATATTATCCATTCACTGTATTACAGTTGTTACATTTCGTTTACATCGAAAGAGAAAAGGTTTAGTTATCTAGTAAATTGTAGTAAATATTATAGTAGAACGTTTTCAAACTAAATCTATTAAATACGAAAAGGGTGTGACACGGATGGATCAAGCTACGCAGTGTATGACACAGGAAGAAACAAAAATTATTGATAAATTAAAAATGGAAATGTTAAATGCAGTGTCACTACAAGATTTGCGTTTTTATAAAAAAGAAATTCACCGAATTAAAGAACAAGCGGTTAAACGCCACGGTTTTTTTAATAAATTACAGCAAACAGCTCAGAAGCTGTAACGATCCATTATCGTTACAGCTTTTTTCGTTTCTTTTATTAAATATTTTATTTCTTCTAAATATTTAATATAATGTAAGAAGATATAGCTTTTGTTCTACACATATGCGAAATACGCGTTAATGATCCAGGAGACATGATGTGAAATTCGCTAGGGGCGGTGTTGACTTGAAATCATATTTAACAGTAACAGAGATTTTAACAAGGAAACATTTTGTAAACTGTGAAGTAATAGCTGGAGAGAAAGGGCTTACTAATTCTGTGAAGTGGGTGCACGTGATGGAAGTGACGCGCATTAATGAGCTGCTAAAAGGAAACGAGCTCATTTTATCAACAGGGGTAGGCTGGGGAGAAGATTCTCAATCTTGTTTATCATTTCTTCAGCAATTAATTTCTTGTAAGGCATCAGGACTGTGTATTGAACTTGGCACTTATACTTCTAAGATTCCGCAAATTGTTATTGATAAAGCGAACGAATGTGATTTTCCGATTATTTTATTTCACGAGGAAGTTCCGTTCGTTGAAATTACACAAGATGTTCACTCGCTTTTAATTAATCAGCACTATCAAATGATTTCCGATTTAGAACAGTATTCTCATAGGCTAAATCAGCTGCTGTTAACAGTTAATGACCCAGCCGTCATCTTACAGTGTTTATATGAATCTACGGGGCTTCTTGTCGGCCTTAAAGTTTCAAATGAATTGCTTACCTTTGCTCCGGAGATGGACTTGCTCAAACAGCAGCTTCTACTTCATTATATAAGCAGGGAAAATGAAAGTCCGCATTTTACTGAGCAGCCTATTCATTTATTAGGACAAGATTATGCTCAGCTGTATGTTGCTTCTATAAATGAAGCCTTAACAGAACTTGAAGTGCTCACCGTTGACCGAACGGCGACTGCACTTGCTCAGCATTTTTTGAAGGACCTGTATGTCGAAGAGAAAAAAAGAGTAGATGAAACCGAATGGATGACGAAATGGATGAACGGAGAGTTAACTCTTGAACAAATAAAAGACTCTATGCACGAAGTGTGTTCAGATTCGCCTATTCGCGGAGGTGTCGTTGTTTGCTGTAAGTGGCAAAGGCGGGAGAAGTTTGATCGAACGTATTTTAAGCTGATCTTGCGAAGCATTTTTGAACAAGAAGGCTTTCACTTATTAGTCTCCGAGCGAAATCGCGAAGTATTATTTATTCTTTTGAACAAACGAATGGTTAGCACGTGGAGAGAGAGATTAGAAAACAGCCTTCATCGCTGGATGAATCAATATGAATCGGATGAAAATTCAAAGAGGAACGCCATTAGCTTTATCGGAATTGGCCAATACTGTGAACAGCTTGACTGCATGCATAAAAGCTATGAAACGGCTAAAGAAACAATTTCGATTCAAGAAATGCTGCAAAAACAAACCATTATTCATTTTTATGATGATTTGCATATGTACCGGATTATTTCGCTTTTACATCAGCATGAAGACTTACAGGAAGTGGTGTTTGAATATCTGCAGCCCGTTATTACATATGATGAAACGTATAATGCAAAACTCATGGAAACATTAAAAATTTATTTAGCATGCAACGGTTCTAAACAAGAGACGGCTAAGCGTTTATACATTGTCCGGCAAACGCTGTATCACCGTATTGAAAAACTAGAAAAGCTGCTGGGTGAAGACTTTATGGAGCCGGAAAAACGACTGGCAATTGAGTTTATGATTATGGCATATGAATATTTGTTTATGATGAAAAAGTCGCGCGCGGAATTTATAAACGGATAAGTAAGCAGCTGGAAACAGCTGTTTTTTTATGTTGAGGCTGATTTTACTATATGTTCATTTTAGTTCATGCTTTCTTCGAGTTCACTGCGCAAAATGTGAAACGAGAATCTAGAGTTGTTTCACATTTTGTCTAATGCAACCACCATTTATTTATTCAATAATAAAGGTAGATTTGTCATTTCTTATTTTTTGAGGAGGCCAAGCGATATGTCAGTTGTGAATAATGATACGCAAGTTTTAAAAAATTACGTGGGCGGAAAATGGGTTGATACGGCAGGGGGAAAATTTGGAGAGGTAATTAATCCATCGACGGGCGAAATAATTGCAAAAGTACCGCTTTCTACAAAAGAAGACGTAGCCAATGCGGTGGAAACAGCGCAAAAAACATTTGAAACATGGCGTAACGTTCCTGCTCCAAAACGAGCAAGATTAATGTTTGCGTTTCAGCATTTACTAGTTAAGCATCATGAAGAGTTAGCTAAATTAGTTGTACAAGAAAACGGTAAGGCTTTCAAAGAAGCTTACGGTGAAGTACAGCGCGGTATTGAATGCGTGGAGTTTGCCGCGGGTGCTCCTACTTTATTAATGGGGGAATCATTAAATAACATAGCGGAAGAAATTGATTCTGAGATGTTCCGTTTTCCACTGGGTGTCGTTGGCGGCATCACACCTTTTAACTTTCCGATGATGGTACCGCTTTGGATGTTCCCTCTTGCAATTGTATGTGGAAATGCGTTTGTATTAAAACCGTCTGAGCGAACGCCGCTTTTAGCAACGCGACTTGCTGAACTTTTTACAGAAGCAGGAGCACCGGATGGATTATTAAATATTGTGCACGGGGCACACGATGTCGTGAACGGATTAATAGAGCATGAAAAAGTTAAAGCGATTTCATTCGTCGGATCGCAGCCGGTAGCAAAATATGTTTATGAACAAGCCGCTGCTCAAGGGAAACGAGTTCAGGCTTTATCTGGAGCTAAAAATCATCATGTTGTGATGCCAGACTGCGATATGGATAAAGCGGTATCACATATTATCAGCTCGGCTTATGGAAGTGCCGGCCAGCGATGCATGGCTTGCAGCGCCGTGGTCGTGGTTGGTGAAAAAGGCGATGAATTCGTCGCAAAATTAAAGCAAAAAGCAGATGAATTAATTATGGGAAGCGGCTTTGATGATGAAGTGCTTCTAACGCCTGTGATTCGAAAAGAGCACCGTGATAAAGTGCTGGATTATATTGAACTTGGCATGAAAGAAGGGGCGGAACTCATTCGTGACGGACGTAAAGAAATGGATGAGCATACGGAAGGCAACTTCTTAGGGGCAACAATTTTTGACCGCGTAACTCCTGATATGACCATTGCTAAAGAAGAGATTTTTGCACCTGTACTAAGCTTGCTTCGCGCTGACACATTAGATGAAGCACTTCGCTATATGGAAAAATCCCGTTTTGGAAATGGAGCAACGATTTATACAAAAGATGCAAAAGCGGTGCGTCAATTTAGAGAAGAAGCAGATGCGGGTATGCTCGGTATTAACGTAGGAGTACCTGCTACAATGGCCTTCTTCCCATTCTCCGGTTGGAAAGACTCTTTTTACGGAGATTTGCATGTCAACGGCAAAGACGGTTTGAACTTCTTTACACGTAAAAAGATGGTTACATCACGCTTTGACTTTTAACATATAGATGAATATAGCAAGTGGCTTCGGCATTTTGTCGAAGTCTTTTCATACAGAAAAAAATACCGCGCTAGCGATTTGGGAGTGGATAAGATGGTACAGGTCAGTCAAAATGAAAAAGATCTGCGTGCAAAAGATGAGCAGTATGTATGGCATGGAATGAAACCATACAGTCCAGATGCAACGATGGTAGCTACAAAAGCAAAAGGTGCTTGGATTACAGATGAACAAGGAAATCGCTATTTAGATGCAATGGCAGGGCTTTGGTGTGTAAATACTGGGTATGGACGGGATGAGTTAGCGCTCGCAGCTTATGAGCAGCTAAAAGAACTGGCTTATTTTCCACTCACTCAATCTCACGTACCTGCTATCAAACTGGCAGAGAAGCTAAATGAAATGCTAGGTGATGACTATGTTATCTTCTTTTCAAATAGCGGATCTGAAGCAAATGAAACGGCTTTTAAAATTGTGCGTCAGTATCATCAGCAAAAAGGAGAGCATTCTCGCTACAAATTTATTTCGCGTTATCGAGGGTATCACGGAAATTCAATGGGCGCACTAGCAGCAACGGGCCAAGCTCAGCGTAAATATAAATATGAACCGCTTGCCCCTGGCTTCATTCACGTTGCCCCGCCTGATTCGTACCGAGGGCAAGATGACTACGATGCACCGAAAGAGAAGCTTCAATCTGTAAAAGATATTGACAATGTTATGACGTGGGAGCTAAGTGAAACGATTGCCGCTGTTATTATGGAGCCAATTATTACAGGAGGAGGAATTCTTTTACCGCCTCAAAATTATATGAAAGGCGTAAAAGAAACGTGTGAAAAACACGGTGCACTTTTAATTGCAGATGAAGTTATTTGCGGCTTTGGACGTACAGGGGAAGCCTTTGGTTTTATGAATTACGATGTAAAACCAGATATCATTACCATGGCAAAAGGAATTACAAGCGCATATCTTCCGCTCTCTGCAACTGCTGTTAAAAAAGAAATTTATGAAGCGTTCAAAGATAGCGATCAGTACGAGTATTTTCGCCATGTTAATACATTTGGAGGAAGTCCAGCTGCGTGTGCACTGGCATTAAAGAATTTAGAAATTATGGAGAGAGAAAATCTTTTTGGCCGTTCTAAACAGCTCGGGGCTTACGTATTAAGTGAGCTAACGCCGCTTATTGATAGCCACCCATATGTTGGAGACGTAAGAGGTAAAGGGCTTTTAATTGGAATTGAACTTGTAGCTGATAAACAAACAAAGGAACCGTTAGACGTTAATCTTGTAAATGAAGTGATTGCTAAATGCAAAAGCAAAGGAGTCATTATTGGGAAAAATGGAGCAACGGTGGCCGGCTATAATAATGTTCTCACGCTCTCGCCGCCGCTCAACATTGAGGAAAGTGATATTGAGCTGTTATTAGCTACTATTACGTATGCGCTTGACAGCATCAAATAGGTAAGTTTGCAAAAAGCCTGTATAATATACTTACAGGCTTTTTGTGCGTGTGAAGGAGGAAGTAGAAAATGGAATTGTTATTTTTAGGAACGGGTGCAGGAGTACCGGCGAAACAGCGGAATGTTTCATCTCTTGCGCTCGAACTTTTGCAAGAAAGAGGGGCGGTGTGGCTTTTTGATTGCGGAGAAGCAACGCAGCATCAAATTTTACATACAACCGTTAAACCAAGGCGAATTGAGAAAATTTTTATTACGCACCTTCACGGTGATCATATTTACGGATTGCCTGGATTCCTTGGAAGCCGTTCGTTTCAAGGCGGAGAATCGCTGCTTACTGTATACGGGCCAAAAGGAATTAAAGAATTTATTGAAGTCACGCTGGCTGTAAGTCAAACTCATCTGCAATATCCTCTAGAGATTGTTGAAATAGAAGAGGAAAGTGAAAGTGGAACGATTTTTGAAGATGAAACTTTTTCAGTGGAATTTGGCAAGCTTGAACATGGCATTTTATCTTATGGATATCGAGTTGTCGAAAAAGATTTGCCAGGATCACTGGACGTTCAGCGTTTAAAAGAGATGAATATTCCCCCAGGGCCTCACTATCAGCAGTTAAAAGAAGGGAAAGAAGTAGTATTAAAAGATGGGCGCCTTATTAATGGACAAGAGTTTGTAGGAGAGCCTAAAAAAGGGAAGGTTATCACGGTTTTAGGAGATACAAGAAAGTGCATGCAAAGTGTTCAGCTTGCTATGCATGCGAATGTGTTAGTCCATGAAGCTACTTTTGCAGCGGGAGACGAGGAGCTTGCTTACAACTATTTTCATTCCACTGCAAAAGAAGCCGCTGAAATTGCTAAAACAGCATCGGCCGAGCGTCTTATTTTATCTCATATTAGTTCGCGTTACCAAGGAGACGCAGTCAGCCGGCTAGCAGAAGGAGCAAAAGAAATTTTTCCGAATACCGACATAGCAGAAGACTTGAAACGGTTTACGATTTCATAAAAAAAGACGAGGATATCCTCGTCTTTTTTTACCATCCGCGTTCGTACTGAACGGGTGCTGAAATTGTTTCATTTAGTTCTTTTGCCGCCGTGCGCGGGAAGTACGGATCGCGCAGAAGTTCGCGCGCAACAAAAATTAAATCAGCGCGTTCGCTTTGCAGAATCTCTTCTGCTTGTCGTCCAGTTGTAATTAATCCAACAGCCCCTGTATCAATATTAGCTTGCTGTTTGATTTTGTCTGCAAACGGCACTTGATAGCCAGGGTATACGTTGATTGGAGCGTGTACCAGAGCACCGGAACTAACGTCAATTAAGTCGACGCCTTGTTCTTTCATCCATTTTGCAAATACAACGTGATCATCTACTGTTAATCCGCCTTCTGTATAGTCAGAAGCAGAAACACGGACAAATAAAGGGCCGTCCCACTCTGTTTTCACAACTTCAATAATTTCCTTTAAGAAACGATAGCGGTTTTCAGCGCTGCCGCCATATTCGTCGCTGCGCTTATTGCTTAGCGGCGATAGAAATTGATGTACTAAATAACCGTGTGCCGCATGAAGCTCGATAATATCAAACCCAGCTTCTTTTGAACGTCGAGCGCTTTCTTTAAAGGCAGAAATCGTTTCTTGAATTTGTTCTGTGGTCATTTCCACAGGTTTTTTACTTTTATCATCAAAAGCAATAGCGGAAGGAGCATAAATATCGCCTTCAACAGTTGCTTTACGTCCTGCGTGTGCAAGTTGAATAGCTGTTTTTGCACCGTTTTCTTTTAGCTGTGTCACAAGTTTCGTTAATCCATCTCTTTGTTCATCATTCCAAATTCCCAAGTCTTGAGCTGAAATACGACCTTGTGGCACGACAGCTGAGGCTTCAACCATAATGAGACCTACTTGTCCAACCGCACGGGTTGTGTAGTGAACCATATGAAAGTCGGTTATTACGCCGTCTTCCTTTTCGCATGAATACATGCACATTGGTGACATTACAATTCGGTTTTTTAATGTTACATCTTTCACTGTATAAGGTGAAAATAGTTTTGTTGTCATTTGGTTTAACCTCCAATTATTTCGATACTCTAAACAAAAATTATTATATCACCGCCTTGAATTTTCTTTCACATAATCTGCTTATCCATTTTTAATCATAAAAAAACCTCTTTCTTTTTTTAGAAAGAGGTGAACCTCTACGAACGTTTACTTGAGATTTTTTCGTCAATCGTATCTCCTAAATATTTGGAGCGAATTGTAGCTTGTTCAATACACTGCATCATGGCTTCTTGGAAGTTATGAGAAATAAGCTGTTCAATTCCTGCTTCTGTTGTGCCGCCGGGACTCATCACTTCTTTTCGAAGTACGGCTGGCGTTTTAGGTGACTGTTTTAGCATTTCTGCAGCACCGATAAGAGTTTGAAGAATTAGTTCATTTGACACTGACGTATCCAAGCCTTGTTTTTCAGCTGCTTTTTCCATTGCTTCTACTAGATAGTAAACATACGCTGGGCCGCTTCCAGATAGTCCTGTTACAGCGTGAAGCTGCTCTTCCTCTACAGTTGTAACCGTACCAATCGTTTCAAATAAAGCAGTAGTAACGTTCATATGCTCTGCTGTAGCAAACTTGCCGGGTGCAATGGCTGTAGCCGATAATCCAATAGAGGCCGATGTATTTGGCATAGCTCTTACAACCGCTACTTCTTGGTCAAACAAGTTTACAATTGTGGCAGTCGATACACCTGCTAAAACAGAGAGAACGAGGTGGTGCGGACGAATATAGGACTTAATCGTATCGATGCTTTCCGCTACGTCTTTTGGTTTAATAGCAAGCACGACGATATCGCTTTTTTCGATTAACAAGGCATGATTACGCGTAATGTTAATTTCATAGGCGTTTCGAAGTTCGTGAAGTCTTTTATCGTTGCTATGATTTGTTACGGTGATTTGATTGGGGCGAAGCTTTTTATCTGACAGCAGCCCTGAGATCATTGCTTCAGCCATTGATCCAGCTCCAATAAAGGCGATGTTTAGATCCGTTTTCATTAAAAGTTCCTCCAGTCATTTGCTATCCAATGAAAACAGATACTGAGATTTCAGTATCTGTTAAAGGTTTGTGTTTGTGTATCTCTTCTTTATAAAATGCATAGTTATCTAAAGATATGAATAAAACTTCACTATATTTCTGTCATTATGCAATGAAAAAGAGAAGGATGTCAATGTAATTTTCAGAAAACGAATGCAATTGTATAAATAACAGGAAAAATCGTGTAAACTTAAAAGAAAATGCGATGGTAAAGGAGCAAAAATACAGATGAATGAGCAATTATATAAAATTGTGCTGCCTACTCCTTTTGCGGTAGGAGATGTGAATGTTTTTGTTATAAAAGGTCAGACCGTTACGCTAATCGATGCTGGTATTAAGACGGAGGCAGCGTGGTCTGTATTTAAAGAAAAGCTTAATGAAATAGGATTAAAACCAGATGATATTAAGCAAGTTGTCCTAACTCATCATCATCCTGATCACGTAGGAATGCTTGATTTTTTTGATAAAGATATCGCCATAGTCGGTCATGCGAAAAATCAGCCTTGGATCTCCCAAAATCCAAATTTTTTTGAGTGGTACGATGCGTTTTTTGAAGATCACTTTATGAAAGCCGGCGTAGATGAAAGGTTTCGCCCTTATTTAAAACGTTTAAAAGCATCAATGAAGTATTCATGTCACCGTTCTCTTACAACTTCTGTTCAGGAAGGAGATTACATTCCGGGCCTAGAGAGTTGGAAAGTACTTGAAGTACCCGGTCATGCTCAAAGCCATATTGCATTATACAATGAAAGAACAGCGGTTATGATTGGAGGAGATTTACTGTTAAAGCATATTTCATCTAATCCGCTCATTGAACCTCCTATGAAACCAAGCGGCGAGCGACCTAAAACGCTTCTTCAATATAATCATTCATTAAGACGTCTTCTTGACTTAGAGATAAACTGTATCTATACAGGTCATGGAGATGAAGTGTTACATGTTCGCCAACTTGTACAAGAGAGGTTACAAAAGCAGAGCGACCGAGCGGATAAAGTGCTTAGCATGATAAAAGAACGCCCTCAAACAGCGTTTGATATTTGCAAACAGCTATTTCCTACTATTTATGAAAAAGAACTAGGGCTAACTCTTTCTGAAACAATTGGTCAGCTCGATTTTTTAGAAGATGCAAATAAAATCAGTACACATGAAAAAGAAAGTAAGCTTATTTATTCTGTGTGCTCTTAACTTATAAAAAAGGTGTGTTATATTTGAAATCCTCGTTAAAGAACCAATATGTCGTGATTACAGGCGCTTCAGGAGGTCTTGGAGAACATTTAGCTTATGAAGTGGCCAAAAGAGGGGGCGTCCCCGTTTTGCTTGCACGTACAGAAGAAAAGCTGCACCGAGTGGCCGAGCAAATTAGTCAAAAGTATGGGATTACCTCTTACATATATAAAGCTGACGTAGCGAACGTAGAGGAAGTCAAAAGAGTCGTTCAGAAAATGATGAGTGAAATTAAGCGTGTTGATGTCCTGATTAATAATGCAGGCTTTGGTGTATTTGAAGAAGTGAAAGAAGCATCGATTAAGACAATTGCCTCAATGTTTCAAGTCAATGTTATTGGATTAATTGCATGTACACAAGAAATTTTAGCTTATATGCTAAAAGAAAACAAAGGACATATTATTAACATTGCTTCTCAAGCAGGCAAACTTGCAACGCCTAAATCCAGTGGCTATTCAGCTTCTAAACATGCCGTGCTAGGGTTTACCAACAGCCTGAGAATGGAATTAGCGAAAACAGATATCTATGTCACGGCAGTGAATCCAGGTCCTATTCAAACCAACTTCTTTTCAATAGCAGATCAATCAGGAAACTATGAAAAAAGTGTAGAAAAGTTTATGTTAACCCCTCAATACGTAGCTGAAAAAACGGTCAATATTATTGGGAAACCAAAACGAGAAGTCAACTTGCCTAAGTGGATGAATATAGGTTCGAAGATGTATCAGCTTGCCCCGGGGCTCGTAGAAAAATTGGCAGGGGATGCGTTTAATAGAAAATAACCTGTGCTTTAACCACAGGTTACCAATGTTTTTCGTTAACCGTTTTGTTCAGTAAGGCTGTATTTCTATAAATCTACTGCTCGTCTAAAATTTTTGCAGCGCGCACACAAGAGTCGAATTTTCCTTTATGGTTTCCGTCGCAAAAGGGCATCTTTTGCGACTGGCCACATCGGCATAGTGAAAATGTCGGCTTTGTTTCAAATTTGTTGCCGTCTGCATCAATTAATTCAACGTCTCCAGTGACACGGAAAGAGCCGTTATCCATTACTTTAATTTGTACTTTTGACATAGAAAAACCTCCTTTTTGTACACATCTATATGAAGCGCCAGAGTTTAATGAAAGCGAGATGTGTATTATACTCATTATATAAGCAATTTTCGTTTGTTTATACAATTAGTTTAAAAGGAGTTAAAGGAAAATGAATATTACCTTTACTGATAAAGCGATAGCAAAAGTACAAGAAAAGTACGGGAAAGATTCTTCACTATATTTAAAATTAAAATACGATACGGATGGATGCGGCTGTGTCGTGAGCGGCGTAACGACGCTATGGATTGTTGATGAAAAAGAGAGCGATGATGTAACCATCGAGACGAATTTTGTTCCTGTTCTTGTCGAAAAAACAAAGCAAGTATTTTTAGATGATAATATGACGATTGACTACAATGAAAGTGCATATACGTTTATGCTAAAATGTCCTTCTCAAATTTTAAATCCGCGCATGTCATTTATCGATAAAACAAAAGAAGCGCTTTAAAGCGCTTCTTTTTGTATTTTTTCTAAAAATGATTCAATAACTTGTTCATATTCCTCTGGGTTATCAGCATACGAGCGGGCATGAGTGCCTACAGGTGCTAAATACATCCGTTTTGCTCCCATTTTTTTGGCATGCAGCTGCTCCGTCATTTTAGGAAGAATATAGTCATCTTCTTTACTATGGATAAACAGAACAGGATGTTTGATTTGATCTACGACTGAAATGGGTGATACGTCTTTAAACGAGTAGCCTTCTCGCCATTTTAAAATAATATTAGCTGCTGGCATCACAAGCTGTTTGGGCAGGTGGAAATCTTGTTTTAAGCGATAGGCAAGAAGTTCTTCCAAGTCAGAAAAAGGGCAGTCGACAATATAAAAATCAGCTCCGTCTTCCATTCCAGCATACAAAAGAGTGGTCGCAGCTCCCATAGACTCCCCGTGAATCCCAAGGGAAATAGTTGAACCGAATTGTTCTTTTACCCAATGAACAATGGATTGAAGGTCCAGCTTTTCATAATAGCCGTAGCTCGTTGTTTTCCCTTCAGACTTGCCGTGGCGGCGATGATCATAAAGAACGACGTTCCATCCCAGCTTTAGAAAAAGCCGAGCATACTTCATAGAGTTGAGTGAATGAACTGTAACTCCGTGCGAAAGAATCATAAATCGGTTATTGTCGTGTTGTTTAATAACGGTCCCAGCTATGTTATAGCCTAAAGAAGAAGGAAGCACAAATGCTTCTTTAGGAAGAGTGCTATAGACTTTCTCATCATAAAAGCCATCTTCCGTATCGCGATCAATAATAACTTTGTCGGTCTTTTTACGGATGTACATCATTTGATTTGTAAAAAAGATGCCAAGAGCGGCAAATGCTCCGAAAACACTTCCTATTAATAATAGCCATTTTTTCATGATTAGCGGCTCCTTTTGTTAATATAGCTATTATTTATTATAGCATCGCTCTCATAAAAACCTAATTTTTAACGCTGTGCAAACAAAGAGTATTGCTTGCTTTCAATCGGTCTTGAAATGTGAGGAGCGATAAAATCGACCGCTTCGAGCAGCTTTTCTTCATTAATAGAAGTGGAAATACCCATTTCATGAAGCATAAAGACGAGATCTTCCGTAGCTACGTTTCCCGTTGCTCCCTTAGCGAATGGACATCCACCTACCCCGCCAGCGGATGAATCGAACCTGTTAATACCGGCTTGCAGAGCTGCATAGATATTTGCAATGGCTAATCCTCTCGTATCGTGAAAGTGCGCAGCAAGTAGGGTGTGTGGAAAGTTTTGTTTTAATTTCGAGAAAAGTAAAAATACATCTTTAGGGTTTGCCATGCCAATTGTATCGGCAACGCTTAGTTCATTCACTCCAGCCTCCACAAAGCTTTCGCAAAGAGCCAGCACGTCGCGTTCATGTATTTTTCCTTCATACGGGCAATAAAAGGCGGTGGAAATGCAAGTTCGAATAAAACATTCTTGCTGCTTGAGCTGCTGAATGAGAGGAAGCAGCGTTTGTACAGCTTCTTTGGTGTGTTTGTTAATATTTTTTTGATTAAAGGTATCGCTTACGCCAATAAACAGCGCAACGGAGCGGCAATTAGCTTGCAGTGCTTTTTCCAAGCCTTTTTGATTCGGCACAAGTACAATGTTTCGGCATGTATCAGACTGAAATGTATTTGCAACAGTAGAAGCATCTTTCATTTGAGGAACCCATTTTGGAGAAACAAAGGATGTAATTTCGATTTCGGATAGTCCAGCTTCTTTTAATTTTTTGATAAAATTAATTTTTTTATCAGTTGGAACAAAATTTTTTTCATTTTGAAGTCCATCTCGTGGACCAACTTCTATAATTGTTACTTTTTCAGGAAATCCCATAAACCGCTCTCCTCCTACGTTGTAAACGCTTACTAATATTCATTTTAATTCTAAAAAATTAAAATTCAATAAAAATTATAAATTTTTACAAAAAAAGAGGAATTTCGCAAGCGATGTCGAAATTAATACAGGTGACAGTTAATCACAGTAATCAAACAGTAAGGAGAGGTTTTCGACATGGGTCAAACAGAAGTAGTCATTGTAAGCGCTGTACGTACAGCAATCGGCAGCTTTGGGGGAAGCTTACAAAATGTATCCGCAACAACTTTAGGTGGTACTGTAATTAAAGAAGCTTTAAACAAAGTAGGGGTATCAGCAAACGAAGTAGATGAAGTTATCATGGGAAATGTCCTACAAGCAGGTTTAGGACAAAATCCAGCACGACAAGCAACTTTAGCAGCAGGTTTACCTGAAACTGTTTCAGCATTAACCATCAATAAAGTATGCGGATCAGGACTAAAAGCAGTACATCTCGCTACACAAGCGATTCTTGCTGGGGATGCTGATGTGATTGTTGCTGGTGGAATGGAAAACATGAGCCAAGCACCATACTTATTAAAAAATGCACGCAACGGGTTTAAAATGGGCGACCAAAAAGTAGTTGACAGCATGATTCAAGATGGATTATGGTGTGCATTTAACGACTACCATATGGGCGTTACAGCTGAAAATCTGTGTGATAAATATGAAATTACTCGCGACGAACAAGATGCGTTTGCAGCTTCAAGTCAGCAAAAAGCAGAAGCAGCTATTCAATCTGGTCGTTTCAAAGATGAAATCGTACCGGTAGAAGTGCCTGGAAGAAAAGGTCAAGTAACTATTTTTGAACAAGATGAGTTCCCGCGCGCAGGCACAACGGCTGAAAGTCTAGGGAAACTACGTCCAGCCTTCAAAAAAGACGGTTCTGTAACAGCTGGTAATGCATCTGGTATCAATGACGGTGCAGCGGCAGTAGTGGTAATGAGCCGTAAAAAAGCAGACGAGTTAGGCCTAACACCATTAGTGTCAATTAAAGCTAATGCAACTGCCGGAGTAGACCCAAGCATTATGGGAATCGGTCCTGTAAGCGCAGTGAAAAAGGCTCTGGAAAAAGCTGCTGTTTCATTAGAAGATGTTCAATTAGTAGAAGCAAACGAAGCATTTGCTGCACAGTCAATCGCTGTGGATCGTGAACTTCAATTTAATCATGATATTTTAAATGTGAACGGTGGAGCAATTGCGCTTGGACATCCTATTGGTGCAAGTGGTACACGTGTCCTAGTTTCACTTATTCATGAAATGCAAAAACGCGACGCAAAACTTGGGTTAGCAACGTTATGTATTGGCGGAGGCCAAGGCGTTGCAACAATCGTTGAACGTCCTTAATTTGATATAGTTTTAACAAACATTAAAGCTATATCACAACGCCACAGATTCCAAACATACAGCTTTGGAACTCGTGGCGTTTTTGTTTTTCCTTTAATTTGTCTAGTAATATAACTTTTTTGACAAAAAAATGATTAAATTATAATTTTCAGTTATATATATATTTAAAAAGAAATAAAAATCTTTTATAATAGATTAGAAAGCGTTTTCAAAAATAACGAAGGGGTGGTTATGTATGAAACAAGTACATACGTCGTTTAAAGAAGCGGTGAAAGATATTCACGACGGTGCTACGATTATGGTCGGTGGTTTTGGTTTATGTGGAATTCCGGAGAATTTGATTTTAGCGTTAGTTGAAACAGGGGTAAAAGATTTAACCGTAATTTCAAATAACTGCGGCGTAGACGACTGGGGACTTGGACTGCTTCTGAAAAACAAACAAATTAAAAAGATGATTGGTTCTTACGTGGGAGAAAATAAAGAGTTTGAAAGACAAGTATTGTCAGGAGAAATTGAAGTAGAATTGCTACCTCAAGGCACGCTAGCTGAAAAGATTCGCGCCGGCGGAGCGGGCATACCTGCATTTTATACACCAGCGGGAGTGGGAACACCCATTGCTGAAGGAAAAGAAGTTCGCGTGTTTGATGGAAAAGAATATTTACTAGAAGAGGCGTTAAAAGCTGATTTTAGTTTGGTTAGAGCTTGGAAAGCCGATCATATGGGGAACTTAGTGTATAACAAGACAGCGCGCAATTTCAGCCCAATGATTGCAGCAGCAGGAAAAGTGACGATAGCAGAAGTGGAGGAACTTCACCCAACAGGTTCACTTGATCCAAATATTATCCACACACCTAGTGTATATGTTCAATCGTTAATTATTGGTGAACAAGAAAAACGTATTGAGCGTTTAACCGTTCAAAAATAACAAAAGGGGAGAGATTTTTCATGATTGAAAACGGCGTGAACGTGAGAGAGCGAATTGCAAAACGTGCTGAAAAAGAAATTTTGGACGGATTTTATGTAAACCTTGGAATTGGTATTCCAACGCTTGTGGCTAATCATATCTCAGATAATAAAACGGTGGTGCTTCAGTCCGAAAACGGTCTATTAGGCATTGGACCATATCCGAAAGAAGGAGAAGTAGATCCTGATTTAATTAATGCAGGTAAAGAAACCGTAACGGCGACAAAAGGCGCCTCTTACTTCGATAGTGCTGAATCGTTTGGAATGATTCGCGGAGGGCATATTAACATTGCGATTTTAGGAGGAATGGAAGTCTCAAAAACTGGTGATTTGGCAAACTGGATGATTCCTGGAAAAATGATTAAAGGAATGGGCGGTGCAATGGATTTAGTTCACGGAGCACAGCGCATCATTGTTATTATGGAACACGTGACGAGAAAAGATGAGCCTAAAATCTTAAATGAGTGCAGCCTCCCTCTGACAGGAAAAGAGGTAGTGGATCGTATTATTACAGATCGAGCGGTCATTGATATTACGGCAGAAGGTCTAAAGCTTGTTGAAGTAGCGAAAGGCTATACGGTAGAAGATATTCAGCAATCTACAGAGCCAACTTTAATCATTGATGAACATGTAAAACTAGATGCATTTTGATTTTTGGTAACAAAAGCAAGAATATGATACAATATCTCTCAATTAAAGTAGCGGGGGAATTGTGATGGCTAAAAAAAAGCAAAAACAATCAGCACAAAAACAAAATGATCAGCTCAGTATCAAAGATCAGCTAAATGATAGCTTATTAAAACAGCTTCAAGCTAAAAAACAGGCGCTTTCTTTAAAAGAAGAAGAGCAGAAAGAAACAGAGCGTAAAGAAGCTGCTCGAATTCGAAAAGAAAAAGAAAAAAATAAGTCGTTTGAAGAACTGTTAAATGAAAGTGATTTGAACTGGTCTGAATTTAAAAAATAAAAGCGCCGATAAAGGCGCTTTTATTTTTTAACGGTGAGCTTCGTATTGATTTGCTTTAAAGATCGATTGCAGCTTGCTAATTTCAGTAGGCTGAAGCGGGGAAGCCTCGACAGCTTTGACGTTTTCGCGAAGCTGTGAAGAAGAGCTTGCTCCTGCTACAACCGAGGCTACCGTAGGATTAGCTAAACAGTATTGAAGTGCCGTTGAATTCAGAGAGTGAGTTGGTCGTACGTGACGAAATTCTTCTATCGTTTTTGCTAATTCCGTACCGCTATAATCTAAGTAGCCCTTGCCCTCGAATGCAGCAAGTTTTTGCTCTCCTTTTTCGGTTAGCAGTCCTTTGGCTACTGGACCTCTCGCTACAACGCTAATGCCGTTGTCATGTAAAAGAGGAAGTGCACTTTCTTCAGGTCGTCTGTCTAACAAGCTGTATTGCATCATGACGCTGACAATAGAAGAGTTTTGCACATACTCTCGAATCACATTTGGGCGGATAGATGAAATACCATAGTAGCGAATGACGCCTTCTTGTTTTAATTCTTCAAATGCTTCAATCGTTTCCTCAATATTATCTTCGAGGGTCCCTCCGTGCAGCTGATATAAATCGATGTAATCCGTTTGAAGACGGCGCAGGCTTTCTTTTACTTCATCTTTTATGTAAACCTTTGACGGATCCCACGTCCAGCTGTCTTTTGCATCATTCCAGCGATTCCCCACTTTTGTGGCTAAAATAATATCATTTCTGCGTTTTTTTAGGGCTTGCCCCACAAACTTCTCGTTTAAGCCAAAGTCATATAAATCTGCTGTATCGAAATAATTAATGCCATATTCGAGAGCTTCATCAATCATATTGACAGCGTGTTTTTGTTCCGTTCCAAGAGACATGCATCCTAAACCTAATGTACTGACGAGCAAGTCTGAAGTACCTAAGCGTCTTTTTTCCATATATGTCACTCCTTATTTTTTACTTGTTTCTATCTATTGTAGCGCTATGATAGAGGGAAACTCAAATAAGAAGATTAAAAAACTGCAGCACAATTAGTGTCTGCAGTCTGCTTGTTTGTAAGAATTAAAATTTTGAGAGATAGCGTTCGTCCACTCATCAACATACTGAAATTGTTCGCCGTATTCTTTTAACTTTTGCTTGATTTCCCATGCTTTACCGACCAAAATGATTTGCTTCTCGTGAACATAAACTTTCATTTTTTCTACCTCCCAAGATTCGTATGATAGAATATATGTAAGAGTCAAAAAAATAGAACGAGGTGTAGAAAATGGATCATTTAACAGAAAAAATGCTGTCTTCTGAAAAGCTGTTTGGAGGCAGAGTGATTGATTTGTACTTAGAAGAAGTAGAGCTTCCAAACGGAAAAACGAGTACAAGAGAAGTAGTTAAGCACCCTGGAGCCGTAGCTATCATTGCATTAACAAGCGATCATAAAATGGTTATGGTCAAACAGTATCGCAGACCGATGGATCGTATTTTAGTCGAAATTCCAGCCGGCAAGCTAGAAAAAGGAGAAGAGCCGATTGTGACGGCAAAACGTGAGTTAGAAGAAGAAACGGGCTATACGACAGATTCGCTTAGCCATATTATTTCTTTTTATACATCACCAGGTTTTGCGGATGAGTTGGTGCACCTTTATTTAGCGGAAGATTTAAAAGTGATGACCACCAAAGCGGAATTAGACGAAGATGAATTTGTTGAAGTAATGGAAGTTACGGTAGATGAGGCGCTTACTCTTATTCAAAACAAGGAAATTTATGATGCAAAAACAGCCTATGCTGTGCAGTACTTACAGTTAAAAAGCGGATTAGGAGAGTAAGAGAGTTTTTTCTTTTACATACGAACGGCAATCTAGCAATTTAGAGGTTTACATTGAAACGTCATTTGATGTGAGAAAAAACAGGCATGCGTGTATCTCTAACTTAAAAAAATGTGTGACAACCATATTTTAGTTGAAGGAAAATCCGAACGATGAATAGAGATTCTTGATGGAGAATCAAATTCGTTCGGATTTTTTTAGGTGGTGGTGAATGTAGATTTCATTTATATAGTTGGTTCTAGCGGTTGATTGGAGGGCAAGGCGAAGACTCCTGCGGGAAAAGCGGAATAGGTGAGACCCCTCAGGAGTCTTCGCGACGAGGAGGCTCACCGGCCGCCCGCGGAAAGCGAAGCCTTGCATGGAAATCAACAGCGGTGGCCCAAGCCATCCATACTATCTCATTTGTTCTTATTTAGAATGGATTGATTTCATTATGTCTCATTCTCTTTTTTTATTTGATAGATTCAAAAGATTCTTGGCATAGTTTTTGTACTCTATCATACACTCTATTAAGCGATTAATAGGAGGAAGACGATGAGAAAAAAACAATTGCCATTATCGTATGCAAGACATTTTCAAGAAAACAGTTCTATTTATTTGTTTGTGACCGTGCTGTTTTTAATGGGAATCATTTTTGGGGCTATTGTTGTAAATAGTTTGACGCTTGATCAAAAAGAAGACCTGTACTTCTATTTAAACCGGTTTTTCGGACAGGTAAAGAGTGGAGAAGTAGCAAGCAGCGTTGAAATGTTTCAGCAAAGTTTTTTTCATAATGTTAAATACTTGGGGCTCATTTGGATATTAGGAATTGCCATTATTGGTTTGCCTGTAGTGTTAATTCTGCTGTTTTTAAAAGGAATGGTGATTGGTTTTACCGTAGGCTTTTTAGTCAATCAAATGGGACTCTCTGGGTTTGCGCTATCTTTTGTATCTGTTATGCCGCAAAATATCTTTCTCATACCGGCATTTCTGATCTTGTCTGCAGCTTCAGTTGCCTTTTCTTTGAAGCTTGTGCGGCAGCAATTCTTTAAAAAAGCAGCGGAGCCAATTTCCGCATCCTTTTTACGCTATAGCGGCACGATGATTGCAATGATATGTTTGGTTGCCTGTGCGGCTACAGTTGAAGCCTACGTATCACCTACTTTAATGAAAAGTGTAATGGCTCTATTAAATAAGTAAGAATAAGTATTAAGTAAAAAGAATTCTTTTTTCTTATTAATAATA
Source organism: Priestia sp. MDV22-iso46 (assembly GCF_058629175.1). Classification (NCBI taxonomy): domain Bacteria; kingdom Bacillati; phylum Bacillota; class Bacilli; order Caryophanales; family Bacillaceae; genus Priestia; species Priestia sp. MDV22-iso46. Next base: position 334,865 of record NZ_JBZVWT010000002.1, read on the forward strand.
ACTTTATTTTGACACCCTCGACACATCTGATATAATGGATTAGTGAATGGCGAGGGAGGGAATAATTATGGAAAGTCGAATTGAGCGAATTAAGCAGCAGTTGCACTCAGCTAGCTATAAATTGACACCTCAACGTGAGGCGACTGTAAGAGTACTTCTTGAACATGAAGAGGATCATTTAAGTGCCGAAGATGTATATCTCCTCGTCAAGGAAAAGTCTCCGGAAATTGGATTGGCAACTGTTTATCGTACGTTAGAATTGTTAACTGAACTTAAAATTGTTGATAAAATAAACTTTGGCGATGGCGTTTCTCGCTACGATTTAAGACAAGAAGGAGCCGCACACTTTCATCATCACCTTGTGTGTATGGAATGTGGATCTGTGGACGAAATTCAAGAAGATTTGCTTGAAGACGTTGAAGAAATTGTGGAAAAGCAATGGAATTTTAAAATTAAAGACCACCGCTTGACATTTCATGGCATTTGCCATCGCTGTCAGGATAAAGAAGACAAGCAGTAAAAGCCTTTTCCCTAATGGAGAAGGTTTTTTGTCGTACATAAATAGAAAAAAATAACGAGGTTACAAGCTACATGGTTTTATAGAAAGAAAGGAAATGACCAGGAGAGAACTCAGCGTATAAAGGTAAGAAACATGTATAAAACCTGTCCCAATTGGCATATCTTCTAATAGAATCAAAAATTGGAGGAATTGTTTCATGAAATCATGGGCTGAAATGGTATATAATACATGTAAAGTATTTATCTTATTTACCGGGTTTACTCTTTTGTTTTATTTTGGAATGATATGGGTATCTCAAGAGTATCAAAATTATAAACGTTATGATGAGCCGTCGGGTTCAGCAGTTAAGGTCATGCAAGCAAGTGTGAACAAAGATCAGACGTGGCTAGAGCGTTTATTTATGTTTTATCAAAACGGGGAGTAGAGGCTATTGAATGATCAAATTCAAGATTTTATTCATTATTTAGTAGTAGAGCGGGGACTGGCGAAAAATACGATTGATTCGTATGAACGAGATTTAAAAAAGTATGCTCAATATTTAGAACATGTAGAGCAGCTGAAATCATTTAAAGAAGTAACAAGACTCCACATCGTTAATTTTCTGAAATATTTAAGTGATCAGCAAAAGTCATCTAAAACGATTGCGAGACATGTGGCTTCAACTAGATCTTTTCATCAATTCTTACTAAGAGAAAAAGCAGCGGATACAGATCCATCCGTTCATATTGATACCCCGCAGCTTGAGCGCAAGCTGCCAAAAGTGCTAAATGCAGAAGAAGTAGAGGCGCTGTTAAATGTGTTTGATACATCGACGCCTTTTGGCATACGAGACAAAGCGATGCTTGAGTTGCTTTATGCTACTGGAATTCGTGTGTCTGAACTCGTTAACTTAAATATTGATGATGCACATTTGACGATGGGATTTATTCGTTGTATCGGAAAAGGAAATAAAGAAAGAATTGTCCCCATCGGAAGGTTGGCAACGGAGGCGATTGAAGAGTATTTACAGCATAGCCGGAGTGTTTTAACAAAGCAAAAGGAACAGGACAAAGCACTCTTTGTTAATCATCACGGAAGGCGTTTAACAAGGCAGGGGTTTTGGAAAATATTAAAAAAGTTAGCTTCTGAAGCAAAAATTGAAAAAGAATTAACTCCTCATACGTTACGGCATTCGTTTGCTACTCATTTGTTAGAGAACGGCGCGGACTTAAGAGCCGTTCAAGAAATGCTCGGGCATGCGGATATTTCGACCACTCAAATTTATACACATGTTACAAAAGCACGTTTAAAAGATGTATACAATCAGTTTCATCCGCGAGCGTAGGAAGATTCCAATGTCCAATGAGTTCATAGACATTGGTTTTTTTGATTGAAAACACTTTCATTCATGTGTACAAAAAAATAAAAAGCGTCTATACTAATAGAGAGGTCAGACTTCTGACCAATAAGAGAAGATGGTTAAATTATTTCCAAACGGGAATTTTATAGAGAATAAATAAATTGATATTTGGAGGGAATAAAATGGCGCATACATATAAACGCGTATTTTTAATTGTCATGGATTCAGTGGGTATCGGTGAATCACCGGATGCTGAAAAATACAATGATAAAGGTGCTGATACGTTTGGTCATATTGCAGAGCACTGTAACGGTCTTCATATGCCCAATATGGCTAAGCTTGGCCTAAGCAATATCCGTGAAATTAAAGGAATCGGTAAAGCCGAAAAACCGTTGGCTTACTATACAAAAATGCAGGAAGCTTCTGCAGGAAAAGATACAATGACAGGTCATTGGGAAATTATGGGTCTTAATATTGATACGCCTTTTAATGTATTTCCAGATGGATTTCCAGAAGAGCTGATTTCACAATTAGAAGAAAAAACAGGTCGAAAAATCATTGGGAACAAACCAGCGTCTGGTACAGAAATTTTGGATGAGCTAGGAAAACAGCATATGGAAACAGGTGACTTAATTGTCTATACATCAGCGGATTCTGTTTTGCAAATTGCTGCTCATGAAGAAATTGTTCCAATTGATGAATTGTACAAAATTTGTGAGATTGCTCGTGAATTAACGCTTGATGATCCATATATGATTGGACGTGTTATCGCTCGCCCGTTTTTAGGTGAACCAGGTAACTTTACACGTACATCCAATCGTCATGACTATGCATTAAAGCCTTTTGGACGTACAGTAATGAATGAATTAAAAGACAATGACATCGATGTTATTGCTATCGGTAAAATTTCTGATATTTACGACGGAGAAGGGGTAACAAAATCTCTTCGTACCAAATCGAATATGGACGGCATGGATAAGCTAGTTGATACATTAAACATGGACTTTACAGGCTTAAGCTTCTTAAATTTAGTTGATTTTGATGCTCTCTATGGTCATCGCCGCGATCCACAAGGATATGGGCAAGCACTTGAAGAATATGATGCACGCTTAGAAGAAGTATTTGATTTATTAAAAGAAGATGATTTATTAATTATTACAGCGGATCATGGAAATGACCCTGTTCATCATGGGACAGACCATACGCGTGAATACGTGCCGCTTCTTGTGTACAATAAAGGCATGCAAGAAGGAAAAGAACTTTCTATTCGTCAAACGTTTGCGGATATTGGCGCAACGGTAGCAGAAAATTTTGGCGTAGCAATGCCTAAGCATGGAAAGAGTTTTTTAAAAGAGCTGAATTAAGCAGGGGGAATGGAGTATGAAAAAAGAATATATCGAAAAAGCAGCAGCATATATTAAAAATCAATCAACTGTTACACCAACAATTGGGCTTATTTTAGGTTCTGGACTAGGGGTATTAGCTGACGAAATTGAAGGCGCGGTAAAAATTCCGTATAACGACATTCCTGAGTTCCCGGTTTCAACAGTTGAAGGTCATGCAGGTCAATTAGTAATAGGTACTATTCATGACGTACCGGTTGTAGCTATGCAAGGACGTTTTCACTTTTATGAAGGGTACGCCCTTGATAAAGTAACATTTCCAGTGCGCGTAATGAAAGAAATCGGTGTAGAAACGTTGATTGTAACGAATGCAGCGGGCGGAGTAAACGAATCCTTTAATCCAGGAGACTTAATGATTATTTCTGATCATATTAATAACTTTGGAACCAACCCTTTGATTGGACCTAATGACTCTGATTTTGGAGTAAGGTTCCCGGATATGTCAACTGCTTACTGCAAGGATCTTCGTCAATTAGCGAAGAAAGTAGGAGCTGATTTAAATATCGCCTTACAAGAAGGTGTATATGTAGGAAATACAGGTCCAACATATGAAACGCCTGCTGAGGTGCGCATGCTTCGCATTATCGGGGGAGACGCGGTTGGCATGTCTACAGTGCCAGAAGTTATTGTGGCACGCCATGCAGGTATGAAAGTGCTAGGTATTTCTTGTATTTCTAATATGGCAGCTGGTATTTTAGATCAGCCGTTAAATCATGAAGAAGTAATTGAAACGACTGAAAAAGTAAAACAGCAGTTTTTATCGCTTGTAAAAGAAGTAGTAAAGCAGCTTCCAGCTTATCAAAAATAGGAAGAAAATATGACTTCAAGCATCGAGAATTTCTCGATGCTTTTTTTATTTCCCTTAGTATAAATCGATTATACCTTGGAAAAAATAGGTTGTATAAAGAATGGAGGTTTGTGGAGATGAAGCGAACTATTGTAAAGTTACTCGTTGTCATATTTTTATTTCCACTTATGACGCAACCTGTTTTAGCCGCAGAAAAAAAGAATTCTGAGCTTGCTGACAGTGCTAGGTCAGCTATTTTAATTGAACGGGATACAGGAAAAATTCTATACGAAAAAAATAGTAATCAAGAACTTCCCCCTGCCAGTATGACTAAAATTATGACAATGATTTTAATTATGGAGGCTTTGGATAAAGGGAAAATTACCTTAAAAGATAAAGTGCGGGCAAGTGAATATGCCGCTTCAATGGGAGGCTCACAAATCTTTTTAGAGCCCGGAGAAGAAATGACGGTAAATGATTTGCTAAAAGGGATTGCGATAGGTTCTGGTAACGATGCTTCTATGGCAATGGCTGAATATTTAGCTGGATCAGAAGAAAAATTTGTAGCAAAGATGAACCAAAAAGCGAAAGAGCTTGGTTTGACTCATACACAATTTCAAAATCCGACAGGCCTGCCCGTAGAAAATCACTATAGTACAGCTCATGATATGGCCATGATGGGCAGAGAGCTGCTAAAGTATGAAAAAATTATTAACTATACAAGTAAATACGAAGCTTATTTGCGCACGGATACAGATAAGAAGTTTTGGTTAGTAAATACAAATCGCTTAGTGAAGTTTTATCCCGGCGTTGATGGACTCAAAACCGGATTTACAGGTCAAGCTAAGTATTGCCTAACAGCTACCGCTAAAAAGGGAAATATGCGTGTGTTAGCGGTTGTATTCGGTGCAAGCACGCCAAAAGATCGCAATAATCAAGTAACCAAAATGTTAGACTACGCATTCAGTCAATATACAACGAAGCCTTTATACAAAAAAGGAGACGTTATTACCAAGATAGATGTAAACAAGGGTAGCGAAGATCAGGTAACAGCTGTTACGTCCGAGCCTATTTCTGTTTTATTGAAAAAAGGAAATGCAGCCAAAGACGTTAAAACAGAAGTGAAAATGAACGAGAAGCTAAATGCGCCTATTCAAAAAGGCGACAAAATTGGAACGTTGACCATTAAGAAGGATAACAAAGTAGTTAGTTCTTCACCGCTTCTTGCAAAAGAAGATATCGATGCTGCTTCTTGGTGGAAGATATTCAAACGTACATTCTCTATTTTCTCTCAAACATCTTAAACAGCTAAATGTGACGAAATAGAACTAGTTTTGTCGGTGAGAAGGATTCTATTCTGTCGGCAGCGAAAGACTGACTATAAGATTTCCGAGGAGGTTTGTATAGTGAGTCTTTCGATTGAATTGGAATTCAAACAAGATGTCTTGTTGGTTCGATTAACAGGAGAATTAGATCATCATACGGCAGAAGAGCTAAGAAGCAAAATCACCGAAGCGATAGAGAAGGAATCTATCAGCCATTTGATTTTAAATTTACAGCATTTAACCTTTATGGACAGCTCTGGCTTGGGGGTTATTTTAGGGAGATACAAACAGGTTCATAATAACGGCGGGGAAATGGTTGTATGCGCTATTTCTCCTGCCATAGAACGTTTGTTTAATATGTCAGGCTTATTTAAAATTATTCGTTTTGAACCTAATGAAGAAAACGCGCTTCAAAAATTGGGGGTGGCATAATGAAAAATCAAATGAACCTCCAATTTTCCGCGCTTAGTCAAAATGAATCGTTTGCTCGCGTCACGGTAGCATCATTTATTACGCAGTTAGATCCAACAATGGATGAGTTAACAGAAATTAAAACAGTCGTATCTGAAGCAGTAACAAATGCTATTATTCACGGCTACGAAAGCAATTCGGATGGCGTGGTATATATTTCTGTGACGCTTCATGAAGACGGTGTAGTCGAGCTGATGATTCGTGATGAAGGAATTGGTATCGATAACGTGGATGAAGCCAAGCAGCCTTTATACACAACGAAACCAGATCTAGAACGTTCTGGAATGGGTTTCACCATAATGGAAAACTTTATGGACGAAATTCGAGTGGAGTCTACTGTATTAGAAGGTACGACCTTATATTTAAAAAAGCACTTAACAAATAGTAAAGCGCTATGTAATTAAGGAGACTTGCCAATGGATGTGGAGGTCAAAAAAAATAAAAACGAACCGTATTTAAAGGATCATGAAGTTAAAGACCTCATCAAGCGCAGTCAGCAAGGTGATCAAATTGCACGAGATACAATCGTCCAAAAAAATATGCGGCTCGTTTGGTCGGTTGTTCAACGTTTTATTAACCGTGGTTATGAGCCCGATGATTTATTTCAAATTGGATGTATAGGGCTATTAAAGTCCGTTGATAAATTTGACTTATCGTATGATGTTAAATTTTCAACATATGCTGTTCCAATGATTATTGGTGAAATTCAGCGATTTATTCGTGATGATGGCACGGTAAAGGTTAGCCGTTCTCTGAAAGAAATGAGCAATAAAATACGTAAAGCAAAAGACGAGCTTTCCAAATTACTTGGACGCGTCCCTACAGTCGCTGAGGTTGCAGAACATTTGGATCTCACTCCTGAAGAAGTAGTGCTAGCTCAAGAAGCTAATCGTGCTCCTTCGTCTATTCACGAGACCGTCTATGAAAATGATGGAGATCCAATTACCCTTCTTGACCAAATTGCTGATCATACGGAAGCGAAGTGGTTTGATAAAATTGCCTTAAAAGAAGCAATTGAAGAACTTGATGAGCGTGAAAAGCTCATTGTCTATTTGAGGTATTACAAAGATCAAACTCAGTCCGAAGTGGCCGCAAGGCTGGGAATTTCCCAGGTTCAGGTATCGAGGCTTGAGAAGAAAATCTTAAAACAAATGAAGCTGCATATGAATGATACGTAATACTTAAGAAGCAATCCGTTTTGCTATTCAGAAGAATAGTGAAACGGATTGCTTTTTTTATTTGGTAATTAATGGTCTGTTCAGAAACGTGAATTAGAAAATTTAAGAAAATCCATACTACACGTACAGGGAGATAATGAATCGTAAGGTGTGATATGAATGGAAAACGTTCTTTATCTTAAAATGAGACATCGTATTCAAGTAAAACCTGATGAGGCTGTAAATGTTGGACAATTAGCAATGGTTATAGCAGCAGATTCTGTTCAAAAGCAAATTGAAAAGCTAGTTGTATATCAAGTCAGTATGAGTGATCGAAATATTATCATTGTTGATTTAATGAAGGTAATTGAAAAAGTTGCCTCTCGGTATCCGCATTTGGACATTCAGACGATTGGACCCGCTCAAACGATTGTAGAGGTCGTGTATAAAAAGAAACAATATTCCTTTTTGTTTTTTCTAGCTGTTTGGTTTCTTCTTTTCATCGGAGCTGCTTTAGCAATTATGAACTTTCACGAAGATGTGAGTATGAGACAAGTACATCAAAAATTGTTCTACATGCTGACCGGTCTGAGAGATAAGCAGCCTTTGCTGATTCAAGTGCCTTACTCTATCGGTTTAGGCCTGGGAATGATTCTGTTTTTTAACCATGTCTTTAGAAAACGAATTAATGAAGAGCCTAGTCCTCTCGAAGTCGAAATGTTTAATTACCAGCAAGACTTAGATCAATACGTCATTATGCACGAGAATAAAGAAAGTATGAAAAAAATTGATGATCATTAACATTGTGATGACCATTGTAATTGGACTTGCGGGAGGACTGGCTGCAGGTGCTGGGTTTGTAGCATTTTTAACGGTGCTGGGCATTATTCCGCGTTTGATGCAGCTGACCAAAACCATGAAATATATTCAAGCATATGAATGGGGAGTGGTGGGTGGTGCTGTTACAGGCGGGTGGTGCAGTCTTCATCAATACACGTGGCAGTTTCCTGCGGTGCTTATTATGATCATAGGTCTAACGAGCGGTATTTTTATTGGGATGCTGGCAGCAGCGTTAACAGAAGTGCTTAATGTATTGCCGACGTTAACGAAACGGATAGGAATGGAAGGCAAGCTTATTTTATTGTTAATGGCCATTGTACTAGGCAAAGTATGCGGATCATTATTTCATTGGATTTATTTTGTTAATCAATAAGAAAAGGATGTATGTAACATGGCAAATAATCAAAAATTAAAAGATAACTATCAAGAAAGCATTAAACCATTTCAGCCTAAACCTTCATATGTGGCAAATTGCCTAAAAGCCTTTTTGGTAGGGGGAATCATTTGTACATTAGGACAGGCAATTCAAAATTTCTATATTGCATTTTTTGACTTTAATGAAAAAAATGCAGGCAATCCTACCGTTGCAACCCTTATTTTAATATCTGCGCTCTTAACCGGGTTTGGGATATATGATCGTATTGGTCAATTCGCAGGTGCAGGTTCAGCCGTCCCTGTTACGGGTTTTGCTAATTCCATGACGAGTGCAGCGCTCGAACATCGAAGTGAAGGAATTGTTCTCGGGGTTGCGACGAATATGTTCAAGCTAGCTGGAAACGTAATCGTATTTGGAACGGTTTCCGCTTATATTGTAGGAATCATTCGATACCTTTTTAAAACTTATTTGCTATGAAAAGAGGGGGATTATGAGAAAAACTGGAAAGCAAACGTGGGTTTATGAAAATCCTATTTACATTAATGCTACAGGAACAGCAGTAGGACCAAAAGAAGCAGATGGACCGTTAGGAGAAACATTTGATATTACACATAAAGATTTGCACTGTGAAGAAAACAACTGGGAGTTAGCTGAAAGAAGGCTGATGACGGAATCTATTGATTCCTGTTTGCAAAAAGTAAATTTATCCTATGAAGACGTTGATTTGTTTTTGGCTGGAGATTTATTAAATCAAAACGTAACGGCTAATTTTGTAGCTCGGCATAACCAAATTCCATTTCTATGTATGTTTGGCGCTTGCTCCACATCAATGGAAACGTTGGCAACAGGAGCAGCTCTTGTGGATGCGGGATTTGCTAATCGTGTTATTGCATCAGCGAGCAGTCATAACGCAACGGCTGAGCGCCAATTTCGAAATCCTACCGAGTACGGAGGACAAAAACCAGATACAGCAACGGCAACCATTACGGGAGCAGGGGCAGCGCTTGTCTCGAAAGAAAAAGGTATTGTGCGTCTCACGTCTGCAACGATTGGTCGGGTGATGGATTATGGTATTAAAAACGCAAACGATATGGGCTCTGCTATGGCACCAGCTGCTGCAGATACCATTCAAAGGCATTTGGAAGACTTAAACGTCTCTCCAAGCGAGTATGATCTTATTTTAACAGGAGATTTATCTGGCGTAGGAAGTCCAATCTTAAAACAGCTGCTCAAGGACGAAGGCTACGATATATCAACCAATCATAATGATTGCGGATTAATGGTATATCGCCCTGATCAAAATGTATTTGCAGGAGGAAGCGGCTGCGGCTGCTCGGCTATTGTCACGTATGGGCATATTTTAAATGAATTAAAATCAGGAAACTTAAAGAAAGTGTTTATGGTGGCAACAGGAGCTCTTTTAAGTCCAACGATGATTCAGCAAAAAGAGTCAATTCCAACAATTGCTCATGGCGTCGTCTTAGAACATATTGGGGAGGGGGATGATCAATGGAGTATGTAATAGCTTTTGCTGTAGGAGGAATCATTTGCGTTATTGGGCAGCTGCTGCTTGATCTTGCTAAGCTTACTCCGGCGCACGTCATGAGTTCGTTTGTAGTTGCAGGAGCGATTTTAGATGGGTTTGGTCTTTATGATAAGTTAATTGAATTTGCTGGCGCCGGAGCGACGGTTCCAATTACAAGCTTTGGTCATTCTTTGCTGCACGGAGCGATGAAGCAAGCAGATGACCATGGATTTATCGGGATTGGAATTGGGATTTTTGAACTTACCTCGGCTGGAATTTCAGCAGCTATTTTATTTGCTTTTATTATCGCGTTAATCTTTAAACCGAAAGGATAAAAGATTATGAAAAAAAGAAGGGTCATTATTGTAACCGATGGCGATGAATATGCTCGCAAAGCAATTGAGCATGTAGCTAAATCGGTTGGTGGCAGATGCATTTCGAGGTCATATGGAAACCCTACTACGTTAACAGGCAGTCAAACGGTAGAGCTAATCCTTCAAGCACCATATGATCCCGTCTTTGTGATGTTCGACGATAGCGGTTTCTTAGAGGAAGGACCGGGAGAGATCGCTTTGCTGCACGTAGCAAAGCATCCTCAAGTAGAAGTTCTTGGAGTGATCGCCGTTGCATCACGTACTCATCAAAGCGAATGGACAAGAGTGGATGTGACCATCGATCGTTTTGGAGAAATATCGCATTATGGCGTGGATAAAAGCGGAATTCAAGAGTTAGAAGTCGGACGAATTAATGGAGATACAGTTTACTGCTTGGATCAGCTCGATATTCCCTTAGTTGTAGGAATAGGGGATATCGGCAAAATGGCTAGGATGGACGATATTGAAATTGGATGTCCGATTACTGAAAAAGCAGCAAGACTTATTTTAGAAAGGAGCGGTTCGTTTGGGTAAGCCAGCAGAGCAGAAAACAGCTATTTTTTCAAAAGTGCAAAAAAACGATCAGTGGTTCAAAGAAAACGCTAGTATGAACACAAGTTTTGATGTGGGCGTGCGTAAATTACTTATTTTGGATCGAGAAGTTCATGTTTACTATGTAACAGGATTATGCGACAGTTCATTTATTATTGAAATTACAAAAGTGCTCGTTCAAATTAATGATAATGAAGTTGAACGAGCGAAGCTAAAAGATATTGTTGAAAACCGTCTTATTCATCAGCAAGTAAAGCCTTTAAAAACGCTGGATGATGGAATGGTTTCTGTTTTATCAGGACTGTTATTCGTTTTAATTGACGGTGAAGAAGTTGGCTTTGAAGTCGATGTGCGTACGTATCCCGGCAGATCGCCTGAAGAAGCGGATACAGAGAAAGTGATTCGCGGAGCAAGAGATGGATACACTGAAAACATCATTATCAATACAGCGTTAACGAGAAGACGAATCCGTGACGGAAGATTTCGTTTTGAAATTATGAAGGTAGGCGAACGTTCGAAACTGGACGTAGCGATTGGGTACATAAAGGGGGTAGCTGATCCAGGACTGGTTAAACTGATAAAAGATGAACTGGAAGCTATCGATGTAGATGGTTTGCCGATGGCTGACAAATCCATTGAAGAGTTTTTAGTCAAACAAGGAATTAATCCTTTTCCAATGGTACGCTATACAGAACGCCCTGACACAGCAGCAGCTCATGTACTAGAGGGGCATGTCATTATTATTACCGATACATCACCAAGCGTTATTATTACACCAACTACGCTGTTTCATCACGTGCAGCATGCAGAAGAATACAGGCAGTCTCCTTCTGTAGGTACCTTTATACGCTGGATACGGTTTTTAGGAATTCTTGCGTCTCTTTTCTTATTACCGCTATGGCTGTTATTTGTACTTGAGCCAGATCTGCTGCCGGCAAAATTGCAGTTTATTGGACCAAACGAAACAACAAATATTCCGACAGTTATCCAGATTTTCTTAGCCGATCTAGGGGTTGAATTCCTGAGGATGGCCGCCATTCATACGCCGACACCGCTTGCTACTGCGATGGGTTTAATTGCTGCAGCACTCATTGGACAGATTGCCATTGATGTAGGATTGTTTGTTCCGGAAGTTATTCTTTATGTAGCTATTGCGTCCATTGGTTCTTTTTCAACGCCAAGCTATGAGTTAGCAGTGGCAAATAAGATGCTGAGATTGTTTTTATTAATTTTTGTTGCGGCATTTCATACTCCAGGATTCCTTATTGCGACAACGGCTATCATTCTCTACATGGTACGTCTAAAATCATTGAATACGCCTTATTTGTGGCCGTTTCTTCCATTTAATCCGCAGGCTTTATGGCAGATTATCATTCGCACACCGGTTCCTGGAGCAAATCCGCGACCTAGTATTGTGCATCCGCAGGATAAAGACCGCCAGCCTGCAAAACCTTAAACAAAATATGTGGTTGAAACCTGTATGAAGATGTGATAGATTTGTTTTAAATATGGAAAATAATAAATATTTAGACAGTTAGCAGCAAATTGCCGTTAACTGTCTTTTTTACACTATACACAGGAACGGGGTCTAAACATGTTTTTACACGGAACAAGTCGCATAAATAAGCAGGGTCATCTTGAAATTGGTGGAGTTGATACGGTTGAATTAGCATCAAATTTTGGGACACCCCTTTACGTATATGACGTGGCTTTAATTCGGCAGCGTGCTAGAGGATTTAAAGAAACATTTGAAAAGCATGGGGTAAAAGCACAGGTCGCTTATGCAAGCAAAGCTTTTTCTACAATTGCCATGGTCCAAGTCGTTCATGAAGAAGGTCTTTCGTTAGACGTTGTTTCGGGAGGAGAACTGTATACGGCTTTAGCAGCTGACTTTCCGAAAGAACGGATTCATTTTCATGGAAACAATAAAAGCCGAGCAGAACTAGAAATGGCCATCAAAGAAGATGTAGGATGCATTGTAGTTGATAATTTTTATGAAATTGCATTGCTTCAGGAAATAACGGAACAGTATCAAAAAAAGATGCCTGTTCTTCTCAGATTAACACCCGGCATTGAAGCTCATACACATGATTATATCTTGACAGGGCAGGAAGACTCGAAGTTTGGGTTTGATCTTCAAAACGGTCAAGCAGACGAAGCTGTGCGTCTTGTGCAAAATAGCAAGGGGCTAGAACTTTTAGGTATTCACTGTCATATAGGATCTCAAATTTTTGAAACAACCGGATTTATTATGGCGACTCAAAAGCTTTTTGCAAAAATGAAAGAGTGGAAACAACGTATAGAATTTGTTCCGCAAGTATTAAATTTAGGCGGCGGCTTTGGCATTCGTTATACGGAAGAAGATCAGCCTATTCCTGTTTCGCAGTATGTGGAAGTTATTATAGAAGAGGTCAAAAAGCAGTCTAAACAGTTAGAGGTAGAAATCCCTGAAATTTGGATTGAGCCCGGCCGCTCTCTTGTAGGAGATGCTGGAACTACTCTGTATTCAATTGGTTCTCGTAAGCATGTACCTAATGTACGTGAATATGTAGCCATTGATGGAGGAATGAACGACAATATCCGTCCTGCGCTGTATCAAGCGAAATATGAAGCGGTCATTGCCAATCGAATGAATGATGAGAGTGATGAGCTTGTATCTATTGCGGGTAAGTGCTGCGAATCGGGGGATATGCTGATGTGGGATGTACACCTTCCAAAAGCAAACCCAGATGATTTATTAGCGATGTTTTGTACAGGCGCATACGGTTATTCTATGGCAAGTCACTATAACCGTTTGCCAAAGCCAGCTGTCGTGTTCGTAGAAGATGGAGAAGCACAGCTAGTCGTAAAACGCGAAACGTATGAAGACATTGTAAAAAATGACGTGAAATACAAAGTGACGGTAAAAAAGTAACGAGTGATTAACGTAAAAAAAAGAGCCTCTTGTTCAAGAGGCTCTTTTTTTTATGAGAATAACGATTTAATAGCATTAATAATATCAACAAAGAATTGCTTTAATTTATCAAGAAATGATTGGCCTTCTTCTGACTGAAGAAATGTTGTTACTTTTTCCTTTGTCGCGGAAAGTTGGTCTTTTACTTGATTCCAATCGATATTCATATCTTTTAAACGATTGAAAAAGTCAACAAGTGTATTAAGCTCTGAATCTGTTAATTTAATACCTAAATCATCAGCCACTCGCTGAATTAACGTGCGTAAATCGTCCTTTGTTTGAGGATTTTCTTTGGCAATTTCTTCTTTAATCGTTGCCATAAACTGCGCTGCTTTTTCTTTACCGATTTTTTCACCAAGCTCAGATGTCTGGACCATCTCTTCATTGGCTGCTTTTTTTACTTCTTCTGGGATTTTTTGATCTGTTTGAACTTCATATGCTTTCATAATACCTGTTAAAGCAGCTGTACCAGATACTTCAAATGGAGCGGTAATCTGGATTTTTGCATCTTTAACGCCGGCGGTCATCAAAGCATTAATATACATGTCGTCTGTAATACCATTAATATTTTGAGTTGATACGCTTAAACCTGAATCTTTTGAACCAAGGGTAATACTAGAAGATGAAATAGCACGAGATCCAATAGTAGCCTTTGGAATAAAGTCACCTAAATATTCATGCTCTTCTTGGTTTGTCACGGTTACTGTTTGAGCATTGCTTGGCGCATCAAGGTCATTTAATACCTGTTGCTTCTGAGAGCTGGTTAAGTCCTGACCTAATGTAATAATAACATCGCCCGGAGCGGCATCTGCAAAACTTTTTAAGGGTGCGGTTAGGAATAGAAGAAGACCTAATGTCACCATCATTGCTTTTATCGTTAATTTCAAACCTTTTTCCTCCTTTAATCCCATACTTGCCCTATTATAATACGGGCAGGTCTGAAGTAACAGAGTCAATTCATCATTTTCCCATAAATCAGTCTAGAGGCGTAGATTTCTATATGAAATGAAATCTATGTATCTCCATCACTGTATTAGACGGATGATACTATAAAAAGTTTCATCTCACAACTACTATTTTTTATTTAGAGCCCTACGAGAAGAAAGTGAAAAAGTGCATTCATTGAATTCATGAGCTTGTTTGTAGTAGAATAGAGTGAGTTTATAAATGTAAGTGTTCTACTCTAGGTGGCACTTACAATTTTTACGTTTTGCCGCTTTGATAGGGAAAACAGAGCCTATAGCGGTACTAATACATATATTGGAGGTCATTCATATGAAAAAAGCAAGTATTCTAATGGAAAATGGCGAAAAAATTCTAATCGATTTATTTCCGAACGAAGCACCAGGAACAGTAGAAAACTTTGAAAAGTTAGCTAATGAAGGATTCTACAACGGCGTAACGTTCCACCGCGTTATCCCTGGATTTGTTTCTCAAGGAGGAGACCCAACTGGTACAGGTGCTGGCGGCCCTGGCTACTCAATTAAATGTGAAACAGAAGGAAACCCTCACAAACACGAAGCGGGTTCTCTATCAATGGCACATGCTGGTAAAGACACAGGCGGCAGTCAGTTCTTTCTTGTTCATGAGCCACAGCCTCATTTGAACGGTGTTCACACTGTATTTGGAAAAGTAACAGAAGGACTTGATACAGTGTTAAAAATGAAAAATGGCGACGTAATGAAAGAAGTAAAAGTCTGGGAAGAATAAGAGCATACTGCTATAAATGGATATTAGCTAATAAAACGTCATAACAACCTTTTACAGGGGGTTACGGCGTTTTTTCTTCGCGCAACAGCTCAAAAAGCGTAATAGATTAGGTTTCTCATACACGCATGACATAGGACAAGCTTTTGTGTAATATTGCTATTTACTTATAAATTTTGTATGATAAAAGCAGTAAAAAACGCAGCGCATTAATTTGTAGGAAAGTTTGAGGACGAGGGAGAATCGTATGCTTATTCGCTATAAACGAAACTATGAAAAAATTGCCATGGGTCTTCTATCGTTTGTACCTACGGAAAAAGATTTAAAAAAACTTCAACAAACGATGAAAGAATATGAGCAAAACGAACATTGGCAGCTGTATCTTTGGAAGCAAGAAGAAGATATTATTGGGATTGTTGGCATTTCCATGCTCGATAAAAGTTTGATTGAGGTTCAACACGTCAGTGTAAACCCTTCACACCGCCAACAGGGCATTGGCAAAAAAATGATTAAAGCTCTTAAAGAAATGTATACGACTGCACAAATTAAGCCGAGTGAAATCATCGCTCCGTTTTATGAAAAGTGTCAGGCGGATGAATAAAGAAAAGCATGATTAGGTGAGGTGCGAAAGCTTCTTTCACATCTTAGTCATCATAAAACAACAGGTAGCTAGAAGCTACCTGTTGTTTTGTTTTGCCAATAAGTTCGCTTGTCTTTCCGCAATCACATCTGACCGATCTCGCGTGCTGTGACGATGAACAATCGCATCATTTTGCAGATTAGAAGCTGATAACCAGACAAGCTGTTTATCAGTGCTTCTTTGTTTGCAAGCTCGTAATAATGCTGGATCTTCAATGGGCAAGTTAATACTTTTATATGGCTGATAGGTATCGATTAAAGCTAATTGTTTGCGAAGAAGTTTAAGCAGTGAAGGATAATTAAGTCCAAGCTGTGCAATATTTTCTTCTTCCTTCGTTAAAATTGCCAGCGCCTTTTGCATCGTTCTTTTGGCTCCGGCGAAATTTTGGCGTCGATGATGATAGAGTGAAACAGCAATTTGAATAAGGCCAACCCAAATAATATTGCGGTGTCCTCTTTCGTCTTTTTTCCAGTGTTCTTCTAGCAGTTCATGACATTCAAAGTAATCCCGGTCGCCATGAAAATGAACTAAATAATCAATATAGGCTTGTGAATACAATCTTGTTCCCTCCTGGTAAGACTCTATATGTAGTGTATCACAAAAATTAGCTATTCATCAGCGCGGTGCCTTTAAAGAGACAAACGTGCTCAAGGTATGGCGAACACGTTTGTTTTTATTCAATATGTGTGGTTAGAAGCGTAAGCAAGAACAACCAACAATAATTAATAAAATAAACAGTACAACAATTAAAGCGAAACCGCTACCGTATCCACAAGATTTTTCACCCATGCGAGTTCCTCCTTCAGCCATTTCAAAATCTTATTACCTTGACATCATATGTATATTTAAACTTTTTGTATGGGCAAATGACCTATTTTTACGTTAATTTGTATTGGACATGTGTCTATAATCCTCTATACT
This sequence comes from Priestia sp. MDV22-iso46, assembly GCF_058629175.1. Lineage (NCBI taxonomy): Bacteria > Bacillati > Bacillota > Bacilli > Caryophanales > Bacillaceae > Priestia > Priestia sp. MDV22-iso46. Next base: position 351,755 of record NZ_JBZVWT010000002.1, read on the forward strand.
AATGATAGTAACGTTATATAAAGCAGCAGAAATGATAAGCAATTGAAAAGTGTTGGTGAGATAAAAGTGGAGTATAGTGTAAAAGTAGATGCGTTTGAAGGACCTTTAGATCTTCTTCTGCATTTGATTAACCGATTTGAAATTGATATTTACGATATCCCAGTAGCGACAATTACTGAGCAATATATGATGTTTATACATACAATGAATGAGCTTCAGCTAGACGTTGCCAGTGAGTATCTAGTCATGGCAGCAACTTTGCTTCAAATTAAAAGTAAAATGCTTCTGCCTACGTATGAAGAAGATATGGATGAAATTGAAATGGTCGATGAAGAAGATCCGCGTGAAGAATTGATGCAGCGCTTAATTGAATATCGAAAGTTTAAAGAAGCGGCGGTAGAGCTTCAAAAGCTGGAAGAAGACCAAAGTCATGTGTATACAAAACCTCCAAGTAATGTGCAAATAAATGCAGAAGAACGTACGCAGCCTCAGGATGAAGGATTGGATATATCACTGTATGATATGCTAAGTGCTTTTCAAAAGTTGATGAAACGAAAGCAAAACAAAAAGCCTATGCAGACGAAAATAGCAAGGCAAGACATTCCAATTGATAAGCGCATGAGTGAAATTGTGAACGAATTAAAAGCCTTTAAAGGGAAAAAAAGTTTTTATCAGCTGTTTCCTTATCAAGAGCGTGATCATATTGTTGTAACGTTTTTAGCTGTGCTGGAATTAATGAAAGAAAATGAAATCGTTGTGGAACAGCAGCACAATCTAGACGAGCTTTATGTATCGTATCGAGAAAGGAATGAAGAGGAATGACAACGAATAATCTACAGGCTATTATTGAGAGCTTACTTTTTGTTTCTGGTGATGAAGGTCTATCCATTAGCCGGTTAGCTGAGATTATAGAAAAGCCTCATGAAGACATTCAAGGTGCTTTGGAGAGCTTAGAGCAAGAGTGTAAGTTCAGAGGAGTTACACTTGTTGAAATAGGAGGGGCCTATCAGCTTGTCACAAAAAAAGAGTATGCACCATATATTGAGAAGCTCGTAGAAGCTCCCGCTAATCAATCATTATCACAAGCAGCGCTTGAAACGTTAGCTATTGTAGCGTATAAGCAGCCAATTACAAGAGCTGAAATCGAAGAGATTCGCGGAGTGAAAACGGAAAGACCTCTTCAAACTTTAATTGGAAAGGTTTTATTAAAAGAAGTGGGACGAGCGGAAGGCGCAGGGCGGGCCATCTTATACGGAACGACAAAAGAATTTTTAGGCTATTTTGGCCTTAAAAGTATCGAAGAGCTGCCGCCGCTTCCAGAAGATTTATTACAAGAAGGAACCGATCAAGAAGCAGATTTGTTTTTTCAATCGTTTCAAGAAATGAAGTGAAAATGTAAAAGAACATAGAGTTTTTTCTATGTTCTTTTTTGTATGGACAAATCTTTTCATTCATAACCAAAAAAGACGAGCATAAACTTGTACAAACAGGTAGAGGGACGGGGATGACATGAAAAGAAGCAAAAAAAGTATCATCTATCTATTTATTGTATTGCTATGTCTCAGCGGTTGGCCTTCCACATCATCTGCAGCGGGGAGCGTAAGTGCTCATAGTGCTATTTTGATGGAACAGAAATCAGGGAGAGTGTTATATGCTAAAAATGCAGATCAAGTTAGCCGAATTGCTAGCATTACAAAAATTATGACAGCAATACTGGCGATTGAATCTGGCAAAATAAATAAAACAGTTACCGTGAGCCACAGCGCAGTTGGTGTTGAAGGTTCTTCTGTGTATTTAGTTGAAGGTGAAAAAATAAAATTAAAAGATTTAGTATATGGCTTGATGCTTCGTTCAGGTAATGATGCTGCTGTAGCTATCGCAGAAGCCGTTGGAGGAAGCGAAGATGGATTTGTTTATTTGATGAATAAAAAAGCAGAAGAAATTGGCATGACAAATACAACATTTCAAAATCCGCATGGATTAGACGATCATGAAAATCATCGCTCAACCGCGCACGATATGGCTCTGCTCATGCGCTATGCAATGAATAATAAAATTTTCAAAGAGATTTCAGGAACAAAAGTCTATCGAATGAAGCATCCTGAAGAGAAATGGGATCGAGTGTGGAAAAACAAAAATAAACTGCTGACAACACTGTATGCATACTGTACTGGCGGAAAAACAGGGTATACAAAATTAGCAAAACGAACGCTTGTGACAACTGCTACAAAAGATGGAATGGATTTAATTGCTGTAACGATCAATGCCCCAGATGATTGGAACGATCACATTTCCATGTATGAAAATGCATTTGATAAATATGATATGACCAGTTTAGCTGCAAAAGGAGAATTGGCAGATATAAAGGATTCTTTCTATAAAGATCAGTTGTATATTAAACGAAATGTCGTCTATCCTCTCACAAAGAAAGAACAAAGTTCTGTAGAAGTGAAAACAACGTTAATTCAGCCTAAAAAGCAGTGGAAAGAAACAGGGGAAGTTCCAAATGTGGTAGGAAAGCTCGATATTTATAGAAGTGGAGAGACGATTGACAGTGTTCCAATTTATTTCGAAAAGCAGTCCGAGCAGCAAAAAGGTTTTTTTGATAAAGTGAAGCGATTAATGTTTATTCAGTCTGGAGCCAAAACAGATGGTTAATATTATTTGGATGCTGCTGACCATTATCGGAATTGTTTTTGCGATTATAAATGGAAAAATTGGTGATGTAAATAAAGCAATTTTTCAAGGAGCAGGCGAAGCAGTGACCATCAGCATTGGGTTAATCAGCGTGCTGGTCTTTTGGTTAGGGATGATGAATATTGCTCAAAGTGCAGGGCTTCTCGACAAGTTAGCGAAACTGTTTCGACCCATCATTACAAGACTTTTCCCTGATGTTCCAAAAGATCATCCGGCCTTAGGGTACATATTGTCCAATATGATGGCGAATATGTTTGGACTCGGGAATGCGGCAACTCCTCTTGGCATTAAAGCGATGGAGCAGCTTAAAAAGCTAAACGGCGATAGAGACGAAGCAAGCCGTTCTATGATCACACTTTTAGCACTTAACACAACCAGTTTAACACTTATACCAACCACAGTTATTGCAATTCGAATTACGTATAACTCGGCTAATCCTACTGAAATTGTCGGTACCACACTTTTAGCAACTGTTGTAGCTACGATAGGAGCTATCATCATTGATCGCTTCTTTTATTATCGACGTACACGAAAAGGAGGAAAACGAAAATGACTATGCTTAATCAAGTATCATTGATGTTTATTCCTCTTATTGTAGGATGCATTTTACTTTATGGAACCTATAAAAAAATTCCTACGTATGAAAAGTTTGTAGAGGGAGGGAAAGACGGATTACAAATTGCTTTTTCCATCATTCCTTACTTAGTCGGCATGTTAGTGAGCATCTCTATTTTTCGAGCTTCAGGAGCCCTTGATTTTTTCTTATCTATTTTAAAACCTATGCTGCAAGCAGTCGGCGTTCCGGCTGAAATTGTACCTTTAGCTCTTATCAAACCGATATCTGGAACGGCTGCTCTTGGTATCACGACGGATCTAATTTCTACATACGGACCTGATTCTTTTATCGGTCGTTTGGCATCGACCATGCAGGGAAGTACAGATACCACATTTTATATTTTAACGGTTTATTTCGGAGCGGTTGGCATTAAAAAAATGGGAGATGCGCTGAAGGTTGGTTTACTGGCAGATTTGGTAGGAATTATTGCCTCAGTTGTCATTGTAATCCTTGTGTTTGGCCGGTAAGAAATCGAAAATTCTACCTCTGAGTGGCAAATAGACTTGTGTATTACTTCGTAAACAAGTAAGATGTTACAAGAGGTGAAGTGTTAATGGAACGATTACAAAAAGTGATTGCTCACGCAGGTGTAGCATCAAGACGTAAAGCTGAAGAATTAATCGGCCAAGGCCGAGTGAAAGTAAATGGAAAAGTTGTAAGAGAATTGGGCACGAAAGTAGGTCCTAACGATAAAATTGAAGTAGACGAAGTGCCGGTAGAAAGCGAAGCGCCCGTTTATTTTATGTTATACAAACCAAGAGGCGTAATTTCAGCTGCTAACGACGACAAGGGAAGAAAAACAGTCGTTGACTTCTTTCCACATGTAGAAGAAAGAATTTATCCAATTGGACGTCTAGACTATGATACGTCGGGTTTACTTCTTTTAACAAACGACGGTGAATTTGCTAATCAGCTAATGCACCCTAAATTTGAAGTGGATAAAGTTTATGTGGCTAAAATTAAAGGAATTCCAAGTCGTGAAAAAATCAGACAGCTGCAGCGCGGTGTGATGCTAGAGGACGGAAAAACAGCACCAGCTCGTGCAAAAGTTCTTTCTATTGATAAAAGCAAGCAGACGGCGATTGTGGAATTGACGATTCATGAAGGGAAAAATCGTCAAGTACGTCGCATGTTCGATGCAATTGGGCATTCTGTCTTAAAATTAAAACGTGAACGCTACGGACCTTTAGATTTACGCGGATTAAATGCAGGCGAAGCTCGTGAGCTTACAGCGCATGAAGTCAAACAATTATATTCAATGTCTCAAACAGGTAAGTAATTTTCACTTACCTGTTTTTTTTATGAAAAATGTCGTGAATTAGAAAAACAAGCAAGGTTTTTTGAAAAAATGTCGAACTTGTAGAATGAGAGGAAGACTTCACAGAAACGTCGAAATATTATTGGAAAGCCACTACCACAAAAATGATATAATGATAGAAAAAAGCGTATTGAAAGCGGTTAAAAGGAGTTCGTGCCATGAAAAAAAAGCGCTTGATTATTCGAACAGTTATATTGGCAGTTTTGCTGTGCGCGGTTGGATATACCCTTTATGCTCAATTTTTTGCTGATAAACAAAAGGTATCAGTAGGAGATAAGGCACCTGACTTTATATTAAGAGATGTTAATGGAGAAACTCATCAGCTATCAGATTACAAAGGCAAAGGAGTTTTTTTGAATTTTTGGGGAACATGGTGCAAGCCCTGTAAACAAGAGATGCCGGCTATGGAGAAGCAGTATGCATCATATAAAAAGCAAGGTGTTGAAATTCTAGCTGTTAACGTTGCAGAAACGAATATAGCAGTAGAGCAATTTGCTAAACAATATGAGCTATCTTTTCCGATTTTGATGGATAAAGATTCACAAGTTTTGGGTGCATACGGAATAGATCCTCTGCCGACTACATTTTTAATTGATAAAAACGGAAAGATTGTAGACAGTTTTATTGGGGGATTGGAAGAATCTAAAATAAAAGAATATATGGAAGAAATTAAACCATAGGGAGTGTTGACAATGAAACACGTAAAATGTGAATGTGGACACGTTAACCCGCATGGTACGATTTTGTGTGAAGCCTGTGGTAAGCCGATTGCAGAAGAAACAACTGATAAATTAGTAGATATGCGTTATGAAGGAAGCGCAAGGCGATCGCAAACGTACAATAAAACAGTTATCGATAAAATATGGAACTTTTTCTCTTCTGTAAAAGTAGGTATTTGGATCATTATTGTGACGCTTGTTGCGTCTGCAGTCGGAACCATTTATCCTCAAGAAGCTTACATACCTCCTAATGTGACAGCAGATGAGTATTACCAAAAGGAATATGGATGGACAGGAGAACTTTATTATAAGTTAGGTTTTCATCATCTCTATGAATCGTGGTGGTACTTGCTTTTAATTGCTGCTTTAGGGATGTCGTTAGTCATTTGCAGTTTAGATCGAGTCGTGCCTTTGTACCGAGCTCTAAAAAAGCAGAGTGTAACAAAACATCCAAACTTCTTAAAAAGACAGCGTTTATATAGCACTTCATCATTGTGGACGGATCAAGATTATGAACATGTAAAAAGCATGCTTAAAAAAAGAAGATACTCCATTCGTGAAGAAAACGGCAATCTGCTGGCTGAAAAAGGACGCTTCTCAAGATGGGGTCCATATATTAATCATATCGGTCTCATTATCTTTTTACTAGGTGCTATGCTTAGATTTGTACCAGGTATGTATATAGATGAAGTTCTTTGGATCCGTGAAGGTGAAACAAAAGTTATTCCTGGGACGAACGGAGAGTATTTTTTGAAAAACCATCGTTTTACTGTTGAAACGTATGATAAAGATAGCGAAAGCGCCGTGTTCCAAGAAGCAATTGATCGTGCAGGGAATAATAAAGTAGCCAAAAAATATGAAGCGGATGTTAGTTTGTATAAGCGCGAAGGAAAGCTTATACCGGGAGCAGATCCAAAGTTAAAGAAAATAAAAGATTCAGAGATTCGGGTGAATCAGCCGCTTAAGTTTGAAGGATATGCCATGTACCAAGTGGACTTCAAGTTAAATGAGTTTAGCTCTATGTCTTTCCATTTAACAGATAAAAATGCAAATAGAAACGTTGGTTCACTTACAGTAGATTTACATAATCCAAAAGAAACATATGATTTAAAAAACGGATATAAAGTCAAGCTCATGAGTTACTTTCCAGACTTTTTCTTTGATGATGAAGGAAATCCAAATACAAAGACCAGAGTGCCTAACAATCCGGCTTTTGTATTTAAAATGATTACGCCTCAGCATAAAAAAGGGGAAGTTGCTTTTGTTGGAATTAGAGAGAACTTGGAGCCGCTAGGAAATAACGATTATAAAATGACCTTTGCTGGTGTGGAAACGAAAAATGTAACGGGATTAACCGTTCGCAGAGACTATACGCTTTGGTTTTTAGGAATTGGCGGAGCAATCTTTATGATTGGTGTGATTCAAGGGATGTATTGGAATCATCGCCGCATGTGGATTCAAAAAGTCAATAATGAGATATGGTTGGCCGCACATACAAATAAAAACTGGTATGGGCTTAAAAAAGAACTAAATGGTTTATTAGAATCAACATCCCTTACACAGCTGAAGGACCAAAATGATAAAGAAACAAAATAGGAGGAAAAAGCATGGATTACGCGAGTATAAGTAGTAATTTACTGTATGTGGCGTTTATTGCTTATTTAGTTGCAACCTTTTTTTTCGGAGGAGCTATTCGAGATAAGCGAGCAGCTCAAAAGAAAACAAAGTGGGCAACGTTTGGAATTGCGGTTACCATCATCGGCTTTATTGCACAGATTGGCTACTTTATTACAAGGTGGATTGCATCAGGCCACGCTCCTGTTAGTAATTTATTTGAATTTACGACGTTTTTTGGCATGATGCTTGTTGGCGCATTTATTGTTATTTACTTTATTTATCGTCTTAGCATGCTTGGACTGTTTGCATTGCCGGTGGCTCTTTTGATCATTGCTTATGCAAGCATGTTTCCAACTGAAATTACGCCGCTGATACCGGCTCTCCAAACGAATTGGCTGCATATTCACGTTACAACTGCTGCTACGGGTGAAGCCGTGCTTTCCATTAGCTTTGTTGCAGGATTGATTTATTTAATCAAAACGATTGACCAATCCAAGCGAAATAAAAAAGCATTTTGGCTGGAATTCATCCTGTATACGCTTATTAGTACGCTTGGGTTTGTAGCGGTGACGCTGACTTTTAATGCGGCTCACTACGAGTCATCATTTAATTGGGTTAATAAAAGTGGAGAACAAGAGCAAGTCGTATATCATATGGTTCCGCTAGTGGGACCGCATCAAAGTGAGTGGACAGACGGGAACGATATACAGCCGCTTATTGATATGCCCGCTATTATCAATGCTAAAAAATTAAATACGGTTATTTGGTCGTTAGCCGGTGGCTTTGTCTTATATTGGCTGATTCGTCTTATTTTACGGAAGCGAATTGGAGCTGCGCTGCAGCCGCTTGTGAAGCAGGTAAACAGCGACTTGCTTGATGAAGTAAGCTACAGAGCAGTGGCGATTGGATTTCCTATTTTTACACTAGGAGCACTTATTTTCGCTATGATTTGGGCTCAGATGGCCTGGACGCGCTTTTGGGGGTGGGACCCTAAAGAGGTGTGGGCGCTGATCACCTTTTTATTTTACGCCGCTTTTCTTCATCTTCGGCTGTCTAAAGGGTGGCACGGTGAAAAATCAGCTTGGCTGGCAGTTGGCGGGTTTGCCATCATTATGTTCAACTTAGTTGCTGTGAACCTAATTATTGCAGGTTTACATTCATATGCGTAACCTTTAAAAATAGAATAGAGGCTGAAACAAAGATATTTTAGTTGAAGGAAGATCCGAACGAATGAGATTCTTGATGGAGAATCTCATTCGTTCGGATTTTTTCATTGAGATGGTGAACGTAGGGTTCATGTATGTAGGTGCTTATAGCCGTGCAACAAGCGATCCCTACTAGCTTCTTTATTTTATTTATTCAGCTGTAGATTGCATGGATTTCGTTGCGTCTCAGCTTCTTTTGGGTAAAAAAAGCTGTTTTTTGTAAAGGTGTTCACGAATTGTCACATTGTTTGGGTATCATAAGTAGAACTCGCCGGTTTTTTTTTGTACACTAAGACTAGGAGGTTGAAAATACATGCAAAACGAACAAAGATTACTGCTAGTAGACGATGAAGATCGCATTAGACGATTGTTAAAAATGTACTTAGAAAAAGAAGGATACATCATTGAAGAAGCAGCCGATGGGCATGAAGCAATCGAAAAAGCGTTACACATAGATTATGATTTGATTGTATTAGATTTAATGATGCCCGGCATAGACGGTATTGAGGTTTGTAAACAAATTCGGGAGAAAAAAGCAACTCCTATTATCATGCTTACAGCTAAAGGGGAAGAAGTAAACAGAGTCCAAGGGTTTGAAGTAGGTACAGATGATTATATCGTTAAGCCGTTTAGCCCAAGAGAAGTGGTTCTTCGCGTAAAAGCACTGCTTCGACGTTCTTCTCAAGCAACGTTTATTCAACCAGAAACGAGCGTGAAAAATCTTATTGTCTTTGATCACTTAACGATTGATAATGATGCACATCGCGTTACAGCAGACGGAAAAGAAGTTAACTTAACTCCAAAAGAATATGAATTATTATGCTATCTCGCAAAAACGCCAGATAAAGTATATGACAGAGAGCAGCTGCTGCGTGAAGTATGGCATTATGATTTCTTTGGAGATCTTCGTACGGTAGATACGCACGTCAAGCGTTTGCGTGAAAAGTTAAATCGTGTATCGTCACAAGCGGCGAAAATGATTGTAACCGTTTGGGGAGTAGGGTATAAATTTGAGGTTGAAAATAACTGATGTTTTGGAGAAGTGTAGTTGGTAAACTATGGTTTACTATCCTATTGCTCGTCACGCTTGTTTTATTTATTTTGACCATTTTACTGCTTCAGTTTTTTGAAAATTATCATGTTGTAGATGCAGAAAACCGTTTAACTAAAACGGCTGCTAAAATCTCTACCATTGTGCAGGAAACGGACGATGAAAAACTAGGACTATCGATTGCTCGTGAACTTGCAGACCAAGCAAGTGTAGTTATTGTTCAAGACAAAGATTTTTATTGGCATTCCACACATCCTGATAAAGAAAATAAGAAAGCTATTTCGGCCATTGTTAAACAAAACGATCAGCTAAATCAAGTGGTTGAAAAAGGTAAAGTAATACGGGAAAAAATGTACATGACTACAAAGAAAGACACGAGTGATGAGCCTTTAATGTTTGTTGTCGGTGTACCTTTAATGAAAGATAACAAACCAACAGGCGGCGTTTATTTGTATCAATCTCTTTCTGAAATTGAAGAACCCGCTCAATATACGACTAAGTTCATTTTATTGGCTGCAGGTATTGCTATTATTTTAACTACTATCTTTGCTTTTTTCTTATCCACTCGAATTACAGCGCCTCTTAGAAAAATGAGGCAGGCGGCATTTGAAGTAACAAAAGGCAACTTTGATACAAAAGTACCTATTTTAACTCACGATGAAATTGGAGAGTTAGCGATTGCTTTTAATCAAATGGGCAGGCAGTTAAAGTTTAACCTCAATGCGCTCAATCAGGAAAAAGAGCAGCTTTCAAGTATTTTAAGCAGTATGGCAGACGGTGTTATTACGTTTAGTAGAGACGGATCGATTTTAATTACCAATCCTCCAGCGGAGCATTTTCTTCAGACTTGGTATTACGAGCAGGATGTCAACAATCAGCAGGTCCCTGAGCTTCCAGCAAACGTCGTCCATTTGTTTCAAACGGTAGTAGAGACTGAAACGGAGCGAAGTGCAGAATTGAAAATTCAAGGGAAAACGTGGGTCATTTTAATGTCACCGCTCTATAATCAAACGAAAATTCGCGGTGCTGTAGCTGTACTACGTGATATGTCTGAAGAGCGTAAACTTGATAAATCGAGAAAAGATTTTATTGCAAACGTGTCTCATGAATTGCGTACACCTATTTCTATGCTTCAAGGTTATAGTGAAGCTATTATTGACGATATTGCAAGTACGGATGAAGAAAAGAAAGAAATTGCACAGGTGATTTATGATGAATCACTCCGTATGGGCCGGCTTGTAAATGAACTTTTAGATTTGGCGCGAATGGAAGCGGGACATGTGCAGCTTCACTTAGAATCTGTAGCAATGGTTGAATTTACAGAACGTGTTTTGCGTAAGTTTCAAGGGTTAGCTAAAGAAAAACATATTAAACTGTCTCTTAATGGAAAAATAGAAGATGAATTTGAAGCGATGATTGATTCAGACCGTATGGAACAAGTGCTGACAAACTTAATTGATAATGCGATTCGTCATACGGATGACTACGGAGAAGTAAAGCTGCATCTTGATAAAAGTCAATCCGAAATCCATCTTTCTGTTCAAGATACAGGAGCAGGCATTCCGAAAGAAGATCTTCCATTTGTATTTGAACGATTTTATAAAGCGGATAAAGCCAGAACAAGAGGGAAGTCAGGAACTGGTCTTGGGCTTGCAATCGCCAAAAATATTGTGGAGGCACATCAAGGGATCATTGCGGTTGAAAGTGAATTAAATGAAGGAACAACTTTCTTTATTAAACTGCCAAAGTAAGCACATGCTAAATAACAGTTTGTTCGGCTGAAATAATAAGAATAGCAAAGAGATGTGATTCAGTGGAAAATCACATCTCTTTATTTTTTCTATAAACAAGTCTAAAAGAGAAGGAATTGGCATATAGTATGTTTTGTGTGCAATGATCTACATAGGAGGTTCTTTCTTCATGATTGACGTGTTAAGAAGAATATTGGTTGTATTAGTAATGGGATTGTGTATAGGTCTTTTATTTTTGGGCGGGCAAATGGTAAAAGCAGAAGAGAAGCAGTGGGAGTGGCCGGTTGAAGGAGTCTTAACTGATATATTTGGTTCTCGTCACGCCAAACACTTTGGAATTGATATAGCAGCACCTGTTGGTACACAGGTGTATGCTGTTGCAAAAGGAGTGGTGAGCCGCTCTTACTATTCAAATACATACGGACAGGTTGTTTTTATCAAACAAACAAATGGATACGAAACGGTCTATGCTCATCTAGAGGAACGTTTTGTTGCAGAAGGAAATCGTGTAGCCGCAGGTCAAAACATTGGACGAGTTGGCAATACAGGGCGATCTTCAGGTGCACATTTGCATTTTGAAGTTCATCAAGAAAGTTGGAATCCGGATAAAACCAATGCAGTAAACCCACTTGCCAAATTGGACAAGCAAAAACTATCGGCATACGTAAAAAGCGATTTAGCTGCCACGGTTTTTCAGCAGTTACATCAGACTTCTGATAACTGTATTCTTATCCATCAAGGAGATACATTATCTGAGCTCGCAGTCAAATATGAAGTAGATATTGATCAGCTAAGAAAGTGGAATCATTTAGAAAATACGATGTTAAATGCAGGACAAGTGTTAAAGATAAGTCCATAAAAAAAGAGCCGCTAAGGCTCTTTTTTTAATGTCACAATTCAATACGCTGTATGGTCACAATTTCGCTTGTTTGTTTTAACGAGGAAATGACAGAATCATCTAAAAGTTTATCAAACGTAAGCATCATAATGGCTTCTCCGCCTTTTTGCTTACGGCCCACTTGCATGGTAGCAATGTTAATACGTAAATCTCCAAGTACTTTCCCTACATTTCCAATAACTCCGGGCTGATCACTGTGACGGATATAAAGAAGATGTCCTTCCGGATAAAAATCAATATCAAACGAATCAATATTAATAATTCGAGGTCCATAGCCTGCTATATAGGTGCCCGTAATGGTAAATATACGCTGTTCCCCTGTTACGGTAACGTCAATCATATTGGAATATCCTTGCGTATCTTCCGATGTTTTTTCACCAAATGTAATTCCTCGTTCTTTGGCAATCATAGAAGCATTGACTTCGTTAACAGGTGAGTCGATCCGATGAGTTAAAAAGCCTGATAACAAGCTCCGTGTAATATAAGTGGTTTCCAAATCCGTCACTGTACCTCCGTAGGAGATAGAGATATGCTGAACAGGTTCTCGCATGCATTGAGATAAAATGGCTCCCATTTGTTTAGTAAGGCTCGTAAACGGCTGAATTTTTTCAAAAACTTCTTTAGAAAGCGTTGGCAAATTAATGGATGAGCTTACAGGATTACCTTCTAGAAAACGCAGAACGTCATGTGCCACGTCCTCAGCAACGTTAAGCTGGGCTTCTTTTGTAGAAGCTCCTAAATGGGGAGTTGTAATAACTTGATCAAAATGTAACAAAGGGTTATCAATCGGCGGCTCAACTTCAAATACGTCAATAGCTGCACCTTGAACATGGCCAATTTCTAAATAATGAACTAAGGCTTTTTCATCAATGATTCCGCCGCGCGCGCAGTTTAATAAAAACACACCCTTCTTTGTTTTGGCTAATGTGTCATGATTGAGCAATCCCTTTGTTTCTTTCGTAAGCGGAGTGTGCACGGTAATTACATCCGCTGCTGCTAGTAATTCATCCAGGGATAATAGTTCTACTCCTAGCTTTTCAGCTCGGGAAGAGGTTAAAAAAGGATCGTAAACGTGAACGCTCATATTGAAGGCTTTTGCGCGTTTGGCAAGTTCTGAGCCAATTCGTCCAAATCCGATAATGCCCAGGTGTTTACGATTAAGCTCTGTTCCAACAAATGCTGAGCGGTTCCATTCGCGCGCTTTAACTGAAGCATTTCCTTGGGGGATATGACGAAACAAGCTAGCCATCATAGCAAATGTATGTTCCGCCGTTGAAATGGTATTTCCGTTCGGCGCGTTAATAACGACAACCCCTCGTTTGGTTGAGGCTTCAATATCAATATTATCGACCCCAACTCCAGCGCGAGCAACAATTTTTAAATTCGGCATTTTTGCCAGCAAATCCTCTGTAACCGTCGTAGCACTCCGTACTAAAAGCGCATCGTACGTATGCAAATCATTCTCAACTTCTTCAACTTTTTTTCGCGTAAGATTCACATGAGGAGCTTCAAGTAGTGGAGCAAGACCTTCATTGCTAATTGAATCAGCTACTAACACATTATACATGACGTGAACATCTCCCTTGGATTTTACTATCATCAAATATTTGATAATTTACCATGTTAAAAAAATTCTGTCAATTGTATTTTTCAAACTTTACGATTAGTTATCAAATACACAATTATAAGCGTAAATTGGAACTATAAATATGTCATAACGCTGTTGGTTATGCACTTATTTCCTTATTTTACATATAAAAACAGTAATGAAGTTTATAAAAGACATCAATTTAATATGAATTAAAAAACTTCTTTATTTACTTTTAATTCGAGATAACATATAATAAATTCATAATTAAATATTGGTCTATCTTCGGGGCAGGGTGAAATTCCCGACCGGCGGTAAAAAACAAATTGTTTTGAGCCCGCGAGCTTATATGTAATACATACGAGCAGATTTGGTGAAACTCCAAAGCCGACAGTACAGTCTGGATGGGAGAAGGTGGAGGTTCAGCGTTCAAAACCTAATGTGATGAACGTTTATTAAATATGCCTGCCATGTCTCCTCTCAACGAATCATTTGTTGGGAGGTTTTTGCGTGGGGATATAAAGTTGAACCTTTCTTCTTTGAAGAGTGGATCACAAAGAAGGAGAGAGGCAAGATGCAACAAAGTAAGAAAACTCAAAAGCTGGTTGTACTAGGAATGTTAAGTAGTATTGCTTATATTTTAATGATGATTAATTTTCCAATTCCTGGATTACCTCCGTTTTTAACAATTGATTTTAGCGAAATTCCTGCACTCGTAGCAGCACTTGTATTCGGACCGATGGCTGCTGTTATAGTAGAAGGAATAAAAAATTTATTGAATTATTTAATTCAAGGAAGTGCTACAGGGGTTCCAGTTGGTCAAGTGGCGAACTTTGTGGCTGGTTTACTGTTCGTTCTTCCTGTATCATACATGTTCAACCGATTTAAAACGGCTAAAGGCGTAACGATAGGTTTGGTTACGGGTACGGTGGTAATGACGGTACTCATGGCTGTCTTAAATTATTATGTCTTCTTACCAGCGTATACAATCTTCTTACAATCGCCAGAAATGTCTAGTGAACAAGCACGTCAATATATCGTTGCAGGTATTTTGCCGTTTAACTTAATAAAAGGAGCAGCAACAGGGGTTATCTTTGTCTTATTGTTTTCAAAAATGAAGCAATGGATCACGCGTCGCATTGCTGTTTAATTCAATCGCTCTCCCGGGGAGGGCGATTTTTATATATAAAAAAACCTGCAGCATGTACACTACAGGTTTGCTCAATACTTATTCGAATTTATTAGCATCGCCTTCGAATTTTTCATCCGCTACGCGAATTGAATCCGTAGGGCAGCCTTCCATTGCATCCATCATATCATCTTCTAGATCTTCTGGAATTTCTACTACACCTTGGTTATCATCTAATGTTACGAATGCAATACCTTCATCATCATAATCATAAATGTCTGGTGCTGCTGCTCCGCAAGCGCCGCATGCGATGCAAGTATCTTTATCAACAATTGTATATTTTGGCATAACAAGACCTCCTGTAAAGTGTTCGAAAATTTCTCATTATATAATCTCTTCGCGAATCAAGAGTGAAATTTCTCCTTATTCATTGTAAAATGATTTATAAAACTTTTCAATAGAAAAGTCACTGAGAATGCTTATCAAATCAAGGTTTCTTCACTTACCCAAACGTTTTGATACATAAAGGAAAGAGCTAAAAAGCCTTTATCTCACATGCTATTGGTCACTTTTGGTACAATGAATGAGAAAGGAAGTTGACACCTTTGAATTATATTCAAGTTAGCATTTTATTTTGTATAAAACAGTTAAAAGGTGAGCGAACCGCCTATGGTATTTATCATTTATTAACAGGTAAAAAGTCAGCTCAAACGATTCAAGACGGAAAAATTTTTGGAATTTCGTTTCTTTTTCAGTCATTTGTTTACTTAGATAAACGGTCTTTTGAAACCTGCGTTGCATATTTAAAAGAACAGCAGTATATTGAAGAAACTGAAAATCAAAAGTATGTGATGACAGATAAGGGACAAGCACGCCTTGAAGATGAACTGACGGCTCGACCCTTTCATCCAGCTTTAGACGGATGGAAATTCGCAAGCAGTACTCAATTATTTTTAGCAAGAATCACTTTGTTCATTCAGACCTTATCAAACCTACAGTATTTTCAAAAAGGGTTTTTACCCATTTCCAAAAATCCTGAGGTTATTCAATGGGTCAAAACTTATATTATGTCTCAAAAGCAAACGCGTCAAGAGTTAGCGGCCGAGCTATTCGAAGAGCTCCGAACGTGCTTGAAAGGTTGTACGGAACGGGACGCGTCTCTTTTTGTTTTGCAACTGACTGGATACCAAAGAGTAGGCTTTACAAAAAATCAGTTAGCATATCAATATGAACTCGATGAGCATTATGTTCATATTCAACTTTTAGGGGTTATTCACCATATCATTGAAAAAGTGAGTAAAAATAATGAAAGCTTTCATGTACTTTCTTCTTTTTTACGTGATCTATATTTAGAATTGCCTTTGACAAGCTCGACGTTAAAAACGTATAGCTGGCTTCAAAAAGGCAAGACGCTTGAAGAAATTGCTTATATAAGGCGTTTAAAAGAAAGTACAATTGAAGATCATATTGCAGAATTAGCTCTGTTTGTTCCATCTTTTTCAATCGATGCATACGTATCGCCTAAGCAGCAGGAAGAAATTGTCTCAGCCTTTGAAGGTTTGCGTACAAATAAATTAAAGGTGATAAAGGAAGAAGTAAAAGACGACGTTACCTATTTTCAGATTCGTCTCGTATTAGCAAAACATTTTACCTGATACTAAAAAAAGTGGTGTTTGATGTGAAGATAGAACAACTTCTACAGAAACAATTTGGCTATAGCCAATTTCGACTAGGACAAAAAGAGATTATTCAAGATATTTTAACGGGTCATAATGTGTTAGCGGTTCTTCCTACAGGAACAGGAAAATCATTGTGCTATCAGCTCCCAGCTTATTTGTTGAACCGACCGGTGCTGATTGTATCTCCTTTAATTTCACTGATGGAAGATCAAGTTCAACAACTAAAGGCAAGCGGAGAAAAGCGAGTTATTGCCTTAAATAGTTTCCTACAACAAGAAGAAAAACAACGAGCGCTAAAAAATTTAGCTTTTTATCGTTTTATTTATGCATCTCCTGAAATTTTGCAAAATGCTGTTGTAGTAGAAGCATTAAAGCAGGCAAAGGTAGGCCTTTTCGTTGTGGACGAGGCGCACTGTATTTCTCAGTGGGGACATGATTTTCGTTTAGATTATCTACAGCTAGGAGATATATGGAAGGAACTTGGCAGTCCGCTATGTCTGGCATTAACGGGAACTGCGACTAGGGAAGTAGTGGAAGATATTAAGCGCTACTTATCGCTTCCTGCTGTCAACGAGCACATCTATTCCATGAATCGAAGTAATATTGCGATGAAAGTTGATTTTGTTGCAAGTATTGAAGAAAAAAAAGAGAAGTTACTGATGTACGTTAGTGAACTGCAAGGTCCGGGAATTATCTATTGTTCCAGCCGATCTTGGACAGAAGCATTAACACAGCTTCTAAAGGAAAATGGGATACAGCGAGTGCAGTATTACCATGGGGGAATGGAACCGAATGAAAGAATGCTTGTTCAACAGCAATTTTTAGAAAATCAGCTTGATATCATTTGCTGCACAAGTGCATTTGGAATGGGGGTTAACAAATCGAATGTTCGCTTTGTTATTCATTTTCATACACCTACGCAGCTAGAAGCATATGTACAGGAAATTGGAAGAAGTGGACGCGATCAGCGAAACAGTATTGCGATCTTGCTTTATGCTGAAGGAGACGATGATTTTGCTCATTCTTTACTTGAAATTGAGCTTCCTTCTTCAGATACCATCTTATACTGCTTGTCGTATTTACGAAACCATGATCAGGCCATTCCTTTAAAACAAGTAGAGTCTCACTTTCTTTATACAGTGGGTGTTCAAGAAACACATTGGCGATTTATTCGTTATTATTTGTACAGAGAAAATGTAGTGGAAAATGAACATGTTGAACCCTGGAAAATTCCTGAATCGCTGCATGAAACGATTGTTACAGCTGTAAATAAACGTCTTCGAAACAAACATGACAAGTATCGTGCGATGAAGGGGTTTATTGAGACAAAAGAATGCCGTCGTCACGTGCTGCTTGGCTATTTCGATGAAACGGGAAAATCAGAGCTTGAGAATTGTTGCGATTGCTGCGGCTTGGATTTAGAAAACTATAAAAAAACAAATGGTGAGCAGGAGCAATGGACATTTCAAGGCTGGGAATTAGAATTAGCTCGTTTGCTTCGTCAAGGAGAGATATAATGGTAAAATCACAGCAAGAGCTTATTTCATCCATGACAGATGCAGAGCTAGTTAAAAATTTATATGTAACACAGCTGCTCATCTGCTTCATTGCTTTAGGCATCGGTTTTTTTACATTCGATTCGTGGAATTCCTTTTTGCAGTTTTTTCAGCTGGATTGGTCTTCTATTTTATTGTACGGGGGAGGGACAGCTCTCTTGGTAGTAGGAGGAGATATACTTCTAATGAAATGCGTACCTGAGCATTTATACGATGACGGAGGGATCAATGAACGTTTATTTGCTAATCGTTCTGTTCCTCATCTGGTTCTTATTTGCCTAATCGTTGCATGTTCAGAAGAAATACTATTTCGAGGGGTTATACAAGTTCAGTTTGGCCTTTTTTGGGCGAGTATCGTATTTGCACTCGTTCACATTCGATATTTAAAAAAGTGGTTTCTTTTTATTTCGGTTGTGTTTTTAAGCTTTTTAATAGGGTTACTTTTTTGTTGGACTGAAAATTTGTATGTCACGATTTTTACTCATTTTCTCATTGATTTTTTATTAGGCCTGCAGATACGAAAATCAAAAGGGGAATCTGCACAGCCAGAAGAACTAATGCAGTAAAGGTTAAGGAAACAGCCATTATTTTCAGTGCTACCCACATAATCTTTTATGTTCCCTCATATGTTGTACTAGCATACGAGGGGGTGGAATGATGGAAAACAAAGTGATAGACTTTGAAAGCGATGAAACACTTCAATATATATTAGCGAGCGTTATTAAAAGAAAAGAGACAGTCAATAAGCTGAAAGCTAAAGAGAAACAATGGAAGCTCTTGTTTTTAGCCAGTGTAACGGCTGTTATTAGCTACTTTTTTTTCATATTTCAAAGCGGTTTTTTTACGACGTTTAGCGAATTTTTTTCATTTTTGTTAGGCAACATGGGGCATTTGATGTTTCTATTGCTTACCGTCTCACTTTACTTTTATACTGTACAGCTGCGGAAAAAAAGCGAGAAAGCAGAAAAGACTTTTCAAGATTTGCGCTGTGAGATTATTAAAAGAAGCAAAGAGTTATGGGCGACGCCTGAAACATGGGAGCACCGAAAAGAAACGTTCCGCTGGATGCAGTCAACCTATGGAATTAATTTATATCATGAAAACAAATAGAATCGCATGAAAAAGCCTCTTTTTACATAGAAGTTTAGTGAAGGGGGTTTTTTTGTGAGGGATTGGTTTAACTTGCTGGCTGCGTGGTTATGCAGTTATTATATCAGCAGTTTAACGGCTGTAGGCTCAAAAGCTTCGTTAACCTATTTACTTATTCAAATGATTTTACATCCGTTAGATGTGTTTAGTGTTATAATCTTGTTTTTTACGGCTCTTTTTTGCCTGTCGGCGGCAGTTCGTAAAGTGTTTCTGCAAAGTCGGTTGCTTCTAAAAGGCTATAAGGTAAAATGGCATGAATACCTTGTTTCATGTCTATGTGTGATAGGAATTTTATCGTTAAGTGCAATTGCGCTTTATCAAGTAGTAGGTTTGTTAACAATTGCGATAATTTATGCCCTTTCTTCTTTAACAGAAACACACCGGGTATAAAATGAAAAGAAGGAGAATATATGGTTATTCTTTTAATTGTTTTAGCGTTAGGCATAGGCTTGCTGATTTTTATGTTTTCAGAAGCCCATCGTACATATGTCGAAGAAAGAACGATTCATTTATCAAGATTTCCTGAAAATCAGCAGCCTTTGCGCCTGTTTTTTATATCGGATATACATAAGCGAACAGTTTCGTCGAAGCTGTTGGAAAAAATACCGGGCGAAGTAGATTTTGTGATCATAGGCGGTGATTTATTAGAAGGAGGAGTCCCTTTATTGCGGGCTCGTCAAAATATTCAAAAGCTTAAAACGCTAGGACCCGTCTATTTTGTGTGGGGAAATAATGATTACGAAGTAAGTCAAATGCAATTGAAGCAGATGCTTAAAGATGAAGGAGTTATTGCCCTTAAAAACGAGCATGTCTTTGCCATTTCTAAATATGGTACTACATGCCATTTTGCGGGGGTAGATGATTTATCAGAAGGTCAGATAAATCTAAAGAGAGCTGTTTCTTCCATTGAACCTGAACAGCTTACCATTCTTCTAAGCCACAATCCTGATGTTATCTATTATGTAGATGAAGAATCAAAAGTAGATTTAATTTTGAGCGGACATACACACGGGGGACAGATACGCTTATTTAATTTTGGTATGTATGAATTAGGAGGGCTGAAAGAAAAACGAAAGATTCCTCTTTTTGTCAGTAACGGATATGGTACAACCTCATTGCCTCTCCGTTTACAAGCTAGAGCCCAAACGCATTATATCACTTTAAAAAGGAAAGAATAGCCTTGAACAAAATCTTTACATAGCATATACAAATTTTACACACAGGATAACTTATCCTATAATTCAATTAATAGATACAGTTCACGAAGAGTAGTTGGAGGTTACGTATGGCTCACGAAGGGAAGTATAATATTAAAGCCATCTCAAATATGGTCGGAATCCAGCCGGGAACTTTGCGTGCATGGGAACGACGTTATCAAATTTTAAATCCTGTCCGCAACGATTCGGGGCATCGGTTATATACAGAGGAAGATTTGCGGAAATTAAAATGGCTCACGGAAAAAGTGAGCGGAGGTTTTACCATAAGTCAAGCGGTTTCGTTATTAGAAACGGAAAGTAGTACAGTAGGAACGTTTGAAGAAGAAGGAGAAGTAGATTCCCCTCAAAAAATTAGGGATGAGCTGTTAACGATGCTTTTATCTTTTGAAGAAGGAAAAGCACAGGATTTAATTAATCATGCTTTTAGCCTGTATTCGGTAGAAAAAGTGGTTATTGATATTTTGGGTTCTCTACTCGTGACGGTTGGAGATATGTGGGAAAAAGGGCAAATTACAAGTGCTCATGAGCATTATACGACTCAAGTATTAAAAACGCGTATCAGCATGATTTTTTATTCGCTGCCTTCAAATGGCTTATTGCCTAAAGCGATTGCTGTATGCGGGCCTAACGAGACACATGAAGTGGGACTCCTAATCTTTACGCTATTTTTACGCCGTAAAGGGTTTGAGGTTATTTATTTAGGAAGCAGCATTGAAGATAAAGATGTTGAGTTAATTGTTAAAGAAGTAGACCCAACGTTTTTATTTATGTCATGCACAATGATGGAAAATGCCGAGAAAACACTAAATTTGACGAACCAAATGATAAAGAAATTCCCGCATCTCAAAGTAGGATTAGGCGGTTATGTGTTTGATGGTTTAGATAGCAAAAGAAAAGGCGAGGCCCAGCCGTTTATTTTAGGAAATACAAAAGAAGAGTGGAACAGCTGGCTAACAAAAAAATTAGCAGAAATTGATTGAGAATAGCTTGTCTTTCCTATCATAAACCTGTAAACTCGTAAGTAAACATCACGAACCGTTTTCCAAAAAATACATATACTGCATTATCGAACCATGTGGTTATGAGTGCAAGCGGGGAGGGACGCTAATGAGGCTTGAACGATTAAACTATAATAAGCTAAAAGTTTTTTTGACCTACGATGATTTAAAAGAAAGAGGGTTAACAAAAGAAGATCTATGGACAGATACATTCAAAGTAAAGCAGCTCTTTCGTGAGATGATAGAGCAAGCTTCTCAAGAACTGAACTTTGAACCTACAAATTCTCTTTCGGTAGAAGTTTTTTCACTTCAAGCACAGGGAATGGTTGTATTTGTGACAAAGCAGTATGAAGAAGAAACCAGCTACGGTGAGTTAGATGAAGATGAGTTCGAAGACTTCATTGAAATGCAGGTCATGCTAGATGAAAGCGAAGACATGTTTTTTGAGTTTGATTCATTTGAAGATGTCATTCAGCTGACCAAACGCATGTCAAACTTTTACGATACGGATAGCGTGCTCTATTCATTTGAAAAACGTTTTTACGTGCTGTTGGATTATCACATGCTGTCACCGGCTGAAGTGGGGAATATGATTGCGGTTTTGGCGGAGTATGGAAATCCCTCTACAATTACAAAGCACCGCGTAAATGAATATGGAAAAATGTTAGTAGAAAAGAGAGCTTTGGAGTATATTAACTCTGTCTTTTCTTAACTGTTTAATTGAAATAATTACACCCGTGAAGGATAAAGCACTTTTATTAAAATAAGAGTGGCTGCACTTTCAGCTTGTACAAAGTTGTTGAAAGTGCTCTTTATCACCGGGTGTTTTTTATTTTTTTTAGACGATTAAAGCATACTAGAAAAGAGGCAGACTTAAAACATTGTAGCATACCTTGTAAAGTTAATGGAAGCGTTTTCTTAGAAGAACACAAAAAATACTAAAAGTTCGATATTTTCCTTTGCAATGTAAAACTAAGGGTGTATACTATGTCATGAAAGAAGCACCATTCAATTAAAAACGAATAATTTTCGATACATTTTAGGAGGTTTACAGATGGTAGCCGACAAGATGCAAGACAGTAAAAATAGTCAAGAAGAGAAGCATGATGTTTTAAAATCTACACAAACAGTGATACATAAAGCGTTAGAAAAACTAGGCTATCCTGATGAAGTGTATGAACTATTAAAAGAGCCATTACGAATGATGACAGTAAAAATTCCTGTTCGTATGGATGACGGATCAGTTAAGATTTTTACAGGTCACCGAGCGCAGCATAACGATGCAGTTGGTCCTACGAAAGGCGGAATTCGTTTTCACCCAAACGTAACTGAAAAAGAAGTAAAAGCTCTATCTATATGGATGAGTTTAAAATGTGGAATCGTTGACCTTCCTTACGGTGGAGGAAAAGGTGGAATTGTTTGTGATCCTCGAAATATGTCTTTTGGAGAATTAGAGCGTTTAAGCCGCGGATATGTTCGTGCGATTAGCCAAATTGTTGGACCAACAAAGGATATTCCAGCGCCGGATGTGTTTACAAATTCACAAATTATGGCTTGGATGATGGATGAATACAGCCGGATTGATGAATTTAACTCACCGGGCTTTATTACTGGAAAGCCCCTTGTCTTAGGTGGTTCGCACGGCCGTGAAACAGCGACTGCAAAAGGAGTAACTATCTGTATTCGTGAAGCAGCGAAAAAACGAGGCATTGAATTACAAGGTGCACGGGTAGTAGTACAAGGGTTTGGAAATGCAGGAAGCTTTTTAGCTAAGTTCATGCACGACGCTGGCGCTAAAATTGTAGGGATATCCGATGCGTACGGAGCGCTGCATGACCCTAACGGTTTAGACATTGATTATTTATTAGATCGACGCGATAGCTTTGGTACAGTAACGAAATTATTCAATAATACAATCAGCAACAAAGAGCTACTTGAACTTGACTGTGACATCCTAGTTCCAGCTGCGATTGAAAATCAAATTACAGAAGAAAACGCCCATAACATTCAAGCGAGTATTGTAGTAGAAGCAGCAAATGGACCAACAACTCTTGAAGCAACGCGCATTTTGTCAGAGAGAGGAATTTTATTAGTTCCAGACGTTTTGGCAAGTGCCGGAGGTGTAACAGTCTCTTATTTTGAATGGGTGCAAAATAACCAAGGTTATTATTGGACGGAAGAAGAAGTAGAAGAAAAGCTTGAAAAAGTAATGGTTAAATCATTTAATAACATCTACGAAACCTCTACAACTCGAAAAGTCGACATGCGTCTAGCTGCTTATATGATAGGCGTAAGAAAAATGGCAGAAGGCTCTCGTTTCAGAGGCTGGATTTAAAAACAGAACAGCAGAACAATTGCGTAAATAGAAAAAATCTCCTATCATTAATGAGGAGATTTTTTTGTTTTACACTGCGTTAAAATAAAAAAAAGGTGCGTTTACAACTGAAGGAGTGACAGGCATGAAGAAAGAAAAAGTAATTATTGTTGGCGGAGGACCATGCGGCCTTTCAGCAGCTATTGAGCTTCAACATACAGGTATTGATGCCCTTGTAATTGAAAAAGGGAACATTGTGAATGCAATTTATAACTATCCTACCCACCAAACGTTTTTTAGTTCGAGTGAAAAACTAGAAATTGGGGATGTCCCTTTTATTACCGAAAATCGTAAGCCTGTGCGCAACCAAGCTCTTGCTTACTACCGAGAAGTGGTGAAGCGCAAGCAAGTTCGAATTCAGCCGTTTGAACGTGTCTTGCAAGTAGACAAACAAGCGGAAAACCAATTTATTGTCACAACATCTAAAGAGACATATGAAGCGGAGAATGTCATTATAGCTACGGGCTATTACGATCATCCTAATTATATGAATGTGCCTGGTGAAGATTTATCAAAGGTATTTCATTATTTTAAAGAAGCGCATCCGTACTTTGATAAAGATGTAGTCGTTATAGGCGGAAAAAACTCTAGCGTCGATGCAGCTCTGGAATTGGTGAAGTGTGATGCAAGGGTGACGGTTATTTATCGTGGCTCAGATTACTCACCTAGCGTAAAACCTTGGATATTGCCTGAATTTGAGGCGCTAGTTCGAAATGGAACAATTGGGATGCATTTTAATGCTCATGTAACAAAGATAACGGATGAAACGGTAACATATGAGCAGGAAGGGAAAGAATCTACGATTAATAACGATTTCGTTTTTGCCATGACTGGCTATCACCCTGATCATTCGTTCTTAACAAAAATGGGTGTGGAATTAGATGATGAAACAGGCCGCCCTTCTTTTAACGAAGAGACGATGGAAACAAACGTGGAAGGAATTTATATCGCTGGTGTGATTGCTGCAGGAAACAATGCTAATGAGATTTTTATCGAAAATGGACGTTTTCATGGAAAATCAATTGCTTCTCATATTATCAACAAAAACAACGCATAGGCTTCTATGCGTTGTTTTACTAATGATTAAATAGCTGCTGCAGCTCATCATGATTCGTTGTTACTTGGAGAGCAACTAACAGTTTAATGCGTGCTTTAGGACCATTTAAGCCATTTGAAAAAATAACGCCCATCTCTTTCAACTGCTTGCCACCGCCTTCATATCCATATACATCTTGGGCAATTCCATTAAAACAGCGAGAAACGAGCACGATGGGTATCTTTCGCTCCAAAAGCAATTGAATGCCTGGAATTGTGAGAGGAGGTAGATTTCCTTGACCGAGGGCTTCAATTACAAGTCCATCAACATTCATTGAAGCCACTGCTCGAAATAAATGGTCGTCCATTCCTGCATAAGCTTTTAATAAAGTGATTTGTTTATCTATCTGATTGACAGGATAAAATTCATGTTCTGTAGGCATGTGGTGAAAAGATACGCCGCGTTTTGTGATTAATCCTATTGGCCCGTACTGAGGGCTTTGAAATGTCGCCACGTTGCTTGTGTGGGTCTTGGTCACATTTTCAGCGGTATGAATTTCATCGTTCATCACAACTAAGACACCTTTTCCCTTTGCACCGTCACTAATAGCCACCCGAACCGCAGATATAAAATTATAAGGACCGTCTGAACCAATTTCATTGCTTGATCTCATGGCTCCAGTTAAGACAATTGGAATATCTGTATGCACTGTTAAATCTAAAAAATAAGCGGTTTCTTCCAGCGTGTCCGTACCGTGGGTTAACACGACTGCATCAATTTTGCCTTCATTAATTTTATCGCGTATTTTTCTTGAAAGTATAAGCATTTCCTTAGGAGTAATGTGAGGAGAAGGCAGATGAAATGCTTCTTCTACGATTACATTGGCCATACCTGAAACAGATGATGTTGAGCGGTGGAGCGGATTTTGAATATCTGGTGTTACCGATCCAGTTGCCATGTCTTCTTTCATAGAGATTGTGCCGCCGGTGTGAAGAATATAAACAGTTTTCATAGAGAGCTCCTTTCAATTTTTCATATAAGTATGATACATTTTTTGGTATACTTGTTTAAGGTCTTTGTTAGGCTTTGTAAATCGACAGCAAGTTATGTGAGCATTTACATATAAAGATAAGGACATTATAGACGGAGATTTTCATCCTAAAGATAACATGTTACTATTAAAAAAAATAGAGGAGATGAGGCGCTATTTATGTTGGCGATTGTATCTGCAGGCATTGCGCCAGGATTGGCATTGTTAAGTTTTTTTTATTTGAAAGATGAATATGAAACTGAGCCTATTTCAATGGTATTAAAAACATTTATTTTTGGAGCAATGCTTGTTTTGCCAATTATGTTTATTCAATATGTATTTGGTGAAGAACACGTTTTTCAATCACCTTTTCTTCAAGCATTTTTTACGACAAGCTTTTTAGAAGAATTTTTCAAATGGTTCATTTTATATTTCACGATTTATCAGCATGTGGAATTTGATGAGCATTATGATGGAATTGTTTACGGGGCAGCTGTTTCATTAGGTTTTGCTACCGTTGAAAATATTTTATATTTATTTGCAAATGGTTTAGAATCAGCGCTAGGAAGAGCCTTTTTACCCGTATCTAGTCATGCTTTATTCGGCGTCATTATGGGGTATTATTTAGGGAAAGCAAAGTTTTCTGAAGGAAAGGAAAAAACGAAGTGGACGCTGTACTCCGTATTTGCGCCGCTCATTTTACATGGAACATATGATTATATTTTAAAAACAATGGATCATTGGGTATTTATTATTATTCCATTTATGATTTATTTATGGTGGCTGGCGTTAAGAAAAGTAAAAAAGGCCAAACAGCCATCGATTGTCTAGGCTCAGCTTGTAAATCTTTTTTGAGAGATTTACGAGCTGAGTTTTTTTCATTTCGGTAAATTTTGCGCATCTTGTATAAAAAAACAACCTTTACAAAAAATACTCCTATCATCTTATCAGTTACATACGATGTAGGAGGTTTTGTCATGTTATCATTTCGATGTTTTAAAAAGTATGCATGTCTCATATGCATATGTTCATTTATTGCAGCATCCGTTGTGAGTCCAAAGGCCGCTCACGCGTTTTCAAATCAAGTCATTCAACACGGAGCAGTTGGAGATGACGTTATTGAGCTGCAGTCGAGACTTCAGTATTTAGGTTATTATAATGGGAAAATTGACGGTGTATTTGGATGGAGCACATACTGGGCACTGCGCAATTTTCAATATGAATTTGGCATTAAAAAGATTGACGGTTTAGCAGGCTGGCAAACAAAGATTAAATTAGCCAACGCAACAAAATATCACGAAAACTATGTGAAAAATCAAATTAGAAAAGGGAATAAGTTTACGCACTATGGCGGTCAGCCTCTTGATCAACAGTCTAAAGGAAGCGGTAGCAGTGGGAAAAGCAGGGTGAACAATGGTCAGCAAAAAGCACAAAGCGGATCTTCTCAAGCAAAAAAACCTGCCAGTCAGCCGCAGCGTAATACGTCTAAAGGAAATTCTGAACAACAGAAAGAAAAAGCACAAAAGCCAACAGCGGTGAATGTACCAAGCGGTTTTTCACAAAACGATATTCAGCTCATGGCAAATGCCGTGCATGGTGAAGCACGGGGTGAACCATATAATGGCCAAGTAGCCGTAGCGGCCGTTATTTTGAACCGAGTTAACAGTCCGTCATTTCCAAATACAGTCGCTGGAGTTATTTTTGAACCGCGTGCATTTACTGCCGTAGCAGATGGGCAAATTTGGCTTGAACCCAATCCAACATCTAAAAAAGCGGTTATGGATGCGATTAACGGATGGGATCCTACTGGGAATGCTATTTATTACTTTAATCCGGATACAGCAACAAGCGCATGGATTTGGTCACGTCCTCAAATTAAGCAAATCGGGAAACACATTTTCTGTCGATAAAGAGAGGTGAAGGAAACATGATTCGAACAATTTTAATTGTATTATTAGCTATTGGTGTTGTAGGTGTAGGGTATTGGGGGTACAGCGAACATCAAGAAAAAGATGCTGTGCTGCTTCAAGCGGAGAATACGTATCAACGAGCATTTCATGATTTGTCATATCAGCTAGATTTATTAAATGATAAAATTGGTGGCACGCTCGCCATGAGTTCGAGAGATCAGCTTTCGCCCGCGCTTGCAGAAGTATGGCGTTTAACTTCTGAAGCTCATAACAATGTAGGACAGCTGCCTTTATCGCTTTTACCGTTCAATAAAACAGAAGAGTTTCTTTCAGATGTTGGTGACTTTACGTATAAAGTGGCGGTAAGGGATTTAAGCAAATCCCCCCTAACAGATAAAGAGTATAAAACGTTAAATTCGCTTTATGATCAGTCAGGCGAAATTCAAAATGAAATGCGCCAAGTACAGCATCTAGTCATTGATAATAACTTGCGCTGGATGGATGTTGAGCTAGCCTTAGCCACAAAAGAAAAGCAAGGGGACAATACGATTATTGACGGATTAAAAACCGTTGAAAAAAGTATGGATTCTTTTGCCGAAACAGATTTAGGCGTTATGAATGCAACGAATGAGCAGGAAAAAAACGCTTTTCATCAATTAAAAGGTAGAGAAGTTAGTGAAGATGTTGCAAAACAAGTGGCGCGTTCGTTTTTGAATTTAAAAGGAAATGAACAAATTCATATTGTAAAGAGCGGAAAAGATGCCGATTATGAGGTGTACAGCTTAACCATTACAGATCCAAAGACTAAACAAGAGACGTATATGGATATTACACAAAAAGGTGGATATCCGCTTTGGGTGCTCGAAGATCGAGATATTAAAAAACAAAATATTAGTTTAAACGATGCTATGAACAAAGCGACTAAGTTTTTAAAAGATCATCGTTTTGAAAGCCTAGTGATGGCTGAAAGCGCTCAATATGATAATATGGGAGTCTTTACATTCGTAGAGCAAACGGAAAGTGGAGTTCGGATTTATCCCGATTCAGTTAAAATGAAAATGTCTTTAGAAGATGGATCTGTGATTGGTTTCTCAGCTAAAGACTTCTTATTAAAACATCGTACAAGAGATATTCCAAAACCTAAAATTTCGAAAGAACAGGCAAAAACCAAGCTGAACTCGAATGTAAAAGTGATGGAAGAACGCTTGGCAATTATTACGAATGATTTAAACGAAGAAGTGCTATGCTATGAGTTTTTAGGGACAATAAAAAATGATACGTATCGTATTTTCATCAATGCCGATACGGGTTTTGAAGAAAAAGTCGAAAAACTGCAAAACTCAGAACCTTTATATAATGAAGTGTAAAGTTGATAAAAACCGGTGTCTATAGACACTGGTTTTTGTGTTTTTTAATATTTTATTGAGTCTAAATAACTAATTTATATTTACAAAATAAACATATTTGACTATGTTTAAATAAAGGGAAAAAGTGTATATAGTGGAACTGAAGGAGAGAGAAGATGATAAAAGCGGGAATGAGGTTGACGTTAGAGAGCGGGCACAGAGAGTCTACATTACAACAAACATATCGATGTAAAGTATTTGAGTTTACCGAAGACGTGATTTATATTAGCTATCCGCTAAATGAAGAAACGCAGCGAAGTGCTTTTTTACTAAAAGGTACAAAATTGCTTGCTACGTTTATTGGATATGATCAAAATGTATATACCTTTCCAACTGAAGTAACAGGGCGTGAAATAAAAGGCATGCCTGTTGTGAAGCTCTTTTACCCGGGCGATAAAAAGTTAAAATCCATCCAAAGAAGAAATTTTTTCCGTGTGCCGCTTACAGTGAAGGCGGTGATAGAAAGTGAACAAGAACAGCAGGATGTAATGGAAATCATGACTAAAAACATCAGTGCAGGTGGAATAGCCGGCTCCTTCCATCACTCGCTGCTTTTTAATGAGAAAGATTCGGTTGTTGTACGATTAAGTCTTCCTAATCGTGAGGGAGCTTTGCAGCATCTTGAATTAAAAGGGGAAGTTGTACGAATTACCGCCCCGACTCCTTGTAAAGTAGGTCAGCTATCTATTAAATTTATGAATATGGAAAAACAAACGAAAGAAATGATGATTCGTTATACCTTAAAGCGTCAGCTCGACCTAAGAAGAAAAGGTCTTCTTTAGCGTATAAAAAAAACTTCTCTTTCCTAAACTGTAAGCAAAGGTATTACTTCTTACAAAAGGAGAAAAAAGGTGAATCGAATAGAACGAATTTTAATTAAATTAGTGGTTATTCAATTTGTGTTTTTAATAATTGCCCAATGTATTTTACTATCTAGCAGTCACAGTACATATTTCTCAAAGGTTATTCAGTATGAGGGAGTTAGCAAAAATAATTTTAATAAAATTATTGAAACATTCGACCAGTAGTCGGACGTATGGTAGAATAACTAGGAAAGAAACATGCAGTGAACACCAGGCAGGAGAAGACCCCCTGCTCTTTTTTTCGTTTATAAACGCTTCATATAAAATGGCTCATTGTATAAAAGATGAAAGTGGTTTGTTCCTGTTTTGAAATTAAGGGAGGCACTTATGGAAAAACAAATTTCAATCGCGATTGACGGTCCTGCAGCTGCTGGGAAAAGTACAGTGGCAAAGATTATAGCAGAAACCTTATCATATATTTATGTTGATACAGGAGCGATGTACCGTGCTCTAACGTATCAAGCGCAGAAAAACCAGGTAGATTTGCAAAATGAAGAAGAGCTATTGCATTTGCTTAACGAAACAGTAATCGATTTAAAACCGTCTGAATCTGGACAGGTAGTCATCTTGAATGGACAGAATGTTACAAGTGAAATTCGTTCCGCAGAAGTAACTAACTCTGTATCCATCGTAGCGAAACATCGTGCAGTTCGTGAAGAGATGGTAGCGAGACAGCAGGGCCTTGCTAAAGATGGAGGCGTTGTAATGGATGGACGTGATATCGGTACACACGTGCTTCCTCACGCAGAAGTTAAAATCTTTTTATTAGCGTCTGTGGATGAAAGAGCACAGCGACGCCACGACGAAAACATAAAAAAAGGTTTTGAATCAAATTTAGAGCGTTTAAAAGAAGAAATTGCCCGCAGAGACAAGCTGGATTCTGAGCGCGAAGTAGCACCTCTTAAAAAAGCTGAAGATGCAATTGAAATCGATACAACTTCCTTATCGATTGAAGGAGTTGTAGAAAAAATACTTTCTATTACAAAAGAAAGGATTGGATGATTTTGAGCTTTTATATGTTTGCACGTGCCATTGTAAAAGGCATTTTAACACCAGTTTATCGTTATGAAGTAATCGGTGCAGAAAATATCCCTTCAGAAGGCGGAGTGTTGCTTTGTTCAAATCATATTGACAACTTAGATCCGCCTACTGTAGGTGTGACATGTCCAAGGCCTATTTCGTTTATGGCAAAAGCAGAGCTGTTTAAAGCACCTTTTCTGAAGACGGTTCTGCCAAAGTTAGAAACATTCCCTGTAAAGCGCGGGATGGCAGATCGTGAAGCTTTGCGCCAAGGGTTAAAGATTTTAAAAGAAGGAAAAGTGCTTGGATTATTTCCCGAAGGAACAAGAAGTAAAGATGGGAAATTAGGAAAAGGGATGGCTGGAGTAGGCTTTTTTGCTTTGCGTTCAAAAGCCGCTGTTGTGCCTTGCGCTGTTATTGGTCCATATAAGCGTTTTGCAAGGTTAAAAGTAGTATACGGACCGCCAATTCAGATGGATGAGCTTCGCGAACGAAAAGCATCAGCCGACGAAGTAACCGAAGCTATTATGAAAAGCATTGGTAAATTAATTGAAAAATATCAATAGTTTGTAACCTTATGACTTGACAAAAGATTCTATTTATTAGAAGTTAGTAACAAAGAGAGTTTTTTCTATACAGAGCTATATACAATAATGATGAGCTAAAAGAGTGAAGAACTCTTACAAGGGAATACATATTGTAGATGGATATTGGAGGAGGAAAAGACGATGACAGAAGATATGAATCAAGTAGAGGTAACGTCATTAGAAGTAGGAGAAACAGTAAAAGGTACTATTACAAAAGTAGAAGAAAAGCAAGTGTATGTAGATGTACCTAACAGCAAACTAGACGGTATTATTCCAATTAGTGAATTAGCGAGCTTACATATTGAAAAAGCAGGCGATGTAATCCAAGAAGGTGCCGAAGTCGAAGCGAAAGTAATTAAAGTGGAAGACGATTTGCTTGTGCTATCTAAAAGGGCTGTAGATGCTGAAAAAGCATGGGATGGTTTAGAAGCAAAACTTTCTTCAGGTGAAGTGTTTGAAGCGGTAGTCAAAGAAATTGTCAAAGGCGGACTAGTAGTAGATATTGGTGTAAGAGGGTTCATTCCAGCTTCTCTTGTTGAAACTCATTTCGTTGATGATTTTGCAGAGTATCAAGATCAAACTCTTACGGTCAAAGTAGTAGAATTAGATAAAGAAAAAAATCGCGTGATCCTTTCGCATCGTGCAGTTGTAGAAGAAGAGCTTGTACAACAAAAAGAAAATGTTCTTGAGTCATTAAAAGAAGGTCAGGTTTTAGAAGGAACCGTTCAGCGCTTAACAGACTTTGGTGCGTTTGTAGATGTAGGCGGAGTAGATGGGTTAGTGCACATTTCTCAGCTTTCACACACGCGTGTAGAAAAACCTTCAGACGTAGTAGCTGAGGGAGATGCTGTGAAAGTCAAAGTATTGTCTGTTGACAAATCAACGGGGCGTGTTTCATTATCTATTAAAGATACGTTAGAAGGTCCATGGTCCAACATTTCTACGAAGCTTCGCCAAGGTGATGTAGTAGATGGAACCGTTAAAAGACTTGTATCTTTTGGAGCTTTTGTGGAAGTTCTACCTGGAGTAGAAGGACTTGTACACATTTCTCAAATTTCCCATAAGCATATCGGGACACCGCATGAAGTGCTTTCTGAAGGCGAAAAAGTGACGGTGAAAGTACTTGATGTGAATGAACAAGAACGACGCGTTTCGTTAAGCATTCGTGATCTTGAGGAAGAAGAACAAGAAGATTACGGTGACTATGAATTACAAGAAGAGTCAAAAGGTTTCCAATTAGGTGATATGATTGGGGATCAATTAAAAAAATTAAGATAAGTAATGGTGATGATTTGTGAGCAGAGCAAAGCGTAAAATTGATCACATTCATCATGCGATTCAAACGGGACAGCATCGGCTGCACGGGCTAGATGATATTCGCTTCGTTCATAATAGCTTACCAAATACAGGCGTGCAAGATGTTCATATTGATACAAAAATTGGCGAACTTTTGTTAAGTTCGCCAATTTTTATAAATGCTATGACGGGTGGAGGCGGACAAGAAACGGAACGGATTAACCGTTCGTTTGCTCAAATTGCTCATCATGGTCAATTAGCAATGGCCGTTGGATCGCAGATGGCTGCGATTAAAGATGAAAAGGAAGAACAATCATACAGAGTAGTGCGTCAAGAAAACCCTAACGGAATTATTTTTGCCAACCTAGGCAGTGAAGCTACAGTTGAACAAGCTAAAAAAGCGGTTGATATGCTTGAAGCAAATGGACTTCAAATTCATTTAAATGTTATACAAGAACTGGTCATGCCAGAGGGAGATCGTGATTTTACCGATGCATTACGTCGTATTGAACGCATTGTCCGAGAAGTAACCGTTCCTGTAATTGTCAAAGAAGTAGGTTTTGGGATGAGCGCTCAAGCAGTGCAAAAACTTAAAGATGTTGGTGTTGAAATCGTTGATATTGGTGGGTACGGCGGTACCAATTTTTCGAAAATCGAAAATGAAAGACGAGCAAAACATTTTCACTTCTTTAATGATTGGGGAATTTCCACAGCAGCTTCTTTAGCGGAAGTATCTCAGCATGTAGAAGGTATGTCCATTATTGGTTCAGGAGGTATTCAAACCTCTATGGATATTGCTAAGTCTATTGCGTTAGGAGCTTCTGCAACGGGAATGGCAGGATATTTTTTAACCATTTTAATGAAGTCTGGTTTAGAAGCAGTTGTAGAAGAGATAGCCGAGCTGCATGAGGAGTTAACGTTCATCATGGCTGCGTTAGGAGCAACTTCTATTGCTAAGCTTCAGCAAATGCCTCTAGTTATTACAGGGGATACCCATAGCTGGCTGACTCAGCGAAATGTATCTATAGAAACATTTAATAACAGATCATAAAAAAGCATGCAGTTGACTGCGTGCTTTTTTATTTCTTTAGAAGATGAATGATCGCGTTTCCATTTTGAAAAACAAAAAATGTTGGCAGAAGAAGTGACAAAAAGCATGAAATCCCAAACGTTAGCCCCTTATAATAAGTTAAATGAACAGAAAAATCAGAAAAAAAGAGGTGGCGTAATGAAAAAGGGACATCCTATATTTACAATTTTTCTTTTCTTTTTAGGCTGGGTTTTCATGTATGCAGATCGTAATATTTTATCTCCGGTTATGGGAGATATCGGTGCGCAGTGGGATCTTAATAAAGCTGAACTTGGACTAATGTCTACCGTGTTTTTTGCAGCGTATGCAGCTATGCAAATTCCAACGGGTTTTTTGGCAGATCGATTTGGTCGCGTTAAGATCTTAGTAGCTGGATACATCTTGTTTGGAGTTGCCACATTTTTCACAGGACTTACAACTACTTTCGGTATGTTCTTACTCATGCGGGCGCTGACAGGGCTTGGAGAAGGAACGTATTATGGTTCACAATACGGAATTTCTTCAAGCATCACGTCCGAACGATACCGAGGTTTAGTGGCTGCGCTCATTAATAGTGGAATGGCTTTTGGTATATCACTTGGTTTTATCGGTTCTACATACATTACATATACGTTAGAAAAAGACTGGCAGTTTACTTTTTACTTATTTGCTATTCCGACTATAGTAATAGCTATTTTAATAGCTTTCTTTGTAAAAGATAAGCAAAGGGATCAAGAAAAAAATGCGCCAAATAAAGAAACAAAGCAGTCGCTAAAAGTATTATTTACAAGAAATCATATTTTCGTATACATTTTAATCTTCTGCTCTCTTTACGGATTTTTTGGGATGCTTACGTGGCTTCCGTATTATTTACAGCACTCGCGAGGCTTAGAAGGGTCTCAAACAGGCATCATAGCATCTTTAGTACCTTGGGCGTCTATTCCAGGAGCAATCTTCTTTGGATATATATCTGATCGAATTGCAAATAAAAAAGCATTAATTGTGAGTTTGTCAGTAGCGGGCGCTTTATGTCAATTTTTTATTCCCTATACAGAGAGTTATTCTTGGCTATTAATCGGCTTAATTGTGTACGGTCTGATAGGTAAATTAGCATTAGATCCGATTTTGATTTCGTATATGGCGGATATTACTCCATCGTCCATGTACTCTAAAGTGTACGGTTTTTTTAACTTCAGCGGCATGCTGTCATCCATCTTTGCACCTTACATTACCGGATATTTTGCAGATAAACTTGGAAGTATGGAATTCGGATTTTATTTGTCAGGAGCACTATTGTTAGTGGGAGGAGTTCTCTTTTTGTTTACAGGAAAGAAAGAACGTTCCTATCCTGTTTCACATCCAGTTTTAAAATAAAAAATGCGCTGACTAAGTCAGCGCATTTTTTTATTTGTGCTCATTTAACTCGCGCGCTTCTTCAGGACTTTGCAAGCTAGTTGCTCCCGGATAGTGAAGTCCTTGATCACGGTCAGATTCAACTCGTTTTGATTCTTTTAATTTTTTCTCTTGACGATCTTTTCCCATTTTAGTTTCCCTCCTTTTTTCTGATAGGTTGTCCAAAATAAAGGGTTCTATTCTAAAACTCCGATTAAGTTTTACCAAATTGATACATACTGATGACAGGTAGAGGAGGTGCCATATTCAGTGGACGGAATTTTCTTTTATTGGCTTTCGTGGATGGGATGGATTGTTGCGACTTTTCTTATGCCCAAAACACCTAGGCGTTGGAAGGTAGCAGCCATTATATTAATCAGTATACTCCTAAGCGGAATGAACATGCATATGGCTCAGTTTTCATGTAGCTACACCGCTTTGTTTTTAGTGGGAGTAGCGTGTGTTTATGCTTCAGGCTACAGCAGGTTTCAGCAGTTATATTATGTTATTGTATGCGGCATTATAATAATTGCCTATGCTGGTTTTTGTTTACTTGAGCTCTATGATCCTGTATGGATTTTTATTGATCGTAAGTGGATTTTGACTGGACTTATCTTATATATTTGCTTTATGGTGATTAAAGATGCTGAAAAAAGATTCGCAGCGATCATTTTAGGTGTAGTTGGAGGAGATTTTTTATACGCAGTTGTTATTCGAGATATTGCATCTTATGAAGTAGGGTCTCTTCGGACACTCGACGTTTTAGCAACAGCAGTAGGAACTATGTTTATTTGGGAGATGCTGGTTTATTTTTCTGCTTATTTAGATTTGTACGTGCTGAAGTCTCACAGGCAAAAGCAAAGTACTTACAAATAGAAGAAGAGATTTCGTAAAATTATATTGTTGTTACCGGTGATTTTTGATAAAATTGTTTGATTGAAAGAGTAATGCTTATTCAGCGGATAGGCAGTTAATCAGCTTGGTGTAAAATAGAGCTGATAAAAAGCCTGCTTTATCGCTTATGATCGATTAGTAGAGGTCATGCCACGCTGCATGGCCTCAATTTTTGAAAAAAGAATGATCTTATTTATTTGTACATGTAGATAAATACCTTTAGTCGATTAAAGACTGGTTGCCGATACATAAAAAAGATCAAGGAAAGGGAAGAATCGTATGCCAAAACCAATTATTGCGATTGTTGGTCGTCCCAACGTAGGAAAATCAACAATTTTCAACCGAATTGTAGGAGAGCGAGTATCTATTGTAGAAGATATTCCGGGTGTAACTCGTGATCGTATCTATAGTTCAGGTGAGTGGCTGAATGTGGACTTTAACATTATTGATACTGGCGGTATTGATATTGGAGATGAGCCATTTTTAGAACAGATCAAACAGCAGGCAGAAATTGCAATTGATGAAGCGGACGTAATCATTTTTCTAGTGAATGGACGCGATGGAATTACTGCAGCTGATGAAGAAGTGGCGAAAATTTTATACAAATCCAAAAAGCCTGTGGTCCTAGCTGTTAATAAAGTAGATAATCCTGAAATGAGAGAATTAATCTATGATTTCTACGCACTAGGATATGGAGAACCGTTCCCAATCTCAGGAACGCATGGTTTAGGTTTAGGTGACCTGCTAGACGAGGCAGCTAAGCACTTTCCAAAAGAAAAAGACGAAGATTACGGAGAAGACGTCATTAAATTTTCATTGATTGGTCGTCCTAACGTAGGGAAATCTTCATTAGTTAATGCTCTTCTAGGTGAAGACCGTGTTATTGTCAGTGATCTTGCCGGCACGACACGCGATGCCATTGATACAAAGTTTACAAAAGAAGATCAAGAATATGTTGTTATTGATACAGCTGGAATGAGAAAGCGTGGAAAAGTGTACGAGAGTACTGAAAAATACAGCGTACTGCGCGCATTAAAGGCAATTGAACGCTCAGATGTTGTCTTAGTTGTATTAAATGCTGAAGAGGGTATTATTGAACAAGATAAGAAAATTGCCGGCTATGCACAAGAAGCTGGAAAAGCTGTTGTCATCGTTGTGAACAAATGGGATACAGTAGAAAAAGATGAAAAAACAATGAAAAAATTTGAAGAAAATATACGTGAGCATTTTCAGTTCTTAACATATGCTCCAATTGTATTCCTTTCAGCTAAAACGAAAAAACGTACGCATACGCTATTGCCAATGATTGATCTTGCAAGCGAAAGCCATGCGGTACGTGTAGAAACAAGCATCTTAAATGATGTGATTATGGATGCAGTAGCAATGAACCCTACGCCTACTCACAACGGCAACCGCTTAAAGATCTATTACACAACTCAAGTAGCAATCAAGCCGCCAACTTTTGTTGTGTTTGTAAATGATCCTGAGCTAATGCACTTTTCATATAAACGTTTCTTAGAAAATAAGCTTCGTGAAGCTTTTGGATTCGAAGGAACTCCAATTAAAATTATTGCAAGACCAAGAAAATAACAGAGGATGTGATCGGCGTGGAAAGAATAGCTGTACTAGGAGCAGGAAGCTGGGGAACTGCATTAGCTTTCGTATTGGCGGAAAATGGACACGATGTTCGCATTTGGGGACATAGACAACAAGTCATTGATCAAATCAACGAGACGCATCAGAATGAAAAATATTTGCCTGGTGTAGAGCTTCCTCATCAGATTAAAGGTTTTACGTCATTAGAAAAGGCAATAGAGGGTGTTGAAACCCTTATTTTAGCTGTTCCAACGAAGGCCATTCGTGAAGTGTTGCAGCAGCTAAAATCCCTTACCGATGAACTGTTTACAATTGTTCACGTGAGTAAAGGGATTGAACCTGATTCTCTTTTACGTATATCTCAAATGATTCAACAAGAAATTGATACAAAAGACATCGTTGTCTTATCAGGTCCGAGTCATGCTGAAGAGGTAAGTAGAAGGCAGCCGACAACCGTGACGTCAGCTTCAACAAATATACAAGCAGCAGAAAAAGTGCAGGATTTATTTAATAATCAACAGTACTTCCGTGTTTATACAAATCCTGATGTGATTGGTGTGGAAATTGGGGGAGCGTTAAAAAATATTATTGCTCTTGCTGCTGGTATCACGGATGGACTTGGATATGGTGACAATGCGAAGGCCGCTCTTATGACTCGTGGCTTAGCTGAAATCGCTCGTTTAGGTACTGTGCTTGGCGCCAATCCTCTGACGTTCTCAGGTTTAACCGGGATTGGGGACTTGATTGTAACGTGTACAAGTGTTCATTCTCGAAATTGGCGCGCTGGTAATCTTCTTGGGAAAGGCAAAAATTTAGACGAAGTATTAGAAAATATGGGAATGGTTGTAGAAGGTGTACGCACGACGAAAGCAGCTTACCAGCTATCTCAAAAATATGACGTAAAAATGCCGATTGCTGATGCTTTATATAATGTACTGTTTAATGATGTGAAGGCAAAGGATGCAGTAGACGCGCTTATGTCTCGTACTAAAACACATGAAATGGAAGATTTAGCGAATGTTTTAGGAGAAAAATTAAATTAAGTGCAAAGAAATATGAAAAAATAGGCAATTGGCGATACCCAAAATCATTTACTTGCATAAAATAACGTGTAAATAAAGATGAGTAGAACTGTTAGTATGGGAATATTTAGTTATGATCGAAGCGAAGAGCCCCCTTCGCTTCGATTTTTTTTATGCGAAAAAGCAGGAATTTGTCAATTTAATAGGAAAGTAATTACTATAGAGCATGAATCACTGGAAGGTAAATAAATAGTGAATTTAGAAAGTTCTATCAATATCCATCTTAACTATAAGTCCTTATGTTATAATAACGGTGAAAAAAGGAGTGGATGCAATTTGTCGCCAGGTTTGTTAAAGATGTGGATTTCATTGGGTTCCATTGTATTTATGTTTATTTCGGTATTTTCTATTTACTTTAGTCGTTATAAAATTACGAACCGCATTGGTAAAATTGTACTCGCTTTCATTGCCTATTCGCTTATGATTGTAGCAGGTCTTATTATGGTAATTGTTGTATTCAGCGGGCCGACAGATGCTTAATGTACATATGGTAGGGTGAGAAAAATGAAAAAATTCATGCTAACGTCTATTGTTGGGTTAACCATTTTTATATTATCCGGTTGTTTGTACCCGGCGGAAAGAATGTCTCAAAATCAAGTTCCTTATAAAGATCAAGTTGCTTCCGTGCAAACGGCGGTTGATCAATTTAAACAAGAAAGCGGAGGCTTATTGCCGATAAAAACGAAAGATATGGACACGCCGATTTATCAAAAATATCCGATTGACTTTACGAAAATTGTTCCTAGATACATGCAAGACGCACCTGGGAATTCGTATGAAAGCGGAGGGATATTTGCGTACGTGCTTGTGGATGCAGAAACAAAGCCGACGGTTAAATTATTAGACTTACGGATGGCGGATACGATTCAAGATGTTAACGTACATTTGAATATATACCGTCAAAATCATAAAGGGTACGTACCGTTTAAAGACGTCATCGCTCCCGGCGTATTCTCTATTAATTATAAAAAATTGAATATGAAAGAGCCTCCTGTCGTTACTAGCCCATATACAGGGAATAGTCTTTCTTTAATTGTTAATGGACAGGGAGATGTATTTGTAGATTATCGCCCTGATTTGTATGATGCCATTCAAAAGCATAAAAGCTTCTACAAACCTGGTGAAGATATACGAAAGCTCCTTGTGGAAAACAGTGATTTTGTACCTGCTTACTCTCTTCCTTATACAGTCAACGATAAGAATGAACCAATATTTTTTAAAAAATAAGTCATGAACCCCTTCTCCTTGAATAATATTCAGAGAGAAGGGGTTTTCTCTTTCTTGTACACCAATAATGATAATCAGAATGACTAAGTCAGCATGTGCATGAAAAAAATCATAAATTTTTCTATCAAAAGTCATATTTTAATAGGACAACGTCATAACTATATAGTGTCCTAATTTACTCTCGCAATGGATGTCATATTCCATGAACTCATAGATCGGAGGGGATCTTTTGGAAAAGGTGGATGTATTTAAAGATATCGCTGAACGTACAGGAGGCGATATATATTTAGGTGTGGTGGGAGCAGTTCGAACAGGAAAATCTACATTTATTAAAAAATTTATGGAGCTGGTGGTCCTGCCTCACATCGAGAACGAGGCAGAAAGAGCTCGCACACAAGATGAACTACCACAAAGTGCAGCTGGAAAAACGATTATGACAACTGAGCCGAAATTCGTACCGAATCAAGCAGTTAATGTTTTGGTAGATGACGGGCTAGAAGTTAACATACGGTTAGTAGATTGTGTAGGATATACGGTGCCTGGCGCTAAAGGGTACGAAGATGAAAACGGACCTCGAATGATCAATACACCTTGGTATGAAGAACCAATTCCATTTCACGAAGCGGCTGAAATTGGAACGAGAAAGGTAATTCAAGAACACTCAACGATTGGTGTCGTCATTACAACAGATGGCTCAATTGGAGATATACCTCGTCAAGATTACGTGGAAGCAGAAGAGCGCGTCATTAATGAGCTAAAAGAAGTAGGCAAACCATTTATCATGGTTATTAATACCGTACAGCCATATCATCCTGATACAGAAAAGCTTCGTGCAAAGCTTAATGAAAAATATGATATTCCAGTATTAGCGATGAGTGTGGAAAGCATGCGTGATACTGATGTGATGAACGTATTAAGAGAAGCACTCTACGAGTTCCCTGTATTAGAAGTCAACGTTAATCTACCAAGCTGGGTAATGGTTTTAAAAGATAAACATTGGCTGCGTGAAAGCTATCAAGAAGCCGTTAAAGAAACGGTAAAAGATATTAAGAGGCTGAGAGACGTTGAACGGGTAGTAGAGCAATTTAGCCAGTTTGAGTTTATCGATCAGGCTCGATTAGCCGGAATTGAGATGGGGCAGGGAATTGCCGAAATTGACTTATATGCTCCAGATGACTTATACGATCAGATTTTGAAAGAAATCGTGGGAGTAGAAATTCGCGGAAGAGATCATTTGCTGCAGTTAATGCAAGATTTTGTGCATGCAAAAACCGAGTATGATCAAGTCTCTGATGCCCTTCGTATGGTTAAACAAACGGGTTATGGTGTAGCTGCACCTTCGCTTTCGGATATGAGCCTTGATGAACCTGAAATTATTCGCCAAGGATCGCGTTTTGGGGTTCGTTTAAAAGCAGTGGCACCTTCTATACACATGATTAAAGTGGATGTAGAATCAGAATTTGCGCCGATTATCGGAACGGAGAAGCAAAGCGAAGAATTAGTTCGTTATTTGATGCAAGACTTTGAAGATGATCCGCTTTCAATTTGGAATTCAGATATATTTGGCCGCTCTCTAAGTTCAATCGTAAGAGAAGGGATTCAAGGAAAGCTGTCGCTGATGCCTGAAAATGCGCGATATAAGTTAAAAGAAACGCTAGAACGGATTATTAACGAAGGATCTGGAGGTTTAATCGCGATTATTTTATAAGAATGTAACGTTAGGCTCCTCATAAAGGAGCCTCTTCTTTTTGGATAGAACATACAAAACTTTACATATATTGTGATAGATCGCGTGGTTATCTTATTCCTGCGTTATTTTCTGCTTGCTATGCCTTGTTCAATATGTTAATCTTTTAACAGAAATCGATCGATCATACTGTTTTCATTACATACATACGGCAGATGAATGAAAAACATTGAATTATTTAGTTCAATCGTTTATGATTAGGCTTGTCGATACATAGGTTATGTATAATATCCATTTGTTTTGTTAAAGAATGAGATATAACGAATTACTAGATTCCTTTTCTAACAAGGTTTTTAGTTATTATATGATCCGATTTTGGGAGGAGGTGAATGGCATGAACAAGACAGAATTAATTAATGCTGTTGCAGAAGCAAGTGAGCTTTCAAAAAAGGATGCTACAAAAGCAGTTGATGCTGTTTTCGATACAATTTTAGAAGCTTTAAAAGCTGAGGACAAAGTTCAACTTATCGGTTTTGGTAACTTCGAAGTACGTGAACGTGCTGCTCGTAAAGGACGCAATCCACAAACTGGCGAAGAAATCGAAATTCCTGCTAGCAAAGTTCCTGCATTCAAACCAGGTAAAGCTCTTAAAGATGCTGTAAAATAATATCTACATAAAATGGCTTTATTCATAGCCGTTGATGAAGAGCTTTGAAAGGTCGCACATTTGCGACCTTTCTTTTTTGCCTTTGGTATATACATATGCTAGAATTTTTTTCATAAAGTCGTAATGCAACGAATTGGAGGGCAACAACATGTCATCTGTAAATAAACCACAGATCGAACAAGCCGTGAGACTAATTTTAGAAGCAATTGGCGAAGATCCAAACCGTGAAGGATTATTAGATACCCCAAAGCGAGTAGCTAAAATGTATGAGGAAGTCTTTTCCGGGTTGAATGAAGATCCAAAAGAGCATTTTAAAACAGTTTTTGGAGAAGACCATGAAGAGCTAGTGCTTGTAAAAGATATTCCTTTTTACTCTATGTGTGAACATCACTTAGTTCCTTTTTATGGAAAAGCTCATGTTGCGTATATTCCAAAAGGCGGACGAGTGACCGGTTTAAGTAAGCTGGCAAGAGCGGTAGAAGCTGTTGCGAAACGTCCTCAGCTTCAGGAGAGAATTACATCTACAGTGGCGGATTCTATTGTAGAAACATTAGAGCCGCACGGGGTAATGGTAGTAGTGGAAGCAGAGCACATGTGTATGACCATGCGAGGCATTAAAAAGCCTGGAGCTATGACAATCACTTCTGCTGTACGTGGAGTGTTAGAACACGATGCAAGTTCTAGAGCTGAAGTTTTATCACTGATTAAATCATAATGTGGATGATGAAGGAGAAGAGAATATGACACAAAAAGGAACGCCCGAGTATATTGTCATTAAAGCGGTCGAAGATGGAGTTAACGTAATTGGATTAACGCGAGGAGCAGATACGCGATTTCATCATTCAGAAAAACTAGATAAAGGCGAAGTAATGATTGCGCAGTTTACTGAGCATACATCCGCAATTAAAATTCGTGGCAAAGCCGTCATTCAGACTGTTCACGGAGAAATTGAATCCGATACGAAAAAATAAGCAGGGATTTTCCTGCTTTTATTTATATTTAAAATAAATGAATAAGAACAGGAAAAACATGGTGAAACTAAAAGCAATATCTTAAATTACTGTCTGAGAAATCCAGATGGTATGTAGATGAACGGTGTTCAAGCGGATGAGCAGCTAAATGATTTAAACCGTGAAAAAGCTTCAAAAGAATTTAAAGGGTATTTTATAATGTAATTATGTTATAATTGACACTATCGATTTGGAGTTAAAAGAACTTTAAACAAATAGTGATGGAAAGGGAGACAAGGATGATGAGCGTAAAAACCATCTATGATATTGTGGCCAACATGAAAGAACAGCTTCATGTTGAATTAAGTCATCCATATGTAAAAAAATATATTCATCATCCGCGTATTGATGAAAATAGATTACTGTACATGTGTTCGTTCTTAGATACTCTTTCAATGGAAGAAGAAAAAAAGAACAGCTCTGTGCTATCTGTGATGCTCGTTCAAACCGCACTTGAT
Organism: Priestia sp. MDV22-iso46; assembly: GCF_058629175.1. Lineage (NCBI taxonomy): Bacteria > Bacillati > Bacillota > Bacilli > Caryophanales > Bacillaceae > Priestia > Priestia sp. MDV22-iso46. Next base: position 395,547 of record NZ_JBZVWT010000002.1, read on the forward strand.
ACCCACGATCTAGTCTCCACTCAAAATGTTAGCGGAAATGAAGGAAAGCTGCATGAGCGGCAGCTGGTAGTTTTGGCCGGAGATTATTACAGCGGCCTGTACTATTACTATTTAGCTCAAAGCAACCAGCTGAATTTAATGAAAGTTATAGCATCTGCTATTAAAGAAATTAATATCGCTAAGATACACATTTATAACAATCGCTCTACTAATCCACACGACGTTATGAATAGTTTTTTAGCAGCAGAATCATCGTTTGTAAGATGCTTATGTGACTATTTTGAACGTGAAGAGTGGAAAGAACTTTTAAAACATGCAGCGTATTTGAACGGGATATTAAAGCAATTAAAGTCATTACAGCATAAAGAGCCTACTCTCTTGCTAAACTATTGCAAACAAATTGGCATGAATCAAGAGCAAATAAAAGAACACCTTTATTCGTATACTCAACAGTCTGTAAACATTGTTAGAGGATACTTACGAAGTGAATTTGTGATGAATGAGTTTTTAAGAGAGCACTTAGATGAACTTACATCTAGCTTAGAAGTGCTGAAAAATGTCGTAGGAGAAGGATAGAGATATGCAGCAATCAAAAGAACAGCGTGTCCATGGCGTATTTGAAAAAATATACAAAAATTATGATCAAATGAATTCTGTTATTAGTTTTCAGCGTCATAAGGCATGGCGCAAAGATACGATGAAGCGAATGAATGTTCAAAAAGGAACAAAAGCTTTAGATGTTTGTTGCGGAACTGCGGATTGGACGCTAGCTATGGCTGAAGCAGTTGGAGAAACAGGAGAGGCAGTTGGCCTGGATTTTAGTCAAAATATGCTAAAGATTGGTGAAGAGAAAGTAAAAAACTCACCTTTTTCAAATATTACCTTACTACATGGCAATGCAATGGAACTTCCTTTTGAAGATAATTCATTTGACTATGTAACGATTGGATTCGGACTGCGCAACGTGCCCGATTACCTTCAAGTTTTAAAGGAAATGCAGCGCGTCGTGAAACCTGGCGGAAAAGTGGTTTGCCTTGAAACGTCTCAGCCCACGATGATCGGCTACCGACAAATGTACTTGCTTTACTTTAAGTATATTATGCCTGCGCTTGGAAAGATGGTCGCTAAAAGCTATGATGAATATTCATGGCTTCAAGAGTCAGCAAGGGACTTTCCAGGTCAAAAGCAATTGGCTGATATGTTCCGTGAAGCCGGTTTGACAGATGTTGAAGTGAAATCTTACACAGGTGGAGTAGCAGCGATGCATCTAGGGTACAAACGATAAAAGAGAAAAAGCTTGTCCTACAGGTGCAACAGCCTGTAGGATAAGGAGTAAAGAATGAATATATAATGCAAGGTGAGTCCAATGAAACTAAAAATGATGTACGCTTTTTTGAATACGGATATTACCCTTATTGAGAAAGAACTTGAACAAACTGTTCATACCGATGAAACACTTATCACAGATGCTTCTCTTCACCTTTTACAAGCAGGGGGGAAACGAATTCGCCCTGTATTTGTTTTGTTGGCAGCTAAATTTGGGCATTACAACATCGACCAAATCAAACACGTGGCAGTAGCGCTTGAGCTGATTCATATGGCGTCTCTTGTTCATGATGATGTTATTGATGACGCTGATAAGCGACGCGGAAAACCAACAATTAAGGCAAAATGGGACAATCGTATTGCTATGTATACAGGGGATTACATCTTTGCTCGTGCGCTTGAAGTTATGAGCGAGGTTAAAGATGTGGAAGCACATAAAATTTTATCTAATACGATGGTGGAATTAACGCTCGGTGAAATTGAACAGATTAAGGACAAATACAACCTAAACCAAAACTTACGCGTGTATCTGCGTAGAATTAAACGTAAAACGGCACTGCTAATTGCTGCAAGCTGTCAGTTAGGCGCAATTGCAGCGGGAGCTCCTGAAGATATACATAAACGTTTATTTTGGTTTGGATATTACGTGGGAATGTCATTTCAAATTACCGATGACATTTTAGATTTTATCTCATCAGAAGAACAGCTTGGGAAACCAGTTGGCAGCGACTTACTGCAAGGAAATATTACGCTGCCAGTTTTGTATGCCATTGAAAATGCTGAGTTTCGAGATAAAGTAGAACAGCTTTTCGAGAGGGAATATGAGCAAGAGCTGATCAATGAAATTATTTCTGATATTAAATCTTCTAACGCCATTGAACGTTCATTTGAGATGAGCGATCGTTATCTGCAAAAAGCGATGAGCATTTTAGAAGAACTGCCGCCAAACAAGGCGAAAAAAACGCTGCATCAAATTGCGAAGTACATTGGAAAACGGAAATTTTGATTTATTTACTTTCATAAGTTGTAAACTGCTCGAAACAATGTTAATATCTTCATGAGGTGTGATTGCGCTTTCAAAACTTGTTTACATATCATGAACTTCAGGGGTGGAGAGTAAAATGATACAAAAAACGTTTTTAATGGTCAAACCAGATGGGGTACAAAGAAGCATTATTGGTGAGGTTATTTCTCGCTTTGAGAAAAAAGGTTTTCAATTAGTCGGAGCTAAGCTTATGCATATTTCGCAGGAATTAGCTGAAACACACTACGGTGAACATAAAGAGAAACCTTTCTTCGGTGAGTTAGTGAAATTTATCACATCAGGTCCAGTTTTTGCTATGGTATGGGAAGGTGAAAACGTGATTTCAGTATCACGTCAAATGGTGGGGAAAACTAACCCTCAAGAAGCGCTTCCTGGAACTATTCGAGGTGACTATGGACTGATTGTCGATAAGAATATTATTCACGGCTCAGATTCACCAGAAAGTGCGGAGCGTGAAATCAGCTTATTCTTTGAAAGTGAAGAGCTGACTTTCTATAAAAAAGACGCAGACGCTTGGATTTACTAATTTAGATAGCGCAAGGAGACGAATGAATTTTCATTCGTCTTTTTTATTGTGTTTATACATAGGTCCTAAGCTATTGATTGCGAATATCTCTCTACATAAACATTTTCACAATGTATTCCGATATATTAGTAAGAAGATAAGTGTATATAAAGGTTTTATTTCTTTATACGTCTAACATCAACGTATAGAAATGAGAAAGGAGAGTCAAAAATGATAGATGAATACGACGCGTTTGTGGAGAAAATAAAAATAAAAACAGGCATTGATTTATCACTATATAAGCAGTCTCAAATGAAACGCCGCCTTACCTCCCTATATGAAAAAAAAGGTTTTTCTAGTTTTTTTGAATATTATCGAGCAATGAACAGTAAAAACGAACTGCTTGAGGAGTTTTTAGATCGGATGACGATTAACGTGTCAGAGTTTTATCGCAACTATCAGCGGTGGGATATATTGGAACAAAAAATTTTACCGACTCTTGTAAAAGGAAAAACAGACCTGAAAGTGTGGAGCGCTGCCTGTTCAACAGGGGAAGAGCCATATACACTAGCGATGGTTTTATCGGCATTTTTTCCTCTTTCGCGTATTTCTATATTGGCGACCGATTTGGATGAAAAAGTGATAGAAAAAGCAAAAATAGGCTTTTATGATGAACGTTCACTTCAGGAAATGCCTGTTTCGATGAAAAATAAGTACTTTCAACAAAGAGGAACCGGGTACTTATTAGATAAAAAAATCAAAAAAACAGTTGTTTTTCAAAAACATAACTTACTGTCAGACTCTTTTCCAAAAAACGTTGACTTGATTGTTTGTCGCAATGTGCTTATTTATTTTACAGATGAAGCTAAGCATGCTTTATATGAAAAATTCAGCAGAGCTTTAGCACCTGGCGGCATCTTATTTGTAGGTAGCACAGAACAGGTTTTTACTCCGCAAAAGTATGGATTTGAAACGGCTGATACGTTTTTTTACAGAAAAGTAAAGACCATTTAATCGAGATAACCTGAAGCGGTTTCTTAAAAGCTAGGGTGAAACTTTTTGTACATTCTTATGTTATAGTATGGTATAGTCATATTTAAAAATGGAAAAATTCTGACGAATAATACATATTAAGCGGAGGTACGATTATGCGATATTTAACAGCAGGAGAATCACATGGTCCACAGTTGACTACTATTTTAGAGGGTGTTCCGGCAGGGCTTCCTTTAACAGCCGAAGACATCAATACAGATTTAGCGCGAAGACAAAAAGGTCATGGTCGCGGAAGACGTATGCAAATTGAAAAAGATCAAGCGGAAATTTTAAGTGGTGTCCGCCACGGCTATACGCTAGGATCTCCTATTACGTTAGCGGTAGAAAATAACGACTGGAAACACTGGACAAAAATTATGGGCATCGAGCCAATTTCTGAAGAAGAATCAGAAGAAGTAAAGCGTAAAATCTCAAGACCAAGACCAGGGCATGCCGATTTAAACGGCGCTATTAAATATGGTCATCGCGATATGAGAAATGTATTAGAACGTTCTTCAGCTCGCGAAACAACTGTAAGGGTAGCAGCAGGTGCTGTCGCTCGTCAAATCCTTGCTCAGTTCGGGATTTCTGTAGCTGGACATGTATTAGAAATTGGCGGCGTACAGGCAAATCCGCCTCAATACAAAAGCTTAGAGGAACTTCAAGAAGTCACTGAAGCTTCTCCCGTAAGATGTTTTGACTCAGCTGTTGAGAAAGACATGATGCAAGCAATCGATGATGCTAAGAAAAATGGCGATTCTATCGGAGGCGTAGTAGAAGTTATTATTGAAGGCGTGCCAGCAGGAGTAGGCAGCTATGTTCATTACGATCGTAAATTAGATGCGAAGATTGCTGCAGCTGTTATGAGCATTAATGCATTTAAAGGCGTTGAGTTTGGGATTGGATTTGAAGCGGCTCGCAGACCAGGAAGCGAAGTTCATGACGAAATTCTATGGGATGAAAAGAATGGGTATACCCGTAAAACAAACAACTTAGGCGGCTTTGAAGGCGGCATGACAACAGGTATGCCAATTGTAGTACGCGGTGTAATGAAGCCTATTCCAACGCTTTACAAGCCGTTAAAAAGTGTTGATATTGAAACAAAAGAAGCCTTCGAGGCAAGCATTGAACGTTCAGACAGCTGCGCTGTGCCGGCTGCAAGCGTTGTAGCAGAAGCTGTTGTAGCTTGGGAATTGGCTGATGCGCTAATCGAACAGTTTGGACAAGACCGAATTGATTTAATTGCTGAAAATATTGAGAAAATGCGTGCACATGCGAGGGAGTTTTAATGTTGCAAATTGATATTCAAACTTTATCCAAAACATATCCTCTTTATGTAGGCAATGGATTAATTGAAAAGCTGCCTTCTATTATCGAGAGTGTAAAATCTAATCTGTCGTCCGTGTTAATCATTACCGATTCAGCTGTAGATTCATATTATGGAGAAGCGGTTGTAAAAGCGATTGAGACAAAGTTTAAAGTGGCTAAATACGTAGTGCCAAGCGGTGAACATGCAAAGTCATTTCAACATTACTACGATTGTCAGACATTTGCGCTCGAACAGCAGCTTGACCGCAATGCACTCGTTATTGCTTTTGGCGGAGGGGTAGTAGGCGATTTAGCTGGATTTGTAGCCGCTACTTATATGAGAGGAATTTCTTTTATTCAAGTGCCAACGACGCTTCTTGCTCACGATAGTGCTGTAGGCGGTAAAGTAGCCATTAATCATGAGCTTGGAAAAAATATGATTGGTGCTTTTTATCAGCCTGAAGCGGTTGTTTATGATATTGATCTTCTTAAAACGCTTCCCGAAAGAGAATGGCGTTCCGGTTTTGCAGAAGTGATTAAACACGCTTTTATTCACGATGAAGCATTTTATGAATGGCTTCAGCAAAATATACAATCGCTGACTGATTTACAAGATGAAAAATTAATTTATGCTATTCAAAACGGTATTTTAGTCAAAGCATCTGTTGTAAAAGAAGATGAGACAGAAGCTGGCGTTCGCGCTCATCTGAACTTTGGACATACGCTAGGACATGCGATCGAAGCAGAATGCGGCTATGGACAAATCAGCCACGGAGAAGGCGTAGCGATTGGTATGCTGTTTGCTATGAAAGTCAGCAATGTTCTTGAGAAAAGTCAGTTCTCTGTGGACGACATTGCGAAATGGTTTGAAAAATTTGGCTACAAGACGTCTGTCCCAAACCATCTTTCAGCTGAAAAACTGCTCGTAAGAATGAAAGCGGACAAGAAGTCTAAATCAAGCAATGTTCACATGGTACTGCTTGAAGGCATAGGCAAACCTTTTGTTCAACAAGTAGAAGATGAAGTGATTCTTAAACTGCTGAATGAAGAGCTTAAAGCTTAGTTTCGTCTAAAGCCAAGTAGATAGTAGTTGACAAATGAATTTGAAACGTACTACAATTGGTAACAAGTTAGTTTAGAGATTTTAGTTATGAGAAAACAATAGACAGTTTAGTTGAGATTAGGGTAGACGAGAATGAGACAGTTGAGCAGAGTTTAGTTGAGTGAATTTTACCATTCGTATACCCAAAGACCCATTTTTGATGTGTCTTTGGGTTTATTTATTATATCCTCTTTTATATAACCTCATCTATTCTCATTCTCCATGAAATGGAGGATTGAAAGATATGACGAACACGTATACTTCTTTTTTAGAAGACTCTACAGAGTATTTAACCATTCCAATTATCAAAAAAATATTTATCGATAGCATGACACCTGTTGATCTTTTTCAACAAGTAAAAGATGAAGCCGTATATTTGCTTGAAAGTAATGATGAATCATCACCATGGTCCAATTATTCTTTTATTGGCTTAAATCCATTTTTGTATGTTGAGGAAGAAAACGGAACCTATCTAGCAAAAAACAAGCAGCTTCAGCCTATGCTGCAAGGAGACAGCTTTAAAGAGGTGTTTTGTAAAATTCAGCAAGAGCTGAAAGTGAAAGTACCAGACCTTGCACTTCCTTTTAAAGGAGGGGCAGTAGGGTTTATCAGCTACGACGCAGTATCGCAAATTGAAAAAGTAAACGTACATGCCCAAAATGATTTGAACATGCCTACTTTTCACTTTATCTATTGTCAAACGATGCTTGCTTACAATCATCGAACAAAAGAGCTTATGGTGATTCACTACATTCAGCTTAATGAGCAAGACAAAGAGCAGCAGAAAAAAGAAAAATACGGTGAAGCTTTAGCAGAGATCAATAGATATGTTGAAAGAATAGCGCAGACGGTGAAAGAAAAGCCAATGATGTTTGAAAGCGAGCAGCGCGAAGTTAGCTTTGAAGGCGTGACATCGTCATACCAAAAAGATAAATTTGTGCAAGATGTGGAAAAAATTAAGGAATACATTAAAAGTGGAGATGTTTTTCAAGCCGTATTGTCGCAGAGATTTCAAATTGATACGACCGTAGCTGGATTTGATATTTACAGAGTATTGCGATTAGTTAATCCGTCTCCTTATTTATTTTACGTGAAAGTAAAAGGCGTGGAGTTAATTGGAAGTTCTCCTGAGCGGTTGATTCAAATTGAAAACGGCCATTTAGAAATTCATCCGATTGCAGGAACGAGAAGACGTGGCAGAGATGCAGAAGAAGATGCGCGCTTATACGAAGACTTAATTAACGATGAAAAAGAGCGGGCAGAACACTATATGCTCGTGGACTTAGCAAGAAATGACATCGGCCGAGTTGCACAGTATGGAAGTGTCCAAACACCAGTATTAATGCAGCAGGTTAACTTTTCGCACGTCATGCACTTGATTTCTAAAGTGACAGGGCGCCTTGACGAAAAAGTACATCCCATTGATGCGCTGCTTTCTGCATTTCCAGCGGGTACCGTATCTGGCGCTCCAAAAGTGCGAGCGATGCAAATCTTAAATGAAATTGAACCAGTTGCGCGAAATGTATATGCAGGAACCGTAGCATATCTCGGATTTGATGGAAACATTGATTCGTGCATTGCGATTCGGACCATTCTTTTGAAAGACCAGACCGCTTATATCCAGGCCGGAGCAGGAGTGGTTGCTGACTCAAAACCGGAGCTTGAGTGGAAAGAAACCCGCAATAAAGCTAGCGCTTTAATCAAAACAATTCAATTAGCCCAAGACATCTACGATAAAAAGGAGGATGTATATGTTTAAAGAATTGTTAAAAAAGTGTTTGCGCGGTGAGTCACTTTCAGCGGAAGAAGCAGAAAAAATTATGAATGATATTATGAACGGCAAAGTCCCGGCAGCTCAAATTGCTAGCGTGCTAACCATCTTAACGTACCGAGGAGAAACCGTCGATGAAATTGTTGGTTTTGTCCGAGGTATGAAAAATAATATGAATGCTATTTCTCTAGAAGAATTAAACGTAGTAGATACATGCGGTACGGGAGGAGACGGGGCCTCTACGTTTAATATCTCGACGGCTAGTGCGATTGTGGCATCTGCTGCGGGAGTAAAGGTTGCGAAACACGGAAATCGCGCCGTATCTTCTAAAAGCGGAAGTGCAGACGTGTTAGAACATCTGGATATATGGATTCAAGGAAATGAAAAAGAAGTGAAAAATGCGGTGGCTGACCTCAACATGTCCTTTTTATTTGCGCCGCTTTATCACCCTGCTATGAAACACGTTGCTGCTACTCGAAAGGAATTAGGGTTTAGAACCGTTTTTAATGCATTAGGTCCATTAGCAAACCCTACTAACTGCACAAAGCAAGTAATTGGCGTTTATTCCATTGAGCTTGCACGAAAATTAGCAGAAGCGCTTGTTGTACTGGGAGCTAACCACGTCCTTCTGGTTGCAGGCAGGGACGGTTTAGATGAAATTAGTGCCACGGATGTAACGGATGTTGTAGAAGTACAGGGCAATGTCATTACAGAATATACGCTTGCACCAGAGGATGTACACTTACAGAGAGGGAAGCTTGAAGACTTAGTGGTAGAAGATGCGAAATCGAGTGCCGAGCTTATTGAATCGCTATTTTTAAATAAAAGTAATGTAACTGCTAAAAACGCAGTCGTATTAAACTCTGCTGCAGCTATTTACGTTAGCGGAAACGTTTCTACTTTTGAAGAAGGAGTAGCTGTAGCTTTAGAAACAATTGAATCAGGTGCTGCATACACGCAATTACAACGATTGAAATCGAAAAAGGTGGTTGAACATGCTCAATAAAATTATTGAAACAAAAAAAGAAGAAATTCAAAACCTACAGTTACCCGAACAGCAAAATGTTGCAAAACGATCGTTTTTAGACGCTTTATCAAATCCGAATCGAGAGCTGGCTCTTATTGCAGAAGTGAAAAAAGCCTCGCCTTCTAAAGGATTAATAAAAGAGAATTTTCAGCCTGTGGAAATTGCTAAAGCCTACGAGAAAGGGAAAGCAGATGCTTTGTCTGTGTTAACAGATCAGCACTATTTTCAAGGACATCGAACGTTTTTAAGTGACATTAAACAGCATGTCTCTGTCCCTGTGCTTCGCAAGGATTTCATCATTGATTCCATTCAAGTGGAAGAAAGTGCAAGAATCGGTGCTGATGCTATTTTACTCATTGGAGAAGCACTTGAACCATTAAAATTGCAAGAGCTTTATCTTCAAGCTGCTGAAAAAGAGTTAGATTGTTTAGTAGAAGTACATTCTCTAGAAACGCTTGAAAAGCTGCTAGCTGTATTTACCCCGAAGATTATTGGAATTAATAATCGAAATCTTCACACGTTTGAAACCAGCTTGCAGCAGACAAAAGAAATCGCCAAGCATGTTCCGAAAGATCAGCTGTTAGTGAGTGAAAGCGGAATTTACTTATACGATGATGTTTCCTACGTAAAAGAAGCGGGAGCAAAAGCTATTTTAGTAGGGGAGTCGCTTATGAGGCAGGATAATCAAACCAAAGCGATTGAAAAGCTGTTTGGGGAAAGTGAATATGCTCATTAAGTACTGTGGTATTCGATCAAAACAAGATATAGCTTTAATCGAAAAGTCGGCTGCTACTCACATTGGCTTTATTTTCTATCCTAGAAGTAAACGATATGTAAAGCCTGAACGAGTAAATGAGTTTGTAACGGATGAAATAAAAAAACAAGTCTCGCTAGTAGGGGTATTTGTTAATACACCGGTAGATCAAATACTTGAAATTGCCTCCGTAACAAATTTAGATGTAATTCAGTGCCACGGGCAAGAAACAGCTGCGGACGTACGTCAGTTAAAGCAGCGTGGATATGAAGTGTGGAAAGCGCTCCCTCACAATAAAGAAACGCTGCAGCAAATGCATGTATATGAAGAGGCTGACGGGTATGTAATTGATAGCAAGGTTAAAGAACAATTTGGAGGAACAGGCGTCGCTTTTGATTGGAGCTTCGTTCCTCAGTATGAATCAGCTGCCCAAAGGTTAGGTAAAAAATGCTTTATTGCTGGAGGAATCAATGCTTGTAACATTGAGAACTTGTTACCCTACCAGCCTGGGGCGATTGATATTTCTGGCGGTATTGAAACAAATGGAACGAAGGACTATACAAAAATTATAGAGATTGAAAGGAAGATCATACTATGACATACAATCATCCTGATGAATTTGGCCGCTTTGGTGAATTTGGCGGAAAATACGTACCTGAAACATTAATGAAACCACTTGAAGAAGTAGAAGCAGCTTTGAATCAAGCAATGAAAGATCCGGCATTTAAAGATGAGTATCTATCCTTACTTGTTAACTACTCTGGGCGACCAACAGCTTTAACATATGCTGATAATATTACCGAAACGCTCGGCGGGGCAAAAATTTATTTAAAGCGTGAAGACTTAAATCATACGGGTGCTCACAAAATCAATAATGCCATTGGACAGATTTTACTTGCTAAACGGATGGGAAAAACAAAAATTATTGCTGAAACAGGAGCGGGTCAGCACGGGGTAGCCACAGCTACAGTAGCTGCAAAGTTCGGAATGGAATGTAAAGTATTCATGGGAGAAGAAGATATTGAACGTCAGGCGTTGAACGTTTTTCGCATGAAGCTTCTAGGAGCGGAAGTCATTCCCGCAACTTCTGGAACAAAAACGCTAAAAGATGCAACAAATGAAGCAATTCGCTACTGGGTTCAACATTGTGAAGATCATTTTTACTTAATTGGTTCGGCTATTGGACCGCACCCTTATCCTAAAATGGTTCGAGATTTCCAAAAAATTATTGGAGAAGAAGCAAAAGAACAGTTTACAGCGGTAGAAGGCAAACTTCCGAATGCTGTCGTGGCATGCGTCGGAGGCGGCAGTAATGCAATCGGAATGTTTTATGATTTTATTAAAGAAGAAAATGTACGCTTGATCGGTGTAGAAGCAGGAGGGAAAGGACTAAATACAGCCCTTCATGCTGCTAAAATGGCTAAAGGCACAAAAGGTGTTATTCACGGAACGCTCACGTATTTACTTCAAGATGAAAATGGTCAGATTACAGAGCCTTATTCTATTTCAGCAGGTTTGGATTATCCAGGTATCGGTCCAGAGCATTCTCACCTTTCATCTATTGGAAGAGTGGAATACGAAAGTGTAACGGATGATGAGTCAATCGAAGCTCTTCAGCTGCTGGCGAAAACAGAGGGAATCATCCCGGCTATTGAGTCCGCCCATGCGCTGGCAAAAGCATTTGAACTGGCTAAAAGCATGACGAAAGAAGAAACAATTTTAATTTGCTTGTCAGGTCGAGGAGATAAGGACGTTCATACATTAGTAAACTTGCTAGAAGGGAAGGAAGAAGAACATGAATACGTTTGAAGCGAGACTACCTAAACATGAAACATTGTTTATTCCATTTATTACAGCAGGAGATCCTCATGAAGATGCAACGGTGGATATTGCTTTGTCTTTGCAAAAGCAAGGTGCTTCTATTTTAGAGCTGGGCGTACCATATTCCGACCCTTTAGCAGATGGTCCAATTATTCAAGAGGCGTCCAAAAGAGCTTTATCTGGCGGTATGTCTATTTCAAAAGCCATTAAGCTTGTATCGGTGATGAGAAAAAAAGGTGTGAAAATACCGGTAATTCTCTTTACCTATTTTAATCCTGTGTTACAATTAGGTTTAGAATCCTTTTTCGCGTTAATGCGAGAAAATGAAATAGATGGAGTGCTAATTCCGGATTTACCGTACGAAGAGAGTGGCCGTATCCGGGAGCTTGCCGCTGAAAATGAAGTTGCGTACATTTCGATGGTTGCTCCTACATCTAAAGAGCGTATTCAAAAAATCGCTGCAGATGCAACGGGCTTCTTATACTGCGTGTCGTCTTTAGGCGTTACTGGGGTTCGCTCTACGTTGCCAGCTGATATTGGCACCTTTTTAGAAGATGTGAAAGCAGCAGCTTCTATACCGGTTGCCGTCGGTTTTGGGATTTCAACAAGTGAACAAGTAGAGGTGTTAAAAGAACATAGCGACGGCATTGTAATTGGAAGTGCAATTGTTAATAAAATTGGCCAGCTTGAACAAGTTCTTTTAAATAAGGATACACGCCGAGACGGATTAAATCAAATTGAGGAGTATGTTGCATCCATCGTTTCGCCTATACAAAAATGCGAGGTGTAACACGTTGAAGGTAAAAGAACAATTACTAACTTTATCTCCATATAAACCAGGTAAGCCAATTGAAGAAGTAAAGCGTGAATTTAATTTAGATCGCGTGGTAAAATTAGCGTCTAATGAAAATCCTTACGGCAGTTCTGCTTTAGTAAAAGAGGCGATTGCTGCAGAAATCGAAAATATGGCGCTTTATCCAGACGGCTATGCAGCTGAACTGCGTGCAGCAGTAGCAAAGCACGTAGGCGTAGAGCAAGATCAGCTGATTTTTGGAAATGGCTCTGATGAAGTCATTCAAATTATTTGCCGAGCTTTGCTATCGGCTGATACAAATACTGTCATGCCGACGCCGTCATTTCCTCAATATAAGCACAATGCCGTAATTGAAGGTGCAGAAATTCGTGAAGTACCGCTGCGCGGCGGAGATCATGATTTAGATGCTATGCTTCGTGCAATTGATGAAAATACGACAATTGTGTGGGTATGCAGTCCTAATAACCCAACGGGAACGTATGTGAAGGGCGATGAGTTAATTTCTTTTATGAAACAAGTTCCTAAGCATACATTAATCGTTATGGATGAAGCCTATTTTGAGTATGCAGCAGATCAAGCCGACTATCCGAATACGGTAGAGTTTTTGAATGAATACGAAAACTTAATTGTACTTCGCACATTTTCAAAAGCATACGGCTTAGCTTCTTTGCGCATTGGTTACGGTATTGCAAACGAATCATTGCTACAAAAAATTGAGCCGGCTCGTGAACCTTTTAATACAAGCCGCATGGCTCAAAAAGCAGCAATCGTTGCTCTTGAAGACCAAGCGTTCATTGAAGAGTGTAAAAAGAAAAATGAAGAAGGTTTGCAGCAATACTATGCTTTCTGTGATAAGAATGCCTTAAACTATTATCCGTCTTTCACTAATTTTGTTCTAATTGATTTTGGTCGTCAAGGCGATGAAGTGTTTCAATTTTTATTGCAACGCGGATTTATTGTTCGTTCAGGGAATGCATTAGGCTTCCCAACTTCCGTTCGTATTACAGTGGGAACAAAAGAACAAAATGAACAAATCATTGAATTGCTTCAGCAGTTTGTTGACCAAGCAGCAGCGAAAGCTTAATACCTAATATAGTAAAAGATGAGAGTGTGATTTCACACTCTCATCTTCATATGTACAATGAGGTGAAGGAAAGTGAAAGAAAATGTTTTTGTTATAGGTTTGGGGTTAATTGGAGGATCGCTGGCACTTAATATAAAAAAGACGCACCATCATCATCTTGATGTAATAGGTTTTGACATTAATCAAGAGCAGCTGGAGCTTGCCAAAACCCTAGGTGTAATTGACCAAGCGGCTTCTTCTTTACAACAAGGCGCGGAGCAAGCGGATTATATTGTTATTGCCATTCCGGTCACTCAAGCAGCTGAAGTGCTAAAACAGTTAGAACATTTTACGCTCAAACAGTCTGTTATCGTCACAGACGTAGGGAGTACAAAAGAAGAGGTAGTGAAGACAGCGGAAGCTCTTATCGCTAAAGGCATTGAGTTTATCGGCGGTCACCCAATGGCTGGGTCTCATAAAAGCGGAGTAGCTGCTTCTAAAGCTCATTTATTTGAAAATGCAATGTATGTATTGACACCTTCATCTTCTACTTCTTCGGAGGCTTTAGACAGTTTAAAGGAATTGCTAAGTGGTACAAAAGCTAAAATTATTGTGATGTCACCAAAAGAACATGATAAATTAGCGGGTGTCATCAGCCATTTTCCTCATATTATTGCTGCAAGCCTTGTTCATCAAGCAGAATATTACCAACAAGACAACCAGCTAGTTTCGCAGCTTGCAGCTGGAGGGTTTCGTGATATTACACGTATTGCTTCAAGCAGTCCAGCGATGTGGAGAGATATTTTGCTTCATAACCAGGATGCGCTTCTTTCAATGTTTGACCACTGGCTTGAAGAAATGAATGACGTGCGAAATATGATCGAACGAAAAGACGCGAACGATATCTATACATATTTTTCACAAGCAAAACAATTTAGAGATCAGCTTCCTGTACGAACCAAAGGAGCGATTCCATCCTTTTATGATCTCTATGTGGATGTTCCTGACTATCCGGGGATTATTTCAGAAGTAACGGGTTATTTAGCAGAAGATGAAATCAGTATTACAAACATTCGAATTTTAGAAACACGAGAAGACATATACGGAGTGTTACGTTTGAGCTTTCAAACAGAGGAAGATAGAAAGCGGGCAAGAGCGTGTCTCCATCAGCATCAATATCAGACGTTTATTTCTTAATGTACGAAAGGTGTGAATGAAATGAGTGGAAAACAATTAAAAACTAATCTTTCATCTCTCCAAGGAGAAATTTCTATTCCTGGAGATAAATCGATTTCTCACAGAGCTGTGATGTTCGGAGCGATGGCAGAAGGGAAAACAACGATTAATCATTTTTTAGCAGGGGAAGATTGCTTAAGTACGATTTCGTGTTTTGAAAAGATGGGCGTATCGATTAAAAGAGAAGGCGAGTATGTCGAAGTGGAAGGTAAAGGTATCGAAGGGTTAAGTGAACCTACTTCCATCCTAGATGTAGGAAATTCAGGAACGACTACTCGTTTAATGCTTGGGATTCTTGCAGGTGTGCCATTTCATACGTCTCTAATTGGAGATGAGTCGATTGCCAAGCGTCCTATGAGCCGCGTTACGGTGCCCCTGCGCTCTATGGGTGCAAAGATTGATGGGCGTGAGCACGGCCAATATACGCCTTTATCCACTCGAGGAGGAGCTTTAAAAGCAATTCATTACCATTCTCCTGTAGCAAGTGCACAAGTAAAATCAGCGATTTTACTAGCGGGACTTCATGCGGAAGGCACAACAAAAGTAACCGAACCTTTTACATCACGGGACCATACAGAGCGTATGCTTCGCGCCTTTGGAGTAGACGTAGAGGTAGATGGAACGACTGTAAGCATTGAAGGAGGACAATCTCTGCGCGGAACGGATGTATACGTACCTGGTGACATTTCTTCAGCCGCGTTCTTTCTTGTTGCAGGAGCCATTGTTCCAAACAGCCGAATCGTTTTGAAAAACGTCGGACTCAATCCTACAAGAACAGGTATTATTGATGTGCTTCAGCAAATGGGTGCACGCCTTACAATTTCTAATGAACGTATTCAAAATGGAGAGCCTATTGGCGATTTGACGATTGAAACGTCTCAGTTGAAAGGGATTGAAATTAGGGGGGATTTAATTCCTCGTTTAATTGATGAAATTCCAGTGATCGCTCTTTTGGCGACTCAGGCGAATGGGAAAACAGTTATTAAAGATGCCGAAGAATTAAAAGTAAAAGAAACGAACCGTATCGATACGGTTGCAACGGAGTTAAGCAAGCTCGGTGCCTCTGTTACTCCAACAGCTGATGGCCTCATCATTGAAGGCAAGACGGCCCTACAAAGCGGTGAAGTAGACAGCTATGGAGATCATCGAATTGGAATGATGCTTGCGGTCGCAGCAGCCATTGCAACGGGAGAGGTAACACTAATGAGAAGTGAAGCTATTCACGTATCCTATCCTACTTTCTTTGAAGATCTTGATAAACTAAGCGAATAAGAAAGAGGCTGGAACAAACGCATTTTGGTTGAAGGAAAATCCGAACGATGAATTGATATTCTTGATAGAGAATCAAACTCGTTCGGATTTTTATTGTTAGGGTGAACGTAGGTCTCATGTATGTAGGTGCTTCTAGCTGTTGATTAATGTAGTCATGCCTCAATCTCGTTTTTATTCGAAAAATGTAAGCGTATTCAAATTGATTTGTTGAACAAACGCTCAAACTATTTTATCATGGTGTATAGAAGTATGAGTTCTTGCTTCGGTTTGGAAAAAATAGAAAATTAATTCGTTTTATTTGTATATAAAAAGTGAATGTAATAATAAAGGAGAATTGTGTGTGAAAGAACTAGACCGCGCGATAGGTTACGTAGAATCCAATGAAATTGAAAAAGGTCTTGCCCTTATTCATGAATTGAAAGATAAAGCTACAGACGAAGAAAAATTTCTAATGGCTGAACAGCTTCAGGAGTGGGGACTAGTAAATGATGCGCTGCCTTTAATAGACGAGCTCATCGCTAAATACCCAGAAGAAGGCGAGCTGTATTTATTAAAAGCTGAAATGCTTATCGATTTAGAAGAAGAAGAAGAAGCAATTCATATTTTAAATCAAATTAGTAGCGAAGATGATAACTACGTGCCAGCTCTGCTTCTTGTAGCTGACTTATATCAAATGCAAGGCCTTAGTGAAGTAAGTGAGAAAAAGTTAATGGAAGCGAAAAAAATGCTTCCAAATGAGCCGGTTATAGATTTTGGGCTCGGTGAATTTTACAGCAGTCAAGGAATTTATCAAAAGGCGATTCCTTTTTATCAAACGCTGCTAAAAACAGAAAAAGAATTTAACGGCACGGATCTTCGTCAGCGATTAGCTGAAAGTTTAGCGGGTATCGGCCAGTTCGAAGAAGCGCTTCTTTACTTTGATCAAGCGCTAAAAGATAAGCTTGAGATTAACACACTATTTGAATATGCGATTTCAGCGTATCAAGCAGGTCATTATCAGACCGCTATTGAAAAGTTCACAGAACTAAAAGAGCTAGACCGTGAGTACCATTCTCTTTATTTATATTTAGCAAAATCATATGAACATGAAGAGATGCTAGAAGAGGCTGCGGTGGCTGTCAACGAAGGTCTTACCCAGGATGAATTTCAAAAAGAACTTTACTTTTTTAAAGGGAAGATAGCATTAAAGCGCGGTCTAGAAGAAGAGGCTGAATCGGCATTTCAACAAGCGATTGCACTAGATCCAGGGTACATTGAAGCCATTTTAACTCTCTCTAAACTTTATATGAGTCAAGAGAGATATGAAGATGTAGTAGAGAATATCGAGCACGCCAAAGAATATAATGAGCATGACCCTCATTTTGAATGGGATTTAGCAAAAGCTCACCAGGAATTAGAAAATTATGAAGAAGCGCTAAAATACTACGAATCTGCATACACTGTTTTTAAAGAAGAGTATGCGTTTTTAGAAGAGTATGGCTACTTCTTATTAGAAGAAGGACAGCGCTCGAAAGCGAAGGGGATTTTCCAAGCCTTATTAGCAATGGATCCAACAGTAGATGAAATTCAAGACATATTATTTCAATTAGAAGAATAAATAATAGTTCAGAGGATTTTATTGCTGCCGTGTGGAATAAATAACTGTAAAAGGTGTTTTAACTGAGAGTTTAAACACAGAGGAGGGAAGTGAGAATATGACGACCCCTGTTACTGTCAACGAGAAAAAAGAATTTGTTCGCTGGTTTTTAACGAATTATCAGCTGAAGCGAAGAGAATGTGTATGGATTTTAAATTATTTGATGAGCCATGATCAATTGATGAAACGAGTTCACTTCGTTGAGCAAGCACAGTTTTGTCCTCGCGGGATGGTGATGTCTACGCACTGTGTGGAAGACCCTCCATTTCGTTTTTATAAAGAAAATATCATGACAACCGATGCAGAAAAATCATTTCATGATATTCGTTTGAATCGAGAAGAAGACATTTATATTCAATTAAACTTCCGATCGTTGTATTCATCGCCTCAATATGTGGCTGTACTGGAAGACAATCCGTATATGCCAAAAGCTAATCAAACAAATGAAAAAGACAGAGTATTAGCTGAGCAAATATTGGAAGAATCTATTCAGAAGTTTCAGCGATCAAAAATCATGGAACTAATTGATAAAGCATTAGATGAAAACGATAAAGAGGAATTTCAGCGCTTAAGCGAATATTTAAATAACCATTATGTACAGTAGATAAACGAGGGATTGGCTAGCTTCTTAGAAAAAGGTCAATCTCTTTTTTTATCTCCTTATTCATTTTGGAAAATAAATAAGACAAGCTTTAGCAGGCTTGCTGAGAGGAGAAGGAAGTTGAAGCTTCAGGCCAAGGAAATGGATGTGTATCTACAATCCAAAAGTTATGTTGATACCGTATTGGTTCCACTCATTCCGATTGATTTCGGAGAAGATTTAAAGCTTACTGCATCTATGAGTGAATATACGACTGCTCTTACTGAAGAGTTAGAGAGGCAATTTAAAGGAAGAGTGATTTTAACACCTAGTTTTACATACTTAAAAAAAGATGGAGTAGCTGCTGTTTATGAAACATTACTTCGTTGGAATGAGCATATAAATGACAATGAAGTCAAACATCTTTTTGTGCTTACTAGCGACCGAGACTGGCTGCAGTTTGAAAAAGAAATAGGGGCGTACTGCATTTGGATACCTGCTTTACCGCTTGAGCATATAGATGAGTCGCATAAGTATACGCTCATACATGAACAAGTTCAACAGCTCTTACCGATTTTTATAGAGAAATGGAGTGTTTAAAAAGACTGTAGAATAAGTAATGGAAGCGCAAACAAAATAATGACAAAAAATTTAGAAAAATAAAGATTATTTCCATGTTTTAGGTTTTTATTGTATTGACCTTCCAGAAATATTAATATATCATGATTATGTCCTAGTTTAATAGAATGGTCCATCATGTGTCCAAAATTCTCTGGACTGAACTTTTTTAAAGGGGGGAAAAGCATGGGTGATCGGGTATCAAGACGACAGTTTTTAAACTATACGCTCACTGGTGTAGGGGGATTCATGGCTGCTGGAATGTTAATGCCAATGGTGCGCTTTGCAGTAGATCCAATTTTAGAAAAAGAAGCGGGTCAGGATTTAGTAGCTGTAGCGCAGGTTAAAGACATTACAAAAGAGCCGAAACGTGTCGATTTTAAAATCAAGCAAGTGGATGCGTGGCATAAATCAGAAGAGCCAAGATCGGCTTGGGTGTACAAAACTGATAAAGGTGAAATCGTCGCGCTGTCACCAATTTGTAAGCATTTAGGCTGTACGGTTAACTGGGCTGGCGACAAAAACTATCCACACCGTTTCTACTGCCCTTGTCATGGGGGAATGTATGAAAAAAGCGGTAAAAATGTACCGGGGACACCACCGATGGGACCGTTAGATGTATACGTTCAAAAAGTAAAAGGCGGTACGTTATATCTAGGAAAAGCCAAACCACAAGGAGGGGCATAGAAAATGTTGAATAAAATCTATGACTGGGTGGATGAACGGCTAGATATTACTCCTTTATGGCGAGATGTGGCCGATCATGAAGTGCCAGAGCACGTAAATCCTGCACATCACTTTTCAGCATTTGTGTATTGTTTTGGTGGATTAACGTTTTTTGTTACCGTTATTCAAATTTTATCAGGCATGTTTTTAACCATGTATTATGTACCAGATATAAAAAATGCATGGGAATCCGTTTATTATTTGCAAAATGAAGTCGCTTTCGGACAAATTGTTCGAGGTATGCATCACTGGGGAGCAAGTTTGGTTATCGTCATGATGTTTTTACATACACTTCGTGTTTTCTTCCAAGGAGCATACAAAAAACCCCGCGAGTTAAACTGGATTGTGGGTGTGTTAATTTTCTTTGTTATGTTAGGTTTAGGTTTTACAGGTTATTTGTTGCCGTGGGATATGAAAGCGCTATTTGCAACGAAAGTAGGTTTGCAAATTGCTGAATCCACACCAATTATAGGCCAGCAAGTGAAGACATTACTCTCAGGACATCCAGACATCGTTGGTGCTCAAACACTAACTCGCTTTTTCGCCATTCACGTATTCTTTTTACCCGGAGCCCTACTTGGCTTAATGGGTGCCCACTTCTTAATGATTCGTAAACAAGGAATTTCAGGACCACTATAAAATTTTATACGCTTTATTCAAGTATTCAATCACACTAGTCATTATATGCATCAAGCACATACTCCGTTGTTAGTACTTTCACTAGAACAGTGAGAAAAAGGAGGGAGAACATGCATCGTGGTAAAGGGATGAAGTTTGTTGGAGATTCACGTGTTCCTGCAGAACGAAAACCCAATATTCCAAAAGATTACTCTGAATTTCCAGGGAAAACAGAAGCATTCTGGCCAAACTTTTTACTAAAAGAATGGATGGTAGGGGCAGTTTTTTTAATCGGTTATCTATGTTTAACCATCGCTCATCCATCTCCTCTTGAACGTATTGCCGATCCGACTGATACGGGGTACTTGCCTCTTCCTGACTGGTATTTTTTGTTCCTATATCAATTGCTTAAATATTCATTTGCTTCTGGTCCATATAATATTATAGGTGCATTTATTATTCCAGGGATTGCATTTGGCGCATTAATGCTTGCTCCGTTCATTGATCGAGGACCAGAAAGAAGACCAGCTAAGAGGCCGTTTGCAACAGGATTCATGCTTTTGGCTATAGCAGCAGTCTTTTTCCTAACGTGGCAGTCAGCGACACAGGTGGATTGGAAAGCGCGTGAAGAGCAAGGGAAAATTAGAGAAGAAGTAGCGATTGACAAAAATTCAGAAGGCTACAAAATCATGCAAGAGCAAACGTGCTTGACCTGTCACGGTGATAATCTACAAGGAGGCCCTGCGGCTCCGGCTTTAACAGGAATTGATTTATCTCCTGAAGAAATCGCCAATATCGCAAAAAATGGTAAAGGCAATATGCCAAAAGGTGTTTTCAAAGGTTCAGATAAAGAATTGAAAACGCTCTCGGAATTTGTCGGCAACTTAGGGAAAGAATAGTGAAAATCAGCCAAAGGGCTGGTTTTTTTTTGAATTTATTTAATGCTGTGTTTTACATCAATGAGATAGGTGCTTGCTATTGTTCAAAAACTGTACATAATAAAGAAGAGATTAAATGTAAAGGAGACTTTCTAAATGGCTTGGTTATGGTATACCTTAAAAGATAAGCGTTTTTTAACGCTTTTGCTGATTGTGAATATACTAGGAACAATCTACGGATATATTTGGTATGGAAGTCAATTAGCGGAAACGCCTAAGAAGTTTTTATTATTTGTGCCTGATAGTCCAACGGCAAGCTTGTTTTTTGTTATTGTACTTATCGGTCTTTTACTTGGAAAGCATTTCTCACTGTTTGAAGCTTTAGCAATGATCACGCTGTTTAAATACGGGATTTGGGCCGTCGTAATGAATGTATTGGTCTATGTGTTAACAGGATACATTGATTGGATGATGCTTATGTTAATGGCTTCTCATGCAGCAATGGCTTTTCAAGGGCTTTTGTACGTACCGTTTTACCGGATTAAATTATGGCATGTAGCTGTTGCTGCTGTATGGGCTGTACATAATGATATCATTGATTACGTTTTTTCTATGATGCCAAGATACAGCATGCTCAATGCGTATATGTCTGAAATTGGTTATTTTACATTTTGGCTAAGCATTTTATCTATTTTCATTACATACTGGTTCACAGTTCGTGCTTCTTCAAAAAAACAGCTATAAAAAAATTTTGAAATAGGCGCACGAAACGAGCTCTCTTTTTCTAAGATATAGTAGGCTATATTTAAGTATGAGGTGAGTGACTGTGAAGGAAACCAAACGAGAGCTTCATCCGTCCGTTGTGGAATTTAAACAATTTGTAAAATCACATCCCAAATTAGTAGAACAGGTTCGAAAGCAGCAAAAAACGTGGAAAGAGCTTTATGAAGATTGGTATTTATTCGGTGCAGAAGATCCAATGTGGGAGGCATATCGTTCAGAAGAAAGTGCAAAGGCTGAACCAGCTGCTGCAACAGAGGAGAAAAAAGATATTATGGGTACAATTGTATCCTCGCTGAAAAACATGGACTTGAATCAAATGCAAAATCATATCACAAATGTAAATTCAGCTATTTCCAATATTCAACAAGTACTGCAGCAATTTCAGCCATCTAAGCCATCCGGTGGAGGAGCAGCTTCCGGGCCAGGGAATCCATTTGGCTTTAGGAAAGATTAAACGCAATGAGAAAAGATATATACGAGTATATGCAGTCTCGTCCTAAACTCAACGACTTCGTTCGTGAACAGCCAATGTGGTACCGGCGTTTATCTAGAAATCCTGAAGAACTGGAGAAATTTGAATTAGAATCCAAGCACTACTACAAACAAACGATTCCTCATAAAGTCGAAAAGTTTTCGAATTCGATTCAAATGGCAAACATGATGTTTCATATGTTTCAGTCCATGAAAAATCAATGATCTCTGCATACATAGCGATGCAGAGATTTTTGCACGTCATGAGTAAAAACAAAGAGTTTGTAAACACTATGGAGAAACGAATGATAAAGGAATGGTATTATGCGCTTACTATTAATGACGGCCTTATGTGTAGTTTCTCTGCTAGGATGCAACCATGATAAACCAAAACCTGAAACTAAAATTTCCTCTCAACCGCGGGCAGCTGAGACGTTTGGTGCAATGAATACAAAACCTTCACTGATGGTACACCAGCATGTGAAAGGACAAAACGTATACGTCGAATGTATTCTAAGCGGGTTTTCATTTTCAACAGAGAGTGGATTCCTTCAAATCAAAGTAGATGGAAAACCATTTAAAGAAATGAAGCAAGCAGCCTTTGTTTTAAGTGATCTTCCAAAAGGATCTCATACTGTTACGATTGAACTGATGAAATCTAAAGAAGAAAGTTATCAAGTGAGGAATACCTTTACGGTTGAAATTATATAGTTAAAAAGTAGAACTTGTAGTAAATCAGTGTAAGCTGTTTTAGCAAGTTCTTTTTCTTTAGATCCAAAACGTGATAAGATAAAAACGGAGGTGCACAGCCATGCTAACAACAATGAGAACTGTTGAATTACTCGATGAGTCTGATCACGTAGCGAACATGGTGTTACAATCAGACGTAGCCGAGAACTATCGTCAATGTTTATATAGATTAAATAAAGATTCACATGCACAGGCATTAATTGCTGAATTTGTGAAAATAAAGGAACAGTATGAGGATGTTCAGCGATTTGGAAAATATCATCCTGATTATAAAACCATTACGAGACAAGTACGTGATGTAAAGCGTGAAGTTGATTTACACGCGACAATCGCTGCGTTCAAAAAAGCAGAAAATGAATTACAAAAGCTGCTTGATGAAATTAGCGTTATCCTTGGTCAAGCTGTTTCAGAGCACGTGAAAGTACCGACGGGAAATCCGTTTTTTGATACGGGAAGCAGCTGCGGCGGTGGCTGCGGATCTGGTGGAAGCTGTGGGTGCAGCGCATAAGCCGTTCACTGTATAAATCGAACGCAATCAGCACAGGAATTTCCGCAGCAGGCCATTTTACGCTGTGGAACGTAAAACCTGTGCTGATAGACATAAGTAAGATGCTGACTTCTGACAAAAGTCGAGCGCCACGTAGCATTTGTATTGGATGTAGCAAAAATAGATGAAGCTTCTAGAAGCTCATCTATTTTTCTACGCTTAATTGATGTGTTTATATACAAAAAGGGTATATTTGTGATTTTTTTGAAAATGACTTGTTCAATAGCTCTCTGCTCGTTAAAATGAGTAAGAAAGAGCATCCAGATATCATCTAAATTCATACATAAAGCACCTACTTCATATAAAAGAATTTATGATAAAGAAAACCAATATAATGTATGCAAAAGGGGAACTAAATATGTTTGTTGAACGTCAAGGAATTGTGGCGTATGTACATTCTGTCAAGCAAGCAAAAGCATTGCGAAAGTACGGAAATGTACATTACGTATCTAAAGAATTAAAGTATGTTGTCTTATATTGCAACCAAGATGGCATTGAAAAAACAATCCATAAACTTCAGTCTCTACCTTTTGTGAAGAAAGTAGATCCTTCTTATCGGCCGTTTTTAAAAACAGAATTCGAAAATTCAAAGCCGGATAAGGCGAAGGAATATGACTATAAGATAGGAATTTAAACAAAAAAGGAATGTGATGTACATTCCTTTTTTTATTTTACTTGCCCTTAGTAAACGAATAGGCAGGGATGAGATGAGATTATTGCATTGGCGGAATAAAGCGGTTCATTCGCAAAATGCCAATAAGGTGCTGATAGTATAGTGCTGTTTCTGGAAATGTAGTAGATGGTTTGACATCGAGTACCACAATTTCTTTTCCCGCTTCCTCAGCAGCTTGTTTAAATAACTCAACGCGCTTGCTGTCGCTTTGTTTTAAAACAATTCCTTCTCGGCAAACGTAAAGCGGTTGGAAATTCCCTTCAGCTGTTGGATGCAAGACAGCGACAAAAGAAGCTACTTGTCGATCTTCTTTTACTGTTCGCAGCATAATAAGATGAGCAAGACGGTGTTTGTTGCTTTTGACAATCTCTAACAGCTCATAAATATCTGAATACCCTTCTCCGAGCTCAATAAAACGCTGAATCATATGTATTTCCCCCTTTATGTATTAAAAAAGCAAACTCACGTAGTTTAATGTATCACTGAATATTTTAAGAGTAAATAAAAAAATCCCTACAACTACTCATTGTAGGGCCCTTCAATAAAGGGGTGTAATCACCTCTGCGATTACAAGCACCTTGATGAAGGCAAAGGGAGAGGAGAAACCGGAGGAAGAACTTATGGGGAAACGTAAGTCTTCTCCGCGGTTGGCAACAACATCGGTTAGATGATGTTGTTACTAGTAAGTATGTCCGTTTTAAACGTTCATATACCTGTCTTGTGAAATTCACTTTTTAATACATAAAAGACTGATAACATGACAGAGAAAAAGGGTAAATTTACGTTTATTATGACATATTAAAGCAAAGGAATTCTTCTGTGAACGAAATGCCGAATGATCTTCATAGGTGTATCTTTTAGAAAAGAATCAGTGTATCTAAGGACACGGTCGTAAAAGTCCAGCATAAAAGCAAGCTGCTGGGTTATTGCACAGAATGTATCCAGCATTGAATAAATTGAGGATTTTTGCTAGTCTTTGTAATTCAAAATATGTTAGGATAATGAAGAATAAGGAAGTAAAAGTAAGGTAGTGATAAGGATGAGAGTAGTAGCAGGTTTATATAAAGGCCATGCGTTAAAGGCGGTTCCAGGATACTCAACCCGCCCTACAACAGATAAGGTGAAAGAAGCTATTTTTAATATGATTGGACCGTTTTTTGAAGGTGGAACAGCTCTTGATTTGTTCGGTGGAAGCGGTGGCTTGGGAATTGAAGCTCTAAGCCGAGGAATAGATAAAGTCATTTTTGTGGATCGGGATGGCAAAGCGATTCAGACGATTAAAGCAAACTTAGCATCTTGCCGGTTAGAAGACCGCGCTGAAGTGTATCGAAATGATGCAGAACGCGCACTGAAAGCGATAAAGAAAAGGGAGCTGACTGTCGATTTACTTTTGCTTGATCCACCGTATAAAGCACAAAAGTTGAAAGCGCTTATCGAAACGGTAAGTGAAGAAAACCTTCTAGCAAAAACAGGAATTATTGTAGCGGAGCATTCTCATGATGTACAGTTAGATAATGAGATTGGTTTATTTGAAAAAATAAAAAGCGAAACGTACGGTATCATTGGTGTTTCTATTTATACATACAAAAAAGAAGAATCAGTTGACTAAATCAATGAGCTGTTAGATGTAGAAAGGGGATACGTATGGGCAGTATAGCTGTTTGTCCAGGAAGCTTTGATCCAGTTACAAATGGGCATTTTGATATTATTAAACGAGGCGCAAATGTATTTGATACGATTTATGTGGTTGTTTTAAATAACTCTTCAAAAAGTCCTCTATTTACAGGGGAAGAGCGAGTAGCTTTGCTGAAAGAAGTAACAAAATCACTTCCTAATGTGGTAGTAGAGTCGTACAGCGGATTATTAATGGAATATGCAAAAGAAAAGCAGGCAAAAACCATTTTAAGAGGTTTGCGTGCAGTATCGGATTTTGAGTACGAAATGCAAATCACATCTGTAAATCGCGTATTAGATAAAGAAATCGAAACGTTATTTATGATGACAAATAATCAATACTCGTTTTTAAGTTCTAGTATTGTAAAAGAAGTAGCTAAATATGGCGGGAATATTTCTGAATTAGTTCCTCCCCCTGTTAGAGAAGCGCTTGCGGAAAAATTTGAACAGCTGTCTCAAAAATAAGATAAAAAAGAACGTGACGTTTTCTTTGCCGATAAGAAAACGTCACGTTCTTTTTTTTACTAGGAACGATGAAGAAACGTTCGTTTTGAATATATATAAATATAGCAGCACAGCGTAAAAATCGTTAAGAGCGGACCGTACACGTTTAGCCACTGCGATAGAATCGTAACGGACTCCAAGTGAGAAAAAACCGGCAGTGCTCCTTCAGATGCTTGAAAAGTAGTAATGGATTCTCGAAGAGGATCCCATAGAAAGATAGTGAATACTACCGCAAAACAGCCGTGAAAAATGCGTGCAATAAAAAATGGGAAAAATCGAATATCTGTTTCGGCGAGTATGCTAGCCACTTGTGCTTGAACGGAGAAACCGCTGAAGCCTAATACAAAGCTAACGATGATAATTTGATGAAACAGCAGCGTGTCTGGAGCTTCGCTTGCTAGACGGCTTCCTAGCGTGATTTCAAAAAGCCCTGAAATAAAGGGAAGGCTCAGTTCAGTCCCTATATGACACAGGGAAAATAAATAAGCTAGACCGCTGCTTAAAACGGCCGTGATATGAGTAACATATAAAAGTTTGTTTAATACAGAAAATAAAATGATAAAACCGCCAATCATTAAGAGAGATTGAACAGCAGAAGTAACCGCATCTCCTAGAAGCTTCCCGATAGGACGCTTATCTTTTAAACGCGTTTTATGCATTTCATGAAAAGCTAACGATAAAGAAGGTTTTTGAGTTACTTGTCCTTTCGGTTTTGCTGATCCATAAAAACGCATCACCAGCCCTACACAAATATTCCCTATGTAATGAGAGAGAGCTAATATGATACCGACAGCTGGATTGTGAAAAAAGCCAACTGCCACAGCTCCAAAAATAAAAATAGGGTTAGATGAGTTAGTAAATGATACGAGTCTTTCAGCTTCGATAGCTGTTAGCTGCTTTTCTTGACGCAGCCGGGAAGTGATTTTTGCACCTGAAGGAAACCCAGAAGCCATGCCCATTGCTAAAGCAAAACCCCCTACTCCAGGTACTCGGAATAAAGGCCTCATAAACGGCTCTAATAAGATCCCAATGAACTTCACTACGCCAAACCCAATAAGCATTTCTGAAACAATAAAAAAAGGCAGCAGAGAAGGAAAGACGACCTTCCACCATGTGTTGAGACCTCTTACTGAACCTTCTAGCGCTTCTTTTGGATATACAATAAGCGCAATAGCGAGAAGCGTTACGCTCGTCCCGAGCAGAAGTGTTTTCACCATTGATTTATTCAACGAACGATTCATCTCCTTTTCTAAGCTCACGTCATCTTGATATGAATGAAATGAGGAGTTTTAGGCAAATGTACAAGTTCTTCTATATATCAATATACGAAGCTATGCATCGACTTTATGCCTATGAGTAAGGAGAAAATAAATTCATATTGAATAAAAAGGCGTCTTGTCACATTTGGAAATACAATTCATATACATAAATCAATGCACTTCTAGGATAGTCAAGGAGTAAAAAAACGTATACGCAGCAAGCGAAGAGTAAGAATTTCTTAAAACAACCTTCAGTATAGTATAATGCTTAATAACCACCGTGTATTGAGTAAAACATATCTTTAGCTTCATACTAAATGAACAAATAGAAAATGAAGAATAGTCCTACCCAATACAGGGCAACAATGATAGAGAAGCTCATCAAATGTTTTTACATTTTTAGAAGTCTATAAGGTAAAACGAGGGGGCAGGTAAAGTGGAAAGCCCAAAAATAGGAGTTGCGTTAGGCTCAGGTGGAGCTAGAGGTTTTGCACATTTAGGAGTAATCAAAACGCTAACAGAAAATAACATTCCTATTGATTTTCTAGCTGGCAGCAGCATGGGAGCTTTAGTTGGTGCACTATATGCGTCAGGTATTGAACTGGCAACTCTTTATAAAATGGCGCTAACGTTCAAACGAAAGTATTATTTGGATTTTACCGTGCCTAAAATGGGATTTATTACGGGCAACAGAGTAAAATCGCTGGTTCGCACCTTTACGCAAAATAGAACTATTGAACAGCTATCTATACCGTTTGCCATTGTAGCGACAGATTTAAAAACAGGAGAGAAAGTGGTGTTTAAAAAAGGACCTATCGCTGAAGCGGTCAGAGCAAGCATTTCAATTCCAGGAATCTTTGCTCCCGAAGTAATTGATGGACGATTGCTTGTAGACGGGGGGGTAGTGGACCGTATTCCTGTGTCAGTTGTAAAAGAAATGGGATCTGATATTGTCATTGGAGTCGATGTATCAAAAGCGAAAGTGAATGCAGAAATCAGCTCCATTTTTGATGTCATTATGCAAAGTTTAGATATTTTGCAAGATGAGCTAGTAGCTCATCGGACCATTGCTTCAGACATTATGATTCGTCCTAATCTCGATACTTTTAGTTCCAGAGCGTTTACAAACATTCAAGAAATGATTTCAATTGGTGAACAAGCAGCACATGAGCAGTTGCCTTCTATTCTACAAGCAATTGATCATTGGAAGGAGAACAAAAAAAGTGAAATCTAGAATTAGAATTTTGGTATATTTGGCTGTTATTGCAGTGGTGGCAATGCTTTGTTTTTATCCTTTGCCGTACTACATTACAAAGCCTGGAATGGCAGAAGAACTTGCGCCTATTATTAAGGTAGAAGATGGATACCATGAAAAAGGGACGTTTATGCTGACAACTGTAAGAATGGGCAGAGCAACTCCTCTTTCATATGGTCTTGCGAAAATACAGGACTTTCATGAAATTTTCCCTACAAAGCAAATCTTGCAGCAAGGTGAAAGCGATGAAGATTACTCGACAAGGCAATTACATATGATGGATACGTCAAAAAATGCCGCTATTTCAGTAGCATACGAAGCAGCTGGAAAGAGCGTTTCCTATCTCAATAAAGGCGTATATGTTACATATGTCGTAGAAAATATGCCTGCACATGGAAAACTTCATGTTGGAGATGTAGTGACGAAAGTAGACGAGAAAAAAATTCAAACTGCTGAGGACTTAATCAACTACGTATCGACTAAAAAAGCAGGAGATTCAGTATCAATTTATGTAAAAAGAGATGGCAAAGAAAGCAAACATACTCTAAAAGTTAAAGCATTCCCTGACGAGCCGAAACGAGTAGGCCTAGGAATTGCCTTAGAAACGAACCAAGAACTAAAAGTTAAGCCCGATATACATATTGATACTGAAAAAATAGGAGGGCCTTCAGCGGGACTGATGTTCTCGCTTGAAATTTATAATCAGCTTGTTAAAGAGGACATGACAAAAGGCCATCGCGTTGCAGGTACAGGGACTATCAATGATAAAGGAGAGGTAGGGCCAATCGGAGGTATTTCGCAAAAAATTGTAGCCGCAGATAAAGAAGGAGCAGAGATTTTCTTTGCACCAAATGAAAAAGGGGCTGCGGGCTCTAACTACCGAGAAGCAGTGAAGACGGCTAAAAAAATAGACAGTGATATGAAAATTGTACCCGTAGATTCATTTTCGGATGCGGTAACGTATTTAGAAAAGCTGAAACCATAAAAAAATCGTCTCTTGCAGACGATTTTCTTATGGCCAAATGATAGGAGGCTGCGTGTATTCTTGTTTCATAAATTGAGAGCGCAGAGGCTCTTGAAACGGCATACTATAAACATGTGTCGCTTTAATATCGGTATCAATTTCTTTTAGTTTACATTGCGATACAGTGGATACAATAGGAAGGGACAGCTTTTTCTTAATTGTTTTTAAATAGCCTTGTCCTGTCTTTGACATTCCCAATAAGCGAATGTAAGGATCAGCTTGTTGCATCTCACTTTTTGTTGTATTGGTTAAAAGGTGAACGCACATGCGCTGTAAACGGGTTCTCGTATATCGCTTCGTTTTAACATTTGTTAAAAAATCTTCAAATGAAGTAGCTGAAGAAATATAAGATAGGAGCCGATGTTCAATACCTTCTTCTATTTCATAAATACGCTGTAAGTCATAAAGCGGAGTAGTTAATAATTTGTATTTCAAAAATGGGAAATAATGCTCCCAATGATGAAACTGTCCGTGTGCTTGCTTGTAAGCTGTTAATTCATTTGCCGTACTAACTGGCATGTGCTTGCTCAGGTCCCCATGGCTGCTGCTGTCAAAAATAGCTTTACGTATGCTTGTAGCACTTGAAATAAAAGAGGAAGATAGGGAATCATCGTGATAATGTGATTGAATTCGAGTGATTGTATATGGTTTAATAGATGCATGCTGTTTTTTAATGGCAGCTACATAGCTCATTCCAAGCACATTATTTGGCTGAGATAGATCAATAGGAGCCTCCGTGAAAAGCTGTAAGAAAGCATTGGAAGCTGCTTTTGGATAACTGTTCCCTTTTTTCATCTCTTGTTGAATTAAAGCGGATAGTTCTGATTCATGAGCTTCGAGCAAATCAGCGGTGCGGGTAAATGAGTCAATATTGCCATTTTCGCTGCCAAAGCATACAAAGTCAGCGTGAAGGGATTCTAAAATAGAAATAGCGCCGCTTGCGAATGTTTCAGCTTTTTGAGTAGAAAAAGCATAGGGTAATTCAACGACTAAGTCTGCACCAGCGGCTAAAGCCATTCTTGTGCGGGACCATTTTGATACAAGAGCAGGCTCTCCGCGCTGCAAAAAGTGCCCGCTCATCACAGCAATCACACAATCTGCTCCGGTTTGTTGTTTCGCTTGCTGCAAATGATAAGCGTGTCCGTTATGAAAAGGATTATATTCGACAATTATTCCAACTGCTTGCATAATGTCTCCTTTTAATTTATTATTTTTAGTCTAGCTCTTTGTTTTAAAAACATTTTTTTATGAAAGTAAGAAATTTTTACAAAAAAGCATATTTAAGTACATTATAGTGTAAAGAAAAAATATTGACAAATAATCTTGTGAAAGCTATAATAACCTTTGTTGCCTTGAGGTGATTAACAATGAAATGGACAATACATCAATTGTATCAGTTGCAAAATAAAGGTCTAACATTTGATGAAGTGATTGACGGCAAAGAGTTTATGAATGCTGATCCTCAAATTCGTAGAATGTCAGATGTAAACGTGAAAGGAAGAGCCGACATTAGCTCTTCGAAAGTAACGTTTCACCTTAAAATTTCAGGAGAAATGACGTTGCCTTGTGCTCGTACATTAGTTGACGTTCCGTATCCGTTTGAAATTAACGCAACTGAAACGTTTTTATTGAATGTGAATGCTGATTATGAAGAAGATGCTGAAGTACGCATTGTAGAGGGAGAAACGGTTGATTTACAACCTTTGATTCAAGAGTTAATTATTGTTGAAATTCCTCTGCAGGTATTTAGTGAAAATCAGCAAGCGGCAGGAGCAGCTCCACAGTCAGGAAAAGACTGGGAAGTTGTTACCGAAGAAGAAAAGCAGGAAAAAGTAGATCCCCGCTTAGCCGTACTCGAAAATTTCTTTAAAGACAAAAAGAAATAAAAATGCGAAGATCCGGCTTTCGGGCCTTCATATGATTTTAAAATTCTTTTAAGGAGGTGGGAATAATGGCTGTACCTTTTAGAAGAACATCTAAAATGAAGAAAAGAACGCGTCGTACGCACTTTAAATTACAAGTTCCTGGTATGGTAGAGTGCCCAAATTGTGGTGAAATGAAACTATCACACCGCGTATGTAAAGCTTGTGGTACTTACAAAGGAAATGACGTAGTAAGCAAATAATTGCTTATTTAAATAAAAGACCCTCTTAAGGGTCTTTTATTTTTTTTTGCCTTTTTTCCTTCTTTGCCCTTTGGAAGAGAAGGATTTTTCTTATAGAACAAGAACTCTTTTTAAATAAACAATTACTGTTGTAAAAGGATTCATACCTTGTCTATAGGGAGGAAAAAGCATGAAAAAAAGCGAGCTGTTTACTACAAGCCAAGGCATTGCTACGTTTGTGATTAATCGTCCTGAAAAGCGTAATGCCATTGATTATGATGTTATGAATGAACTGCAGCAAGCTGTAGATTATGTGAAACATGATCAGTTAGTAAAAGCTTTTGTAATTACAGGTGCTGGTTCAGATGCATTTTGCAGTGGAGGAGATTTAAGCGTATTTCATGAGCTAAAGACTTCGAAAGAGGCGTCTCAAATGTTAACGAAAATGGGGAAAATTCTTTATGAGATTTTAACACTCCCAAAACCAACAGTTGCTCTTTTGAATGGAACATCGGTTGGAGGAGGATGTGAGCTTGCGATTGCATGTGACTTCCGTATAAGTGCAACACATAGCGAAATGGGCTTTATTCAAGGGAATTTAGGAATTACAACAGGCTGGGGAGGAGGAACCATTCTTCTTGAAAAGCTGCGTTATCAAGAAGCGATGGAAATGATCTACAGTGCTCAGCTGTATGGAGTAGAACGAGCAAAGCAAATTGGATTTCTTTCCTATGTCACGTCGTTTAAAGAGCTAACTATGAGGTGTGAGGAGTGGTTAGCGCCTATCACTCATAAACCGACCCAGGTATTGCAAGCTTACAAAGAAATCGCTATTGAGAAATGGGAGCAAAGCCGGGTTTGGAATCGGATGGAACAAGAAATTCACCGCTGTTCGATATTGTGGGAGTCGCCTGAGCATGAAGAAGCGGTTCAAAAGGTCATCGTTAAAAAAACATAGTTATGAACTGCATTTCCATAGCAATATAGTTAATAAGCGAAAGATGAAAGAATCACGGGTTTCCCATTTTGCTTCAAAGTATATGAAAGATTTTCTTGATTGAGAAGAGGAACAATAGTCTATCTTATCTAGTAGGTGCATATTCATTTAATAAGTACGGATAAGGAGGGATAGAAAAATGACTTCTTCTCGTCAAGATGCATGGACTCATGATGAAGATTTATTACTCGCAGAAATTGTACTGCGTCATATACGTGAAGGTGGCACTCAGCTAGCTGCATTTGAAGAAGTGGGGAAGAAACTTACACGAACATCAGCAGCTTGTGGCTTCCGCTGGAATTCTTTTGTGCGCAAACAATACAAGACTGGTATTGATCTTGCGAAAAAACAGAGAAAAGAATTAAAAGCAAGAACTGTTTCAAAAGATGACGAGCAGCCTGCACGCTTATCATATATGGAAGCAGAGAAACATATTTCGCTTAATGAGGTAATTAAATATTTAGAAAATGTAGATCAAGGGCAAAGACACTCGTCAGAGCTTCTCGAAGCTAATGAAGAACTGCAGCAAAAGATTGAACGTCTACAAGAGAAAGTAACGATTTTGGAAAAAGAAAAAAAAGCTTTGCAAAACAACTTGTTAATTGTGGAGGATGACTATAAAGCTCTTATTGAAATTATGGAGAGGGCTCGTAAAATGGTTGTATTAAAAGAGGATGAAAAAAGTAGAAAAGTGAAATTTCAAGTGGATAAAAATTTAAATTTAGAAAAAGTTCAAAAGTAAAGCGATAGTTTGAATGCTCCCTACTTCATGTTGATCATATATACCACATAGATATAAAATAAACAGCTGGAAATCAGCTGTTTATTTTTGTTCGCTTACACCATTTGGTAGCCAAATAAGAGGGTTTTCTCCCAAATCGCGATCGATATCATACGTTACAGGTACGAACCCCATTTTTGACCAAAAATCACTCGATTTTACTCGTGGGCTTGTTTTGATAGGTAATTGAAAGGATTTGGCATATTCAACGAGCGTTTGACCTAATCCTTTGCGCTGAAAATCACTGAGCACTTCAAGTTTCCACACTTCAATATACGTTTGAGGCGGCTCGAAATATTGATCGTACTGTTTGTTTCGCTTATAGAGACTCATACGAGCCACTAAGCTATTTCCAAAATAAATGCCGTAAAACGGAGAATTTATTTCATTATCGGAAATCTTAGCATGTAATTCTTCTAGCATTGAAAGTTCTTGAATGCCATATTCTTTGAATTTCTTGAACTCTTCTAGCGTTTTAAAATTAATTTTTAAATGCTTCACTTCGTAATTCATCCTATATCCCCCTTGTTATGTCTCCTTGCTAGGCGAACGAACTGGCTTGGTTCGTTCATCTAATATTATATAACAAAAATACAAAATATTCTGTTTTCATGATTGGTGAACGAATGTTCAATGCGCATAAAGAAAAATGAATTCTTTCAGTTAAATACGAAGAATACATTACTATAAGCATCAATTTTTAGAAAGGAAGCAAAGGGAAAGGGAGATTCAAATAGAAAGCGTTTTCAAAAATTGTAGAGGAGTTTTAAAATTATTGTAGAATTATATGGGGGAAAGTAGAAATTTGAGGAAAGGGGAGAGAAAGGTGAAAAAAATACTGATTGCAAATCGAGGAGAAATTGCTCTTCGTATTATTCATACATGCAAACAAATGGGCATTGAAACGGTGGCTGTCTATTCCGATGCAGATGCAGAACTTCCTTATGTTCAAGCGGCTACAAAAGCACGTCGAATTGGAGAGCCTCCTGTGCAAAAGTCATATTTGAATGTAGAAGAATTGCTGCGAATTAGTCATGAAGAAAAGGTAGATGCCATTCATCCTGGATATGGATTTTTATCGGAAAATAGTGCATTTGCTAAAAGAGCGATTGATGAAGGTTTTTGTTTTATCGGTCCTTCTCCCGAAATCATTTCGATGATGGGCGACAAAATTGCTGCTCGTGCCGCGATGAAAGAAGCGGGTGTACCTGTTGTCCCCGGCAGCCAAGGCGATGTGACGTCAGTTGAAGAGGCTTGTAAAGTAGCGAGTCTAATTGGATATCCCGTTATGTTAAAAGCAAGCGGAGGCGGCGGAGGAATTGGGATGGTGCGCTGCGATAACGAAGAAGCAGTAAAACAAGTGTATGCCTCAACAAAAGCAAGAGCAAAAGCATATTTTGGTCAAGAAGGAATGTTTATTGAAAAGCTTATCACAAATGCAAAACATATCGAAGTACAGGTGTTTGGAGATCAGCATGGTAATGTCGTTCATCTTTTTGAACGCGATTGTTCCGTACAAAGAAGAAATCAGAAAGTGATTGAAGAAGCCCCTGCGCTTTCTTTAAAAGAAAGTACGCGACAAGCCATGCAAAACCAAGCCGTTCAAGCGGCTAAAGCAATCGGATATTATAATGCAGGTACGGTGGAGTTTATCGTGGATGAAGACGAAAATTTTTATTTTCTTGAAATGAACACGCGGCTGCAAGTTGAGCATCCGATCACCGAGCAAATTGCAGGGGTCGATTTAGTTAAGTGGCAGATCTTAGCTGCACGCGGAGAAAAGCTTCCTCGTGTGCAAGAGGAAATAGCAGCAAATAACTATGCCATTGAATTTCGAATTTATGCAGAAGATCCGTTTACTTTTTTACCGGCTCCAGGAAAAATTACGGGTTATCACTTGCCAGAGCGAACCTATGCGCGCGTAGACAGCGGCTACAGTGATATGAATGCGGTTACACCTTTTTATGATCCAATGATTGCAAAAGTTATCATTACTGGTCGTACGCGTTCAAATGCAATTGAACTAGCTAAATCATATTTTACGGAAGCTGTTGTAGAGGGAATCAAAACGAATATTCCTCTATTTAAGCAGTTGTTAAATGAAGAGTTATATGAAAAAGGCACCTATAACACATCGTTATTATCAACAGTATTAAATAAAGGAGGAGCACCACAATGAGTGAAATCAAAGCGACAATGGCAGGCATGGTATTTAATGTGTTTGTTCAGCAAGGTGCAAGTGTAGCCAAAGGAGAAGTTGTTGTTGTATTAGAATCTATGAAAATGGAAATTCCTATTGAAAGCGATCAAGCTGGTATTGCAGAGACTGTCCATATAGCCGTGGGGGATTTTGTGAACGAAGGCGACGTTTTGGTGACTATTTCATAACTCATAAAGGAGAGATATCATGATACATACAGGTGAATCTCAGAAAAAATATGATGAAAATCGTCAAAAAGTAGAGCGTGGCAACGCGGAGAAGTACAAAGAGAAACTTGCAACACAACAGAAGCTTTTTGTAAGAGATCGTTTAGCGCTTTTATTTGATAACGGGAAATATGAAGAAGACGGCATGTTTGCAAATAATAAAGCCGAAGGGTTGCCGGCAGACGGTGTTGTAACTGCAATTGGAAAAGTAAACGGTGAAACGGTTTGTGTAATGGCTAATGACTCTACTGTAAAAGCAGGGTCTTGGGGGGCCAGAACAGTAGAGAAAATTATTCGGATTCAAGAAGTAGCAGAAAAACTGCATGTGCCTTTGCTGTACCTAGTGGATTCTGCAGGAGCACGTATTACGGATCAATTAGATATGTTTCCAAACCGCCGAGGCGCTGGACGGATCTTTCACAATCAAGTAAAACTTTCCGGCGTCATTCCTCAAATTTGTTTGCTTTTCGGTCCGTCAGCAGCTGGAGGGGCATATATCCCTGCATTTTGTGATATTGTTGTGATGGTAGATGGAAACGCTTCTATGTACTTAGGTTCGCCGCGTATGGCCGAAGCTGTTATTGGAGAAAAGGTTACGCTAGAGGAAATGGGAGGAGCACATATGCACTGCAGCATTAGCGGATGTGGAGATGTGTTAGCTTATTCTGAAGAAGAAGCTATTTCGTATGCCAAATCTTATTTAACCTACTTTCCACAAAACTATCAAGAGAAGCCTAAAGTACAAAAAGCTAAAGAGCCTAAGCAGACAAAGGGTTTAGTAGAACTAATTCCGGAGAATCAAAATGTTCCATTTGATATCTATGAAGCAATTGATACCCTTATTGACGAAGGGAGCTTCTTTGAAGTGAAAAAACTGTTTGCCGCCGAATTGGTAACAGGGCTTGCACGAATAGATGGAAAAGTAGTAGGGATTATTGCCAATCAGCCGAAGGTCAAAGGAGGAGTGCTGTTTGTAGATTCAGCAGATAAAGGCGCAAAATTTATTCAACTGTGTGATGCCTTCCATATTCCTTTGCTATTTTTAGCGGATGTACCTGGATTTATGATTGGAACCAAAGTAGAAAGAGCAGGCATCATTAGACATGGAGCAAAATTGATTGCAGCGATGAGTTCAGCTACAGTTCCTAAAATTTCCGTAGTCATGCGCAAAGCTTATGGCGCAGGGCTTTACGCTATGGCTGGTCCAGCTTTTGAACCGGATTGCTGCCTTGCATTGCCTACTGCTCAAATTGCCGTAATGGGTCCTGAAGCTGCAGTAAATGCCGTCTATTCTAATAAAATTAATGAAATTGAAGATCCCAAAGAGCGGTTTATGTTTGTCAAACAGAAACAGCAGGAGTATAAAGAACACATCGATATCTATACGCTGGCTTCTGAACTTATTATTGACGACATCGTTCCTGCTAACGAACTGCGTCAAACTTTAATTGATCGCTTTCGATTATATGAAACAAAGAATGTGACCTTTAGCCGTCGTAAACATCCGGTGTATCCCGTATAATAGAAAAAAACGGGATCACTCTAAATAATTTACAACAAGCCCGGTGATTTTTAATCACACGGGCTATATGAATAGGTAAAATTTAAAGAATGCATTTAATTCAAAGCATTTTTTTGCTAAAATGAAACTCAATAATAGAAAGAGGAACAAAAAATACGATGAAAACTATAGGTATTATTGGAGGCGGATCATTAGGTCTGTTGTTTAGCGCGTATTTATCAGACTGTTATGATGTAACCTTGTACACCAAAACAAAAACTCAAGCAAAGTGTATTAACGAAAATGGAATTACCTTACATAGACAAGGGGAACATCACACTAAAAAAGTCAGTGCTATCCCTCTGGAAAAAAACATAAAAGAAGCAGATTTAATCATTATTACTGTAAAACAGTATCATTTAAAAGAGATAATTCCTTTTATCCAAACCCTTACTATACATACTCCCCTTTTGTTTATCCAAAACGGTATGAGCCATATTGAAATTCTCAAAAATCTCCCGCAGCGCACTCTCTATTTGGGTACAGTTGAACACGGGGCAATGCGTACAAATATGGATAGCGTCCATCATACAGGAATAGGAACAACCCGTATTGCTTCGTACAGAGGAGAAATGGAGTCTATCTTGCCAATTGTGAATTTTCCTTGGGTGATTGAAACAGATTGGTATGCGATGCTGGTGAAGAAATTAGTTGTAAATGCGCTCATCAATCCTCTTACGGCGCTGTATCGGGTAAAAAATGGGCAGCTGATTCACAACAGCTACTTTTATAAAACGATGCGTCTATTGTTTGAAGAGATTGCGTCTGTGTTAAAACTGGATTCAGCTTTTAATTATTGGGAAAATGCGCTGGGGGTTTGTTCACGCACGAGTACAAATCAATCTTCTATGCTAAAAGATATACAGGAGGGGCGGCAAACAGAAATTGATGCTATTTTAGGCTATATCCAAACACAAGCTGCTGAAAAAAGAACGTCGACGCCTATTGTTGACTTTTTATATGGGTCAATAAAAGGAATCGAAGAAGAAAAGGGTGATTAACATGGGAAGTTTTATTGCTGGAGTTTTTGCGACGTTTGTCACTCTGCCGCTCGTTGGTTTTTTTATTCTATACATGCTTTTACGCAAACTGACGAAAAATAAAAGGAAATCTGTCCACATAGCAACGTACATTACTACGGTTTTTCTTATTTTATCCGTGCATTATGCAGCTGTGGAAATTTTCGAGCACTCTTTTTTGTGGTTGATTGCGTTAGTCCTTTTAGTTGTAGCAATGATTATGATGTTTGTACATTGGAAAGTCAAACATGACTTAGAAATGAAGCTTATTGCGAAAGGGTTCTTTCGGATGAATTTTGTTTTGTTTCTTATTGCACATATTGTATTAAATATAGGTGGAATCGCTTTTCGTATTTCCTCTCTGTAAAGCATGTTACTAGACGTGAGCAGTTACATTATGGATAATGAAGCTATATGTAGAGAATATAAGTATTAGGAAAAGAAAGGAAGTTCTTTCATGGAGATTACAGACGTCTCTTTAAAGGCGGGAAACAAACTAACGAACGATTACATAAAAGGTGAAAAGCAAGCACTTTCCTTTTTTCATTATAATATACACGAAAAAGACGTATATGAAAAACGTTTAGCGGATGTTCAAAAGCAGTCTTATCCAAGAGAACAGCTTGCTGAGTATCTGCTTGATTTTAATAAGCGCTACGGAGCATCTTCTAAGACGATTGAAAATATTGAAAAGCTAAAAGATCCTAACAGCGTAGTGGTCGTTGGAGGTCAGCAAGCGGGGCTGCTTACGGGTCCTTTGTACACCATTCATAAAGTGATTTCAATTGTGCTCCTAGCTAAACAACAAGAGGAAGCTTTAAACGTGCCCGTGCTTCCGGTGTTTTGGATTGCTGGAGAAGATCATGATTTTGCTGAGATCAACCATGTATACACAGAGCATAAAAACCAGCTTTTAAAGAAAACGCTAAAGCATTCTTTAAAGAAAAAGCAAATGGTTTCTCAAATCGAACTAGACCATGAAGCCTGTAGAAGCTGGGTTCGTGATGTATTTCAAACGTTTAACGAAACGGCGCATACAAACCAGGTATTACACTTTGTTTTAGAGGCGTTAGATAAATCACGTACCTATGTCGATTTCTTTGCTCATTTGGTTACCACAATGTTCGCAGAGTCAGGTCTTATTTTAATGGATGCAGCCTCTAAAGAAGTGCGCAGCATTGAATCTTCTTTCTTTGTGA
Source organism: Priestia sp. MDV22-iso46 (assembly GCF_058629175.1). Classification (NCBI taxonomy): domain Bacteria; kingdom Bacillati; phylum Bacillota; class Bacilli; order Caryophanales; family Bacillaceae; genus Priestia; species Priestia sp. MDV22-iso46. The sequence continues at coordinate 435,707 of NZ_JBZVWT010000002.1, forward strand.
CGTTAATTGAACAAAATGACAAATTATCGTCAGCGGTTATGGAACAGCAAACAGAGATTCAAAAACAATACGGACGAATGATTGAAGTGGGAGAAGAAACGGCTCATCTCTTTTATTCACACAACGAAAACAGAGTACTTTTAGAAAGAGATGCAGAACAAGAGCAGTTTGTTGGAAAGCAAAATGAACTCGCGCTGTCTAAAGAAGAGCTGGTTCAAATTGCTAAACAAACGCCTGAGCTTCTTAGTAACAACGTTGTGACTAGACCCCTTATGCAGGAGTACTTACTTCCTACCCTTGCGTTTATTGCAGGTCCCGGGGAAGTAGCGTATTGGGCAGAGCTTGAAAAAGCATTTTCTTTATTTAGCTTTAAAATGCCTCCCGTGGTCCCTAGGTTATCCTATGCAATCGTAGAAAGACATATCGAGAAGTATATGGATGAACTTCAGTTAGATCTTTCGAACGTAGTGAACGAAGGCGTAGATGCAGAGAGGGAGCACTGGCTTAAGACAGAAGTTCACAACCCATACGAAATGTATTTTGAAAAAGCGAAAGAAGATTTCGAAAAAATTCATAAAACTCTTCGTGAAAATATTCAAAAAGAAGACAAAACATTTGATGAAGTCATGCTTAAAAATCGAGCGATTATTCAAAAACAGTTTGAAACCATTCAAAAGATTGTCGAATCCAAACAGCTAATTAAGCACGATGTGAAGCATTCAAAATATGCTCAAATTGAACTTGCTCTTCGTCCCTACAATGCTCCACAAGAACGCATGTGGAATATTATGTATTATTTAAACGGTTATGGTATGCAATTTGTGTCAGATTTACTAAGTGCTGAAGTCGAATTAAATCACCGGTTAAAAGTCTGTTATGTCTAATAAAATCCTGCTGAAAAGCAGGATTTTTATTTTGGAAAAGAGAAAAAGTCTACAAGGTGAATGTTAACCAATTGAATCCTTATAAGGTATTTATTTCTAATTGTGCAAAAAACCTTATATTCCTTACATTTTATTCTACGAATATGTCCTACTTTTAACAAAATGACACTATTTGTGACAAAAAGACAAAATTCTACTTAATTCTTATATAAATAGCTGAAATAATGTTGAACTTTGATATATAATATAAACGTGTATATATATCAAAGAAAAACACCGTTTTTTGCTTTTTGTATACATAACTAAGTAGTTTAGAAAGAAGTAGGTGTCATAATGTTTAATCACACAACTGTTTTGCTTAAAGAAGCAGCGGAAGGCTTAAATATTAAGCCGGATGGAGTATATGTCGACTGCACGCTTGGCGGAGCAGGTCATAGTGAATATATCGTAAAACAGCTATCAGAAAAAGGGAAATTAATTGCGTTTGATCAAGACGATGTCGCTCTTGCAAATGCAAAAGAGAAATTGGCCCCGTATCTAGACAGAGTTATTCTAATCAAAAGTAATTTTCGCTATTTAAAAGAGCAGCTAATGAAACATGGAATTGAAGAAGTAGACGGAGTATTGTTTGACCTCGGAGTCTCGTCTCCTCAGTTGGATACACCAGAGCGAGGGTTCAGCTTTCATCATGATGCCCCGCTTGATATGCGCATGGATCAAAACTCAATGTTTTCTGCGTACAACGTAGTAAATGAATGGCCTTATGAAAAACTTGTAAAAATCTTTTTCCAATACGGAGAAGAAAAGTTTTCGAAACAAATTGCCCGCAAAATTGAAGCATATCGAGAGTCTAAGCCAATTGAAACAACGCTAGAGCTGGTTGATCTTATTAAAGATGGTATTCCAGCGCCAGCTAGACGAACGGGTGGACATCCGGCAAAACGAATTTTTCAGGCTATTCGAATTGCTGTAAATGATGAGCTTCAAGTATTTGAAGATGCAATTGAACAGGCTATGGATGTGATCAAAAAAGGTGGACGTGTAAGTGTTATTACCTTCCACTCACTTGAAGATCGAATTTGTAAAGTTGCGTTTAAAAATGCAAGCACGGTTCCGCAGCTTCCGCATGGACTGCCGATTATTCCAGAAGAATTTAAACCTAAAATGAAAGTTATTACAAGAAAACCTATTTTACCTTCAGAAGAAGAGATAGAAGAAAATAAGCGCGCGCGTTCGGCAAAGCTTCGAATTGTTGAGAAATTAGTGTAATTAAAGGGTTTTATCAAAGAGGAGGGGACGAGAATGAACAATGTAGCATACAAAGTAAGAGAGCAAGATCAGCAGCAGAAGCAGCAAAAGACAGTACGTCAAGTTGTTCGGAAGACAAAAAGAAAAATCACGGTTGGTGAAAAAATTGTGTATTCTGGATTTGTCGCACTCATGCTGTTTGGGTCTGTGCAAATCATTTCAAATCAATCTTCGCTTTATAGCATCAGTGAAGAAGTGCAATCACTCGATGGAAAGATTGACAAGCAAGAAGCAAAAAACAATGAGTTAAAATTACAGGTAACAGAGTTAAGTGCATACGATCGTATTTGGAAAAAAGCAAAAGAACTTGGACTAAAATTGAATGAAAATAACGTAAAAGTCGTTAACGATTAATTGCGATGACTACGCCAAGAAAAAATAGCAATATTAGTACAGGAGCAGCAATATTAATTTTAATATTTGCATTGCTCTTTTTTGTATTAGCCATCAGGTTCTTTTACATCCAAGCGACGGGCAAAGCAGACGGAGAAGCTTTAGCCGAAATTGCACAAAAACAGCATACGCGAACGTCTAAAATTGAAGGACAGCGCGGTACGATTTACGATCGAAACGGAGAAGCAATCGCCCAAGACACGGGTGCTTATACGGTTGTGGCGATTTTGAAGGAATCGCAATCAGAAGATAAAGATCATCCACAGCACGTGGTAGACCCTGAAAAGACGGCTGAAAAATTAGCCCCATTATTAAAGATGGACGAATCAAAAATTGACAGCATGTTAACAAGAGGAATTAAAAGGGGAGCATTCCAAGTCGAACTTGGCCCAGGCGGACGTGACATTGATAACGTGCTAAAGCAAAAAATTGAAAAACTAAATCTCCCAGGCATCACGTTTTTACGCGATTCGAAGCGCTTCTATCCAAACGGTGTATTCGCCTCAAGTATTTTAGGATACGCACAAAAAGATGATACGGGTAAAATCGTAGGGAAAATGGGAATTGAAAAAGTATTTGATAAGCAGCTTTCTGAAGAAGATGGATATGTAAAATACGAAGCTGCTAAAAATGGAATTAAGCTTCCGGATCCAAAAGAGTCAATTGTAGCTCCAAAAAATGGAGACAGCGTCACGCTTACGATTGATGAAAAAATTCAAACGTTTTTAGAGGATGCAATGACAGCTGCTGCTAAAGAATATAAACCAGAAGAGCTAATGGCAACGGTAGTGAATCCGAAAACCGGTGAAATTTTGGCAATGTCAAACCGCCCTTCATTTGACCCAAATATTCGTGATATCACGTCTTATCGTAATCCGTTTGTCGAAAACAGCTATGAACTTGGTTCAACGATGAAAATCTTTACGCTAGCAGCCGCGATTGATGCAGGGGTCTATAACGGCGAAGACCGCTATCAGTCGGGATCTTATAAAGTAACGAAAAACAGCGTTCCGATTAACGATCACAACGGTGGAGTCGGCTGGGGTGCTATTACATTTAATGAAGGAATTCAAAGGTCTTCAAATGTAGCGGTTGCCATTTTAGCCAATGAAAAATTAGGTACCGACCGTTTGTATAAATACTTGGACAAGTTTGGCTTTATGGATAAAACGGGAATTGACTTGCCAAACGAAGCTTCTAGCAAGTTAGTGACGAAGTACCCGAGAGACCGCGTAACTACTGCGTTTGGACAGGCGTCTGCTTTTACGCCTATTCAAGAAATTCAAGCGGCTACTGCGATTGCAAATGACGGGAAAATGATGAAGCCTTACGTGATTAAACAAGTAGTGGATGAAACAAATAAAAAAACGATTAAGAAAACAAAACCTACCGTAGTAGGACAACCTATTTCTAAAAAAGCAGCGAACGAAACGCTAGATATTTTAGAAACCGTTGTTTCTTCTGATGACGGAACAGGGAAACCTTACGCGATTGAAGGGTACGATGTCGCTGGAAAGACGGGAACAGCTCAAATTCCTGGTCCTAACGGAGGCTACTTGCATGGACACGGGAAAAATTTCATTTCCTTTATGGGCTTTGCACCTGCTAAAGATCCAAAGCTGCTTGTCTATGTAGCTGTTAAAAATCCAACTCTCACACCTCAAGAGACGGGTACTGCACCGCTTACAGCCGTATTTAATCCGGTGATGAAAAACAGTCTGCAGTACTTAGGGGTGGAGCCTGAAAAAACAGACGAAGATGGAAAGAAAACAGAAGAGAAAAAGGTAGATTCAGAAATTACGCTTAAATCTTACGTTAACGAATCAGTTGATAGTGCCGTGAAAGACTTAAAACAAAAAGGACTTGTTCCTGTTGTAATAGGTAAAGGAGATACGGTAGAAAGCCAATCACCTACTTCTGATACCATTGTCACTGGTCAACGCGTGTTCATTAAGACAAATGGAAAAGCCACAATGCCTGATTTAACAGGTTTTTCACATCGTGATGTTATTCGCTTTAGTGAATTTGTCAACGTTCGACCTAGCGCACTTGAAAATGGTTATGTTGTAAGTCAAAGTATTAAAGCAGGCGATCCGCTAAAAGCAGGAACGTATCTGAAAGTGGAACTTGAAACGCCTAAAGAGTTTTCAAGCACGTTAAATAAGTTAAAAGAAACGGAAAAAAGTGATTCTGATAGTAAAAAAGACGATAAGCAACTTGACTAGAAAATAAGTTCTAGTGAATCCTGTACAAGCATATATTGGAACGAGCCGATTCAGAGGAGGTTCTAATATATGCGGGTATCAGGAGTCACAGTTCGTAAAAGGCTAGCCATTGTTTTGTTTGTCGGTTTTATTGTGTTTTTGATTATTGATACAAGGCTTGGATATGTACAGTTGCTGACTGGGGATACGCTAACTGAAAAAGCCAAAGACTTATGGAGTCGGAATATTCCTTTTGAACCTGAAAGAGGAAAGATACTAGATCGCAATGATGTGGCACTTGCTACAAATAAAAGTGCACCGACCGTTTTAGTTATGCCAAGACAAGTTGAAAATCCAGCTGTTACGGCTGAAAAGTTAGCAAAAGTGCTGGGAGCATCAAAAGAAAAAGTATATGAACAAATAACAAAAGCTTCTTCTAGCGTATATTTGCGTCCTGAAGGAAGAAAAATTTCACATGCGAAAGCAAATGAAGTGCGAAATTTAAATTTAAAAGGCGTATATATAGCTGAGGATTCGAAGCGGTACTATCCGTTTGGAAGTTATTTGTCGCATGTATTAGGCTTTGCGGGAGTAGATAATCAAGGGTTAACAGGCCTTGAATTATATTATGATAAAGAGCTAAAAGGACAAAAAGGTTCAGTTAAATTGTATTCGGATGCTAAAGGTAAAAAGATGCCCAATATAGCCGATGACTACACAGCACCTGTGGACGGGCTGGATTTGAGATTGACCATTGATTCACGTGTGCAAACGATCATGGAGCGTGAGTTGGATAATGCTCAGACAGCTTATAATCCAGATGGTATGATTGCCATTGCCATGAATCCTAAAAACGGTGAAATTTTAGGTATGTCAAGTCGTCCGGGCTTTGATCCTACGGATTTTAAAAATGTGAAGCCTGAGGTGTATAATCGCAATCTTCCAATCTGGAGCGTATATGAGCCCGGATCAACGTTTAAGATTATTACACTGGCAGCGGCTCTTGAAGAAAAGAAAGTGGATTTACTAAAAGATCAATTTTACGATGATGGAGCCGCGGAAGTTGGCGGAGCGAGACTTCGCTGCTGGAAAAAAGGCGGACATGGACAGCAGTCTTTTTTAGAAGTTGTACAGAACTCATGTAACCCTGGTTTTGTGGAGCTTGGGGAACGTTTAGGAAAAGAGAAATTGTTCAAATACATTAAAGAATTTGGCTTTGGTCAAAAAACAGGTATTGATTTACAAGGGGAAGCAAAAGGAATTTTGTTCCCGCTTGAGCGCGTAGGGCCGGTTGAACAAGCTACAACAGCTTTTGGGCAAGGGGTTGCTGTTACGCCTATTCAACAAGTAGCTGCTGTTTCCGCAGCCGTAAACGGTGGAACGCTTTATGAACCTTATATTGCAAAAGAGTGGGTGGATCCAACTACCGGAAAAGTTGTAAGCAGTCATAAGCCGGTTGCTAAGCGAAAAGTTATTTCCGAGGAAACGTCTAAGCAAGTGCGTTTTGCTCTTGAAAGTGTAGTAGCACAAGGAAGCGGAAAAGGAGCTTTTGTGGAAGGGTACCGCGTTGGAGGAAAGACGGGTACTGCGCAGAAAGCTCAAAATGGAAAGTATTTAAAAAATAATCACATCGTTTCTTTTATCGGTGTTGCACCAGCAGATAACCCTGAAATTGTCGTGTATGTTGCGGTTGATAATCCAAAAGGCACCATTCAGTTTGGTGGAGTTGTAGCAGCTCCGATTGTAGGTAAAATGATTGAAGACAGTTTGCGTGTGATGGACGTTAAACCGCGTAAAGGACAAATTGAAAAAGAGTTAACGTGGCTGGACACACCAATGATAAAAGTACCAAATGTCGTAGGAATGTCAAAAAAAGAGTTACAAGAACAGCTACTTAATTTAAAATTAGATGTGAGTGGCGAAGGAGATAAAGTGGTCAAGCAGTCTCCTGCAGCCGGAACGAAAGTTAAAGAAGGCGAAACGGTTAGAATTTATATGGGAAAATAAAAATCTCTATAAACCACTATTCTTCCTTGCATGATAATCAGCAGGTTACTCTGCGTGTGAACATGAAATCAACAAATAAGCCTTGGGGGTGTTCCCTCCGGGCTTCTTTTTCTGTAAAATGTAATAGGTTAGGTGCTAGAAAAAGAAGAATAGTTGCCATAGCGTCTTATAACAAACGTTTCACTTTACAAATAGAGAGGACATGGTAGGAATGGATTTACGAGAACTACTAACACATTTACATGATTTTGTTCAGCTTCCTGAACAGAATATTGATATTACGTCAATTGAAATGGATTCAAGAGAAGTTAAGCCCGGAGCATTGTTCATTTGTATAGACGGCTATACAGTTGATGGCCATAGCTTTGCACAGATGGCTGTGGAAAAAGGGGCAGTAGCAATCTTAGCGGAAAAGCCTGTGGATGTAGAAGTACCTGTTGTACGCGTAAAGAGTACAAAACGAGCAATGGCAGTGCTAGCGGATGCTTTCTACAATCAGCCCACACAAAAAATGCATTTAATTGGTGTAACAGGCACAAATGGAAAAACAACGATTACACATTTAATTGAGCATATCTTTAAATCACAACATAAAAAGACGGGTCTAATTGGAACGATTGAAATTCGTATTGGTGATACGTCTTATGATGTGAAAAACACAACGCCTGAATCGCTTACGCTCCAAAAAACATTTCACCAAATGGTGGAAGAGAATGTAGAAGTAGCGATGATGGAAGTATCATCTCATGCACTTGACTTAGGACGCGTACACGGGTGCGACTTTGACGTGGCAGTATTTAGTAACTTAACGCAAGATCACCTGGACTATCATCATACAATGGAAGATTATCGTCGTGCGAAAGGGTTGCTATTTGCACAGTTAGGAAACGCTTATAACCATAATCGTCCTAAATTTGCTGTTCTTAATGCTGATGATGCGGCAACCGAGGAATATATTAAAAACACGGCTGCTACAGTGATTACCTATGGCATTGACCGTGACAGTGATATTCGTGCAACAAATATTCAAATTACAAACAGCGGCACAACGTTCGACTTGACAACACCGACAGAAACGGTTCGTGTAGAAATGAAGCTTATTGGGAAATTCAGCGTCTACAATGTATTAGCGGCTACGGCTTCATGTTTAGTGTCAGGTATTCCTCTGTCAGTTATTGTCGAGGAGATAAAAGTGTTAGAAGGCGTGTCTGGGCGTTTTGAAGTGGTTGATGCGGAGCAAGATTTTACGGTTATCGTTGATTATGCCCACACGCCGGACAGCTTAGAGAACGTGTTAAAAACTGTAAAAGAATTCGCAAAACGCAATATATATGTTATTGTTGGTTGTGGCGGAGATCGAGATCGTACAAAACGACCAATCATGGCTCGGATTGCAGCTGAATACAGTACACAAGCTATTTTGACATCTGATAATCCACGAAGTGAAGATCCATTGGCTATTTTAAAAGATATGGAAGAAGGTTTGGATACAGATAACTATGTGACGATTGCTGATCGTGCAGAAGCTATTCGCTATGCAGTGGAAGCAGCGCATGCAGATGATGTTGTTGTCATTGCTGGAAAAGGGCACGAGACCTATCAAATTATTGGTAAAAAAGTATTTGATTTTGACGATCGAGAAGTAGCACGCAAAATGATTGAGGAGCGAAAGTAGTAATGAAATGGGTAGAGAACAAAATGAGTCGGAATGAGTTGGAAGTTAAGGAGGGAACATCGTGCTAGAACAATCAATTTTATTGACAATCGGCGTAGCCTTTTTGATTACGGTTGTATTGTCGCCGATTTTTATTCCCTTCTTAAGAAGATTAAAGTTTGGTCAAAGTATTCGTGATGAAGGCCCAAAATCTCACCAGAAAAAATCAGGTACACCTACAATGGGCGGTATCATGATTTTATTATCTATTATTGTGGCAACTCTTATTATGGTCAATCAGTATGCAGAACTTACATATAAGACGTTTCTATTATTATTTGTCACAATCGGATTTGGTTTATTAGGATTTTTAGATGATTTTATAAAAGTAGTGTTAAAGCGTAACCTTGGATTAACATCTAAACAAAAGTTTTTAGGTCAGGTTGTCATTTCAATTATTTTTTACTTTATTGCAAGACAGTTTGAGTTTTCAACTGAAGTGACGATTCCTGGAATTAAAGACCCAATCGATTTAGGTTGGTTTTATGTTGTTTTCCTCATCATCTGGCTTGTTGGTTTTTCAAACGCGGTTAACTTAACAGATGGATTAGACGGACTTGTATCTGGTACAAGTGCGATTGCTTTTGGTGCATTTGCAGTTCTTGCCTGGAATGCAGAGCAGTTTGAGCTATCTATTTTCTCAGTTGCTGTAGTAGGAGCTGTGTTAGGATTTTTAGTTTTTAATGCCCATCCTGCAAAAGTATTTATGGGAGATACGGGTTCTTTAGCGCTAGGAGGAGCTATCGCTACGGTGGCTGTCTTAATGAAAATGGAATTCTTGCTTGTTATTATCGGTGGTGTGTTTGTTATTGAAACACTATCTGTTATTATTCAAGTCGCATCTTTCAAAACAACAGGAAAACGTGTGTTTAAAATGAGCCCGCTTCATCACCATTACGAGCTAAGCGGCTGGTCGGAATGGCGCGTAGTTATGACTTTTTGGGCTGTAGGACTATTATTTGCAATGCTTGGAATTTATATCGAGGTGTGGATTTAAATGAAATCAGTCAATACGTATCAAGGTAAACAAGTACTTATTTTAGGATTAGCCAAGAGCGGTTTAGCAGCCGCTCAGTTAGTTAAACAGCTTGGTGCTAAAGTAGTCGTTAATGATCAAAAACCGTACGAAGAGAACGTAGCAGCACAGGAATTAGAAAAAACGGGCATTGAAGTTGTCTGTGGACATCATCCGCTTGAGCTTTTAGACAAAGCGGATGTTATTGTAAAAAACCCTGGGATTCCGTATTCAAATGTTTTATTGCAAGAAGCATTAAAGCGAAATATTCCGATTTTAACAGAGGTAGAATTGGCTTATGAAATTAGCGAAGCTCCTTTTATCGGAATTACGGGAAGCAATGGGAAGACAACAACAACAACGCTAATTTATAAAATGTTAGAAGAAGATCAAAAGCAGCCGTTGATTGCTGGAAATATTGGAACAGTAGCTTGTGAAGTGGCGCAAAAAGCAACAAAGGACAATGTAATTGTAACGGAGCTTTCTTCTTTTCAGCTGATGGGAATTGAAAAATTCCGTCCGAAAATCTCTTTATTATTGAATTTGTTTGATGCTCACTTAGACTATCATGGCACAAAAGAGGAATATATCAAAGCGAAAGCAAATCTCTTTAACAATCAAACAAGTGAAGACTTTGCCGTTATTAATGCGGATGATGAGCTAGTGATGAAAGCTAGTGCAGATGTTAAAGCGACAAAAGTACCTTTTTCTGTTACAGCTCAAACGACAGAAGGAGCGTATATTAAAAACGAAACGATTTTCTTTAAAGATGAAGAAGTGATGTCGTTAAAAGATGTGGTGCTGCCAGGCAAACATAATCAAGAAAACATTTTAGCAGCTGTATCCGTTGTGAAGCTGTACGGCTGTTCAAATGAAGCTATCTACCGCGTGCTCACAACGTTTGCTGGTGTTAAACATCGCGTTCAATATGTCACGACAATCAACAAACGTAAGTTTTATAATGACTCTAAAGCTACGAATATGCTTGCTACAAAAGTAGCTCTTTCCGCTTTTTCGCAGCCGACGATTCTACTTGCAGGTGGACTCGATCGCGGCAATGAGTTTGATGATTTAAAAGAAGAGTTTAAAAATGTGAAAGCTGTGATTACGTTTGGTGAAACGGCTCCTAAAATTGAACGCGTAGCAAAAGAAGCGGGAATACAAATTGTAAAACGTGTCGATAATGTTAAACAAGCAGTTTCAGAAGCATATGCTTGTTCAGATGAAGAAGATGTTATTTTATTATCTCCTGCTTGTGCAAGCTGGGATCAATTTAAAACTTTTGAAGAACGTGGTGACATCTTTATTGAATCTGTGCATAAACTGAAATAAGGGCTTGTCTAAACACCTAGAAAATACACTAGCCCTAATCTATTTTTAGAGGTGTGTGACAGTGTCGACAAAAAGGTCTACCCCAGATTTTTTTCTCATAATCGTTACGCTTTCCTTGCTAACCATCGGCCTTATCATGGTATACAGCGCAAGTGCGGTATGGGCTACATACAAGTTTAATGATTCTTTTTTCTTTGCTAAACGCCAGCTCTTATTTGCAGGGCTTGGAGTATGCGCAATGTTTGTTATCATGAATATTGATTATTGGATGTGGCGTACTTGGGCGAAGCCAATTGTAATCATTTGCTTTGTTATGCTGGTACTTGTATTGATTCCGGGAGTAGGGCTAGTACGGAATGGGTCGCAAAGTTGGATAGGAGTTGGAGCGTTTTCGATTCAGCCTTCAGAATTTATGAAGTTTGCTATGATTATATTTTTAGCGAAATATTTATCGGAAAACCAGAAGAAAATTACATCTTTTAGAAAAGGAATGTTACCGGCGTTATTACTGGTTTTCTTACCGTTTGGCATTATTATGATGCAGCCGGATTTAGGAACGGGAACGGTGCTTGTTGGAACTTGTTTAGTCATGATTTTTGTTTCAGGAGCAAAAGTAAGTCACTTTGCAGGTCTTGGGTTGCTTGGCGTTGCTGGTTTTGTAGGGCTTGTTTTATCGGCTCCTTATCGGATTAAACGCATTACCTCATTTTTAAATCCTTGGGAAGATCCGCTTGGAAGCGGGTTTCAAATCATTCAATCTCTTTATGCAATTGGGCCGGGGGGATTGCTTGGATTAGGGTTAGGGCAAAGTAGACAAAAGTTCTTTTATCTGCCGGAGCCTCAAACTGATTTTATTTTTGCTATTCTAGCAGAAGAGCTCGGTTTCATCGGTGGAACGCTTGTTCTGCTTTTGTTTAGCTTATTGCTTTGGAGAGGAATTAAAGTAGCGCTCGGAGCTCCTGATCTTTACGGAACGTTTTTAGCCTTAGGAATTATTTCAATGGTTGCGATTCAAGTCATGATTAATATAGGCGTGGTAACAGGTCTTATGCCTGTTACGGGAATTACGCTTCCATTTTTAAGTTACGGCGGATCATCGCTGACGCTCATGCTGGCAGCAGTTGGAGTTTTGTTAAATGTTAGTAGATATTCTCGCTATTAATTGAAAAAAATTGTATAATGTCAAGTAGGCAATGGTCTACTGAAGTAAACCGTCATCTTAAATCCAAGTGCACGCCGGATTTTGTTGGCGGTTTATTTTCGATTTTTTACAGGTAGATGATATTTTTGTATGAAATGTTTTTAAAATGTAATGTTGTGATAACCAATTTTGAGTCCAACTATGGTATGATGTGTAAGGTTAAATGTTTTATCTTAGTGAGTAAGTGAACGTATGTGCACTTATGAGCGTAGCGTTTTTTTATGACTGTCAGCATGTGTTTAACTTCTAAATGAAAAACGATAAAAAAACAATCAAAATTACTTTATATAGCAGATGAACGTACATTCTATGGGTGAATGTCATACGATAAATAAAAATGATGAAATTGACAACAGAATAGAGTGCCTTCGTAGAAAAAAGGTATCTTACAAGGTGCTGCTGCTTAGTTATGAATCTGTTCTTATTATTCTTATGCATTAGAAGTAAGGGCGCATTGACATGAAAGTTTTATAACAGCAAAGAGGGTTTTAGGAGGTTCTTATGGAAGCGTTAGTAAAAGAGTTAGTCGAAGCGAATATTGGAAAGGTTCGTGAAAATGAACCGCTAGCAAAACATACAACAATGAAAATTGGTGGTCCAGCAGATGTGCTTGTAGAACCTGATTCTGTTGATCACTTAAAAGTTACAATGGATATTATTAAAAAACACGGCGTGAAATGGAGAGCGATTGGTCGAGGATCTAATCTTCTTGTTTCTGATAAGGGAATTGAAGGTGTGGTCATTAAGCTCGGAGCCGGATTAGATGATTTAACAGTAGATGGAGAGACGGTTACTGTAGGTGGGGGATACCCTAGCATCAAGCTTGCAACAGTTATTACAAAACAAGGTCTGTCTGGACTGGAGTTTTCAAGTGGAATTCCTGGATCCGTGGGAGGCGCTGTTTATATGAATGCAGGTGCCCATGGTTCTGATATGTCTCATGTAGTCGAAAAAGCGTTGATTTTATTTGAAGATGGCACTCTTGAGTGGCTGACAAATGAAGAGCTTCAATTTTCGTATCGTCATTCAATTCTACAAAAAGACCGTCCTGGAGTATGTGTAGAAGCCGTGCTGCGTTTGAAAAAGGGAACGAAAGATGATATTGTGGCGGTCATGCAGAAAAATAAAGACTATCGCCGCGAAACACAGCCTTGGAATTTCCCTTGTGCAGGAAGTATTTTTAGAAATCCACTTCCAAATTATGCAGGAGACTTAATTGAAAAGTCCAACTTAAAAGGTTTTTCAGTAGGCGGGGCGCAAATTAGTGAGCAGCATGCGAACTTCATTGTCAACACAGGAGATGCAACGGCTTCAGACGTGCTGAATTTAATTGCTCACGTTAAGAAAACAATTAAAGAGAAATTCGATATTGATATTCATACAGAAGTTGAGATTATCGGTCGCTAATTACCCAGCCCGTGGCTGTATGGTTATACGTGAAAAGGTAGCTTTTATGTGTTTATTCTATGCTATAATGGGGATATTCTCATGAAGCAAAGATTGGAAATAAATGGATGGTAATTCCTCGTTTATTTTCTCAAATGGATAAGGGTGAAAAAAATGGAAAAAGGTAAGTTAATTGTTTTAGAAGATCGGGTACCGAAGTTGCAAGAACAGCGAAAGCAAAAAGCAAATAGACGGCTTATTTTGTATTTATCACTCTTTTTCATCCTTATTTTATTTATTGTATATTCTCAATCTTCTCTGAGTAATGTTTCTAACATTGAAGTACAAGGGAATAAACATGTAAGTGATAAGGATATTGTCAAAGCGAGTGGTCTGTCCAAAAAAACCAGCTACTGGAAAGTTGATGCTGATCAAATTCAAGAAAAAGTCGAAAAAAACCCTGAGGTAAAGGAAGCTGTCATTCACAAAACATTTCCTAATAAGGTCGTAATCGACGTAAAAGAGTACGCAAGAATTGCATATGTAACCTCGGGGAATAAATATTTCCCTGTGAATGAAAATGGAAAAGTTTTAAAAGAAGTAAGTGCTAAGAAAGTGTCATCCGAAGCTCCGTTGCTAATTGACTGGAAAGACGGAGAAGCTATACAAAGCATGGTTCAAGAATTAGCTAAAACGCCTAAGAGTATAAAAGGGGCTATTTCTGAGATTTACTATGCGCCGACAAAATCAGAACCTCTTCACATAGAGGTATTTATGAATGATACGCGTGAAGTAAGCGGGAAAATTAGCAACTTCTCTGATAAAATTGTTCATTACCCAGCTATTGCAAGTAAATTGAGTGATGATCAAAAAGGTATTATTGATTTAGAAGAAGGATATGCATTTAAACCTTATAAAAAGAGCAAGCAGTAATTATTTTTTATAAGTGTTAATTAAAGGAAATAGATGAGTTGAGACTGGCAAACTAGCCCTTGTACATTGTATAATCACATGCAAGTATTCTGCATACATATGATTTTCTTCTCCGGTGCTGTGAAATGGAAATGTAATATTTGTTCTAGGTAAGTTTCGCTTTTCTCAGTGTACATCTTAGTGTAGACTTGTAGTTAAATAGCTTTTTTTCAGTGAATTTTAGGCTTAAATCTAAAAAAAGTCAAAACAAGAACGTTTTGTTCTTTGAAAGAGATAAAGTCTGTGAAAAACTTGAAAAAAATTGATTTTACAAAAGGGAAACAGATGTATTTGTTGAATATTTTCATATAATAAAAAATTAATATTGTTGTTCTTCTTAATTTATTAAGATGACATGTGCAGAAAGAAAAAGGAGGTGCCAAAGAATGAACAGCAATGAAATATACGTTAGTTTAGACATCGGTACATCCAGTGTGAAAGTAATCATCGGAGAGATGAGTAACGATTCATTGAATATCATTGGTGTAGGGAATGTTAAATCACACGGACTAAAAAAAGGTTCTATCGTTGATATAGATGCAACAGTTCAATCTATTAGAAAAGCAGTAGAACAAGCTGAACGAATGGTAGGCATTACAATTAAAAAGGTTGTAGTGGGCATAAGCGGAAATCATGTATTTTTACAGGATTGTCACGGAGTAGTAGCCGTGTCAAGCGAGAATCGTGAAATTACAAACGAAGATATTCATCGAGTAATTGATGCTGCTCAAGTCATGTCTATCCCGCCAGATCGTGAAATCATTGATGTTATTCCAAAGCAATTTATTGTAGATGGCTTAGAAGGTATTAACGATCCTAGAGGTATGATTGGGGTACGTTTAGAAATGGAAGGCACAATCATAACAGGATCTAGAACGGTTTTACATAACTTATTACGCTGTGTAGAAAGAGCTGGTTTAGAAATCAGTGATATTTGTTTACAGCCTCTAGCCGCTGGTTCAATTGCATTATCTCGTGATGAAAAAAACTTAGGTGTCGCACTGGTAGATATCGGTGGAGGTTCAACAACGGTTGCGATCTTTGACCAAGGACATTTGAAAGTAACAAATGTACTAGCTGTTGGTGGAGAGCACATTACCAAGGATTTATCGATTGGCCTTCGCACATCGACTGAAGATGCGGAAAATATTAAGATAAAGCATGGACATGCTTTCTACGATCATGCTTCTGAAGAAGAAGTATTTAGTGTACCGATCATTGGAAGCGATCAGCATCAGCAGTTTAATCAGCTCGAAATCTCTGATATTATTGAAGCTAGATTAGAAGAGATTTTAGATATGATTACGCAAGAGGTAAATCGCCTAGGATACAAAGATATTCCAGGAGGATTTGTTTTAACAGGCGGAGTAGTAGCGATGCCTGGTATTCTTGAGCTAGCTCAAGTAATTTTAAAGAATAACGTGCGCATAGCAGTGCCTGATTATATTGGAGTACGTGAGCCGCATTATACAACAGGCGTAGGATTAATAAAATTTGCATACAAAAATGCTAAAATACAAGGCCGGGAAATTGGAGCGCCAGTTGTGGAAGAAGAGCCGATTGAGCAAGAAATGATCAAACCTAGCCCGAAACCACAGCAGCCGCAACAATCAGCTGAGCAGCCGAAAAAGAAAAATGACCAAAATTTAATGAAGAAGTTTTTTGGATACTTCTTTGATTAACGTTACGGATTGGTAATTTCGAAGAATTAGGAGGAACTATCATGTTGGAGTTTGATACAAGTGTAGACCAATTAGCGACGATTAAAGTAATCGGTGTCGGAGGCGGCGGTAACAACGCGGTTAACCGAATGATTGAACATGGCGTCCAAGGTGTAGAATTTATTGCAGTTAATACAGATGCACAAGCATTAAATTTATCAAAAGCTGAAACAAAAATGCAAATCGGCGCTAAATTAACAAGAGGATTAGGTGCAGGTGCTAATCCAGAAGTTGGTAAAAAAGCAGCTGAAGAAAGTAAGGAACAAATCCAAGAAGCACTAAAAGGTGCAGATATGGTTTTCGTAACAGCTGGTATGGGTGGAGGAACTGGAACTGGTGCAGCTCCAGTCATTGCCCAAATTGCTCGTGAGCTAGGAGCACTAACGGTAGGTGTTGTTACTCGTCCGTTTACATTTGAAGGCCGTAAGCGTTCTACTCAAGCGGCAGGCGGCATTGCGTCAATGAAAGAAGCAGTGGACACGCTGATTGTTATTCCAAATGATCGCTTATTGGAAATCGTTGATAAAAACACGCCAATGCTAGAAGCGTTCCGTGAAGCGGATAACGTATTGCGACAAGGTGTGCAAGGTATTTCAGATTTAATCGCAGTTCCTGGATTAATTAACTTAGACTTCGCTGACGTGAAAACAATTATGTCTAACAAAGGATCTGCACTTATGGGGATCGGTATTGCAACTGGTGAAAACCGCGCTGCTGAAGCGGCTAAAAAAGCTATTTCAAGTCCACTTCTTGAAACATCTATCGATGGAGCTCAAGGTGTATTAATGAACATCACAGGCGGTACAAACCTAAGTCTTTACGAAGTACAAGAAGCTGCAGATATCGTTGCTTCGGCTTCTGACCAAGAAGTGAACATGATCTTTGGATCTGTTATTAACGAAAACCTAAAAGACGAGATTGTTGTTACAGTTATTGCAACTGGCTTTAGTGACCAAGATTTATCACAGCCAAAACCAGGTCGTCCTTCGTTATCGGCGAATCGCATGCAGCAATCGACACAGCAGCCGGCCCCACAGCCGAAGCGTGAAGTAAAGCGTGAAGAACCTGTACAGCAAGAATATACGCGTCCATCTCAGCCACAGTCTGAAGATGCGCTAGATATTCCAACATTCTTACGAAACCGTAATCGTAGACGCTAAGAAAATAAAAAGCCAAGACCTCTGTTTTATACAGAGGTCTTTTTTTATGCCATGAAGCTAGAAAACTCCAAAAGAATATAAAAAACATTCGACATGGTCAATATGATGCCTTCAAAGGGTTTGTGTTTTCTTTCTAAAAGTGGTGTGACAAATATCGAATGATTTCCTCAAAAATACTGCTTGTTTCTCGGCATGAACTGACAGACTTTCTAATAGGATGTACTATATACTAATTTTTAACAGAAAAATTCAGAAAGAATGGAGAGGTTATAAACATTGCCAATCTATTTAGATTTAATATGGATGCTGAATTTTGGGTTAGATACGATTTTACTAATGTTATGTGCAGTTGTACTTAAACGGAATTACAAGTGGTGGCGGCTTTTGCTTGGGGGCTTTATCGGTTCATTGATTGTCCTTCTTATGTTTACGCCTTTTTCTCATCTTATGGTTCACCCTGCTATTAAAATTTTATTCTCTTTTTTTATGGTATTGATGACGTTTGGTTATAAACGACTGCGCTTTTTCTTTGAGAATTTATTAACGTTTTATTTTGCAACCTTTGTTGTGGGTGGAGGATTAATGGGCGTTCACTTTTTATTTCAAGATCAGTTCCTTGTTCTTAATCAAATGGTTGATACGAAATCTCCACAGTTTGGTGATCCTATTAGCTGGATATTTGTTCTTATCGGTTTTCCGCTATTATCTTATTTTTCAAAAACACGAGTTGATGATTTGCGAATGAAAAATATTACATTTGATCAGCTGGTAGATGTGGAAATTATTTTAAACGAACAGACGCTGTCGATGAAAGGACTTATTGATAGTGGAAACCAGCTTGTAGATCCGCTGACGAAAACCCCGGTTATGATTGTTACAGCAGATTCTTTAAAAGAAATATTGCCTGAAGGCTTAATGGAATTAAGCAAAAATGTCCAATCCTTTTCACACAGCGAAGATATTGATCAAGAGTGGTATTCAAAAGTCCGCTTTGTCCCTTATCGAAGCGTGGGCCAAGCCAATCAGCTGCTGCTTGCTCTAAAGCCAGATATGGTAAGGCTTGTGCATCAGTCCAATACGATTGAAGTCACTAAAGTATTAGTAGGTATTAGTCATACAACGCTTTCAGTGGAGAAGCAATATGAGTGTATTGTTCATCCGAAGCTTATTGTTATTGGAGAAGTAAGTTCCGCATCGTAAAAGGTGTGAACAAATAAAGGAGGATACAGAATGGCTACATATCGAATTCGATTTCAATTATGGTGGTACAAATTATTAATTAAACTTAAGCTAAAAACAGATGAAGTGTACTATATAGGAGGAAGTGAAGCTCTTCCACCCCCTTTAACAAAAGATGAAGAAGAAGTGCTCTTAAAAAAACTTCCATCAGGAGATGAAGCAGCACGTTCGCTGTTGATTGAGCGTAATTTGCGACTTGTTGTTTATATTGCCCGCAAGTTTGAAAATACGGGAATCAATATTGAGGATTTAATTAGCATCGGCACCATTGGTTTAATTAAAGCAGTAAACACGTTTAATCCTGAAAAGAAAATTAAGCTAGCGACGTACGCCTCTCGCTGTATTGAAAATGAAATTTTAATGTATTTGCGCCGCAACAATAAAATTCGATCTGAAGTTTCATTTGATGAGCCGTTAAATATTGATTGGGATGGAAACGAACTGTTATTGTCTGACGTGATGGGAACCGAAGAAGATATCATCACAAAAGACCTAGAAGCCAATGTAGATCGAAAACTCTTGTTGAAAGCACTGCACCAATTAAATGATCGTGAAAAGCAAATTATGGAGTTGCGTTTTGGGCTAGCCGGCGGGGAAGAAAAAACGCAAAAAGATGTAGCTGATATGCTAGGCATTTCTCAGTCTTATATTTCAAGGCTTGAAAAACGAATTATTAAACGGCTGCGAAAAGAATTTAATAAAATGGTTTAAGTAAAAAAGCTGATTGTATAAGGGCTGAGAAGCATCTTATACAATCAGCTTTTTTAGTGGAGAATTGTCAGAATTGTAAAAGTGCATATTTTTTCCTTCTGAGGAGATACTGAATTCAGAACATCATCTCCTGTTAGGAGGGAAAGAGTTGACAAGAAATAAAGTAGAAATTTGTGGAGTAGATACTTCGAAACTTCCCGTATTAAAAAATGAAGAAATGCGAAAGTTGTTTAAACAAATGCAGGCTGGAGATGGAACAGCAAGAGAAAAGCTAGTAAGCGGAAATTTACGTCTCGTACTCAGCGTGATCCAACGTTTTAACAATCGTGGAGAATTTGTTGATGACTTATTTCAGGTTGGATGTATTGGATTAATGAAATCCATTGACAATTTTGATTTAAGTCAAAACGTGAAGTTTTCTACATATGCTGTCCCAATGATTATAGGGGAAATTCGCCGCTATTTACGTGACAATAATCCAATCCGTGTTTCTCGTTCCCTTCGTGATATTGCTTATAAAGCTCTTCAAGTTCGTGAAAGACTTATGAGTGAAACATCCAAGGAACCTACAGCTGAGGAAATTTCAAAAGTCCTAGAAGTACCGCATGAAGAAATTGTGTTTGCTTTAGATGCTATCCAAGATCCGGTTTCTCTATTTGAACCTATTTACAATGATGGTGGAGACCCAATCTATGTCATGGATCAGCTAAGCGATGAACGCAACCGTGATTCAACTTGGATTGAAGAAATTGCTTTGCAAGAAGGTATGAGAAGATTGAACGAGCGAGAAAAACTAATTTTACGAAAGCGCTTCTTTCAAGGTAAAACACAGATGGAAGTGGCTGAAGAAATTGGTATTTCTCAAGCGCAAGTTTCTCGTTTAGAAAAAGCTGCTATTAAACAGATGAATAAAAATATTCAAAGTTAACAAAAGCTATCTAAACTGGCAGCTGCTCGCGTTCATACAATTAATACCATCCACTTTATTTGATGTTCAACTTAATAAGCATCGTGTCTATAAAAACAGACACGGTGCTTATTTTGTATGTATCGATGTATAATACATGACCAAAAGATATTCATATCAGATTTCCTATTGCTGTGAGGACTTCTAGCTACTCATTGAGAATGTCTCTTGCTAAAAAACTGTGTAATTAGTAAACAAAATGCCTATAGAAAGAGAATGGCAGAGAAAAAATAAGCTTTTCCTTCATGAAATGAAAATTTGAAAATATATATAGGCTAAGGAATAAAGTTGGCTATAGGAGGAGAGAGCATGTTAAAGATTTCAGAATTTCAGCTGAAAGATGTAGTGAATGTAGCTGATGGCAAAAAACTTGGAAATGTAGGGGATATTGATATTGACTTAACAACGGGAAAAATACAGGCCGTCATTATCGGAGGCTCTCGTGTATTGGGCTTCTTTGGAAAAGATGATGAAATTGTGATTCCGTGGAAAAATATTGTGAAAATTGGTTCTGATGTCATTTTAGTACGTTATAAAGACGCATTTCAGCCTGAAGAGAATTAGTTTTTTGTCAACAGCACCTAGCAATCTGTGGTACAATATGTGAGAACAAATGAAACAAGGGATGTGTCACATACATGAATCCTGAGCCATTAAAAAAAAGTCATCACGAGTCGTTTATGTGGCTGAGCCCTTGGGTAGAAAAGAATGATATGCTTGTTGCTGGTTTCACCACAAAAAATGGTGGTGTGAGTAAACCTCCATTTGCTTCTTTTAACCTAGGGCTTCACGTAAACGATAACGTAGAAGATGTTATTACAAATAGAAAAATTTTAGCAGCCGAACTAGACATGTCTTTTGAAAGCTTTGTATGTGCTGAACAAGTACATGAAGCAACTGTTCAAAAAGTAACAAAAGCCGACTGTGCAAAAGGAATCTACAAGTATGAAGAGGGCATAAAAGCAACGGATGGCATTTATACAAATGAATCTGATATTTTGTTAGCTTTATGTTATGCAGATTGTGTTCCGCTGTACTTCTATGCGCCTGATCACCATTTAGTTGGTCTTGCTCATGCTGGGTGGAAGGGAACAGTGAAAGATATTGCAGGAAATATGATTCGACGTTGGGTAGAGCAAGAAAATGTTCCGGTTGAAGATATTTACGTGGCGATTGGCCCTTCGATTGAAGATTGCTGTTATGTTGTCGATAACCGCGTCATTACACAAGTAAACGAAGTAGTTGGCCAAAATGGATATCAAGAAGTAAGCCCTGGACAATACGCGCTTAATTTAAAAAAAGTCAATAAGCTGCTGATTCAAAACGCAGGCGTATTGCCGGAACGAATTTTAACATCGTCGTATTGTACAAGCTGTGAAGATGACCTGTTCTTCTCACATCGCCGCGACCAAGGGAAAACAGGACGCATGTTTAACTTCATAGGCTTTAAGGAGGAGTAATTACATAGTGACAGCTAGCGTAAGTGAAAATCTAGAAGCAGTTCAACAAACAATTGCTGAAGCGTGTAAAAAAGTTAATCGAAATCGAGAAGATGTAGAGCTGATTGCTGTAACAAAATACGTTTCCACAAAACGAGCAGCAGAAGCAGTGGATGCAGGCATTTTACATCTCGGAGAAAACAGGGATGAAGGTCTTCTAGAAAAGTATGAATCAATCGGTGAGAAAGCGACCTGGCATTTTATCGGAAGCTTACAAACAAGAAAAGTAAAAAATGTGATTGATAAAGTTGACTATATTCATTCACTAGACCGATTATCTTTAGCAAAAGAAATTGATAAACGTGCAGAACATCGTATAAAATGTTTTGTACAAGTTAATGTTGCCGAAGAACAATCAAAGCATGGCCTTGCTGTAGAAGATGTAATTCCATTTATTCAATCTCTTGAAGCATTTGCAAATATCCAAGTGGTCGGATTGATGACAATGGCCCCTCACACAGATGATGAGTCTACGCTTCGCAGCTGTTTTAAAGGTCTAAAGAAATTGCAGAATCGCATACAAGAACTAAACTTGCCATATGCACCGTGTACAGAGCTATCAATGGGAATGTCAAACGATTATGCAATTGCAATTGAAGAAGGAGCAACATTCATTCGACTAGGAACCACGTTAGTTGGGAATGAACGTTAAGGAGGTGTAATTCAAGATGAGTATGAAAAATCGCTTTAGAAGTTTTTTTGCTCTTGATGACGATACTGAATATGTAGAAGAACATTACGAAGAAGAAGAGTCGGTAGAAGAGCCTGTACAGCAGTCGAGACCAGCGAAAGCTAGTCAGCAGCCGAATCAGCAGCAAAACGTGATTAGCTTGCAAAGCGTTCAAAAATCATCAAAAATGATGCTTTGCGAACCTCGCGTCTATGCCGAAGCACAAGAAATTACGGATCATTTAAAAAATCGTAAAGTCGTAGTTGTGAATTTACAGCGCATTCAACGAGATCAAGCAGTGAGAATTGTCGACTTTTTAAGTGGTACAGTTTATGCTTTAGGCGGGGACATTCAAAAAATTGGAACCGACATCTTTTTATGTACACCTGATAATGTAGACGTAAGCGGAAGCATTTCAGATATGATGGGAGAACATGATACAACAAACGTAAAGAGGTGGTAGTTTTTGGACATCCTTTTTGGGATTCTTGGGCAATTAATTGGTCTTTACTCATGGGCACTGATTATTTACATTTTGATGTCTTGGGTACCCGATGTAAGGGCATCTAAGTTTGGTCAGCTGCTTGGCAGTATTTGTGAGCCTTACTTAGAGCCTTTTCGTAAAATCATTCCGCCTATTGGCATGATTGATATTTCACCTCTTGTTGCAATCTTTTTACTACGATTTGCGCAAGCAGGTGTACGTTCACTTCACAGTATGGTTGGATTTATTTAAAAAGGAATCGCTGGATTCCTTTTTTACATACCAATAGTAGGAGTAATAATATGTCTATTTATGAACATTTTAGGCAAGAAGAACATGGATTTATTGACCAGGTTCTTCAGTGGAAAGAAGATGTCCTACATCAATACAGCCCAAAGCTAACGGACTTTTTAGATCCAAGAGAGCAGCAGATTGTGACGGCTATTGTCGGGACTGAAGGAGAGGTTCAAGTTTCATTTGATGGTGGACAACCGTTTGCTGAACGCAAGCGTGCGCTGCTATACCCGGATTACTATGTACCTGAAAGCGAAGATTTTCAGTTGCATATGTATGAGCTCAATTATCCTAAAAAGTTTGTGACGATTGAACATCCTCAAGTTCTTGGTTCGGCGATGTCCTTAGGACTGCGCCGTTCAAAATTTGGCGATATTTTGGTCGCGGGAGACGATATTCAGCTTGTAGCTGCAGAGGAAATTTCTTCTTATATTGAGATGAATTTAACATCAATTGGAAAAGCCAAAGTTTCACTTTCTTCTATTCAAAGGGAGCAGCTGCATGTGGTAAAAGAAGAGCTGATTGAACACGTTTATACAGTTTCTTCAATGAGGCTTGATGTTTTGCTGTCGACCATTCACAATTTATCAAGACAAAAAGTCCAGCCGTTTATTGCAAATGGAGCGGTAAAAGTAAATTTTAAAGTCATTGAACAGCCTTCTTTTGAATGTCATGAAGGTGATATTTTGTCACTTCGTGGTCACGGCAGAAGTCGTATCGTTTCACTTGAAGGTAAAACAAAAAAAGAAAAATGGCGAATTGTTGTAGGAAAGCAGAAATAAAGAAATCTACTAGCAGGAAATTTTAAAAATATGTCGAATAAACCATTACTAATGACGTAATGAGACAACACGGAGGTGGCCTAGATGCCTTTAACCCCTTTGGATATTCATAACAAAGAGTTTAATCGCGGATTTCGCGGATATGATGAAGATGAAGTAAATGAGTTTCTTGACCAAGTAATTAAAGACTACGAGCTGGTAATGCGTGATAAAAAGGAGTTAGAAGGAAGAGTATCTGAATTAACAGATCGTCTTGGACATTTTACTAACATCGAAGAAACGTTAAATAAATCAATTTTAATTGCTCAAGAAGCAGCGGAAGATGTGAAGCGAAACGCTGAAAAAGAAGCGAAGCTCATTATAAAAGAAGCAGAAAAAAATGCGGACCGTATTATTAATGAAGCACTGTCTAAGTCTCGTAAAATTGCGATGGACATTGAGGAGACGAAAAAGCAGTCTAAAGTATTCAGAACTCGTTTCAAAATGTTAATCGAAGCACAACTTGAAATGTTAAACAGCGACGACTGGGATCAGTTGATGGATTATGAGATGCCAGCGCTAGAAGAAAAAATTGACTAGTCAAGACATCATCTTGACTTCTCACGTTTTGTTGTCATATAATTTGGTAACAGATGAAATTTCATATCTAACAGTACGGAGACAGGGACAGTAGCTTTTTTAGTTTGTCAAAGCGAATCGAGGATGGTGTGAGCTCGATAACAAACAAAAAAGTGAAAATCACCCTAGAGTACCATTGCTGAACTGATGATAGTAAGCAGTGGCGGTTTATTCACGTTACGAATGCAAAGAGGATTTGCGTGCAGCAAATCTACTAGGGTGGTACCGCGGGAGGCCTTCTCGTCCCTTTTTGGGATGAGGAGGTCTTTTTGTTATGGTACAAAAAGATATGAAATTTACGTTTTTTTTTGGAGGGTAAAACATGGAATATAAAGATACATTATTGATGCCAAAAACTGAATTTCCGATGCGTGGAAATTTACCGAACCGCGAGCCTAAAATGCAAGAACAGTGGGCTGAAATGAATATTTATGAAAAAGTACAAAAACGTACGGAAGGCCGTCCGCTATTTGTCCTGCATGATGGACCTCCATATGCGAATGGCGATATTCACATGGGACATGCATTAAATAAAATTTTAAAAGATTTTATCGTTCGCTATAAGTCGATGTCAGGCTTCTGCGCACCTTATGTACCAGGCTGGGATACACACGGTTTGCCAATTGAAACAGCTTTAACAAAAAATAAAAAAGTAAACCGCAAAGAAATGACGGTAGCTGAGTTCCGTAAGCTTTGTGAACAGTATGCTTGGGAACAAGTAAACGGCCAGCGTGAGCAGTTCAAGCGTTTAGGCGTACGCGGAGATTGGGATAATCCATATGTAACGCTTCAGCCACAGTACGAAGCGCAGCAAATCAAAGTGTTTGGTGACATGGCGAAAAAAGGCTACATCTACAAAGGGTTAAAACCTGTGTACTGGTCCCCTTCAAGTGAGTCTGCTTTAGCAGAGGCGGAAATCGAATACTATGACAAGCGTTCAGCTTCTATTTACGTAGCGTTTAACGTAAAAGATGGTAAAGGTGTGCTTGAACAAGATGAAAAATTCATCATTTGGACGACAACACCATGGACAATGCCAGCTAACCAAGGGATTGCTGTCAATCCTGAGCTTCAGTACAGCGTAGTTGAAGCAGATGGAGCAAAATATGTAGTGGCAACTGAACTGATTGAAACAGTTGCTAAAGAAATTGAATGGGCTGACTATAAGACGCTTCGTACGGTAAAAGGTTCAGAACTTGAGTGTGTAGTAGCTGAGCATCCAATCTACAAGCGCGATTCTTTAGTTGTTCTTGGCGATCACGTAACAACCGATGCTGGTACTGGGTGTGTTCATACAGCACCGGGACACGGGGAAGACGACTTTATCGTTGGTCAAAAATACGGTTTGGAAGTTCTTTGTCCAGTCGACAGTAAGGGTCATATGACGAATGAGGCGCCAGGATTTGAAGGATTATTCTATGATAAAGCGAATAAGCCGATTACAGACAAACTAGAAGAAGAAGGCGCGCTGTTAAAATTAAGTTTCATTACCCACTCATACCCACATGACTGGCGTACAAAGAAACCAACAATTTTCCGTGCAACGGCACAGTGGTTTGCGTCTATTAAAGATTTCCGTGAAGATTTATTAAAAGCAGTAGAAAAAACAAAATGGGTGCCTACTTGGGGTGAAACGCGACTTTATAACATGGTGCGTGACCGCGGAGACTGGTGTATTTCTCGTCAACGTGCATGGGGCGTTCCGATTCCGGTATTTTATGCTGAAAATGATGAGCCAATCATTACGGATGAAACAATCGAACACGTATCAAATCTATTTAGAGAGCATGGATCAAACGTATGGTTTGAGCGCGAAGCAAAAGACTTGCTTCCAGAAGGCTTTACTCATGAAGGAAGCCCAAATGGCCGCTTCACAAAAGAAACAGACATCATGGACGTATGGTTTGACTCTGGCTCTTCACATCAAGCTGTTCTTGAAGAGCGTGAAGACTTACAGCGTCCGGCTGATTTGTATTTAGAAGGTTCTGACCAATACCGCGGCTGGTTTAATTCAAGTCTTTCTACAAGTGTAGCTGTAACGGGTGAAGCACCTTATAAAGGGGTACTTAGCCACGGGTTTGCTTTAGACGGTGAAGGTCGCAAAATGAGTAAGTCATTAGGAAACGTTGTAATTCCAGAAAAAGTAATGAAACAACTAGGTGCAGATATTTTACGTTTATGGGTAGCTTCTGTAGATTACCAAGCTGATGTTCGTGTATCTGATAACATTTTAAAACAAGTAGCAGAAGTATATCGTAAAATCCGCAACACGTTCCGTTTCTTACTAGGAAACTTAGCGGACTTTAATCCAACAACTGATGCTGTAGCCGTTGAAGACCTTCGTGAAGTAGACCGCTACATGCTTGTGAAGCTGAACAAATTAATTGATAAAGTGAAAAAATCTTATGATTCATATGAATTCTCAAGCATTTATCACGCAGTGCATAATTTCTGTACAATTGATATGAGTTCATTCTACTTAGACTTTGCAAAAGATGTATTGTACATCGAAGCAGAAAATAATGTAGAGCGTCGCAGCATTCAAACGGTCCTTTATGAAACGTTATTATCGTTAACGAAATTAGTGTCTCCAATTCTTTCTCATACAGCAGACGAAGTATGGGTTCACATTCCAAATGTAACGGAAGAAAGCGTGCAGCTAGTTGATATGCCAGAGGTTCAAGAAATCGAAGGAGCAGATCAATTAGTAGAAAAATGGGATGCATTCATGGAGCTTCGTGATGAGGTATTAAAAGCGCTAGAACAAGCTCGTAATGAAAAAGTAATCGGTAAGTCTTTAGAAGCAAAATTAACGCTGTATCCAACAGCAGATACGAAAGAACTGTTAGCATCTATTTCTGAAAATGTAGGTCAACTCTTCATCGTTTCAGATCTTGAGGTAGCAGAAGGTGAAGCACCTGCTGAAGCACAAAAATTCAGCTATGCTTCAATTGTTGTAAGTAAAGCAGAAGGTGAGAAGTGTGAGCGCTGCTGGGTTGTATCACCAACAGTTGGCGAAGATCAAGATCACCCGACCTTATGTACACGCTGTGCGGATGTTGTAAAAAATCACTATGTTCAGCAGTAATTAACAAAAACACGTCCTTTTTGGGCGTGTTTTTTGCTGTACGAAATTCCCAAATACAATGGTATAAAGCATTTAAAGCCTTAGGAAAAACTTGTGTTGTAGATTCGATGGAAAACTCGGTAAACCTAACATCATTAATACTTCATCTTATCAGCACAGGAGGCGTTTGCATGTATGAAAATTATCTTTCCATTGGACAGGAATTAGCTCTTATTAAAGAAGAATTACAAGATCGCCTAGTGAGATATGCTACAGAACAATCTGGTTATATAGATGAAAAGGAACGTTATGTAATAGAAATGATTAAAGCAGATTTAAAAGATGTAGAACACGCGTTAGCAAAGCTTGACGTTGGTGCGTTCGGAATTGATGAACTAACTGGCGAAGTGATGTCTATTCATAAATTAAAAGTAATGCCGACGGCCCGCACAAACGAAGATTTATTTGTTTTATGGTGAGAAGCGAGAAAAAAAATGAATTATGTGCTAAAATGCTTTAGTATGGATTCGTTTGATTTTATTGCGGGAGGAAAACGTTTGTGTTTTATTATCTTATCGCTTTAGCTGTTATACTTATTGATCAGGTAACAAAATGGATGATTGTAAAAGAAATGTATTATGGACAAAGCATCACCGTAATTGAAAACTTTCTTTACATTACCTCTCATCGTAACAGAGGAGCCGCGTGGGGGATTTTACAAGGACAGATGTGGTTCTTTTATCTCATTACGGTGGTTGTGGTAGTCGGTTTAATAATTTATATTCAAAAGCTCAAAAAACAAGATAAATGGTTCGGTATTGCGCTAGCATTAATGTTAGGCGGCGCCATTGGAAACTTTATTGATCGAGTGGTCCGTAAAGAAGTAGTTGATTTCGTAAATACATACATCTTTACGTATGATTTTCCGATTTTTAACGTAGCTGATTCGGCACTTGTCGTCGGAGTAATCATCATGTTTATTATGACGCTGTTTGAAGGGAAAATGAAGAAGGAGCACAAAGAATGAATGTAATTGAAACAGTTATAAATGAAGAACAAGCAGGAGAACGTATTGATAAAGTACTTTCGACTGTAAATGCAGAATGGTCACGTTCACAAGTGCAGCAGTGGATTAAAGAAGGTCACGCAAAAGTGAACGATAAAACCGTCAAAGGAAACTATAAATGTAAAACAGGAGACGCTATTATTATTGAAGTGCCGGAACTAGAAGAGCTTGATGTGGTAGCGGAAGAAATGGATTTAGATATTTATTATGAAGATCAAGATGTGCTTGTTGTAAATAAACCTCGCGGCATGGTTGTACATCCAGCTCCTGGTCATCATAGCGGCACGCTTGTAAACGGCCTAATGGCTCACTGTAAAGATTTATCCGGTATTAACGGCGTTATGCGCCCTGGTATCGTTCATCGAATTGATAAAGATACATCCGGTTTACTTATGGTTGCAAAAAATGATTTAGCCCATGAATCATTAGTTAGTCAGCTTGTAGCTAAAACAGTGACGCGTCGTTATAAAGCTATCGTTCACGGAGTAATTGCGCACGATCACGGTACAATTGATGCGCCAATCGGCCGAGATAAGCAAGATCGTCAAAGCATGACGGTGACTGATGAAAACAGTCGTGATGCAGTGACGCACTTTACTGTATTGCAGCGTTTTAAAGATTTTTCACTGGTCGAATGTAAGCTAGAAACGGGGCGAACACACCAAATTCGCGTTCATATGAAGTATATTGGCTTTCCGCTTGCCGGGGATCCGAAGTACGGACCGAAAAAAACGCTTCCGATTGACGGACAAGCGCTTCATGCAGGCGTATTAGGCTTTATTCACCCTCGTACAAATGAATATATGGAATTTGAAGCACCGGCTCCAAAAGAGTTTAATGAGATGCTAGAGCTTATTGAAAAAAGAAGTTGACAACTGCCATAAGTGATGGCATACTTGTATTAACTTAATAAGAACCTTTAAGAACAGTCCAGAGAGGCTGAGAAGGAAACGGTGCAGAAAAGGCATACTTATAGCCTTTTTGAAGAAATATGTCTAAAACCAAATCCTCTTGCCTCAAGGCAAGAGGATTTTTTTATGTCAACAACTTGAGGTGAAAAACAGTGAACGTAAAAGCTACCGTACTTGACGAACAGGCTATTCGCCGCGCTTTAACTCGAATTGCACATGAGATTATTGAAAAGAATAAAGGAATCGAAAATTGTGTGCTAGTGGGGATTAAAACGCGAGGTATTTATATCGCAAAACGTTTAGCAGAACGAATTGCACAAATTGAAGGAAATACATTGCCAGTCGGAGAACTAGACATCACGCTTTACCGAGATGATTTATCGAAAGTGACAAGCAATGATGAGCCTCTCGTAAAAGGATCAGATATTCCGACAGATATTGCAAATAAGAACGTCATCTTAGTAGACGATGTGTTATATACGGGCCGTACGGTTCGAGCAGCACTTGATGCACTGATTGATATCGGCCGACCTGAACTCATTCAGCTGGCTGTTTTAGTGGATAGAGGGCACCGCGAGCTGCCGATTCGAGCAGACTATGTTGGCAAAAACGTACCGACAGCTAAAAGTGAAAAAATTGCGGTGCATTTAATGGAAGTAGACGAAAAAGACCACGTGTCTATTTACGAAAAATAAATTATATACCCTTTTAAATGGTAGTCCCGTGAGGCTGCAAAAGGGGGGTCACTATACAAGGAAAACTATACTGCGGTATAGCGTCTTCCTTGTATGCTGAAAACCTCTTTGCCTCTGCGTAAAGAGGTTTTTTAATAGTGATAGGAGGAAAAACATATGAGTCAACAACGAGATTTTGTACTTGATATACATGATAAACCAAAAGCAGTAAATTGGTTAACATTGAGTCTACAGCATTTGTTTGCAATGTTTGGGTCGACGGTGTTAGTGCCGTTCCTAGTCGGGTTCAGCCCGGCAATTGCTTTGATTTCAAGCGGGGTAGGAACGCTTGCTTTCCTGCTCATTACAAGAGGTCAAATTCCTTCTTATCTTGGTTCATCGTTCGCGTTCATCACGCCAATCATTTTCGCAAAAGCTTCGTTTGGACCTGAAGAAACGATGGTTGGCTGTTTCTTAGCCGGACTTGTTTATGGAATTGTTGCTTTGATTATAAAAGGAACAGGAATTAATTGGATTATGAAGCTGCTTCCTCCGGTTGTAGTAGGACCAGTTATTATGGTTATAGGCTTAGGACTAGCTAATACAGCAGTAGGCATGGCTATGAACGATGCAAAAGGAAATTACAGCTTAACTTACCTGATGGTTGCGCTTGTGACACTAGCGATAACCGTTGCTTGCTCAATCTTCTTTAAAAATATTATCAGTCTGATTCCGGTACTGATGGGAATTATCGGCGGATACATCTTCGCTTATACCCAAGGATTGGTAGACTTTTCAAAGGTAGTGAAAGCAGAGTGGATTGAAGTACCTCACTTCTACGTGCCGTTCGTCACATACACGCCGTCCATTTCATTAGGGATTGTGCTTATCATGGTACCTGTAGCAGTCGTAACACTCTCAGAACATATCGGACACATTCTCGTCTTAAATAAGATTGTGGATCGAAACTATATTGAAAAGCCAGGGCTGCACAGATCGATTTTAGGAGACGGAGTAGCAACTATGCTTGCTGCGCTGATCGGCGGACCGCCAAATACAACATACGGTGAGAACATCGGAGTGTTAGCCATCACAAAGGTGCTTAGCGTATTTGTGATAGCAGGAGCAGCAGTCTTCGCGATTTTGTTCGGGTTTGTCGGCAAAATCAACGCTCTTATTTCAAGTATACCAACGCCGGTCATGGGCGGGATTTCAATTCTCTTATTCGGAATCATTGCTTCATCAGGCTTGCGCATGATGGTGGATGCAAAGGTAGACCTTGGATCAAAACGAAACTTAATGATTGCTTCGATTATCTTAGTGTTAGGAATCGGAGGAGCACACTTAGATATCTCAGAACATGTAAAGATTGATAGCATGGCACTGTCTGCTATCATGGGAGTTCTGCTGAATCTAGTTCTGCCGAAAGAGAAGATAAAAGAAGCAGAAAACGTTCAACAAACGTCAGTACGAAAAATTTCATAGAACGCCTTTTAATTGAAATCCAGAGAGGTTTCTAAGGGTGTGTGAAAAGCGCGTTATAGACGAAGCTTTTTTTCTTACACCCTTTCTAAGTTAGAAAGGGTGTTTTTTATAAAGAAATGCGAGGAAAGCAAAAATGGAGGGAATCGATATGAAACATTTAGTGACAGTCTCAACACTAGAAACAAATGAAATTCTAGAGATTTTAGACAGCGCTGAAAACTATCGAACGAATAAACAAGGATGGAAACCGGAAGAGAAAATGTTTGTTGCCAACTTATTTTTTGAAGCGAGCACGCGTACTCGATGCAGCTTTGAAATGGCAGAACAGCAGCTAGGATTAACAACAATTCCGTTTGAAGTAACAACTTCAAGCGTCCAAAAAGGAGAAACGCTTTATGACACGATTGAAACATTAGCTTCAATCGGCGTTCAGTCAGTTGTTATTCGCCACCCGCAAGATCGTTATTATGAAGCACTGCAGGAAAAAGTATCGATTCCCATCATTAATGCAGGAGACGGATGCGGTCAGCATCCAACTCAGTGTCTGCTTGATCTACTGACGATTCGCCAAGAGTTCGGCTCGTTTAAAGGATTAAAAGTCGCAATAGTCGGAGATTTGCGACATAGCCGCGTAGCGAGATCGAATGCTGAAATGCTGACAAAACTAGGGGCGACCGTATATTTTGCGGGACCTGAAGAATGGAAAGATGAAGAGAACAGACACGGTACATATCTTGATATCGATGAAGCAATCGAAACGGTCGATGTTGTGATGCTGCTGCGTATTCAATTTGAAAGGCACGAAGAGAACACTTCAGAGCTTGCACAGAACTACCACAGCCGCTTCGGATTAACCGTTGAACGAGAGCGGAAAATGAAATCACATAGCATTATCCTTCATCCAGCTCCTGTAAACAGAGGAGTCGAAATTGCAGATGAGCTCGTTGAATGTGAACGATCAAGAATTTTTAAACAAATGCAAAATGGCGTGTACATTCGCATGGCAGTATTAGCAAGAGCGCTACAACCAATTGAAAGGGGACTTAATAATGACAACAATTATCAAAAATGCTACATGGTTAAATGAAGGGAAAATTGAAAAAGTCGAACTGAAAATTGAAAATGGTGTAATTGCTGAAATAGCTTCACACATCGATGTAGAGAATGAAGAAGTCATTGATGCAGGCGGGAACTTCTTATCACCGGGTTTAATCGATGTCCACGTTCACTTGCGCGAGCCAGGGGGAGAAAAGAAAGAAACGATTGAAACGGGTACTCTAGCAGCGGCAAAGGGCGGTTTTACAGCAATTGCTGCAATGCCAAACACGCGTCCAGTTCCGGATACTGTTGAACAAATGGAGTGGGTAAACAAGCGTATTGAAGAAACAGCACATGTTCGCGTATTACCATACGCATCGATTACCACTCGCCAATTAGGAAAAGAACTAACGGACTTTGAAGGCTTAAAAGAAGCGGGCGCATTTGCTTTTACAGATGATGGAGTAGGCGTTCAGTCAACAGGAATGATGCTGGAAGCGATGAAAAAAGCCGCTTCATTAAATAAAGCAATCGTTGCACACTGTGAAGATAATGATTTAATCAACAAAGGCTGCGTCCACGACGGAAAATTTGCAAAAGAACATGGACTAAACGGTATCCCTTCTATCTGTGAAGCCGTTCAAATTGCACGAGATGTACTGCTTGCTGAAGCAGCAAACTGCCACTACCATGTGTGTCACGTAAGTACAAAAGAATCCATTCGCGCCATTCGGGATGCAAAAAAAGCAGGAATTCGCGTAACCGCAGAAGTAACGCCTCATCATTTACTGCTAAATGAGGAAGACATCCCTGGGCTTGATTCAAACTTTAAAATGAATCCGCCGCTTCGAGGAAAAGATGATCAACAGGCATTAATTGAAGCTTTATTAGACGGAACGCTTGATTTTATCGCCACTGATCATGCACCGCACACAGCGGACGAAAAAGCAGCAGGCATGGAGCTTGCGCCGTTTGGGATTGTGGGACTTGAAACAGCTTTCCCGCTTCTTTATACAAACTTGGTATTAAAAGAAGTAATGACGCTAGAGCAGCTAGTATCATATTTAACAAACAAGCCTGCTGACACGTTCAACCTTCCTTATGGCACCATCGAAGTAGGGAAACCAGCAGATTTAACTATCATTGATCTTGAAACAGAAAAAGCAATTAATCCAGAAGAATTTGTATCAAAAGGTAAAAATACGCCGTTTGCTAACTGGGTATGCAAAGGTTGGCCGGTAATGACATTAGTAGAAGGTAAACGAGTATGGGAGGATGTTAAAGCATGCAACGTCAACTAATTTTAGAAGATGGAACAGTATTTATCGGAAAAGGATTCGGCAGCGACAAAGAAATGACAGGAGAAGTTGTTTTCAACACGGGAATGACAGGATATCAAGAAATTCTATCTGATCCATCATACTGTGCACAAATTGTGACATTAACATATCCTTTAATCGGAAACTACGGTATTAACCGCGATGACTTTGAGTCGATTGAACCAGCTGTACACGGTTTGATTGTAAAAGAAATTTGTGATGCTCCTTCAAACTTCAGAAGCGAACTATCAGTAGATGAATTTTTAAAACAAAAAGATATTCCAGGATTAGCTGGAATCGACACAAGAAAATTAACGAGAAAAATTCGTCAGCACGGTGCGCTTCGCGGACGCGTGTGCAACATGGAAGTCAATGTAGAAGAAGTAGTATCACAGCTTCAAAATCATGAACTTCCGACTGACTCAGTTAAAAAAGTATCAACAGTGAAGCCTTACCCAAGCCCAGGCAGAGGTAAAAAAGTGGTACTCGTTGACTTTGGAATGAAACACGGAATTTTACGCGAATTAACAGCTCGTCAATGCGACGTGATTGTGGTTCCTTATAACGTAACTGCGCAAGAAATTCTTCAATTAAATCCAGATGGCATCATGTTGAGCAACGGACCTGGAGACCCAAAAGACGTACCTGAAGCAATCGAGATGATTCAAGGGGTTTTAGGAAAGGTTCCTCTTTTCGGAATTTGTTTAGGACATCAGCTGTTTGCGCTAGCATGCGGAGCAGATACAGAAAAAATGAAATTTGGTCATCGTGGATCCAACCATCCTGTAAAGGATCTAAAAACCAATAAAGTAGCTCTTACATCTCAAAACCACGGCTATACAGTATGTGAGCCATCTCTTGTCAACACGCCATTAGAAGTGACGCACGTTGCGCTTAACGATGGAACAGTTGAAGGAGTAAAGCATAAAGAATATCCGGCATTTACGGTTCAATATCACCCTGAAGCATCACCGGGACCTGAAGATGCAAACGGATTGTTCAACGAATTTATGGATCTTATGAAAAACAATCAGAAAGTAGGTAATTGCTAATGCCAAAACGTCAAGATATTAACACAATTCTCGTAATCGGATCAGGACCAATCGTCATCGGACAGGCGGCAGAGTTTGACTATGCAGGAGCGCAAGCGTGTATTGCGCTAAAAGAAGAAGGATACAAAGTTATTCTTGTGAACTCCAATCCTGCAACAATCATGACAGACTCAGAAATGGCAGATAAAGTATATATTGAACCTCTAACGGTTGAATTTGTAAGCTCAATTATTCGTAAAGAACGCCCTGATGCACTGCTTCCAACGCTTGGCGGTCAAACGGGACTGAACTTAGCGGTAGAATTACACGAAACGGGTATTTTAGAAGAATTTAATGTAGAAATTCTCGGGACAAAATTATCGGCGATTGAACAAGCTGAAGACCGTGAGCAGTTCCGTTCACTAATGAATGAACTAAATCAGCCTGTCCCAGCAAGTGAAATCATTCATTCGTTAGACGAAGCTTATGCGTTTGTTGAACAAGTAAACTATCCGGTAATCGTGCGTCCTGCTTATACGCTTGGCGGTACGGGAGGCGGAATTTGTAACAACGAGCAAGAGTTGATTGAAATTGTAACAAGTGGATTAAAACACAGTCCTGTAACACAGTGCTTACTTGAGAAAAGCATTGCAGGCTTTAAAGAAATTGAATATGAAGTAATGCGCGATGCAAACGATAATGCGATCGTAGTATGTAATATGGAAAACTTTGATCCGGTCGGTATTCATACGGGAGATTCAATTGTTGTAGCACCAAGCCAAACGCTAAGCGACCGTGAGTATCAGCTGCTGAGAAATGCTTCACTAACAATTATCCGAGCGCTTAAAATCGAAGGCGGATGTAACGTTCAGCTAGCACTAGACCCAGAAAGCTTCCAGTATTACGTAATTGAAGTAAACCCTCGTGTAAGCCGCTCATCGGCTTTAGCATCAAAAGCAACAGGGTATCCAATTGCAAAATTAGCAGCAAAAATTGCGGTAGGCTTAACATTAGATGAAATGATGAACCCGGTAACTGGGAAGACATATGCATGTTTCGAACCGGCACTAGATTACATCGTATCTAAAATTCCACGCTGGCCGTTTGATAAATTTGAATCAGCTAACCGTAAACTCGGTACACAGATGAAAGCAACAGGTGAAGTAATGGCAATTGGCCGCACGTTCGAAGAGTCAATTTTAAAAGCCGTACGCTCACTAGAGTCAAACGTTCATCACTTAGAGCTGAAAGATGCGCATGAATTTGATGATGCAATTATTGAAAAACGTATTCGCAAAGCTGGTGATGAGCGATTATTCTACATCGCAGAAGCGATTCGCCGCGGCATAACGATTCAGCAAATTCACGAGTGGAGCAAAATCGATCTCTTCTTCTTAGTAAAACTTGAAAAAGTGATTGCTTTTGAAAATGTGTTAAAAGAAGAGATTCATAACGTAGAAGTTTTACAGGAAGCAAAAGAAATGGGATTTGCAGACTGTACGATTGCTAAGCTATGGAATCAAACAGAGCGTGAAGTATATGACTTCCGCAAACAAAATGGCGTGATGCCAGTGTACAAAACAGTAGATACATGTGCAGCTGAATTTGAATCTACAACACCATATTTCTACGGTACATTTGAAGATGAAAACGAATCGATTGTTACAGATCGTAAAAGCGTTGTAGTGTTAGGGTCAGGTCCAATCCGCATCGGGCAAGGAATTGAGTTTGACTATGCAACAGTTCACTCCGTGTGGGCGATTAAAGAAGCTGGATACGAGGCGATTATTGTCAATAACAATCCAGAAACAGTATCAACTGACTTCAGTATTTCAGATAAATTATACTTCGAGCCGCTGACGATTGAAGATGTGATGCATATCATCGATTTAGAAAAACCAGAAGGTGTGGTCGTACAGTTCGGTGGTCAAACAGCAATCAACTTAGCAGACGAGCTAGAAGCAAGAGGGGTCAAGATTTTAGGAACGTCGCTTGAAAGCTTAGATGCAGCGGAAGACCGTAAAAAATTCGAAGCGACGCTAGCGCGTTTAGAAGTACCTCAGCCTCTTGGAAAGACGGTTACATCCGTAGAAGAAGCAGTGATTGTGGCAAAAGAAATTGGTTATCCGGTGCTTGTACGACCTTCATATGTACTAGGCGGACGCGCAATGGAAATTGTGTATAAAGAAGAAGAACTGCTTCACTATATGAAACACGCGGTAAAAGTACACGCTGATCACCCTGTGTTAATCGACCGCTACTTAACTGGAAAAGAAATTGAAGTCGATGCCATTTCAGACGGTGAAACAGTGGTTATTCCAGGGATTATGGAACATGTAGAGCGCGCGGGTGTACACTCAGGTGACTCCATTGCTGTATATCCACCGCAAACTCTGTCACAGGATGTAAAAGATACAATCATTGATTACACAATACGTATTGCAAAAGGCTTAAACATTATTGGACTGCTCAACATTCAGTTCGTCTTATCAAAAGGAGAAGTGTTTGTTCTTGAAGTAAATCCTCGTTCAAGCCGTACGGTGCCGTTCTTAAGTAAAATTACGCGTATTCCGATGGCGAATGTGGCAACAAAAGTTATTTTAGGAACAAGTTTGCGAGAGCTTGGTTATGAATCAGGCATGCACCCTGAAGAAGAAGGTGTCTACGTAAAAGTGCCGGTCTTCTCATTTGCAAAGCTGCGTCGCGTAGATATTACGCTTGGACCTGAAATGAAATCTACTGGAGAAGTAATGGGGCAAGATTCAACGTACGAAAAAGCATTATATAAAGGACTAATTGCGTCAGGTATGTCCATTAAGCCGTACGGTTCAGTGCTTATGACAGTAGCGGATAAAGATAAAGAAGAGGCAACAGCGCTAGCGAAGCGTTTTGCTAACATTGGCTACCAGGTGATTGCAACGGAAGGAACAGCTTCAACGTTTACAAAAGAAGACATTCGCGTAAAAGTAGTAAATAAAATTCATCATGAAGATCACAATCTTTTAGATGTGATACGAAAAGGTGAGGCGCAGCTTGTCATCAACACGCTAACAAAAGGAAAACAGCCTGCGCGTGACGGATTTAAAATTCGCCGTGAAGCAGTTGAAAATGGTGTACCTTGCTTAACATCACTTGATACAGCAGAAGCGATTTTACGAGTGCTTGAAACGATCAGCTTCCATACAACACCAATGAAAAAAGTTCGTCCAACTAAAGAGGTGACAACCGTATGATCAAACATGAAATGATGCAAGTCGTCAGTCAGCGACCGTTAACACACAATGTATATGAATTAACCCTTCAAGGCGAGCTTGTTCGTTTCATGAATGAGCCGGGGCAGTTTGTGCATATCCGCGTCAACAACGACTATTTGCCACTGCTTCGCAGACCAATCAGTATTGCAGAAATTGACCAAACGCACGAACAATTTACGATGATTTACCGTGCAGAAGGGGCGGGAACATCGCTGCTTGCCGAAAAACAAGCTGGACAGTCGATTGACGTGTTAGGTCCGCTTGGCCACGGTTTTCCATTAGATACCATAGAGGCAGGTCAAACCGCTTTATTAGTAGGGGGAGGCATTGGAGTGCCTCCGCTCTATGAGCTTTCAAAAAGACTTCGTGAAAAAGGCGTGCAGGTTATTCACGTCTTAGGCTTTCAATCAAAAGCAGACGTATTTTACGAGCGAGAGTTTTTAGCTTTAGGAGAAACATATATTGCAACGGTAGACGGCTCTTACGGAACAAAAGGTTTTGTCACAACGGTGATTGACGAGCAGCAGTTTTCATATGATGTTATGTTTTCATGCGGTCCAACTCCGATGTTGAAAGCACTAGAAAATAATTATACAAACAAGCCGCTTTACATTTCTTTAGAAGAAAGAATGGGTTGTGGAATCGGCGCTTGTTTTGCATGTGTATGCAGAGAAAGTGAAGATTCTACGGCGTATAAAAAAATCTGCAGCGACGGTCCCGTCTTTCAAGCAGGGGAGGTGCTTCTATGAGCATGCTAAAAACGACATTGCCAGGATTAGATTTGAAAAATCCAATTATGCCAGCATCCGGCTGTTTTGGATTTGGACGTGAGTATGCTCAATTTTATTCACTTGATGCACTTGGAGCCATTATGATTAAAGCGACTACTGCTGAAACTCGTTTTGGCAATCCAACTCCTCGCGTAGCGGAAACATCTGCAGGAATGTTAAATGCAATCGGATTACAAAATCCTGGGTTAGAAAAAGTAATGAATGAAGAGCTCGTTTGGCTTCAGCAATATGATGTGCCGATTATCGCGAACGTAGCCGGTGCTTCAATTGAAGAATATGTGCACGTGGCAAAAGAAATTTCAACCGTATCAAATGTAAAAGCACTTGAATTGAATATTTCATGTCCTAACGTAAAAGAAGGCGGAATTGCGTTTGGCGTAGATCCTGTCATTGCTGCTCGTTTAACGAAAGCAGTAAAAGATGTTTCAAATGTTCCAGTTTATGTTAAACTATCACCAAACGTATCCAATATTGTAGACATGGCGATGGCTGTTGAAGAAGCTGGTGCGGATGGCTTAACGATGATCAATACGCTTCTCGGGATGCGTCTGGATTTGAAAACAGCTCAGCCGGTTTTAGCGAACGGCACAGGCGGACTGTCAGGCCCATCAATTAAACCGGTAGCGATTCGAATGGTATATGAAGTGAGCCAAAAAGTGAACATTCCAATTATCGGTATGGGCGGAGTGACGACTGCTGAAGATGCACTCGAGTTCCTATATGCAGGTGCAAGTGCAGTGGCGGTTGGTACAGCAAACTTTGTTGACCCGTATGTATGCCCAACCATCATTGACGAACTGCCAAGGCTATTAACATCATTAGGATACGAGCATGTTTCAGAATGTATCGGAAGGAGCTGGAAAAAGCGTGAAGCAACCGTTAATCATTGCTCTTGATTTTTCATCAATTAACGATGTACAGCAGTTTTTAATGCCTTTTCAACAAGAGTCATTATTTGTGAAAGTAGGCATGGAACTGTTTTATAAAGAAGGGTTATCCATTATTTCTGCATTAAAAGAGCAAAACCACCAAATCTTTTTAGACTTAAAGCTTCATGATATTCCCAATACGGTAAAGCAAGGGATGAAGTCTTTAGCTTCTCTTGAAGTGGATTTGGTTAACGTTCACGCAGCGGGCGGAATGAACATGATGCAAGCAGCCGTTGAAGGACTTGACTTAGGAACCGCTGCCGGCAAAAAGCGCCCGGATTGTATTGCGGTTACTCAGCTAACGAGTACATCTGATGAAATGCTAAAAGAGCAGCAGCTCATTACACATTCGATGCAAGAAGTGGTTACGCATTATGCAGCACTTGCTAAAAAAAGTGGACTTGACGGCGTTGTATGTTCTACTCATGAAGTGCCTTCGATTCGAAAAGCAGCAGGAGAAGACTTTTTGACCGTAACGCCGGGTATTCGTATGGGCACAGATTCAGTAGATGACCAAGTCCGTGTGGCAACACCTCAGCTAGCGAGAGAATATGGCTCAAGTGCCATTGTCGTTGGACGTTCTATTACTAAAGCAAAAGACCCGCTTAAAGCATATTATGAGATGTTACAGCAGTGGAAAGGGGAGCGTATTACGCGATGACAAAACTACGAAAAGAAATTGCAAAACAATTAATTGATATTGAGGCAGTAAGCCTTCAACCAAACGAGCCGTTTACGTGGGCCTCTGGAATTAAGTCGCCTATTTATTGTGACAACCGTCTAACGCTTAGCTACCCGAAAGTGCGAAAAGAAATTGCAAAAGGTCTGCAGCATTTAATTAAAACGTA
Source organism: Priestia sp. MDV22-iso46 (assembly GCF_058629175.1). Classification (NCBI taxonomy): domain Bacteria; kingdom Bacillati; phylum Bacillota; class Bacilli; order Caryophanales; family Bacillaceae; genus Priestia; species Priestia sp. MDV22-iso46. The sequence goes on from NZ_JBZVWT010000002.1 coordinate 476,681, forward strand.
TTTTGCCAATGCAGAAGTGATTGCTGGTACCGCTACAGCTGGTATCCCTCATGCAGCATGGGTAAGTGAAGCGCTAGAGCTTCCAATGTGCTATGTGCGAAGCAAAGCAAAAGAACATGGCCAAGGAAATCAAATCGAAGGAAAAGTAACAAAAGGTCAAAAAGTTGTTGTGATTGAAGATTTGATTTCAACTGGCGGAAGTGTGTTTACCGCAGTCGATGCATTAAAAGCGCAGGGGTGTGAAGTGCTGGGAGTTGTGTCTATCTTTACATATGAGCTGGAAAAAGCGCGTCAGCTGTTTAAAGAAAAAGAACTTCAAGTTTATTCGCTAACAGACTACTCTACGCTAGTAGAAGCGGCAAACGAAGCGGGATACATTGAAGAAGAAGCTATGGACAAACTATTTAAATGGCGTGAAAATCCTTCAGACCCTTCGTGGATGAACTAAACTAGATCTATATAATAAAAACCCCCTTTCTCTATAGAAAGGGGGTTTTATTATGACTGACGCAGCTTCAGTACAAGTTCTTCGCTAGGCGTTACGTACACCGTTTGCTGGTTATCGTACGTCACAAAACCAGGCTTGGCACCACTTGGTTTTTTTACGTGGCGAATTTTTGTATAGTCCACGGGTACTGAACTTGAATTCTTGGCTTTACTAAAGTAAGCAGCAAGATGAGCCGCTTCTAAAATTGTTTCTTCTGAAGGCTCTTGGCTGCGGATAACAACGTGAGAACCCGGTATATCTTTTGTATGAAACCAAACGTCATCACGAGCAGCAAGGCGATTTGTTAAATACTCATTTTGCTTATTGTTTTTTCCAACTAAAATCGTCGTGCCGTCGCTTGAAACGTATTGTTCAAGTGTAGGCGTGGTGTTTTTTTGTTTTTTCGCTTGTTTTTGCTGACGGTTGCGCAAATATCCTTCTTCCACAAGCTCTTCACGAATCTCTGCAATGTCTTTGTGAGTAGCAGTATCCATTTGCTGAATAAGTGATTCAAAATACTGTACTTCTTCGTTTGCTTTTTCAATTTGTTCGATTACAATCGAAACGGAATTTTTCGCTTTTTGATACTTTGTGAAATAGCTTTGAGCATTTTGAGACGGTGATTTTTGCGGATCTAATGAAATCGTAAGTGTACCGCTATTTTCATCATAATAATTAATAACATCCACTTTCGCATCTCCTTTTTTGACAAGGTGTAAATTTGCGGTAAGGAGTTCACCGGCTAGCTGATATTCAGATGCTTTTTCTGCATTTTGCAGCGTTTGCTCAAGTTTTTTTATTTTTTTCTCATTTTTCTTTTTCTCGGTAGAAATAAACTGTACTAAGTCATGCGCTTGCTGCTTTACACGATCTCGCTCTGCTTTCCCGTAGTAATAGCGGTCAAGAAGCTCGCTGATGGTTGCATACGTTTTTTTCGTACCCTCTAAATGCGTTAATTCCAGTAAATAAAAGTAGTCTTTTTGATTAACGGTTGTCAGAGTTGGTGTAAACTGACCTTCTTTGATCAGCGTCATCGTTTCGACGAATGATTTTGGAAGGGTAGAACGATTCGCTAAGCCAGAGCGAAACACCACTTCATTTGCAATTAAAGGAGAAAGCCCCGAGAAGGTCTGCACTAGCTGGGTGGCTAACTTTCCGCTATTAAAATCAATTTTTTTAACCACGGTTTCTTCATCCGCTTCAAATGGATGAAGCTTATCTTGACTAGGAGGCAGTACGTAAGGTGCTCCAGGTAGAAGCGTACGGTGCCTGTTCAAGGCCATTGGAACGTGTTTAATGCTGTCGATAATCGTTTGTTTTTCTTTATCTACAAGCACAACATTACTATGTCTTCCCATGATTTCAATAATAAGCTGCTTGTACGTCACGTCGCCAATTTCATTTCGTCCTTTTGTTTCAATGACTAAAATGCGGTCTAATCCAAGCTGATATACTTGTTCAATAATGCTTCCTTCTAAATGTTTGCGAAGAAGCATACAAAACATAGGAGGCTCAGATGGATTTTCATAAGGCTCATTTGTAAAATGAACGCGTGAATAGTTAGGGTGAGCTGAGATTAAAAGTTTGCGGTTTTCACCTTTAGCGCGTACTTGTAAAATCAACTCGTTTGGAAACGGCTGATATATTTTTGAAATTCGTCCTGAAACCAAGGTCTCAGATAATTCTTGTAAAATGCCATATGTAAAAATACCATCAAATGACATAGTGCTCACATCCTTAAGTAATTGAAAATTGTCCTATAGAAAAGTATAGCATTTTTTAGGACGAGTCTGAATAAGCATACGATATAAGATTGTAACAATCTAATAGGTGCATTTACAAATAAAAGGGTGTGAAAAGATGCAATGAAATGGTATGAATTAGGTGAAAAAGCAATAGTAGAAGTAACAAAAACAGACAGACAGCATGGTCTTACACACAAAGAAGTAAAAGCACGTCAGCAGCAGCAAGGATTTAATGAATTGACTGAAGGAGAGAAAAAACCGGCCATTCTTGTGTTTGTAGAGCAGTTTAAAGATTTTATGGTGCTGGTTTTACTAGCTGCTACGCTTATTTCAGGTCTTTTAGGCGAATACATCGATGCGATTGCTATTATTGCCATTGTAGTAATTAATGGATTTCTAGGTTTTTTTCAAGAAAGAAAAGCAGAGAAATCTCTTCATGCATTAAAAGAGCTTTCTGCTCCTCAAGTAGCAGCTATGCGTGAAGGGAAATGGGTTAAGTTGCCATCTAAAGAGCTGGTAGTAGGAGACATTGTAAAGTTTTCAAGCGGAGACCGCATCGGGGCTGACCTTCGGATTATGGAAGCCAAAAGTCTAGAAATTGAAGAATCAGCGCTTACGGGAGAGTCTTTGCCAGTTGCCAAGCAAATAAAAGCTTTGCCAGGAGATGAAGTGCCGCTTGGAGATCAGGACAATATGGCTTTTATGGGTACGCTTGTGACGCGAGGAAGCGGAACAGGTATCGTTGTAGGGATTGGAATGAAAACAGCGATGGGACAAATTGCTGATTTGCTTCAAAATGCTGAAGTCATGATTACCCCTCTTCAACGGAAGTTAGAGCAATTAGGTAAAATTTTAATCGTTGTAGCGCTTGCACTTACTGTATTAGTGGTCGGGATTGGCGTGCTGCAAGGCCATGATTTATATAGTATGTTCTTAGCGGGAGTTTCCTTAGCTGTTGCTGCCATACCCGAAGGTCTTCCTGCCATCGTAACCGTGGCGCTATCTCTTGGTGTACAGCGCATGATTAAGCAAAGATCCATTGTTCGCAAACTTCCTGCTGTTGAAACACTAGGATGCGCGTCAGTCATTTGCTCAGACAAAACGGGCACATTAACGCAAAATAAAATGACGGTTACTCACCTCTGGTCAGGAGGAATGACGTGGAGGGTATCAGGGACAGGGTATGAACCTACGGGCGTATTTTCGCGAGAGGAAAGAGAAGTTGATACACGGAGTGAAAAACCGCTTCAGCAGCTTTTGGTGTTTGGTCTGCTTTGCAATCAAACGTCCATTTCGAGAAAAGATAAAGAATATGTCATCGACGGGGATCCTACTGAAGCGGCTTTGCTTGTTGCCGCAATGAAAGCGGGGCTGACAAAAGAAAACATTCAAAAGCAGTTTACGATTATTGAAGAGTTTCCATTTGATTCAACGCGTAAAATGATGAGTGTAGTCATTGAAGACGCATCTAATAAGCGCTATGTCATAACAAAAGGTGCTCCCGATGTGCTGCTTGTAAACAGCAAAAATATTTTGTGGGAAAGCAGACAACAAACGCTGTCGGTAACGGTTCATAATGAAGTAAAAGGAGCGATTGATCAGTTAGCTAGCCAAGCGCTTCGAACCATTGCTATTGCTTATCGTCCGTTAGGAGACCATGAGAGCGTTCATACAGAGAACGAAGCGGAAAAAGACCTGACTTTCCTCGGGCTTCAAGGAATGATTGATCCGCCAAGACCAGAAGTCAAGCAAGCGGTCAAAGAATGCCGAGACGCAGGAATCAAAACCGTTATGATTACAGGTGACCACGTCATTACAGCACAGGCGATTGCAAAACAGCTAGGCATTCTACCGAAAAACGGTCAAGTCTTGGAAGGAACGGATTTATCCAAAATGACGCAGGAAGAGCTAGAAGAAGTAGTGGATGATGTTTACGTATATGCCAGGGTATCACCTGAGCATAAGCTTAAAATTGTTAAAGCTCTTCAAGCAAAAGATCACATTGTAGCCATGACGGGTGACGGCGTAAATGATGCACCTGCTATTAAAGCAGCAGACATAGGCATCGCGATGGGCATCACCGGGACAGACGTAGCAAAAGAAGCGTCTTCACTCGTTTTGCTTGATGATAATTTTGCTACTATTAAATCAGCAATCAAAGAAGGACGAAACATCTATGAAAATATTCGAAAGTTTATCCGTTACTTGCTTGCATCAAATGTAGGAGAAATCTTAGTTATGCTCTTTGCGATGATTTTAGCACTTCCGCTTCCGCTAGTGCCCATTCAAATACTATGGGTAAACTTAGTAACAGACGGTTTGCCTGCGATGGCTCTTGGCTTAGACCAGCCAGAAGATAACGTGATGAAGCGCCATCCAAGGCATCCGCGTGAAGGTATCTTTGCAAGAGGGTTAGGGTGGAAAGTAGTCAGCCGCGGATTTTTAATTGGAGCTGCTACACTTGCTGCATTCATGATTGTTTACGACAATGACCCAGATCGGCTGCAGTATGCACAGACGATTGCATTTGCCACACTTGTTATGGCACAGCTTATTCACGTATTTGACTGTCGAAGTGAAAAATCAATCTTTGATCGCAATCCATTTCAGAACTTATATCTTGTAGGAGCTGTTATTTCATCTATTATCCTTATGCTGGTGGCCATCTACTATCCGCCGCTGCAGCCTATTTTTCATACAATGGCCATTGCACCGCGGGAATGGCTCGTTATTTTAGGACTTGCAAGCCTTCCAACTTTTTTACTTGCCGGTTCACTTTTAACAAGAAAACCTTCATAAATTGTGCTATACTTTAATACAGGCTGTCCCAAATGAGAAAACTCATGAAGGCAGCCTTTACAGGTTGAATAAAGAAGAGAGATTTCTTTTTTTTGCTAACACTTTCTTTTATGATACTTTTTATGTAAGATGTACATAGTGGATGTGATGATAATGATAAAAAGTATGACTGGTTTTGGCCGCGGAAAAGCGGAAGTGGAAAATCGATCAGTGACAGTGGAAATGAAGTCTGTTAATCATCGTTTTTGTGAAATTGTTATTCGTATGCCAAGACAATTAATTGAAATTGAAGATAAAATAAAAAAAATCGTTCAAACATACATAAAACGTGGTAGAGTAGAAGTATTTGTTACTATTTCAGGTGAAGAAATGGCAAAAAAGAAACTGCAGACGGATTGGCAGCTGCTTGAGGAATACATGAATGCGTTGCAGCAAGTACAAGAAAAGCATGGGCTGTCACAATCTGTTCAAATTCAAGACATTTTACACATGCCTGAAGTGATGACAACTTATGAAGAAGAAGCTGATCAGACGAGTATTCATGGTGCAATCTTTGAAGCCGTTGACGCTGCTGTGCATCAGTTAGTGGATATGCGGAAACGAGAGGGATCAGAGCTGTATCACGATTTGATGGGGTACTTACAGGACATTCAAGACATTCGCGAAAAAATTACACAGCTTGCTCCTGAAGTTGCTGAACAATATCGCGAGCGTATTAAAAGAAAGCTGAGCGACTATTTAGAAGGTACTTTCGATGAGCAGCGAGTGCTGACTGAAGTAGCAATTTTTGCTGAAAAAGCAGATATTAGCGAAGAACTTACGCGAATTCAAAGTCATGTTTCACAATTTATTCAAGCATTAAATACACCTGATTCAGTAGGACGCAAGCTGGATTTTCTTGTTCAAGAGCTGAATCGTGAAATGAATACAATCGGTGCGAAGGCAAATAATGGTACTATTGCTCAGTATGTTATTAGTATGAAAGCACAATTAGAACGCATAAAAGAGCAGGTTCAAAATATTGAATAGCCTTCGTGTAAGATAAAGATTATATTGGTATAGCAGGAGGCTTCTTATGAGCGGTAAATTAGTGAACGTTGGATTTGGAAATTTTATTTCTTCTAATCGTATAATCTCTGTCGTTCATCCTGAATCAGCTCCAATCAAACGCATTATTCAAGATGCAAAAGATCGAGGCTCTTTAATAGATGCAACGCAAGGACGTAAAACACGATCTGTTATTGTTATGGATAGCGATCATGTTATTTTAGCTCCTGTACAGCCAGAAACTGTGTCACAGCGACTTATAAACAAAGAAGAATTATTAGAAGGGTAGGTCACTTGAACCGATGATTGAAAGAGGTTTATTAATTGTTCTTTCCGGACCATCAGGTGTTGGAAAAGGAACGGTACGAAAAGCATTGTTTGAGCAAGAAGACATTAAATTGCAGTATTCTATCTCTGCAACAACAAGAAAGCCCCGCGAAGGTGAAGTAGACGGTGTTGACTATTTCTTCAAACCACGCGAAGAGTTTGAGCGCATGATTGAAAACAAGAAATTATTAGAGTGGGCTGAATACGTAGGTAACTACTACGGTACCCCGGTTGATTATGTAGAACAAACGTTATCTGAAGGAAAAGACGTATTTCTAGAAATTGAAGTACAAGGTGCTCTTCAAGTGAAAGAAGCGTTTCCAGAAGGTTTGTTCATCTTCTTGGCACCGCCGAGTTTGTCAGAGCTTAAAAGTCGTATCGTAAACCGCGGTACTGAAACAGAAGATTTAATCAATAACCGTATGCGCGTGGCAAAAGAAGAAATTGAACTTATGGACGCCTACGATTATGTTGTAGAAAATGACAAAGTAGAAAATGCTTGTGCTCGCATCCGTGCTATCGTAACGGCTGAACACTGCCGTCGTGATCGTATTTCTGCGCGCTATAAAAGAATGCTGGAGGTAGAATAAACATGCTTTATCCATCAATTGATTCCCTAATGGAAAAATTAGATTCTAAGTACACGCTTGTGACAGTAGCTGCAAAACGTGCACGTCAATTACAGCTTCACAATGATACGCCGATTGAAAAGCCGGTTTCTTATAAGTTTGTAGGCTGTGCTTTAGAAGAAATTAATGCTGAACAATTAAGCTATAAGCAAGGTGTAGCAGAAGAAGATTCTAAACATCAGTAAGTGAAAAAATAACAACCTACTTTATAGGTTGTTATTTTTTTGGTGCTTTTATCTGTGTTCAAGCAGGATAGTGAATGTCTCACTACAAAAATGGTATAATAATTAAATTGAAAAGCTTTAGATAGTTACCCGAGTAAACAAGCGGATGCTGGTTGAGCGGGATAAATAGATGGGGGCATAATGATGAAGGGAAAACGAATTTTATTATGTGTTAGCGGCGGAATCGCCGTATATAAAGCTGCAGCTTTAACAAGTAAATTAGTACAAGCGGGAGCGGAAGTTAAAGTAATGATGACTGCTTCAGCATGCGAGTTCGTAACGCCGCTTACGTTTCAAGCTCTGTCTCGAAACCCAGTTTATACAGATACGTTTGATGAAAAAGATCCATCTGTGATTGCACATATTGATTTAGCAGATTGGCCTGATTTAATTTTAGTAGCTCCTGCTACGGCAAATATGATAGGGAAAATAGCAAATGGTCTTGCAGATGATATGATTTCCACAACGCTGCTGGCTGCTACTGCACCTGTGTGGATTGCACCTGCAATGAATGTTCATATGTACGATCATCCAGCTGTTAAAAAAAATATGAGCACTCTTTCATCATTTGGTTACTCTTTTGTAGAACCTGGAGAAGGGTATTTGGCATGCGGTTATGTAGGAAAAGGTCGTCTTGAAGAGCCAGAAACAATTGTTTCACTAATCGGATCTTATTTTTCACAAGCATCACATACACAAAAGATCCTTGAAGGTGTTAATGTATTGGTTACAGCAGGACCTACGGTAGAACGCATTGATCCCGTCCGATTTTTTACCAATCGCTCTACTGGGAAAATGGGCTATGCCCTTGCAGAACAAGCTGCTAAATTAGGCGCATCCGTAACACTTGTAACGGGACCGACGAATTTAGAGTATCCAAAAGGAGTGCAGGTTGTTCAAATTGAAAGTGCACAGCAGATGCTTGAAGCTGTTATGCAGCGTTATCATGAAGCAGATGTTGTCATTAAATCAGCCGCAGTGGCAGATTACCGACCAAAGCATGTATTTGATCAAAAGATGAAAAAGCAGCCTGGTGAAGCAGTACTAGAGCTAGAGAGAACAACAGATATTTTACGCACGCTTGGAGAGCGAAAAGAACACCAGCTTTTAGTCGGCTTTGCAGCAGAAACAGAACAAGTGGATGAATATGCACAAAAGAAACTTGCATCTAAAAACTTGGATATGATTGTAGCCAATAACGTGACGACAGAAGGAGCAGGTTTTGGGACGGACACAAATATTGTAACGCTCTATAAGCGAAGCGGAGAGTCTAAAGAACTTCCCATTCTTTCAAAACACGATGTAGCTACCGAGGTGTTAAAAGAAGTGAAGGAAATGTTAGAAGGGCTGAAAAAATGAGTGTAGCTAGTGTAATTGTGGACGTGGCTGCTAAGCAAACAGATCGAGCTTTTGACTACGCTATTCCCGACAAATGGAAAGGAATTATTGTTCCGGGTATGCGAGTTGTCGTTCCGTTTGGTCCTAGAAAAGTTCAAGGGTTTGTGGTGGCTCTTAAAGAAGAGGCTGAAGTTAAGCGTGTTAAACCAATCGCTGACCTGCTTGATTTAACGCCGGTTCTGACTCCCGAACTGTTAGAGATTGGGCACTGGCTAACCGAAAAAACGCTTTGTTTTATGATATCGGCTTTTCAAGTTATGCTGCCTGCGGCGATGAAAGCAAAATATGATAAAGAACTGTCACTCCTTTCAAAAGAGGCACACGAACAGCTTCATGAGCAAGTAAAGCCGTTTTTTCAGTCAAGATCCTCGCTGAAGTGGAGTGAAGTAGAAAAAACAGCCGCTGCTCCTGCTTTTCACCGTGATATTCAAAAAGGTCTAATTGAAGTCGTCTACGTTGTTAAAAACAAAGGAAACAAAAAAACGGCAAAAGGCGTAAAACTGAATCAAAGCCTTGAAGAAATTCAGCAGTTTATGAGCGAGTTAAATAAGCAGGCAGAAAAGCAAAAACAAGTGCTGTCTTTTATGCTGAATCGAAATGAAGAAGTAGCCATAAAAGAAATAGCGGAAGATTTGCAGATTACCTCCGCTCCTATAAAAGCGCTGATTAACAAAGGACTCTTAGCGGAAACGGAAATTGAAATATACCGTGATCCTTATCAAGATCGATACTTTAAACCATCACAGCCATTTCAATTGACCGATGAACAAGCTGAGGCAATCGCACCGATTCTGCATGACATCGAAGAAAATCTTCACGATGTGTTTTTAATGTACGGAGTAACCGGAAGCGGAAAAACAGAAGTGTATCTCCAATCAATTGATCAAGTGCTAAAAAAAGGGAAAGAAGCGATTATGCTTGTTCCGGAGATTTCACTTACCCCTCAGATGGTCAAGCGTTTTAAAGAGCGATTCGGCTCAAAAGTTGCTGTGCTCCATAGCGGCTTGTCTACTGGAGAAAAATACGATGAATGGCGAAAAATTCAGCGAAAAGAAGTATCCGTTGTAGTAGGGGCCCGCTCTGCTGTATTTGCGCCATTTGAAAATTTGGGCCTTCTTATTATCGATGAAGAACATGAGACGAGTTACAAACAAGAAGAAAACCCCCGTTATCATGCTAGAGATGTAGCCATTTACCGAGGGCAGCATCATCAGTGTCCAGTCATTTTAGGAAGTGCAACCCCAACGCTTGAGTCCTTTGCAAGAGCGCAAAAAGGTGTGTATAAGCTACTGACGTTAAAGCAAAGAATGAATAAGTCATCAATGCCGTCGGTGGATATCGTTGATATGAGAGAAGAGCTTCGTAGCGGCAATCGCTCTATGTTTTCAACTATGCTGTTTGAAAAGATGAAAGACCGTTTGGAAAAAGGGGAGCAAATCGTTTTATTTTTAAATAAAAGAGGTCATTCTTCTTTTGTTATGTGCAGAGACTGCGGTTACGTTCCGACATGTGAGCACTGTGAAATTTCACTAACGTATCACCGCTATCAAAATAAATTAAAATGCCATTACTGCGGACACGAAGAACATGTCCACACTGATTGCCCAGAATGCCACAGTGAACATATCCGCTTTTTCGGATCTGGTACACAAAAAGTGGAAGAAGAATTAACAAAAGTGCTGCCCGAGGCTAGGGTCGTTCGAATGGATGTTGATACGACAAGCCGAAAAGGCGCGCATGAAAAGCTCCTGAATAAGTTTGCAAGTGGAGAAGCGCAAATTTTATTAGGGACGCAGATGATTGCGAAAGGACTCGACTTTCCAAACGTCACGCTTGTAGGCGTTTTAACAGCAGATACGATGCTGAATTTACCTGACTTTCGTGCATCTGAAAAAACGTTTCAGCTTTTAACACAAGTAAGCGGAAGAGCAGGACGCCACAAACTTCCAGGAGAAGTAGTGATTCAAACGTACACGCCTGAACACTACAGCATTCAACTTGCGAGTCAGCATGATTACGATGCGTTTTATAAGCAGGAGATGGAAATTCGTAAAATGCATAAATATCCGCCTTTCTTTTACTTGGCGCTTGTAACGGTATCTCATGAAAATATTGCAAAAGTGGTGTCTGTTACAGACAAAATTTCGCAGTATCTGAGTCAGAAACTTTCGCCGCAAACAACGATCTTAGGGCCAGTCGCATCTCCGATTGCTAAGATAAAAGATAGATATCGCTATCAATGCATGTTAAAATACAAGCTGGAACCAAGCCTGATTCCGCTGTTGAAATATATATTAGAACGTTATCAAGCGGAAATGCAGAAGGAGAATTTAACGATCACTATTGATTTGAATCCATACTCGATGATGTAACTAGTCGTCTTGATGGCGTTAAAGAAGAAGCTTTTTGGATATAAATAGAAAGAATAAAGGAGGTGCCTATTTGGCTAAGCTTAAGCTTGTTTACCATCCTAATGAAGTACTTGAACAAGAATGTGAAGTCGTTAAAAACTTTGATAATAAATTAGCGAAATTACTAAACGGCATGTATGATTTAATGCTTGAAGCAGACGGTGTGGGTCTAGCTGCTCCTCAGGTAGGAGTTCTGCAGCAAGTGGCAGTGGTAGACGTGGATGACCGACACGGTAAAATTGAGTTAATTAATCCGGTAATTATTGAGCAACGAGGCGAACAAATCGGTCCAGAAGGCTGCCTAAGTTTTCCGGGCCTTTTTGGTGACGTGGCTCGAGCTGATTATGTGAAAGTACGTGCGCAAAACCGTAAAGGAAAACCTTATTTTATAGAAGCAAAAGGTTTTTTAGCACGAGCAATTCAGCATGAAATTGATCATTTACACGGTGTATTGTTCACGGAAAAAGTAACAAAGTATTACGAAGAGGATGAACTAGAAGGGTAGGTTTTACACGATGAAAGTCGTATTTATGGGAACGCCGGATTTTTCAGTGCCGGTTTTACAAACATTACTTAAAGATGGATATGAAGTGGTCGCAGTGGTTACACAGCCGGACCGACCAAAAGGACGCAAGCGCGTATTAACACCTCCTCCTGTAAAAGTTGAGGCGTTAAAGCATGAAATACCTGTACTGCAGCCAGAAAAGATTCGTTTAGAAGAAGAATATCAGCAAGTGTTAGCGTATGAGCCTGACCTAATTGTAACAGCGGCTTTTGGTCAAATTTTACCAACCCCTATTTTAGAAGCGCCTAAATACGGCTGTATTAACGTGCATGCTTCTCTGTTACCTGAACTGCGCGGAGGCGCGCCGATTCATTATTCAATTCTACAAGGTAAGCCGAAAACTGGTGTTACAATTATGTATATGGTAGAAAAATTAGATGCAGGTGATATCTTAACACAGGTAGAAGTTCCGATTGAAGAACGTGATCACGTTGGCACACTTCATGATAAACTCAGCGCTGCTGGTGCAAAATTGCTTTCAGAAACCATTCCTTCTCTTGTAAAAGGTGAAATTACGCCGGTTAAACAAAACGATGACGAAGCGACATTTGCTTCTAACATTAAGCGTGAACAAGAGAAAATTGATTGGGCCCGTACAGGAGAAGAAATTTATAACCATATCCGCGGACTTCACCCTTGGCCCGTTGCTTATACAACAGCAGACGGTCAGGTCATGAAAATTTGGTGGGGAGAGAAAGTATCCGCATCAGGCAAACCGGGTACCGTTTTATCACTTGAAGAGGATGGATTTATAGTAGCAACTGGAAATGAAACAGCTATTAAAGTGACGGAACTTCAGCCGGCTGGAAAAAAACGTATGGATGCAGCGCAGTATTTACGAGGTACATCCGTTGAAGTCGGAACAGTATTAGGGGATGTCAATGAGTAAGTACAACGTTCGAGACATAGCTTTAGATATTTTACTAGCTATTGAAAAAAATCAGGCATTCAGCAATCTATTGTTAAATAACAGCATACAAAAACGGGGTATTCAAGGAAAAGATGCAGGACTGTTAACGGAAATTGTGTATGGAACGATTCAAAGACGTGATACGTTAGATTACGGGTTAGCGCCTTTCTTGAAAAATCCAAAAAAGCTTCAGCCTTGGGTGCGAGTGCTGCTTCGTTTATCTCTTTACCAAATGGTATATTTAGACCGGGTGCCGGACCGGGCAATCCTTCATGAAGCAGTAGAAATTGCCAAAAAACGCGGTCACAAAGGAATTGCCTCAATGGTAAACGGCGTTTTACGAAATATTCAGCGCAGCGGCACGCCTTCTTTAGAAGAAATACAAAATCCTGTGGAGCGCTTGGCGATTGAAACGAGTCATCCATTGTGGCTTGTAAAACGCTGGGTGGAACAATATGGATTGGACAAAACACGCGGAATCTGTTTAGCTAATTTAATGGCCCCCAAACAAACAATCCGAGTAAACAGTGCACGCTTTACGCAAAATGAAGTAAAAGAAGCGCTTGAAAAAGAAGGGATTGTTGTAGAACCAGGCCATTTTGTAGAAGAAGCGCTAGAAGTTCAAAAAGGAAATGCAGCTCATACACAAGCATTTCGTGAAGGAATGTTTACCGTTCAAGATGAAAGCTCTATGTTAGTGGCTCATGCGCTCGGTGCAGAGGCAGAAGAGCTAATTTTAGATAGCTGTGCTGCACCGGGAGGAAAATCAACTCATATTGCAGAGCAGCTTAAAAACAGTGGTAAGGTTATTTCCTTGGACATTCATGACCATAAAGTAAAGCTGATTGCCCAGCAGGCAGAGCGTCTGCATCTTACCAATATTGAGCCGACGGTTCAAGACAGCCGCAAAGCGGGCGAACAGTTTGATAAAGAAATGTTTGACCGCATCTTAGTAGATGCCCCATGCTCAGGTTTTGGTGTAATGAGACGAAAACCTGATTTGAAATATACAAAAACTGAGCAAGATGTAAAGCAGCTGGCGCGTATTCAACAAGATATTTTAAATGCGGTTGCGCCTTTATTAAAAAAAGGTGGGACCCTTGTATATAGTACATGTACAATTGACCGAGATGAAAATGGGGATGTTGTAGCAGCATTTTTAACAGATCATGCTGATTTCCAAAAAGATGAAACACTTGCTGCACGGATGCCGCAAAAGCTTAAACAAAACGTAAAACATGGTGAAATTCAATTGCTGCCAGATGCACAAAGCGATGGATTTTATATTGCATGTTTACAGAAGAAGGTGTAAAAATGGAAGAAGTAGCTAAAAGAAAAGCAAAAGCAGAAGAAAAACCGCAAAAACCATCTATTTATTCATTAGAAATGCACGACCTAGAAAATTGGTTAGTAGAACACGGAGATAAGAAGTTCCGTGCTAAACAAATTTTTGACTGGTTATATGTTAAACGCGTAACGGACTTTGACGATATGTCAAACTTATCTAAAGGATTACGTGAACAATTAAAAGACAAATTTGCATTAACGACATTAAAAACAGTTGTTCAGCAAACGTCTGGGGACGGCACGATGAAGTTTTTATTCGAACTCCATGACGGTTATACGATTGAAACAGTGCTTATGCGTCATGAATACGGAAATTCTGTCTGCGTAACGACTCAAGTTGGCTGTCGCATCGGCTGTACGTTCTGTGCGTCTACTCTTGGAGGTTTAAAGCGTAATTTAGAAGCTGGAGAAATCGTAGCGCAAGTAGTAAAAGTACAAAAAGCGCTAGATGAACAAGGAGAACGCGTGAGCTCTGTCGTAATTATGGGTATTGGGGAGCCGTTTGATAACTATGATGAAATGATGCGCTTCTTAAAAACAATTAACAGTGATGATGGATTAAATATTGGTGCACGTCATATCACAGTATCGACAAGTGGAATCATTCCGAAAATCTATAAGTTTGCTGATGAAAAAATGCAAATCAATTTTGCAATTTCACTTCACGCTCCAAACAATGACATCCGCTCACGCTTAATGCCAATTAACCGTGCGTACAAACTTCCTGATTTGATGGAAGCTATTAAATATTATACGGATAAAACGGGAAGACGTATTAGCTTTGAGTATGGTCTATTCGGAGGAGTAAACGATCAAGTAGAGCATGCCGAGGAATTAGCGGATTTGATTAAAGACGTTAAATGTCACGTGAACTTGATTCCGGTAAACTATGTGCCTGAGCGTGATTATGTTCGTACACCGCGTGAACAGATTTTTGCATTTGAACGTACGCTTAAAAAGCGTGGCGTTAACGTGACTATTCGTCGTGAGCAAGGTCATGATATCGATGCAGCTTGTGGCCAATTACGTGCGAAGGAGCGTAAAGAAGAGACGAGGTGATTGTATGGCAACTGTCTTCATGACAGACCGAGGGAGAGTTAGACAACACAATGAAGATAACGGAGGGGTATTTTTGAACCAACACAATCAGCTGCTTGCAATTGTGGCTGATGGTATGGGAGGTCATCGAGCTGGCGACGTCGCCAGTGAGATGGCGGTTCAAAAATTGCAAATAGCGTGGGAAGAAGCGGACAAAGTAACGTCTCCTGATGAGGCAACGCAGTGGATTCGTACGCATGTTTCGCAAATTAATCAAGATATTTATCAGTATGCTCAGGAGCATGAAGAGTGTAAAGGTATGGGTACAACAGTTGTACTTGCTTTATGCGCCGATACGTTTTGTGCGATTGGTAATATAGGAGACAGCAGATGCTATATTTCAAATGAATATGGATTTCAACAAGTAACAGAAGATCATTCTCTTGTGAATGAACTCGTAAAAAATGGTCAAATCACAAAAGAAGATGCTGAGCATCATCCACGAAAAAATATCTTATTGCGAGCACTAGGTACCGAAGAAAATGTTAGTTTAGATGTAAAAACAATTGAAGTGGAAAAAGAAGATCGATTATTATTATGTTCAGATGGACTGACAAATAAGGTAACGGAACAAAAGCTGAACGAAACGTTATCAACAAGTTCATCACTTCACGAAAAGGGTACGAGCCTGATTCAATTAGCAAATGAGCTTGGTGGAGAAGACAATATTACACTTGCAATTGTGGACTTTACATCTGAAAGTGGGTGAGAGTGTTGCTAATAGGTAGACGGCTAAACGACCGTTATAAGGTATTGCAAGTAATTGGTGGAGGCGGAATGGCAAACGTCTATTTAGGTCGCGACATGATTTTGGATCGTGATGTGGCAATTAAAGTGCTTCGTTTAGACTTTGCAAGTGACGATGCGTTTATAAAGCGTTTCCATCGAGAAGCACAATCTGCTACGAGTATTGCTCATCCTAATATTGTCAGCATTTATGATGTTGGAGAAGAAGAAGATATTTACTATATCATCATGGAATATGTACCGGGTATGACATTAAAGCAATACATTCTGCAAGAATCACCACTATCTCTTGATAAAGCCATACATATTATGACGCAGATTACATCAGCTATTGCCCATGCTCATCAGTACGGAATTATTCACCGGGATATTAAGCCTCAAAATATTTTAATTGATCATGATGATACCATTAAAGTTACTGACTTCGGCATTGCCGTAGCACTAAGTTCTACAACCATTACGCATACTAATTCTGTTTTGGGCTCTGTTCATTATTTATCTCCTGAACAGGCAAGGGGAGGGCTTGCGAATAAGCGGTCTGATATTTATTCGCTTGGCATCGTCCTATTTGAATTGCTAACGGGTCGAGTCCCTTTTTCTGGGGAATCGGCTGTGTCAATTGCATTAAAACATTTACAGACAGAAACACCTTCTCCAAAAAGATGGAATCCATCTATCCCTCAAAGCGTGGAGAATGTTGTATTAAAAGCAACAACTAAAGATCCATTTTACCGATACAGTTCCGTCGAAGAACTCGAAGCGGATTTACAGTCTGCTGTTCATCCAAATCGTTATAATGAACAAAGGTTTACGGTGCCTGATGATGAAGAAGTGACAAAAGCCATTCCAGTTATTAAGGAGGATTTTGTTGAATCCGAAGAAACGCACGTACCTGTGAGAAAACCACCTCACTTAGAGCGGGAAGAACAAGAGGAAGAAGAGTTAAAGCCGAAGAAAAAAAAGAAGAAAAAGAAAAAAGGCAAAAGCAAGCTGATTGTAACGCTTGTTTTAATTTTTTTGCTACTAGCAGCTGCTAGTGTAGCCGCTGTTACATTTATTCCGGCTTTATTACTGCCAAAAGACGTAAAGGTTCCTGATTTACATAATCAAGATTATGAATCAGCAGTAACCGATTTAGTTTCTTTAGGCTTTAAAGTGAAGAATCCTAAAGATATATCCGATAATGAGGTGGAAGAAGGCGACGTGGTTAAAACGATGCCAGAAGCGGGAGACGTTATCAAAGAAGGATCTAATGTCATTATTTATCGAAGTACAGGAAAGAAAAAAGAAGCATTTAACCGGTACATTGGAAGAAGCTTTACGGAAGTAAAAAGTCTGTTAGAAAAGCAGAATTATAAAGATATCCAATCCATCGAAGTTGAAAGCACAGAACCGAAAGGCAATATTACAGATCAGACGCCTAAAGAAACCGAACAAGTCGTGCCGGAAGATACAACGGTTACGCTATGGGTAAGTAAGGGTCCGCCGAAGATTACATTAAAGGATTTCTCGGGCTGGACGGAAAAAAGCGTAAAAGATTATGCATCAGATGAAGATATTGAAGTGGACGTAAAAACAGCGTATTCCGACACTGTTGAAAAAGGTCTTGTGATGTCTCAAAAGCCTGCAGCGGAGCAGAGTATCGAGCAAGGTGATAGGCTCACCATTACAGTCTCAATGGGCAAGGAGCCAAAAGCTCCTCAAACGGTGTCAGTGGATGTGACTATTCCGTATAAAGAAGAGACTGACACCGAAGCAAGTACGGAACAAGGCGACGCAACGGAAACAGGCGATGCCACCGGAACAGAAGAGGAAAAGCCAAAGCCGCAAAAAGTACAAATTTATATCGAAGATGCAGATAACGATATGTCCGTTCCTGCTAAAGAACTAACGATTACTGAAACAACAAAAGAATCGTTCGATGTTTTAGTTGATGAAAATGAAAAGGCGTCTTATAAAATTGTCCGAGACGGGGAAGTTATTGAAGAAAAAGACGTTGAATATCCAGAGTGATAGGAGTGAGGTTATGCCAGAAGGAAGAATTATTAAATCCCTTAGCGGATTTTATTATGTTCTTCATGACGGACAAGTAACGCAATGTCGAGGACGAGGTGTTTTTCGTAAAAAGAAGGTAACGCCTTTAGTCGGTGACAATGTAGTATTTCAGGCGGAAAATAAGCTTGAAGGATATATACTTGAAATTAAAGAACGTAAAAATGAATTAGTTCGTCCCCCTATTTCAAATGTTGATCAGGCGCTGCTTGTTTTTTCAGCGATTGAACCTGATTTTAGCACAATGCTTCTTGACCGATTTTTAGTGTTAGTGGAGTCTAATCATATTGAACCTATTATTTGTATTTCAAAAGTAGATCTTTTATCACAGCAGCAAAAGCAAGAAATCGAGCAATATGCCGAAGAATATCGTAAAATAGGATATGAGGTCATTTTAACGTCGACAGTCACAGAAAAAGGCATGGAACAAATTCAGCCGTTATTTGAAGATCGCGTAACGGTTATTGCCGGACAGTCAGGTGTAGGTAAATCTTCACTGTTAAATACACTTAAACCAGAGCTTGAATTAAAGACAAATGATATTTCAATGTCACTTGGAAGAGGAAAGCATACAACACGTCATGTAGAACTGATTTCGTTTGGTGAAGGTTTAGTAGCCGATACGCCAGGCTTTAGCTCACTAGAATTTTTAACATTAGAAGTAGAAGAGTTAACCGATTGTTTTCCTGAAATGTCGCGTTTGAGTGAACAGTGTAAATTTCGAGGTTGTTTGCATGTGAAAGAACCAAAATGTGCGGTGAAAGAAGCATACGAACAAAAAGAAATTCCGAGTTATCGCTACGAACATTACTTGCAATTTATTGAGGAAATTAAGCAAAGAAAGCCGAGGTATTAAAAATGACAAAAATCGCACCTTCCATTTTATCTGCCAATTTTTCAAAGCTTGCTGAAGAAATTCGTGAAGTTGAAGCAGGTGGAGCAGACTACATCCATATAGACGTTATGGATGGCCATTTTGTTCCTAATATTACAATTGGACCGCTTATCGTTGAGGCTGTACGCCCTGTCACAACACTGCCATTAGATGTGCATTTAATGATTGAAAACCCAGATCAATACGTTCCAATGTTTGCAAAGGCAGGTGCTGATATTTTAACGGTACATGCTGAAGCGTGTACTCATTTGCACCGCACCATTCAATTAATTAAAGAGCACGGCATGAAAGCAGGCGTTGCTTTAAATCCTGCAACGCCAATTGACGTGGTAAAGCATATCTTAGAAGATATCGATCTTATTTTATTAATGACGGTGAACCCAGGCTTTGGAGGACAAAACTTTATTCCAAGTGTATTGCCAAAAATTGAGCAAATCTCTCAGCTTATTGAAATTCGTCACCTTTCTATTGAAGTAGAGGTTGATGGAGGAATTAATGAAGAAACAGCAAGAAAATGTGTGGAAGCAGGAGCAAATGTCTTAGTGGCTGGCTCAGCTATTTATAATCAAGAAGATCGAGCTGGCGCAATTAGTCAAATTCGCACAACTGTTCAAGCGTAAGTAATAAAAGCTGCTGTGTACAACGAGTAGAACTTGTACACAGCAGCTTTTTCTTTTAGGATAAAGAAAACATATTTATTTCGTCCATTTTTTAATAGAAAAGGAGCATATACATAATGAAAATTCATATTCTAGCAGGGGGACCGGATGAACATATGCCACCCCTGCACCAATCAAATGATGTAAAGTGGGTAGGAGTAGACCGTGGCGTATTCCTTCTTCTTCAACAAGACATTTTGCCCGTAAAAGCATTCGGAGATTTTGATTCCATTACAAATGCGCAGCTTAAGCTAGTGAGAGAAGCATTACAAGATGTTGAATTGTATCCTGCAGAAAAAGATGCAACGGATTTGGAACTTGCTTTTGAGTGGGCAATAGGGCAAAAACCGGACAGTATTTGTATCTTTGGAGCAACAGGTGGAAGGCTTGACCACATGTTTGGAAGCATTCAGCTCCTGTACAAAGGGTTAAAAAAGAAAGCGAATGTACAAATGATTGACAATCAAAATATCATTCAATTGTTTGAACCAGGCACTTATCATGTTGATCGTTTAAAGGAGTTTCACTATATTTCATTCGTTCCTTTTGCAGGCGGTGTAAAAGAGCTTACGCTAGAAGGTTTCAAATATCCGCTCAATAAGCATGAAGTAGAACTGGGCTCAACTTTATGTATTAGCAATGAACTTATTCAACAAAGAGGTACTTTTTCATTTACAAAAGGCATATTAATGATGGTAAGAAGCAATGATAAACGTTGCTTGTGATGAAGTATGGAAAATGAGAGCAGGACATAGGGCTTTCTTTAAAAGGAGATAAAGTGTGGAGACGGTTAGGAGGGACAGTATGAAATTCTATACAATCAAACTTCCAAAGTTTTTAGGTGGCATCGTAAAGGTCATGCTTAATTCGTTCAAAAAAGATTAACAACGCCGGAATAATAAAAGAAGCACCATAAAATATGGTGCTTTTTCATTATAAAGATTAAACGCGTTGAACTTTACCAGACTTAAGGGCTCTAGCTGAAACGTACACACGTTTTGGTTTACCGTTCACTAAGATACGTACTTTTTGAACGTTAGCACCCCATTTACGCTTAGTAGCGTTCATTGCGTGAGAACGTGCGTTACCTGAACGAGCTTTTCTACCAGTTACTACACATTTGCGTGCCATGATTTTCCCTCCTAACACCAAAAAAACTACTCAATTCTGTTTTGAGAAATACTATATTAATTTATCACAGCCTTACAGAGAATGCAATAGTTCTGGAGAAAAGCTTTCAAGAAATTTTCCTTGACATATAAAATGAATCTATGTTCAATAATATAGAGAGTAGAAATAGGTATAACCTGGGCTATTACTTATTTTAAGATAAGTTGATACCTAATACTGTCATCTTTAAAAGGGACAAGCTGGACGCCTCTTTTAAAACGAGATTGATTATAGTAGAATATTTATAACCTATGAAAGTAGAAAGGGGAACGAGTATGTCCATCGAAATGAAAACGAAATATGGTCAAATTGATATCTCTACAGATGTAATTGCCACAATTGCTGGAGGAGCAGCTGTTGATTGTTACGGGATTGTCGGAATGGCTTCAAAAAATCAGCTTAAAGATGGTCTTACAGAAATTCTTCGCAAAGAAAACTTTACACGAGGTATTGTGGTAAGACAAGAAGAGGATGACGTACATATCGACATGTACATTATCGTAAGCTATGGAACAAAAATTTCTGAAATTGCTCATAATGTGCAAACAAAAGTAAAATACACACTGGAACAAACGGTTGGTTTAACGGTTGATTCAGTAAATATTTATGTGCAGGGTGTTCGTGTAACGAACGTTTAATTAAGGAGGAAGATTCGTGTCAATGACAACGTTGGACGGAAAGCGGTTTAGAGAAATGGTGCTTCAAGGAGCCCAGCATCTATCTAACAATGCAGATTATGTAGATGCGCTGAACGTTTTTCCTGTACCAGATGGTGATACTGGAACAAATATGAACTTATCGATTACGTCTGGTGCTAAAGAAGTGAAAAATAAACTATCTGATCACATCGGCCAAGTGAGTCAAGCTTTGTCTAAGGGCTTATTGATGGGGGCGCGCGGTAATTCAGGAGTTATTTTATCTCAATTATTCCGCGGTTTTGCGAAATCGGTTGAGCAAAAGTCAGCGATTACAACAGTTGAGTTTGCTGAAGCTCTTGAGCTTGGGGTAGAAACTGCTTATAAAGCTGTTATGAAACCAATCGAAGGAACTATTTTAACAGTAGCTAAGGATACTGCTAAAAAAGCAGCGGCTGTTGCTAAAAAGCAATCTGATATGATTCTGTTCATGGAAGAAGTACTTAAGGAAGCTAATGCTTCGTTAAATCGCACGCCAGATCTTTTACCCGTGTTAAAAGAAGTAGGCGTAGTGGATAGCGGAGGCCAAGGGCTTGTTTTAATTTATGAAGGGTTTTTAGCTGAATTAAAAGGTGAAAAACTTCCGGGTGTACCCATGTCAGCTCCTTCGATGAATGAACTCGTAAATGCTGAGCATCATAAGCATGCGCAAAGCCATATGAATACAGAAGATATTGAATTTGGCTATTGTACAGAATTTATGGTAAGGCTGGAAGAGGATAAGCCTGCAGCTAAAACATTTTCTGAAGAAACGTTTCGTCAAGACTTAAGTAAATGGGGCGACTCATTGCTTGTAGTATCTGATGATGAAATCGTGAAAGTTCATATTCACGCTGAGCATCCTGGAGAAGTGTTAAACTACGGGCAGCAATATGGAAGTTTAATTAAAATGAAGATTGAAAACATGAGAGAACAGCATAGCAGCATTGTTTCAGGTGAAGAAAAGCCTGCAGTAAAAAATGCTGAAAAACAGCCCTTTGGCATTGTTACTGTGTCAATGGGAAAAGGAATTGCTGAATTGTTCAAGAGCCTTGGGGCAACGGTTGTCATTGAAGGCGGACAAACAATGAATCCAAGTACGGAGGATATTGTCAAAGCGATTCAAGAAACAAATGCTGAACAGGTACTGATTTTACCTAATAACGGAAATATTGTGATGGCTGCTAACCAAGCGGCTGCTGTTGCCGGCAGTCACGTTTCGGTTGTCCCGTCTAAAACGGTTCCTCAAGGAATGACAGCGCTGCTATCATTTAATCCTCAGCAAAGCTTAAAAGAAAACGAGGAAGTAATGACAGAAGCTCTACAGCACGTGAAAACAGGACAAGTAACGTATGCAGTTCGCGATACAAATATTGATGGTCTTGAATTAGCTAAAGGCGATTTTATGGGTATTGCCGAAAAGAAAATCGTCGTAAAAGATTCAGAGAAATTAGAAGCAGCGAAAAAGCTTTTGACTTATATGATTGATGACGAAGCGGAAATCCTTACGATTCTTCAAGGAGAGGATGTCTCAGATGATGAAGCTGAAGCGCTAACATCGTTTGTAGAAGAAACGTTTGAAGAAGTTGAGGTAGAGCTTCATAAAGGAGATCAACCTTTATATTCTTACATTTTTGCAATTGAATAACAAAAAAAGAAGCATCCCTCCTGAGGGGTGCTTCTTTTTTGTGTTTTTTAAGTTAAATACGAACTATTTTACTTTTAAATGTTGTAATTGTTCGGTATGTTAGGTATATTAGTTGAAAAGAACCCGTTTGTATGGTAGTTTTGAAAACTGATTGAGTCAAATGTGAAAGAAAACAGCATGAGAGGAGAGACAACAGTGGATATTTTAAAAGGAACAGGTTTATTATTATTAGTTTTATTTTTATTTTGGTTGTTTAGCAACAAGGCACCTTATGGCATGAAAGCAATGGGGGCTCTGGCAAGCGGAGCGGTAGCTGCGTTTCTCGTAGAGGCCTTTCAGTCATATGTAGGAGGAGATTTACTAGGTATTTCATTCCTAGGTGAAGTAGGAAAGGCTGCAGGAGGAATGGGAGGAGTTGCGGCGGCAGCACTAGTTGCTTTGGCGTTAGGAGTATCTCCTGTATATGCTCTTATGATGGGGGTGGTGTGTTCAGGGCTAGGCTTGCTCCCTGGATTTTTTGCGGGATACCTCATGGCATTTGTAGTGAAATTTATTGAGAAAAAGGCACCTGCTGGTCTAGACTTATTAGGCAACATCTTAATTGCAGCACCTTTAACAAGATTAATTGGTAATGCATTCTCACCTATTGTAGATGCGACGCTTTTAAATATTGGAGGAATTATCAAAGATACAACAAGTGCTAGCCCTATTTTGATGGGAATTATTTTAGGGGGAGTGATTACAGTAGTAGCAACGGCTCCGCTTAGCTCAATGGCTTTAACGGCTATGCTAGGGTTAACGGGATTGCCTATGGCGATTGGAGCTCTTGCTGTGTTTGGTTCTTCTTTCATGAACTATGTGCTGTTTGATCGATTAAAAATTGGGGATCGTCGTACAACTATTTCAGTTGCAGTTGAACCTTTAACACAAGCGAATATTATTTCAGCAAATCCGATTCCTATCTACATTACAAACTTTGTTGGAGGTGCACTAGCCGGTGTAGTTGTGGCTCTGTTCGGATTGGTAAATGATGCTGCAGGCACGGCAACGCCAATCGCAGGACTTGCAGTGATGTTTGGGTTTAATGACCCTATGAAGGTCACAATTTGTGCAGTACTTTGCGCACTAGCGGGAGCATTAGCTGGGTTTATAGGTTCAGTTGTTTTTAAAAACTTTAAAATTAAAACAGTAGACGATGTAGCTTCCGAGCAAGAAGCAGCTTAAGTAATTCATCTTTTCCTGCATAATATAGCAAAAAAAGCGGTGTGCTTATCTTATTTTTATGGATAAATACACCGCTTTTTTTATGCGTGAATCCCTAATAAAAATGAGAATTTTTAAATTTTTTAAGAGCGTGAAACAAAGCTTCCAAAAAGTCAAAAGCTCAAGTAACATATAAGTAATAACAATGTCTAAATAGCAGGGGGAAAATCCTTATGAAATATAAATCTGTCTTTGATATTATTGGTCCGGTAATGATTGGACCATCTAGCTCACATACAGCTGGTGCAGCGCGTATTGGACGCGTTGCCCGAACGCTTTTTGGCAAGCAGCCCACAAAAGTTGTGGTTTCACTGTACGGTTCTTTTGCTCAAACGTATAAAGGGCACGGAACAGACGTAGCGCTGATTGGCGGTATTTTAGATTTTGATACGTTCGACCAGCGTATTCCGCAATCTTTGGACTTAGCTAAAAAAGAAGGAATGGACGTCACATTTGTTGAGGAAGCGGCAATCACAGATCATCCGAATACTGCTCGCATCAAAATGAGCGACGGATTAAAGGAAATTGAAGTTGTTGGAATTTCAATTGGCGGAGGGAAAATTCAAATTACGGAGCTGAACGGATTTGAATTAAATTTATCAGGCATGAATCCAGCTATTCTCGTTGTGCATAATGACCGATTTGGTGCCATTGCGACCGTTACGAATATTTTGATGAAACACTCAATTAATATCGGACATATGGAAGTATCTCGCAAAGAGCGCGGAGAAGTAGCGCTCATGGCAATTGAAATGGACACGAATATTGAAGATGATGTAATTGAAGAGTTAAAAACATTGCCTCACATTATTCAAGTAACAAGAATGGTTGAGTAGGATAGAGCGAATAGGACCGGCTTGAGAGAATAACTGGGGCCGAGTGATTATAGATGATTCTAAAGTGAAAATAAGACAGAATGATAGCGGAGGTTACTATGTTTCGAAACGTAGCAGAACTAGTAGAATTAGCAGAAAGTCAAAATGTAAAAATTGCAGAGATTATGATTCAACAGGAAATAGATATCACAGGAGTTACTCGTGAAGAAATCATGGGAAAAATGGACCGGAACTTAACGGTTATGGAAGAAGCGGTTGAACGCGGTTTAAAAGGGGTACAGTCTGTTACAGGTTTAACAGGCGGAGATGCAGTGCTGCTTCAAAACTATATTCAAAGTGGAAAATCTTTATCTGGAAATTTAATTTTAGATGCAGTCAGCAAAGCTGTAGCGACAAACGAAGTAAATGCGGCAATGGGGACAATCTGTGCAACACCTACTGCTGGATCTGCGGGAGTAGTGCCAGGAACGCTGTTTGCAGTGCAAAATAAGCTAAACCCAACTCGTAAAGAAATGATTGAATTTTTATTTACATCAGGTGCTTTTGGGTTTGTTGTAGCCAATAATGCGTCTATTTCAGGAGCAGCAGGCGGATGTCAAGCAGAAGTTGGTTCAGCTTCAGGTATGGCAGCTGCAGCGATTGTTGAAATGGCAGGAGGTACACCGAGTCAGGCAGCTGAAGCAATGGCAATTACTCTCAAAAATATGCTAGGATTAGTATGTGACCCAGTAGCGGGGCTAGTAGAAGTTCCATGTGTGAAACGAAACGCAATGGGAGCGGCGAATGCAATGATTGCAGCAGATATGGCCTTAGCAGGCATTACAAGTCGTATTCCATGTGATGAAGTCATTGATGCTATGTATAAAATTGGTCAAACAATGCCGGTTGCATTACGAGAAACTGCACAAGGAGGCTTAGCGGCAACACCAACAGGTCGCGAGCTTGAAGCGAAGATCTTTGGTATTGCATTAAATAAAAGTGAATGAACTAACAACTATTTCAATTAAAGCCATTAAAGGTATTGGAGAGGAAACAGCACAAGCATTAGAGGATATGCATATTCACAGTGTGCATGACTTGTTAGAACATTTCCCATACCGCTATGAAGATTATGAGTTAAAAGATTTGGCTGAAGCAAAGCATGACGAAAAGGTCACCGTAGAAGGAAAGGTTCACAGCGTCCCCTCGCTTACGTATTACGGAAAAAAACGTTCGCGCCTTACGTTTCGGCTGCTAGTAAACCGCTATTTGATTACGGTTACTTGTTTTAATCGCCCTTACTATAAATCAAAGTTAGAAATCGATCAAACTGTTACGGTTAC
Organism: Priestia sp. MDV22-iso46; assembly: GCF_058629175.1. NCBI lineage: Bacteria > Bacillati > Bacillota > Bacilli > Caryophanales > Bacillaceae > Priestia > Priestia sp. MDV22-iso46. Next base: position 502,934 of record NZ_JBZVWT010000002.1, read on the forward strand.
GGGGAAATGGGATCAGCATCGGCAAACGATTAACTTGCAGGAGCTTCAATTTTCTCCGTTTGTTAAAAATCAAACGATTGAGCCTGTTTACTCAGTTAAAGGCAGCTTAACGGTCAAAGGAATGAGGAAGTTCGTCTCTCTTGCGTTGAAGAATTATGGCAGTAGCATTCAGGATATGCTCCCGGCCTCTATTCGTTCTAGATACAAACTAGTAACGCGTGAAGAAGCGGTTAGAAGTATTCACTTACCTCGTGATCATGAAGATTTAAAACAAGCAAGACGTCGATTTGTCTATGAAGAATTTCTACTTTTTCAATTAAAAATGCAGGCGCTTAGAAAGCGCGAAAGAGAAGAAACGCCTGGAATGAAGCAAGTATTTGATTCAACTGAGCTGGTAAACTTCACGAACTTGCTGCCGTTTCCGTTAACAAACGCTCAAAAACGTGTAGTAAACGAAATTACGCACGATATGAAATCGCCTTATCGCATGAATCGCTTGCTGCAAGGTGATGTAGGGTCAGGTAAAACAGTCGTAGCAGCGGTTGCTTTATACGCTACTGTTTTAGCAGGGCATCAAGGTGCTTTAATGGTACCGACTGAAATTTTAGCTGAACAGCATGCTGAGTCATTGACTGCGATGCTTGAAAAGGTAGGAATCGGCGTAGGCTTGCTAACAGGGTCTGTTAAAGGAAAAGCAAGAAGAGAGCTGCTTCAGCGAGTGAAAGACGGAGATGTTCATGTATTAGTAGGTACACATGCCTTAATTCAAGACGAAGTTATATATAATAGTTTAGGGCTCGTCATTACGGATGAACAGCACCGCTTTGGAGTTGGGCAGCGCCGGGTTTTACGTGAAAAAGGAGAGAGTCCGGATGTACTGTTTATGACGGCGACTCCTATTCCAAGAACCCTTGCTATTACGGTGTTTGGGGAAATGGATGTGTCCATTATTGATGAAATGCCAGCAGGACGTAAGGCAATTGAAACATACTGGGTAAAACATGATATGCTTGAACGTATTTTACATTTCGTTGAAAAAGAAATACATGACGGCAGACAAGCTTACGTTATTTGTCCGTTGATTGAAGAATCGGACAAGCTGGATGTTCAAAATGCAATTGATGTACATGCAACACTCACTCACTATTTTAATGGAAAAGCAAGCGTTGGTCTCATGCACGGAAGATTGTCACCTGATGAAAAAGAAGAAGTGATGAAACAGTTTAGCGTAAATGACGTGCAGATTTTAGTATCAACAACGGTTGTAGAAGTAGGAGTGAACGTTCCGAATGCAACCGTGATGGTCATTTATGATGCAGAGCGCTTTGGGTTATCTCAGCTTCATCAGCTAAGAGGACGCGTAGGACGAGGAGATGCACAGTCGTATTGTATTCTGCTCGCGGATCCAAAATCAGAAGTTGGAAAAGAACGAATGACCATTATGACGGAAACAAACGATGGATTTGTATTATCAGAAAGAGACTTAGAGCTTCGTGGACCTGGTGATTTCTTTGGTAGAAAACAAAGCGGGATGCCTGAGTTTAAAGTAGCCGATATGGTGCACGATTACCGTGCGCTTGAAGTAGCTCGAGAAGATGCTGCTAAGCTTGTAAATTCCGACAGCTTTTGGACAGAAGATCAGTTTGCACTGCTGAGAATACAACTAGAAGCAACGGGCGTATTAACTGGAGAAAAATTTGATTAGTAAAAGAGACTGAAACAAAGTATTTTAGTTGAAGGAAAATCCGAACGATCAATCGTTCGGATTTTTTTCATTGTGATGATGAACGTAGATTTCATGTATGTGATGGGTATGCAGGTGCTTTTAACTGTTGAGTGAAGGGCAAGGCACTCCTGCGGGGAAAGCGGAATAGATGAGACCCCGCAGAAGCGTAAGGGACGAGGAGGATCACCGGCCGGCCGCGGAAAGCAAAGTCTTGCACGGAAATCAGCAGCGGTGTAACAAGCAATCTATACGAGCTCCTTTATCCCATTTGTTCATCTTTAGATTGAAGTGATCTAGTTATGTCTCAATCTCTTTTCGTCTATAAAGATAAAAAGCGGCTTAGAGTGAAAGAGTTAGCGGCTGGTGGCCATTAATACTACGTTAATGCGCAGAATCCAGCATGTGAAAAATGTTGCAATTAGAAGGTAATGATTATATACTGCTATTAGTACCTAGTATTAAAAGTTCGGATGGTGGAGAATGAAGCGCAGTAAAAAAGAAAGACAGCAGCTATTAAAAACGACAATTGAAGAAAACCCATTTATTACGGATGAAGAACTAGCAGACCGTTTTTCAGTGAGCGTTCAAACAATTCGATTAGACCGCCTAGAGTTGTCGATTCCTGAACTGCGAGAACGCATTAAGCATGTAGCTTCAAAACAACTAGACGAGGAAGTGCGTTCGCTTCCGATTGAAGAAGTAATTGGAGAAGTTATCGACATTGAACTAGATCAATCAGCGATATCTATTTTTGATGTGAAAACAGAGCATGTGTTTCAGCGTAATCAAATTGCTCGTGGTCACCACCTTTTTGCGCAAGCTAATTCGTTAGCTGTCGCTGTTATTAACAACGAACTAGCGCTCACAGCAGATGCGTCGATCCGTTATCATCGCCCTGTTAAGCTTCATGAACGAGTGATAGCAAAAGCGAAAGTTCTGTCAACTAGTGAAGTGCGAACCACCGTTGAGGTAAACAGCTATGTAGGGCAAGAGCAAGTGTTCTCTGGCACTTTTAAAATGTATCGTTCTACAAAGGATAAATAATAAAAAGGATGAGACGCAACATGAAACTAGCTATTGATGCAATGGGCGGAGATCATGCACCGAAAGCCATTATTGAAGGTGTAGAAAAAGCTACTGCTCAATTTAAAGAATTACATATTACGTTAATTGGAAACGAATCAGAAATAAAAAAGTATTTAACAAATTCAGATCGTATTTCGATTATTCATACAGAAGAAACCATTGATGCAACTGATGAGCCAGTGCGAGCTGTGCGCCGTAAAAAACAAGCATCTATGGTATTAATGGCAAATGAAGTAGCCGAAGGTCGTGCGGATGCTTGTATTTCAGCAGGAAATACAGGGGCGTTAATGACAGCGGGACTTTTTATTGTAGGTCGTATCAAAGGCATTGAACGTCCAGCACTTGCTCCGACGCTTCCGACACTAGATGGAAAAGGCTTTTTAATGCTAGACGTTGGTGCAAACGTTGATGCCAAGCCTGAACATTTGCTCCAGTATGCTGTGATGGGGTCTGTGTATGCCGAAAAAGTACGCGGCATTCAAGCTCCTAGAGTGGGGCTGCTGAACATTGGAACTGAGGATAAAAAAGGAAATGATTTAACAAAGCAAGCCTTTCAGCTGCTAAAGAATGCTGATCTCAATTTTGTAGGCAACGTGGAATCCCGTGATTTGCTAAACGGCGTAGCGGATGTGGTTGTAACAGATGGTTTTACAGGGAATATGACTCTTAAGAGCATTGAAGGAACGGCGCTTTCCTTGTTTTCTATGATTAAACAAGAATTAATGAGCACGTTAAAAAGCAAGTTAGCCGCAGCGGTGCTAAAGCCTCAGCTGCAGGGCTTAAAAGCGAAAATGGATTACAGTGAATATGGAGGAGCAGGGCTGTTTGGATTGCATGCGCCTGTTATCAAAGCGCACGGTTCGTCGGATGCGAATGCAGTATTTAGCGCGATTAAGCAAGCTGTGAATATGGTGGAAAACAATGTGTCTTCCACTATTCAAAAAGCAATCGAACAAACTGCTAATGAAGAAAAGGAGAGATAAGAAATGGGGAAAATTGCTTTTATCTTTCCAGGCCAAGGGTCACAAACTGTTGGTATGGGAAAAGATTTATATGATGGAACAGAGGAAGCGAAAAAGCTGATTCATACAGCTGACGAAGCTTTAGGGTTCAGTCTTTCAAACATTATTTTTGAAGGGCCTCAAGAAGAATTGACTTTAACTTATCACGCTCAACCTGCTCTTTTAACAACGAGTACAATGCTGCTTGAAGCATTTAAAACGAGCGGAATTACACCCGATTTTGTTGCGGGTCACAGTCTAGGAGAATACAGTGCGCTTGTGGCTGCTGAGGTTTTATCGTTTAAAGATGCCGTTGTTGCTGTTCACAAAAGAGGTCGCTATATGGACGAGGCTGTACCAGCAGGTCAAGGTACAATGGCAGCAGTGCTTGGCATGTCAGCGGAAGATCTAGAAGCCGTTACCGCTCAAATTACAAGCGAAGGCGACGCTGTTCAGCTTGCAAATATTAACTGTCCGGGTCAAATTGTTATTTCTGGTACGGTAAATGGCGTAGAAAAAGCAGGAGCTCTTGCCAAAGAAAAAGGTGCAAAACGCGTGATTCCTCTAGTGGTAAGCGGTCCGTTCCACTCTAGTTTAATGAAGCCAGCTGCTGAAAAACTACGTGATACGCTAGAAACAGTGGGCTTTAGCGATGCGAAGGTTCCAGTTATAGCAAACGTAACAGCAAAGCCGGTTACTGACAGTCAAGATATTCAAAACAAGCTAGTGGAACAACTGCATTCTCCAGTGAGATGGGAAGAAACAGTTGAAACACTTCTTGCAGAAGGTGTAGATACATTTGTTGAAATTGGACCAGGAAAAGTATTATCAGGTCTTGTGAAAAAAGTAAATCGCCGTGCGACTGTGTATGCTGTTAATGATCTTACATCATTAAAATCAACGATTGACGCACTAAAAGGGGGAGAATAACATGTTACAAGGGAAAGTTGCGGTTGTAACAGGCGCTTCTCGCGGAATTGGTCGTGCCGTTGCAATTGAGCTGGGAAAGCTTGGTGCTAAAGTAGTTGTAAACTATTCTGGCAGCGAAGCGAAAGCTCTTGAAGTTGTGGATGAAATTAAAGGATTAGGAACGGATGCAATTGCTGTACAAGCAAATGTGGCAGAAAGTGATTCTGTACAAGCAATGATAAAAGAAGCGATTTCTACATTTGGTTCAGTAGATATTTTAGTGAACAACGCGGGCATCACACGTGATAATCTTCTTATGCGTATGAAAGAAGACGAATGGGATGATGTTATTAATACAAACTTAAAAGGCGTATTTTTGTGTACAAAAGCGGTTACTCGTCAAATGATGAAGCAGCGCGCAGGACGTATCATTAATATTTCATCAATTGTCGGCGTCAGCGGTAATGCTGGACAAGCAAATTATGTAGCAGCAAAATCAGGCGTGATTGGTTTAACAAAAACAACTGCCAAAGAATTAGCAAGCCGCAATATTACAGTGAATGCAGTTGCTCCTGGTTTCATTGCAACAGACATGACGGATAAATTGAATGAAGAAGTGCAGGCGGAAATGTTAAAGCAAATTCCTCTTGCAAGCTTCGGCCAGCCTGAGGATGTTGCGAACGCAGTTGCGTTTTTAGCATCAGATGCAAGCCGTTATATTACGGGTCAAACGATTCACGTTGACGGCGGAATGGTGATGTAAAAAATGCACTTTACGAAAAGTGTAATTTGGTGATAAAGTACAAAGGGACGTTTACTAGGCGACCGATAAACTTTATTATTCAACCATAGTATTTTAGATGGAAATCATCTATAATGACTTGAGGGGAGGTGAAGAACAATGGCAGAGGTACTAGAACGCGTAACAACAATCATTGTTGATCGTCTTGGTGTAGACAAAAGTGAAGTGAAACTAGAATCTAGTTTCAAAGAAGACTTAGGTGCTGACTCTCTAGACGTAGTTGAATTTGTAATGGAGCTTGAAGAGGAATTTGATATCGAAATTTCTGACGAAGAAGCTGAAAAAATTTCAACTGTAGGAGATGCAGTTAATTACATACAGAGCCAAATTTAATCTGTAGTATATGTATGAAAAGCCCCGTTAAACAGCGGGGCTTTCTCTTCTTTTTAAGAATTTCAAAAAAAGACCTCTTTTTTTGAAAAGGTAGTGTATCTTTTAGGATACCTCGTTTTATAATGAGAGATGTTAGGAAAAACTACGAAACAATTGAAGCATGTCAGCGGAGGTATTTTATGCCTAAACAATATTCAAATCGAGATCGAAAGATGAACGTGAAATTCAAGCAAAATTTTGCAGAGTTTCAAAAGGAAATTGGTATTCAGTTTACAAATGAAGCGCTTCTTTTTCAAGCATTTACACATTCATCCTATGTGAATGAGCATCGCAGAAGACCGTATGAAGACAATGAGCGTCTTGAGTTTTTAGGAGATGCCGTATTAGAGCTAACCGTATCACAATTTTTATTTAAAAAGTATCCAACGATGAGTGAAGGTGAGTTAACGAAGCTTCGTGCAGCAGTTGTGTGCGAACCGTCGCTTGTTACTTTTGCAAATGAAATGGATTTTGGTAAACTAGTGTTACTTGGAAAAGGTGAAGAGATGACCGGCGGCCGATCTAGACCGGCTTTACTGGCCGATGTGTTTGAAGCATTTATCGGAGCTCTTTATTTAGACCAAGGGCTTGATACGGTAGTAACGATTCTAAAAAAAGTTGTCTTTCCAAAAATTAATGAAGGTGCTTTTTCTCATGTGATGGATTTCAAAAGCCAGCTTCAAGAAGTGATTCAACGTGATGGAGTTGGACAATTAGAATACAAAGTTTTGCAAGAAAAAGGTCCAGCGCATAATCGCGAATTCTTATCTCGCGTATCGTTAAATGGTGAAGAGCTCGGCGTTGGTGTAGGCCGTTCGAAAAAAGAAGCAGAGCAAAAAGCAGCTCAAGTAGCTATTACGAAAATTAGAGCAAGTCAAACGAAATAAAATGATCCCCCTCTTAACGTATTCGTTATAAAGGGGGATTTGCTATGAAAAGATTACAAGTGTGAGGGGGGATTTCTATGTTCCTCAAACGATTAGATATTGCAGGATTCAAATCGTTTGCAGAAAAAGTATCGATAGATTTTGTGCCAGGTGTAACGGCGGTAGTAGGACCGAATGGAAGCGGAAAAAGCAACATTACGGATGCCATACGCTGGGTGCTTGGAGAACAATCAGCCAAATCGCTTCGTGGAGGGAAAATGGAGGACATTATTTTTGCAGGAAGCGAATCGCGCCGTGCTGTAAATGTTGCTGACGTAACGCTTACGTTGGAAAATGATGACCAGTTTCTCCCGCTTGACTATCATGAAGTTAGTATTACAAGGCGCGTGTACCGCTCAGGAGACAGTGAATTTTTTATTAACAACCAGCCGTGCCGCTTGAAAGATATTGTCGATTTATTTATGGATTCAGGACTTGGAAGAGAAGCTTTTTCGATTATCAGTCAAGGAAAAGTAGAAGAAGTACTAAGCAGTAAATCTGACGAGCGCCGTAAAATTTTTGAAGAAGCAGCAGGTGTATTAAAATACAAAACGCGTAAACGAAAAGCGGAGCTTCGACTTCTTGAAACGCAAGAAAATTTAAATCGAGTGGTAGATATTCTTCATGAAATTGAAGGTCAGTTAGAGCCTTTACAGATTCAATCGTCTATTGCAAAAGATTATTTGCAGAAAAAAGAAGAATTAGAGCACATTGATGTGGCTGTTACGGTATTTGAAGTTGAAGATCTTCATCAGAAATGGGAAAAATTAAAAGCTGAAATGGCTCAGCACGAGCAGCTTGAAGAATCTCTCGCGACGAATATTCGCACGCGTGAAGGAGAAATCCAGACCCTTCGTTTGCACATTCAGCAAATAGATGAACAACTAGACTCTTTACATAAAAAACTACTATATGTAAGTGAAGAAGTAGAAAAGCTAGAAGGCAAAAAAGAAGTATTAAAAGAGCGTAAGAAAAATGCCTTTCAAAATAAAGAGCAGCTGGAACGTTTAGTAAAAGAGTATACTCATAAGCATCAAGAGCTAAGTAAAGCAAAAGACAGCGAAGGAAAAGATCTTGAGCAATCTCAAAAAGAAGTACAAGAGATACGTCTGAAGCTTACTGAGCAGGAACAACTGTTCAGGCAGTACAGCGAGAATCTAGAAGAAAAACTTGAACAGATGAAAAGCGAGTATTTTGAATTAGCGAACGCTCAGACATCCGCCCGAAATGAAATTTCATTTTTAGAGCAGCAAAAATTGCAAACGTTTGAAAAAGAGCAGCGTTTAACAAAATCCAACGAGCAATACGTAGAACAGCGCCGTGAATTAACGCAGCGAAAAGAAGCGGCGATCAAAAGGCTTGCTCAGTTTCGTCAAGAGCTTCAGCAAGCTGTACAAGTGTATAAGCAGCAAGGAGAGAAGCTTGAGTCATTAAGGCAAGCCTATCGTAAACAAGAGTCTACGCTTTATCAAGCTTATCAGTACGTGCAGCAGACAAAATCACGAAAAGAAATGCTTGAAGAGATGCAAGAAGACTATGAAGGTTATTTTCACGGTGTAAAAGAAGTATTAAAAGCGCGTGATGAGAAGCTTGCAGGTATTAAAGGTGCCATTGCTGAGCTAATCAATGTTCCAAAAGAGTATGAAACAGCGCTTGAAATTGCGCTTGGAGGAGCAGCTCAGCATATTGTCGTTCAAGACGAACAAAGTGCACGTCAGGCAATTGGCTTTTTGAAACAAAACGGTTACGGGAGAGCTACATTTTTACCACTGACGTCTGTAAAAGACCGCTATGTTCCGGCTCAAACTATTTCTATGCTAGAGAGTCATGAAGCGTATGTAGGAATTGCTTCATCTCTTGTTAAATACGAAGCTACCTACGAACGAGTTATTAAAAATTTGCTCGGAACTGTTATTGTTGTCAATGATTTAAAAGGTGCAAATGAACTTGCCCGTCTTGTACAGCATCGCTATCGTTTTGTGACCGTTAAAGGAGATGTCGTCAACCCCGGTGGTTCGATGACAGGCGGTTCAATGAAGCAAAAGTCCAACTCTTTGTTAGGCCGTCAGCGTGAAGTGGAAGCCATTACGGCAAAAATAGAAGAGATGGAACAAAAGACGCTTGTGCTCGAGCAAGATGTGAAAGATAAAAAGTCACAGATTGAAGAACTTCAGCAGGAAATTAATAAACAGCAGGCATTTGTGGAACGCTTGAAAGACAAAGAGCAGGAGTCTGACCGAGAAGTAAAGCAAATTGACATCGAAGAAAAAGCAGTGAATGACCGCTTGACCATGTACGATCATGATATTGCTAGCTTTAGGCAAGATCAAACGAGCTTGTCCGCTCGAATTGATGAGCTGCATACGAGTTTGCAAGGAAATCAGCAGCAGGCAAATGTGTTAGAGAAAAACATTGAAGAGTTAGCTGCACGCAAGCATACACAGCAAACGTCTAAAGAAACGGTTCAACATGAGCTTACAGAAGTAAAAGTCCTTCTTGCGAAAAAAGAACAGTTCCTCGCAAATCAGCAAGAAAAATATGAAAGAGTGTGTTTTGAGCTTGATCAAACCATTCAGCGTTTATCTGAAACTACAGATGATCTTTCTCTTTTAACGAGTGAAATCACGAGCAACGACTCGGGTGAACTTCAGCTCGAAGAAGCGGCGCATGAGCGAATAAAAGAAAAGACAGAAACGTTGAAATTAATGGATGACTGCAGATCAGAGCGGTTAAAAGCCCAGAATAAACTTGAAGACGAAGAGAGGATTGTAAAAGAGCTGCAGCGTCAGTACAAACAAATTGCGGATGCTTTAAAAGATGAAGAAGTCAAAATTAATCGAATTGACGTAGAGCTAGACAGCCGTCTGCAGCAGCTGACAGAAGAGTACGAAATTAGCTTTGAAGCAGCAAAAGAAAAGTATCCTTTAACATTAGATATTCAAGAAGCGAGGAAAAAAATCAAGCTCATTAAGTTGGCAATTGATGAATTAGGAACCGTAAACTTAGGTTCTATTGAACAATACGAACGCGTTTCAGAGCGCTATGAATTTTTAAATACGCAGCGAGCGGACCTTGACGAAGCGAAAAATACGCTGTATCAAGTGATTGAAGAAATGGACGAGGAAATGAAGAAACGTTTTTCTGATACTTTCTCTCGTATCCGCAATGAATTTGGTACAGTGTTCTCTTCACTATTTGGGGGAGGAAAAGCGGATTTGAAATTAACAGATCCGAAAGATTTATTAAATACAGGGGTGGAAATTGTTGCCCAGCCTCCTGGGAAAAAACTGCAGAATCTAGGGTTGCTGTCAGGCGGAGAGCGTTCGTTAACAGCCATTGCTCTCCTGTTTTCTATTTTGAAAGTACGTCCAGTGCCGTTTTGTGTGCTAGATGAAGTGGAAGCGGCGCTTGATGAAGCAAACGTTCATCGCTTTGCTACGTATTTACGCAAATTTAGTAATCAAACACAGTTCATTGTTATTACTCACCGAAAAGGTACAATGGAAGAAGCTGATGTACTGTACGGTGTGACGATGCAAGAACCTGGCGTATCGAAATTAGTCTCTGTTCGTTTAGAAGAATCAAAGCAATATGTTTAACTCATAGAATGAAAGGGTGGTACGAATGAGCTTTTTTAAGAAACTAAAAGAAAAAATTACAATGCAAACGGATTCTGTTACACAAAAATTTAAAGATGGACTATCAAAAACGCGCAATTCTTTTTCAGAACGCGTGAATGATCTAGTGTCTCGCTATCGTCAAGTAGACGAAGAATTTTTTGAGGAATTAGAAGAAATTTTAATTAGTGCTGATGTCGGTGTGGCTACCGTGTTAGATTTAATTGATGACTTAAAATCGGAAGTGAAACGCCGTAATATTAAGGACCCTCAAGATGTGCAGGCTGTCATCTCTGAGAAATTAATTGATATTTATGAATCTGGTGAAGAGCAGATTGGTGAACTGAATATGCAGCAAAATGATTTAACGGTGATTTTGTTTGTAGGGGTAAACGGCGTTGGGAAAACAACAACAATTGGGAAAATTGCGCATAAATTCAAACAAGAAGGCAAAAAAGTCGTAATGGCAGCAGGAGATACGTTCCGTGCCGGTGCGATTGAGCAGTTAGAAGTATGGGGAGAACGCGTTGGTGTTGATGTTATTAAGCAATCTGCAGGCTCTGACCCTGCCGCTGTCATGTATGACGCTGTTCAGTCAGCCAAGGCTCGAAAAGCAGATGTTTTACTATGTGATACAGCAGGGCGCCTTCAAAACAAAGTGAATTTAATGAAAGAATTAGAGAAAGTAAAGCGTGTTATTGAGCGAGAAATTCCTGGTGCTCCTCATGAAGTACTTCTTGTACTTGATGCGACGACGGGTCAAAACGCTTTAAGTCAGGCTAAAACATTCTCAGAAGCAACGAACGTGACGGGAATTGTGTTAACAAAACTAGATGGTACGGCTAAAGGCGGAATTGTTCTTGCCATTCGAAATGAACTGAAGCTTCCTGTTAAATTCGTTGGACTTGGAGAAAAAGTAGACGACCTTCAGCCGTTTGACACGGAGCAATATATCTATGGGTTATTTGCCAATGCTGTAGAAGAAGAAACAGAAAAAGAGGCGTAATCTAAAAAGAGGCTGGGATATAAGTATCTTAGCTGAAGAAAGATCCGAACGATTAATCGTTCGGATTTTTTTATTAGTAGGGTGGATGCAGGTTTCATACGAGCTCCCTTAACCCGTTTGTTCGTCTTTAAATTGAAGTAATTTAATCATATCTCCATCTCTTTCAAGTGGGAAAATGTGAGGTGTTAAGGAAAAAACTTGACATTCAAACCTAGCCTAGTTAAACTAATAACATGTAAAGGCTTTTCACTTAACAAGGGGGCGGTCAGATGGTTGAAAAGAGCGTGCATATGCTCGAAAAAACAACAAGAATGAATTACTTATTTGACTTCTATCAGGCGCTGTTGACGCCCAAACAAAGAAGTTATATGTCACTTTATTACTTGGATGATTATTCCCTCGGTGAAATAGCGGAAGAATTTGATGTGAGTCGTCAAGCAGTTTATGATAATATAAAACGTACAGAGCAAATGCTTGAACAATATGAGGAAAAGCTATTGTTATTTCAACGGTTTCAAGAGCGTCAATCAATTGTTCAACAACTGAAAGACGAACTTGCAGCTGACTTAAACAAGAACAGTAAGCTTTCTTCTCTTCTTGATTCGCTCGAGAAATTAGATTAGGGGGCGGCGTATATGGCATTTGAAGGATTAGCCGACCGTTTGCAAAGCACACTGCAAAAGTTAAAAGGAAAAGGAAAAGTTAACGAAGCTGATGTTAAAGAAATGATGCGTGAAGTTAGACTTGCCCTTTTAGAAGCCGATGTAAACTTTAAAGTAGTAAAAGACTTTGTTAAGCGCGTAAGCGAACGTGCTGTAGGTCAAGACGTTCTTAAGAGCTTAACGCCTGGACAACAAGTTATTAAGGTTGTACAAGAAGAATTAACTGCACTTATGGGCGGAGAGCAAAGCAAGATTGCAGTAGCTCCAAAAGCTCCAACTGTAATTATGATGGTTGGACTTCAAGGTGCAGGTAAAACAACAACAACCGGTAAACTTGCCAATTTATTACGTAAAAAATATAACCGTAATCCATTGCTTGTAGCAGCAGATATTTATCGTCCGGCAGCTATTAAACAGCTTGAAACACTAGGGAAACAGCTTAGCATGTCTGTTTTTTCATTAGGTGATCAAGTAAGTCCTGTGGAGATTGCGAAACAAGCTATTGCTCATGCGAAAGAAGAGCATCACGATTATGTATTAATTGATACAGCGGGACGTTTGCATGTTGATGAAAATCTAATGGAGGAGTTAGAACAGATCAAAGAGCTTTCTAACCCAGACGAAATTTTCCTTGTTGTCGATGCGATGACGGGTCAAGATGCGGTAAACGTTGCGGATAGCTTTAATAAGCAATTAGGATTAACTGGAGTTGTATTAACGAAACTAGACGGCGATACGCGCGGTGGTGCAGCGCTTTCTATTCGTGCAGTAACCGATACACCAATTAAGTTTGTCGGTCTTGGAGAAAAAATGGATGCTATTGAAGCATTCCATCCAGAGCGTATGGCTTCCCGTATCTTAGGTATGGGTGATGTGCTGACGCTTATCGAAAAGGCTCAGGCAAATGTAGATGCTGAAAAAGCAAAAGAGCTTGAAGCTAAGTTGCGCACGCAGTCATTTACATTTGATGACTTTTTAGATCAACTTGCTCAGGTGCGTCAAATGGGACCGCTTGATGAGCTAATTGGTATGCTTCCGGGCGCAAATAAAGTAAAGGGGCTCAAAAACCTGCAGGTTGATGAAAAGCAAATTAATCATGTAGAAGCAATCATTCGTTCCATGACGAAAGCGGAAAAAACAAACCCTGAAATCATTAATGCAAGTCGAAGAAAGCGTATTGCAAAAGGAAGCGGACGATCTGTACAAGAAGTCAACCGTTTACTTAAACAATTTGAAGACATGAAAAAAATGATGAAACAAATGACAAATATGTCAAAAGGCAAGAAAAAGGGTATGAAACTTCCATTCTTTTCATGATAAAATGCTTGATTTGGACTGAAAAACCAAAGAAAATAAAATATTTTTCTAGTGTTAAGAAAAAAACCTTTACAAACATTTTACCTATTTGATATTATATTATCTTGTTGAAACATATTCGGAGGTGCTTTATAAAATGGCAGTAAAAATTCGTTTAAAACGTATGGGAGCTAAAAAATCTCCTTTCTATCGTATCGTAGCAGCAGACTCTCGTTCACCACGTGATGGACGTTACATCGAAGTAGTTGGAACTTACAATCCTGTAGTTCAACCAGCTGAAGTTAAAATCGATGAAGAGCTAGCTCTTAAATGGTTACAAAATGGTGCTAAACCATCTGATACAGTTCGTAACCTTTTCTCTAACGAAGGCATCATGGAAAAATTCCATAATGCTAAATTAGGAAAATAATTTCACTCGAGATGACATCACTAATCGAAACAATTGTAAAGCCGCTTGTTGATTATCCAGCTGATGTTAAAGTGGAGGAACAAGAAGATGAACGTCAAGTGACTTACATCCTTACTGTTCACCAAGAAGATGTCGGCAAAGTAATCGGCAAACAAGGCCGCGTTGCAAAAGCGATTCGAACTGTTGTGAATGCAGCAGCATCACAGCAAGGTAAAAAAGTGTATGTGAAAATTCAAGAGTAATCAAAAAGGGAGAGGGATAACCTCGCCCTTTTTTTATGTTATGATAAGATGAACGTTTTGATCACAGTAAGTCTTTTGCGAGCAAAAGGTAGCTATTTCAATATGCATGTGAAAAGCACAAGGTCACTATCTTGAGGGCGGAGGGAACGTTTTGAACATTATTCAAAAAGTGGTTGTGAAACAAGTGTTAACTGAAGCAAGCAAACAAGATCTTGAAAATCGTTTTATAAACCGCAAGCAGGCGCTTGAAAAAGAAATGGAACAGCTGAAATTTCAGTTAAAGCACATGGAAAAAGCCAATAAAGGTTCTTCTTTATTACATAGTCAGTTTGAAAAAGAAAAATCCGCTCGCCTTGAAAAAATTGAAGTGTTGAACTTTCAGCTGACGCAATTAGAAAAGCTTCCTTTAGGGAGCGAACTCGTTGAAACGGAACTGGATGCCTTAGTAGAGGTAAAAATCGGCGATGATTGGGAAAAGATAAAAGAAAGTAAAACAATTATTATAAAAGATAGCAAAGTTGTTGAAATTAGATAGAGGTGAAGAAGCATGAAATGGTTTAAGGTTGGAAAAATTGTGAATACCCATGGTGTAAAAGGAGAAGTTCGTATTGTATCAACTACGGATTTTGCTGATGAGCGCTATGAAAAAGGAAATAAACTTTATATCTTCAAAGAAAAGCAAAGCGAGCCGGTAGAAGTAACGGTAGCAAGCCACCGCAGGCATAAAAATTTTGATCTGCTTACATTCGAAGGCTATCAAAACGTAAATGATGTTGAGCAGTATAAAAACTGCGAAGTGAAAATCCCTGAGGAGCAGCTAACGGATTTAGAAGACGGTGAATTCTATTTCCACGAAATTATTGGCTGTACAGTAAAAACAGAAGACGGAGTAGAGGTAGGAACGGTCAAAGAAATTTTAACGCCGGGAGCTAATGATGTGTGGGTTGTTAAAAAAGGCGGAAAAGAAGTTCTTATTCCTTACATCGACGACGTTGTACAATCTATTGATATAGATGAAAAAGAGATTGTTATTACAGTAATGGAAGGGTTATTGGACTAATGAAAATTGATGTACTGTCGCTATTTCCTTCTATGTTTGACGGTGTTTTTGGTGAATCAATTTTGAAAAAAGCACAGGAAAAAAATGCGGTTGAACTGAATGTAGTTAATTTCCGAGAATATTCTACGAACAAACATCAAAATGTGGACGATTATCCTTACGGCGGAGGTGCTGGAATGGTATTGACGCCTCAGCCTATTTTTGACGCTGTAGAAAAGCTGACTGAAACAGCTAAGAAGCCCCGGGTAGTTTTGCTTTGTCCGCAGGGCGAACGTTATACACAGGCAAAAGCAGAAGAGCTAGCAGCAGAAGAGCATTTAATTTTTATTTGCGGTCATTACGAAGGATATGATGAACGAATTCGTGAGCAGTTGGTAACTGATGAAATTTCAATTGGTGACTATGTATTAACTGGAGGAGAGCTTGGTGCAATGGTTGTGATCGATAGCGTTGTTCGCCTGCTTCCCGATGTGCTTGGCAATAATCATTCAGCTGTACAGGACTCACACAGTACAGGTTTACTAGAGCACCCCCACTATACGCGTCCTGCTGATTTTAGAGGCTTAACGGTTCCTGAAGTACTTATGTCAGGAAATCATAAAAAAATTGAACAGTGGCGCCAAAAAGAGTCTTTAAAGCGCACGCTGCTTCGAAGACCGGATATGCTTGAAAAGATGGAGCTAACGGAAGAGCAAAAGAAACTAGTAGCTCAATTAAAAGAAGAAAACCAGCTTTCATAAATCCATAAAATTTATGCATAAACTCTGTTGCATACGGTATAAGAGTGTGCTAAGATAGATTTTGTGGCTTGGGCAGATGTCTGGTCACCTATAACGATGTTCCGCTGCAATGATTGAAAAGCATTGGTATGAGCGTCTGTTGGAAGGAGTTGAAACACGCGATGCAAAAATTAATCGAAGAGATTACAAAAGAACAATTAAAAACAGATCTTCCTACGTTCCGTCCTGGTGATACTGTACGTGTACACGTAAATATCGTTGAGGGTACTCGTGAACGTGTTCAGGTATTTGAAGGTGTTGTTATTAAGCGTCGTGGCGGTGGTATCAGCGAAACATTTACAGTACGTAAGATTTCTTACGGTGTAGGTGTAGAGCGTACATTCCCACTTCATACGCCAAAAATTGCAAAAATCGAAGTAATGCGCCGCGGTAAAGTACGCCGTGCGAAACTTTATTACCTACGTGAATTACGTGGTAAAGCTGCGCGTATTAAAGAAATTCGATAATAGTAAAGGGGAGCTTGTTTATACAAGCTCCTTTTTTCAAATGTTTTTTTAGAACGATTCGTTCTCTGACAGTAAAAAATAGACGTACAAGTCATCATTTTTTTATTCTATTTATTTATTAGGCGTTTCAAACATTATCGTTTAAAATAAAGGTATGACATAAGAGTTGGAGGACTGAAGATGGCTCGAAAGAAAAATGAACTGTGGGAATGGATAAAAGCAATCGCCATTGCCGTACTGTTAGCTGTTGTAATTCGCTATTTTTTGTTTGCACCGATTGTAGTAGATGGACTTTCTATGATGCCTACGCTGCATGACCAAAATCGAATGATTGTAAATAAGTTCTCCTATAAGATTGGTGATCCTGATCGCTTTGATATTATTGTTTTTCATGCTACAGCGGAAAAAGATTACATAAAACGTATTATCGGACTGCCGGGTGATCATATTGAGTATCGAAATGATACGCTATATGTAAATGGAAAAGCTTATAAAGAGCCCTATTTAGATCAGTATAAAAAAGAAGTGATTGACGGTAATTTAACCGAAGACTTTAAACTAGAAGACGTAACGGGTAAAAAGACTGTGCCAGAAGGCTATTTGTTCGTGATGGGAGACAATCGACGCTACAGTAAAGACAGCCGTCAGATTGGCTTTGTGAGCATGGACAAGGTGCTTGGTAAAACGAGTGCCGTATACTGGCCGATTAAAGAAGCACGTTTTGCAAAGTAAAATATAAAAGGTGAGTAAAATATGACAATTCAATGGTTTCCTGGCCATATGGCCAAGGCCAGAAGACAAGTAACTGAAAAGCTAAAATTGATTGATATTGTATACGAACTGGTTGATGCACGCATTCCGCAATCATCGCGAAATCCAATGATTGATGAGATTATTGTGAACAAGCCGAGAATCGTATTGCTGAATAAAGTGGACAAAGCTGATCCGCGCGTTACTCAGCAGTGGCTAGATTATTACAAAGAACAAGGTATTTATGCCTTAGCTATTGACGCACAAGCAGGTAAAGGAATGAAACAAATTGTTTCGTCTTCCAAAGAACTTCTTCAAGAGAAGTTTGACCGCATGCGCGCAAAAGGAGTTAAAAAACCCCGCGCTATCCGAGCGATGATTGTAGGGATTCCTAACGTCGGTAAATCAACGTTGATTAATCGCCTTGCCAGCAAAAAAATCGCCAAGACCGGAGATCGTCCAGGTGTGACGCAAGCACAGCAGTGGATTAAGGTAGGGAATGAGCTGGAGCTACTTGATACGCCAGGTATTTTGTGGCCTAAATTTGAAGATGAAAAAGTTGGATATAAGCTTGCGACAACGGGTGCTATCAAAGATACCATTTTAAATATGCAAGATGTCGCTGTTTATGCACTGCGCTTCTTATCTAGCCATTACCCAGAACAATTAAAGCAGCGTTATGATTTAAATGAAATCCCTGAAGATATTGTAGAGCTTTTTGATGCAATTGGGTCGCGCCGCGGCTGTTTAATGGGTGGCGGCATGGTGGATTACGATAAAACAGCTGAGCTTGTTCTTCGAGAAATTCGAACGGATAAAATTGGCACCTTTACATTTGATGATCCAAGTGAAGCTGAACGGCAGCTGTAAGCAATACATTGCGAACTGAAACAAAAAACGCCTCTGCCTTTTCAGCATGAGGCGTTTTTTATGTAAAGGTGCCGTGTGAAAATGTTGATATAAAGAAGGTGGAGCTAATGAAAAAGAGTATTAAGGAAATAAAAGAAGAACTAAAGCAAGTGAGAAGCCCGGAAGATGCTTTATTTAAGGCATATGCGCAAGATGAACGTAAAGGTGTGCAGCAGGTTATTATTCAAAAACAAAGGCAATTTGAAGCCGCTGAGCGCTTGAAGAAACAGTTTGATGAAATGATGGCATATGAAAATGAATTATATAGCCAAGGAGCAACCTATATTGCCGGAGTAGACGAAGTAGGAAGAGGGCCGTTAGCGGGACCGGTAGTAGCGGCTGCCGTTATTTTGCCTCCTGATTTTTTTCTTCCTGGTCTGACAGATTCCAAGAAGTTATCAGAGGCAAAGCGAGAAGCGTTTTATGAAGAAATTTGTAAAAGCGCTGTTGCTATCGGTATAGGCATTATAGGGGCAGAGGTTATTGATTCTATTAATATTTATGAAGCAACAAAAAAGGCAATGACTGAAGCAATTGAACTTCTAGCTGTTCAGCCTGATGAACTGCTTATTGATGCGATGAAGCTGCCGGTGCCTATTTCGCAGCAGTCAATCATCAAAGGCGATGCTACAAGCATTTCGATTGCTGCAAGTTCTGTTATTGCAAAAGTGACGCGAGATCGAATGATGAAAGAACTTGGTGAACGATATCCTGCATATGGATTCGAAAAACATATGGGATATGGAACAAAACAACATTTAGAAGCAATCGAAAAATATGGAATTTTGCCAGAACATCGCCGATCTTTTGCACCGATAAAAAACCAAGTAAACTAGAACATGATACCCGAGCATATCTCTGCTTTTTAGCGCATGTTTCACATGCGGGATTTTAGGTTCAAAAAGAATATAGCCTATTTAAGTGGAGATATTGTAGAGGGTGAAGTTCGTAAATTATTTTCCTCTCAGTTCGCTTTAGTTATGAAGGTTGATTTAAATGACCAACTATACGTTTAACGTCCGCAAAGCCTCATCGACTTCATAAGGTATAGTTAAGTACTATCTCCATAAAAATATCAATTTTCTTATTATTTCAATATTTTTCACTAGAATAGTAGACAATTAGACAATTATTTTTATACAATGAAAGCGCAGTCTATTTTGTGCAGTATAGTTTTGTGGTTGATTATGTTAGGAGGATGGGAAATGAATATCCATGAGTATCAAGGAAAAGAACTACTCAGAAAATATGGGGTTGCAGTACCAAACGGTCGAGTAGCTTTTACTGTTGAAGAAGCAGTTGAAGCAGCAAAGGAATTAGGTTCACAAGTATCAGTGGTGAAAGCACAAATCCATGCTGGTGGACGCGGTAAAGCGGGCGGTGTCAAAGTAGCAAAAAACTTAGATGAAGTTCGTACATATGCACAAGATATTTTAGGAAAGACCCTCGTAACACACCAAACAGGCCCTGAAGGAAAAGAAGTTAAGCGCTTGTTAGTTGAAGAGGGATGCGATATTAAGAAAGAATACTACATCGGTTTAGTTCTTGATCGTGCAACGTCTCAAGTTGTATTGATGGGTTCTGAAGAAGGTGGAACTGAAATTGAAGAAGTGGCGGAAAAAACGCCTGAAAAAATCTTTAAAGAATATGTAGATCCTGCGATTGGTTTACAAGCATTCCAAGCTCGCAGACTTGCATTTAATATTAATATTCCAAAAGAATTAGTTGGAAAAGCAGTTAAGTTCATGACAGGTTTATATACAGTATTTGTTGAAAAAGACTGCTCAATTGCAGAGATTAATCCTCTAGTTGTAACAGGTGACGGAGACGTTATGGCATTGGATGCGAAGTTAAACTTTGATTCAAATGCGCTGTATCGTCAAAAAGATATTCTTGAATATCGTGACCTTGAAGAGGAAGATGCTAAAGAAATTGAAGCATCTAAATATGACTTAAGCTACATTTCACTAGACGGTAATATCGGTTGTATGGTAAACGGTGCAGGTTTAGCAATGGCAACGATGGATATTATTAAGCATTACGGAGGCGACCCTGCTAACTTCCTGGATGTTGGGGGCGGCGCAACTGCTGAAAAAGTAACAGAAGCATTCAAAATTATTTTATCTGACCAAAATGTAAAAGGTATTTTCGTTAATATTTTCGGCGGGATTATGAAATGTGATGTTATTGCAACAGGTGTTGTTGAAGCAACGAAACAAGTTGGATTAAGCCTTCCATTAGTTGTTCGCTTAGAAGGAACAAACGTTGAACTTGGAAAAGAAATTTTACAAAAATCAGGCTTAAATATCACAGCTGCTGAATCTATGGCAGACGGCGCACAAAAAATCGTTTCACTAGTGAAATAGAAAGGCTGGGGGATAGGAATGAGCGTATTTATTAATCAAGATACAAAAGTAATTGTACAAGGAATTACAGGCGGAGTTGGCCTTTTTCATACACAGCAAATGTTAGAATATGGAACGAAAATTGTTGGTGGCGTAACGCCAGGTAAAGGCGGCTTAGAAGTAGAAGGTGTTCCGGTATTTAATACGGTTGCCGAGGCAAAAGAAAAAACAGGCGCAACGGCTTCTGTTGTATATGTTCCGCCAGCATTCGCAGCTGACTCCATTATTGAAGCAGTTGACGCAGATTTAGATTTAGTTATTTGTATTACGGAAGGTATTCCAGTATTAGATATGGTAAAAGTAAAGCGTTATATGGAAGGAAAACGTACGCGCCTTGTGGGACCTAACTGCCCAGGTGTTATTACACCGGAAGAATGTAAAATTGGAATTATGCCAGGGTACATTCACAAAAAAGGTCATGTAGGTGTAGTTTCACGTTCTGGTACATTAACATATGAAGCTGTTCATCAACTTTCTGAAGCTGGCATTGGCCAATCAACAGCTGTTGGTATCGGCGGTGACCCAGTGAACGGCACGAACTTTATCGATGTATTAAAAGCGTTTAATGAAGATGAAGATACGTATGCAGTAATTATGATTGGTGAAATCGGCGGTACGGCAGAAGAAGAAGCGGCAGAATGGGTAAAAGCAAATATGACAAAACCTGTGGTCGGCTTCATTGGCGGTCAAACAGCACCTCCGGGAAAACGTATGGGCCATGCTGGTGCTATTATTTCAGGTGGTAAAGGGACAGCGTCTGAAAAAATTAAAACAATGAATGAGTGCGGTATCCAAGTAGCTGAAACACCATCTGTTATGGGAGAAACACTTATTAAAGTGTTAAAAGAACAAGGCATTTACGAGCAGTGTAAGACTCATTAATAGAAGACATATAGCCTCCTTTGACCGGGGGCTATTTTGTCCATTTAAAAAGGAGATTGTAGAATGTCTGATTTACGGGAAAAATTAATTCATTTAGCACATTGTCCATCTGTTAATTGGAAACAAATTTTTACGCTACTTCAACAGAATTCTTCATTACAAAATCTCTACGAGTACTCTCCATCACAGCTTCAAAAACTATTGACTCTCTCGATTGAACGTGCTAATCAAATAAAAAAAGATTTGCAAACTATTCCAATACGAGATATTCTAGATAAATATGACGCTGAGAATATTCAATGTGTCACCATCCTAGATAATGAATATCCTGAACTTTTGCGCCATATTTATGATCCGCCTTGGGTATTATTTGCAAGAGGAAAGGTTTCTCTTCTACACGCTCCAGAAAGCTTAAGCGTTGTAGGAACAAGGAATCCCACTTCATATGGAACTGCAGCTCTGACTCATATTGTTAAGCCGATGCTGCATGAAGAATTTGTCGTTGTAAGTGGACTAGCTCTAGGGATTGACCAGGCTGCTCATGAACTGGCTATCGCTGAAAAAGCTAAAACGATTGCAGTTTTAGGCGGAGGGTTTTATAATATTTACCCAAGAGGAAACCAAAATTTAGCAAGAGAAATTGCGCAGCATCATTTGCTGCTTTCTGAATATGCCCCGTTTATGAAGCCGACGAAATGGTTTTTCCCTCGCAGAAACAGAATCATTAGCGGATTAACAGGAGGCACGTTGGTGGTGCAAGCAAAAGAAAGAAGTGGATCTTTTATTACCGCTGACCAGGCGCTTCAGCAAGGAAGAGAAGTATTTGCCATACCGGGTTCTATTTTTGAAGAAACATCATGTGGAACGAATAAGTTAATCCAATTAGGGGCAAAACTTGTGCAAAGCGCTGCTGATATTACAGATGAAATGATGTATATAAGATGAATGTTTCAAAGTAGTCATATTCTTGCATGGTATGAAATACTAGTGAGATACGTAGTAAAATCGTATGACTTATCTTTTGGACATTTGACAAACAAGAACCAAATATTTAATAATAATGAAGATTTTATTCTACCTCTTGAGGAGGAACAAATAGATGTCTGACTACCTAGTAATTGTAGAATCGCCTGCAAAGGCTAAAACAATTGAACGTTATTTAGGAAAGAAATATAAAGTAAAAGCATCGATGGGACATGTTCGCGATTTACCTAAAAGTCAAATGGGAATTGATATTGAACAGGATTACAATCCGAAATATATTACAATTCGCGGGAAAGGCCCGGTTTTAAAAGAACTAAAAACAGCGGCTAAAAAAGCAAAAAAGATTTACCTAGCAGCCGATCCAGACCGTGAAGGAGAAGCTATTGCATGGCACTTGGCGCACAGTTTGGATGTAGACATTGCATCGGACTGTCGCGTAGTATTTAACGAGATTACAAAAGAAGCGATTAAAGAATCTTTTAAACATCCACGAGCAATTAATATGGATTTAGTAGATGCTCAACAAGCACGCCGTATTCTTGACAGGCTGGTTGGCTACAACATCAGTCCATTGCTGTGGAAAAAAGTAAAAAAAGGATTAAGTGCCGGAAGGGTTCAATCAATTGCAGTGCGGTTAATTATTGATCGTGAAAAAGAAATTGCAAAGTTTATCCCAGAAGAATACTGGACGGTAAAAGCAACTTTTCAAAAAGGGAACGACCAATTTGAAGGCCAGTTAATCGAATATCAAGGGAAAAAAGTAGAGCTATCGAATGAAAATGATGTAACCAACATTGTTAAACAATTAGATGGAAATGAATTTTCAATTTCTAAAGTAACAAAACGTGAGCGAAAGCGTAATGCGGCTCCTTCTTTTACCACGTCTTCATTACAGCAAGAGGCAGCGCGGAAACTGAACTTCCGAGCGAAAAAAACAATGATGATTGCGCAGCAATTATATGAAGGAATTGATTTAGGAAAAGAAGGTACAGTAGGTCTTATCACGTATATGCGTACCGATTCTACTCGTATTTCAGAAACAGCTCAAACAGAAGCTAGAGATTACATTACGAACGCATACGGAAATCAGTTTGTGGCAACGGAAAAGCGTAAAGAAAAGAAAAATTCGAACGCGCAAGATGCCCACGAAGCGATTCGTCCAACTTCAGCTCTTCGTAAACCAGGAGAGGTAAAAGAGTTCTTATCGCGTGATCAGTATCGACTGTATAAGCTAGTATGGGAGCGCTTCGTTGCTAGTCAAATGGCACCTGCAATTATGGATACAATGGCTGTAGATTTGAAAAATGGAGACGTAACATTTAGAGCAAACGGCTCGAAAGTTAAATTTCCAGGCTTTATGAAAGTGTATGTTGAAGGCAATGATGATCAAGTGGAGGAAAAAGAAAATCTTCTTCCAGACTTAGAAGAAGGAGAAGTAGCTTATTCTAAGGACATCGATGAAAAGCAGCACTTCACACAGCCGCCGCCAAGATATACTGAAGCTCGTTTAGTCAAGACATTAGAAGAGCTAGGCATTGGCCGACCGTCTACATATGCTCCAACACTTGACACGATTCAAAAGCGCGGGTACGTAGCGCTCGATAACAAGCGTTTTGTTCCAACAGAACTTGGAGAAATTGTACTAGAGCTTGTATTGGAGTTTTTCCCAGAAATTTTAGATGTAGAGTTTACAGCTAAAATGGAAAACGATTTGGATGAAGTGGAAGATGGTAATGTTCAATGGGTGCGTGTTATTGACGAATTTTACAGTGATTTTGAAAAACGCTTAGAACATGCTGAAAAAGAAATGCGCGAAGTGGAGATTAAAGATGAACCTGCCGGAGAAGATTGTGAAGAATGCGGTTCACCTATGGTATACAAAATGGGACGCTACGGAAAATTTATGGCATGCTCTAATTTTCCTGACTGCCGCAACACAAAGCCAATTGTAAAAGAGATTGGTGTAAAGTGTCCGAAATGTGAAGAAGGAAATATCGTTGAGCGAAAATCGAAGAAAAAGCGTACATTTTATGGCTGTGATCGATTCCCGGGCTGTGACTTCGTATCTTGGGATAAGCCGATTGCAAGAAAATGTCCGAAATGTGAAAATCTGCTTGTGGAGAAGAAACAGAAAAAAGGAACTCAAGTCGTCTGTACAAGTTGTGATTATAAAGAGGAAGCTCAGCAGTAAAAGAGAATGGGATGAATTCCCACACTTTAAATTTAAAAATAGCAGTTATATAAGATGCGGCGACATTGCTTCATGTGCTAAAATGGAAACGTTATTAGCGACATTGAGTAATGTCGCATTTTCTTTGTCCCGTTAAAAAAGGAAAAGACAAGTGAATGAATAAGTAAAATGATAGAAAAGATAGAAATGAAGTTGGAGGATTTACAATGAATGAACAAGTAATTAATGTTATCGGAGCAGGTCTTGCTGGAAGTGAAGCGGCT
This sequence comes from Priestia sp. MDV22-iso46, assembly GCF_058629175.1. Taxonomy (NCBI): domain Bacteria; kingdom Bacillati; phylum Bacillota; class Bacilli; order Caryophanales; family Bacillaceae; genus Priestia; species Priestia sp. MDV22-iso46. The sequence goes on from NZ_JBZVWT010000002.1 coordinate 527,699, forward strand.
TGGCAAATCGCAAAGCGCGGTTTGAAAGTCCGTCTTTATGAGATGAGACCAGTAAAGCAAACACCTGCTCATCATACGGACAAATTTGCTGAATTAGTATGTAGTAATTCACTGCGTGCGAATACATTAACAAATGCAGTGGGTGTGTTAAAAGAAGAAATGCGATTATTAGACTCTGTAATTATTCGTTCAGCAGACGAGTGTGCGGTTCCAGCAGGTGGAGCACTGGCTGTTGACCGTCACGAATTTGCCGCTCGTGTGACGGAAAGCGTTAAAAACCATCCAAACGTAACGGTTGTTAATGAAGAGATTACGGAAATTCCACAAGGACCAACTGTTATTGCAACAGGTCCGTTAACGTCAAAAGATTTATCAGAAAAGCTGCGTGCGTTAACAAGTGAAGATTATTTATATTTTTACGATGCGGCTGCACCTATTATTGAAAAGGACAGCATTGATATGGATAAAGTATATCTTAAATCTCGCTATGACAAAGGGGAAGCTGCCTATTTAAACTGTCCGATGACAAAAGAAGAATTCCAACGTTTTCATGAAGCATTAATCAATGCAGAGACGGTTCCTTTAAAAGAATTTGAGAAAGAAATTTATTTTGAGGGATGTATGCCAATTGAAGTAATGGCTTCACGCGGAGAAAAAACAATGCTCTTTGGACCAATGAAACCAGTTGGGTTAGAAGATCCGAAAACAGGAAAGCGACCTTATGCAGTTGTTCAGCTTCGTCAAGATGATGCAGCAGGTACACTATATAATATCGTAGGTTTTCAAACACATTTAAAATGGGGAGCACAAAAAGAAGTATTAAGCTTAATTCCAGGTTTGGAAAATGCAGAAGTAGTACGCTACGGAGTTATGCATAGAAATACGTTTATTAATTCTCCTAAATTGTTAAAGCCGACGTATCAATATCGTGAGCGTGATGACTTATTCTTTGCTGGACAAATGACGGGAGTAGAAGGATATGTAGAATCAGCGGCGAGCGGACTAATGGCCGGAATGAACGCAGCTCGACTTGTACTTGGTGAAGAATTGGTTGTATTGCCGCAGGAAACGGCGATTGGCAGTATGGCTCACTATATCACACATACAAGTGCTAAAAACTTCCAGCCGATGAATGCCAACTTTGGCTTATTCAAAGAATTGGAAGTGCGAATCAAAAACAAACAAGAACGAAATGAAACGCTTGCTAAAAGAGCATTGGAAACTATTCAGAATTTTACAACAAAATAATCAAAATTGTTTGCAAGGGCTACTTAATTGTGATAATATTTAGTAGCCCTTGTGAGGTGATAACATTGGAATTTGTTAAAGATGTATTAAATTCCTTTCTAGAATATTTACAAATTGAGAAAAACTATTCAAAATATACAGTTGACTGCTATGAAAAAGACATAGGTATCTTCATGTCTTTTATGCAGGAAGAGCAAATACAAAACCTACAAAGTGTTACATATGCTGATGCAAGGCTGTTTTTAACACGCCTATATGAAAAGCAGTATTCAAAAAGATCGATGTCACGCAAAATTTCTTGTTTGAGAACGTTTTATCGTTACTTAAATAGAGAAGAATTAGTAGAAGATAATCCATTTGCGCTCGTTACCCTTCCTAAAAAGGAAGAGCGAAATCCTCGCTTTCTGTATGAAGAGGAGATTGTGAAATTATTTCAAATGAATGACTTAACAACTCCGTTAGGGCAGCGTAATCAGTCTCTATTAGAATTGCTGTATGCCACCGGAATACGAGTGAGTGAATGTGCATCTATTAAGCTTAGCGATATAGATTTTTCACTTCAAACTTTGCTCGTATATGGCAAAGGGAAAAAACAACGGTACGTGCCATTTGGCTGTTATGCCAAGGGCGCTCTTAGAGTATATATAGATAATGGAAGAAAGCTTCTTTTAAAAAAGGCTCCTTCTGATACTCATTCGCTCTTTTTAAATTATAAGGGGACACCGTTGACAGACCGAGGCATACGCTTAGTCATTGATCAGTTAGTAAAGAAGACCGCTGAGAATATACATATTAGTCCACACGTTTTGCGGCATACTTTTGCGACTCATATGTTAAATGAAGGGGCAGATTTACGTACAGTTCAAGAAATGCTAGGTCATGAACATTTATCAACCACTCAAATATACACACATGTGACGAAGGATCGTTTAAAGGCAGTTTATATGAATCACCATCCTCGCGCATAAAAGGAGGAGTTAATTTGTCTACTTTCCATGCTACTACGATTTTTGCGGTTCAGCATAACGGTCAATGTGCCATGTCTGGGGACGGACAAGTAACGTTCGGAAATGCTGTTGTTATGAAACATACTGCTCGAAAAGTAAGACGTCTATTTCAAGGGCAAGTTCTTGCCGGCTTTGCAGGTTCAGTAGCTGATGCATTCACTCTTTTTGAATTATTTGAAACGAAGCTTGAAGAGTATAACGGAAATCTTCAGCGTGCAGCCGTTGAGCTTGCTAAACAATGGAGAAGTGACAAAGTATTGCGAAAGTTAGAAGCAATGCTTATTGTTATGAACAAAGATAACTTACTATTAGTATCAGGAACGGGTGAAGTTATTGAACCGGACGACGGCATTTTAGCAATTGGATCAGGCGGAAATTATGCTTTATCAGCGGGACGTGCATTAAAACAACATGCAGGCGAACATTTAACAGCTAAAGAAATTGCAAAAGCAGCTTTAGATGTAGCAAGTGAGATATGTGTTTATACAAATGATCATATTATTGTAGAAGAACTGTAGGAAAGGGGATTTTTTTATGAATTCTCATTTAACACCTCGACAAATTGTAGAAAAGCTCGATCAGTATATTATTGGTCAAACGAAGGCAAAGAAAGCGGTCGCTGTTGCGCTGCGAAATCGCTATCGACGCGGTCTGCTAGACGAATCTTTACGTGATGAAGTTGTGCCGAAAAACATTTTAATGATTGGTCCTACAGGTGTGGGTAAAACCGAGATTGCACGCCGCTTAGCTAAGCTTGTCGGTGCACCTTTTATTAAGGTTGAGGCAACAAAATTTACGGAAGTTGGATATGTAGGACGCGATGTAGAATCAATGGTTCGTGATTTAGTGGAAACGTCAGTTCGACTTGTGAAAGAAGAAAAAATGAACGGCGTGCGTGATCGCGCAGAAGAAAATGCAAACAAGCGGATAGTAGAGCTTCTTGTTCCAAGCAAAAAGAAGCAGCAATCGTTTAAAAATCCGTTTGAAATGATTTTTTCAAACGGTACACAGTCAAGCGATGCGGATCCTGATCAAGATGAGGAAACGAATATTGCAACGAAGCGCAAGCAGATTGCTCATCAGCTTGCTTTAGGAGAGCTTGAAAATCATTATGTCACAATTGAAGTAGAAGAGCAACAGCCTTCTATGTTTGATATGTTACAAGGTTCGGGTATGGAACAAATGGGCATGAACATGCAGGATGCCTTAAGTAATTTTATGCCTAAAAAACAAAAAAAGCGCAAACTTACTGTTAAAGATGCACGAAAAGTATTAACAAATGAAGAAGCGCAAAAATTGATTGATATGGATGAAGTGACGCAAGAAGCTGTGAATCGTGCAGAACAATACGGAATTATTTTCATTGACGAAATTGATAAAATTGCTCAAAAAAGTGCTAATTCATCTTCCGCTGACGTTTCACGTGAAGGCGTGCAGCGAGATATTTTACCAATTGTAGAAGGGTCAACGATTGTTACAAAATATGGCGCAGTCAAAACTGATCATGTTTTATTTGTAGCAGCCGGTGCTTTCCATGTATCAAAACCGTCGGATTTAATTCCAGAATTGCAGGGTCGATTCCCAATTCGCGTTGAATTAACGAAGCTAACCGTTGAAGATTTTATAAACATTTTAGTAGAGCCAGATAATGCGTTATTAAAGCAATATGCGGCATTATTGGAAACTGAAGGTATACAAATTGAATTTTCTGACGATGCTATACGTAAGATTGCAGAAATTGCATATCAGGTGAATCAAGATACAGACAATATTGGTGCAAGAAGGCTTCATACGATTTTAGAACGTTTGCTAGAGGATTTATCGTTTGAAGCACCAGAAGTAACATTAGAGAAAATTGTGATTACTCCGCAGTACGTGGAAGAAAAATTAGAAAAAATCGCTAAAAACAAAGATTTGAGTCAATTTATTTTATAGAACTGAAATCGCAGGAGGAAGAGTACTAATGGATTTATTAGGGAAAACTAGAAAGATTAATGCAATGCTACAAAAAGCAGCTGGTAAACCAGTAAACTTTAAAGAAATGGCTGAAACACTTTGCGAAGTGATCGAATCAAACGTATTCGTAGTAAGCCGTCGCGGTAAATTATTAGGAATCGCTGTTAAACAGCAAATTGAGAATGCGCGCATGAAAGATATGTTAGAAGCACGCCAGTTCCCAGAAGAATATACTCAAAGCTTATTTAACATTCAAGAAACATCTTCTAACTTAAACATTGAAAGTCAATATACAGCTTTCCCAGTTGAAAATAAAGACTTATTTGATGCAGGACTAACAACAATCGTTCCAATTATCGGAGGCGGAGAGCGTCTAGGTACGCTTGTACTATCTCGTTTAGACCGTCAGTTCGAAGACGATGATTTAATCCTTGCTGAATACGGTGCAACGGTAGTAGGTATGGAAATTCTTCGTGAAAAAGCAGAAGAAATTGAAGAAGAAGCACGTAGCAAAGCTGTTGTACAAATGGCAATTAGCTCATTATCATACAGTGAGTTAGAAGCTATTGAGCACATCTTTGAAGAGTTAAATGGAAATGAAGGACTATTAGTAGCAAGTAAAATTGCTGACCGCGTTGGAATTACACGTTCAGTAATCGTAAATGCGCTACGTAAATTAGAAAGTGCTGGCGTTATCGAATCACGTTCTTTAGGAATGAAAGGAACTTACATTAAAGTTCTTAACAACAAATTCTTAGTAGAGCTTGAAAAATTAAAATCTAACTAAGTTTATGAACCAAAAAGCACACGGGCTTTGCCCGTGTGCTTTTTTTTGTATGCTCTCAGTACAAAAAGGTTCGCTGTGAGTTAAGACGATTCGTTCACTATTTTTACAAGTCTATAACAAACTTCATATAAAAATCTAAAAATTATATTATAGAATCTTTAAATAGTAAAAAGATGCTAGTTGATTACAAATCGTTACTTTTATTACATATTGTTCAGGACTTATGGTATATATTTTGATTTTAAATTTTAAAAATAGAGCTAAAGTATAGCATTGATGTTAAAATGTGCTTGGAAAACGAATGAAAATTTTGGTTTATAGTCCAAAAGTTCTTAAAAAAGGATAGACATTGCATGAAGTTTTTCTTACAATAAGTTCTATGGTACTAAAGTCGAAATTTGTCTCATTTTTGAGGAAAATAGAATAGATAAGCAGGTGTAAGAATTGAGTTTGTTTTCAACTACTTTTCAAACAATTGAAAATGGAATTAGCTACGCGTCACAAAAGCAGCAGACGATTGCACAAAATATCGCAAACGTTGATACTCCAAATTATAAATCGAAAACAGTATCGCGTACGAGTGAATTCCGAGATTTATTACATAACGAGTTAGAAGCATATCAGACTGATTCAAAACATATCCCATTTTCTGATTCATCCCAGCGAGCGATTACCCAGCAAGGAAACACTTCCTATCAAGCAAATGGAAACAATGTGGATATGGATAAAGAGATGGCGGATATGGCTGAAAATCAAATTTACTATGAGGCGCTAGTAGATCGTTTAAATGGAAAATTTAATTCTCTTCAAACAGTCATTAGAGGAGGTAAATAAGTTTGACTATTTTTCGAAATATGAATATTACATCTTCAGCTTTAACTGCCAATCGTTTAAGGATGGACGTTGTTTCATCTAATATGGCGAATGCTGAAACGACAAGAGGGACGTACGTTAATGGTGAGTGGCAGCCTTACAAAAGAAAAATGGTTGTCATACAGTCTGATCGTTCGCCTTCTTTTTCGTCCCTCTTACACTCCGAAATTAATAAAAATCAAAACAATGGTGTAAAAGTCACAGATATCGTAGAAGATAATACTCCTTTTAATTTAGTATATAACCCGACGCATCCAGATGCGAATGACCAAGGGTACGTAAAGATGCCGAATGTAGATCCTTTAAAGGAAATGACGGATTTAATTAGTGCTACTCGATCTTATGAAGCAAACGTGACGGTCTTTAATACAAACAAAAGTATATTAACAAAGGCGTTAGAAATTGGGAAATAAAGGGGTGATAAAATGATTAATGGTATCAGCAATCAAATAGCAATAGCAAAAACAGCAGCTTCTACTAGCACTGGACAAACAACTCAACAGTTTTCAACGTTTTTAAAAGACTCAATCAATGAGTTAAACAATACTCAACGCGCTTCGGATATAGCGACTGAAAAGCTTGCTAAAGGAGAAAACGTCGAAATCCAAGATGTAATGATTACTGCTCAAAAAGCAAGTATTACGATGCAAACGGCTCTTGAAATACGGAATAAAGCTGTTGAAGCCTATCAGGAAATGATGAGAATGCAAATGTAATTGAGCGGTTATTAAAGAAAATGAAAATAGTAATAACCGGAGGAATACCATGAATGAAAGAATAGTTCTTTATCGAGATAAGATGAAAGTCTTTTGGAATAACCGCAAAAAAGGACAGAAAATAGCCCTTATCGCTGCTCCTCTTGCGGCTATTCTAGTCATTAGTTTAGCATCTGTTTTTTTAAACCAGGATAAATTTGTCCCTCTTTATAGCAATCTATCGGCTCAAGAAACAGGACAAATCAAAGCGGAGCTTGATGCTAGAAGCGTTCCTTCAGAAATCTCTGATAACGGAACAACCATTTCGGTGCCTGAACAAAGCGTTGACTCGCTAAAAGTTGATTTAGCTGCACAAGGAATTCCTGATAGCGGAAGTATCGACTATTCGTTTTTTGGGAAAAATGCGAGCTTTGGTATGACAGATAATGAATTTGATGTGTTAAAACTCGATGCGATGCAAACTGAATTGGCTAACTTAATGAAAAACATTCAAGGAGTCAACGATGCAAAAGTGATGATAACCCTTCCCAATGAAAGCGTCTGGGCGAATGAAAAGCAGGGAGAAGCATCAGCATCAATTGTGCTTAATACAAAGGCTGGTTATAAATTTGATGATCAGCAAATTAAATCTCTTTATCATTTAGTATCCAAAAGTGTGCCAAACCTTCCTACAGATAATATCGTCATCATGAACCAATATTTTGAGTACTTTGATTTAAAAGGTAACGAAACGAATTCAGCTTCTAGCTCATTTGCTTCGCAGAACGAAGCGAAAAAAGAAGTTGAGCGAGATATTCAGCGTCAAGTACAGCAAATGCTAGGAAGACTGGTCGGTCAAGATAAAGTAATGGTCTCTGTTACAGCAGATCTTGATTTTACACAGGAAAATCGCGAAGAAAAGCTAGTAGAGCCTGTTGATAAAGATAATATGCAAGGAATTGCCGTTAGCGCTGAAAAAATTAATGAAACATTTTCTGGTAAAAATGCTCAAGATGGAGGCGTTGCTGGAACAGGAGAAGAAGATACAACAAATTACTCATCCAGTACAACAAGTGGAGACGGAGACTACGAAAAAAAAGAAGAACGAATTAATTATGAAGTGAATCGAATTCATAAAGAAATCGTCGAAAGTCCATACAAAATTCAAGATCTTGGCATTCAAGTAATGATAGATCCGTCCAATGCAAAAGGGAAATCACAAGTTTCCGATACGCTTGAGTCAGACGTTCAAAAAATGTTAGGTACAATTGTCCGTACTTCTATTTCAAAAGATGCAAATACGAAAGCTCTCTCGGATAACGCGGTCAGCGATAAGATTACCGTTTCCGTTCAGCCGTTTAATGGACAAGAAACAGCTGACAACACAGCAAGTTCGATTCCATTGTGGATGTATATAATCGGAGGAGCACTGCTGCTTATTATTGTTGTTCTTATTGTGCTGTTGATTAGGAAAAGGCGTCAAGACTTAGATGAAGAGGAATATGATGAAGAGTATGATGAAACTTTTGAAGCATATGAAGCGGCACAAAAAGCCCCTGTTTTAAGTGCCGAACAGCAAACAAAAAGCAATCTTGAAACGTTAGCGAAGCAAGACCCGGAAGAGTTTGCAAAACTGCTGCGAACATGGATTAGTGAGGATTAGGAGGAAGGCTAATGGTAAAGGCTATGCAAAAAAATGAGTTAACTGGAAAGCAAAAAGCAGCAATTTTGTTGATTTCTCTCGGTCCGGATGTATCAGCTTCTATCTATAAACATCTTAGTGAAGATGAAATTGAGCAACTAACGCTTGAAATTTCTTCAGTGAGAAAAATAGAGCCGTCTCTAAAAGAAGCTGTGCTTCATGAGTTTGAACAAATAACGCTGGCTCAAAACTATCTTGAAAAAGGAGGAGTAAGCTATGCGAAACAGGTGTTAGAAAAAGCACTTGGACCAGAGCAGGCTATGATGATTATCAATCGATTAACTTCTTCTTTGCAAGTTCGTCCGTTTGACTTTGCCAGAAAAGCTGATCCTATGCAGCTGTTAAATTTTATTCAGCATGAGCACCCTCAGACGATTGCCCTTATTTTATCTTACTTAGAGCCGCCGCAGGCAGGACAAATCTTATCATCACTGCCTCAGGAAAGGCAAGCGGATATTGCAAGACGGATTGCAACGATGGGAAGTACGTCTCCGGAAGTTATTAATGAAGTGGAGCAAATTTTAGAGAGAAAGCTTTCTGCTACTGTTACCCAAGACTACACCCAAACAGGTGGTTTAGAAGCGGTAGTTGAAGTATTAAATGGAGTAGACCGAGCGACTGAAAAAATTATTATTGATACGCTTGAAATTCAAGATCCGGCATTAGCAGAAGAAATCAAACAGCGAATGTTTGTATTTGAGGATATCGTAACGCTCGATAACCGTTCTATTCAGCGTGTGATACGCGATGTAGAAAATGATGATTTATTGTTGAGCTTAAAAGTAGCAAGTGAAGAAGTGAAATCTATTATTTTTAAAAATATGTCTAGCCGTATGGTGGAAACGTTTAAAGAAGAAATGGAATTTATGGGTCCTGTGCGTTTGAAAGATGTAGAGGAAGCTCAGTCACGTATCGTTGCTGCAATTAGACGTTTAGAAGATGCTGGTGAAATTGTACTAGCTCGAGGTGGAGGAGACGATATTATTGTCTAATATCATTAAATCAACTTATACGAACAAACTTTCAGACGAAAATGCTAAGCACATTCAAGTCATTCCATTTGGTTTTCCGATACAAGATGAGCCCGCAGAAGAACATCTTCAGCAAGAAAATGCACAGCACGTTATTGAACAAGCGCACAGTGAAGCTGAAATAGTAAAGGCCGAGGCAGACGCTTACCGCAAACGAGCTCAAAACGAAGTTGAACGTTTGAAAAAGCAGTGGGAAGAAGAGAAGGTGCTGCTGTTTCAACAAGAACAAAAGCGAGGCTATGAAGAAGGATACGAAGAAGGGCTGCTTCAGGGAAAACAAGAGTATGAGCATGTATTAGCCATGTCGCGAAACATTGTTGAAGAAACAAAGAATCAGTACTACGAATATATAAATCAATCTGAAGAAGTCATCTTTGAATTAGGTTTCGCCCTCGCTGAAACGATTTTAAATGAGCAGCTTCAAAGAGATGAATCATTTTTATCACTTGTTGCAAGGTCTTTAAAAGAAGTTAGAGAACATAAAGAAATCCAGCTTTTTGTTTCTCCGAAAAAATATGCATATGTATGTGAACATAAACGAGAACTGTTCGATTTATTAAACGGAGAAACCGGGCTATTTATTTATGCAGATGAAAATCTTCAGGAAATGGATTGTGTCATCGATTCCTCTTATGGCCGTCTTGTTGCTTCTTTTGATAGTCAGTTAACAGAAATGAAGAAAAAATTAAAAGAACGTTTGTTAGAGGAGAGTAAACATGAAAGTCGCACAACTCATTCATGAAATCCCGCGCACATCTTCTTTTAAACGGTACGGGAAAGTTAGCCGAGTAGTAGGAATGATGATTGAATCTAGAGGACCTAGAACGTCAATAGGAGATGTTTGCTTTATTCATCTTAGTGAACGAGGAGATAAAATTCGTGCAGAAGTTGTTGGTTTTAACGGTGAGCACGTCATTTTAATGCCTTATACGTCTGTTCGATATATCGGACCTGGCTGCCTAGTGGAAACGACAGAAAAACCTCTGCAGGTAAGCGTGGGAAAAGAGTTAATAGGTCAAGTGCTTGATTCGTTAGGGAACCCTTTAGACGGGTCTGAACTTTCTCATTATTTGCCGTTTGTTTTAACTGATCAAGACCCCCCTAATCCCTTAGAGCGTCCGCCTATTGAACAGCCGATTGAAGTAGGGGTACGAACGATTGATAGTTTGCTAACAGTAGGTCAAGGGCAGCGCATAGGTATTTTTGCAGGAAGCGGTGTTGGAAAAAGTACGCTGCTCGGGATGATTGCACGCAATACAAAAGCAGATATCAATGTCATTGCCCTTGTAGGCGAGCGAGGAAGAGAAGTTAGAGAGTTTATTGAGCGAGATCTTGGAGAGGAAGGGTTAAAGCGCTCCGTTGTAGTAGTTGCTACCTCGGATCAGCCTGCTCTACTTCGAATGAAAGCAGCATATACAGCTACTTCTATTGCTGAATACTTTCGAGATGAGGGGCTGAGCGTCATGATGATGATGGATTCTGTTACTCGTGTAGCAATGGCTCAGAGAGAAATTGGATTAGCCGTAGGTGAACCTCCAACTACCAAAGGTTATACACCATCTGTTTTTGCTAGCTTGCCAAGGCTGCTTGAACGTACAGGAACTAATCAACATGGATCTATTACTGCTTTTTACACTGTATTAGTAGACGGTGATGATATGAACGAACCTATTTCGGATACGGTGCGAGGCATTATAGACGGACATATTGTACTAGACCGGGAGCTGGCCAATAAAGGTCAATATCCGGCCATCAATGTCTTAAAAAGCGTTAGTCGGGTGATGAACCATATCGTAAGTGAACGGCATAAAGAAGCAGCTGAAAAACTGCGTTCATTAATGGCTACCTATGCTAATTCTGAAGACTTAATTAACATAGGTGCCTACAAAAGAGGATCTTCTGCTTACATTGATGAGGCCATCCACTATCACCCTGTCATTGATGCATTTTTAAAGCAAAAAACGAACGAACATCCATCATTTGAAACAAGTGTAACAAAGCTCTGTGAACTGTTTGTGAAAGGTGAGTAAATATGGCATATGAATTTAGGTTATCTAAAATAATGGCAATCAAGTCAAATGAAAAAGATGAACTGCTATCTCAATATAATCAATCCTTACAGCAGTTTGAAACAGCGGGTGAAAAGCTTTATAAAAAGTTAAAAGAAAAAGAAACGCTGATTGAACAGCATACGGGCAAAATGAAGCAAGGGCTTTCTATTTTAGAAATTACGTCATTTCAGCAGTTTTTAACAAGTGCCGAACGAGTGATTGAGAGGCTGCAACAAGAGGTCATGTTTGCAAGACAGCAAATGAACTTAAAAAAACTGAAGCTAGAAGAAAAGAACATAGAAGTAAAGAAGTATGAAAAGTTAAAAAAGAGAGACTACGATTCTTATATAACCGCGGAAAAACAGTTAGAAGCGAAGCAAATGGATGAGCTGTCGCTACAGCAGTATATGCTGCATAGGAATTAGGTGGACAACATGGCTAATCAAAAAGAGTTAAGAGAAGAGTACGAAGAAGAAAAGTCTTACAGTAAAAGCCAAGTGTTTTTATTTTTAATCTTTATTCCAGCGGTGTTCCTCATCTTGGCAGCTTATATTGTTCTGACGCTTTTAGGCGTTAATGTAAATGATAAAGTTTCAGGTATTACACACGCCATTCCGTTTGTATCAAGTGAACAGTCGCAAAAAAATGAAAATATTCAAGAAAGCAATGAAGAAATACAAAAGCAGGTTGAGAGCCTTCAAAAGAAGCTCAATGCGAAAGATAAGCAAGCTGCGGCTTATGAGAAAACGATCACTACAAAAGATCGTCAAATGGATGAACTAAAAATTGAAATGCGCGATATGGAAGAAAAAGCCGATGATGAAGCGAAAAAACAAAAGAACAATCAGCTGGCAAAAAAAGATGTTATTGCTACCTATGAAAACATGTCTCCTAAAAATGCAGCACTTATCTTTGCCGAATTAAAAGAAGACAAAGCGGTCGCGATGCTTAAGCAGTTCAAAGCGAGTACAAGAACGGCAATCTTAGAAAAAATGGATCCGAAAGTAGCTGCACGCTATACGACATTGTTAACAGATCAGATTGATGAATAAAAGCAGAGGTGAAAACAGTGGAAATTTCACTACGTCCAGCAGCTGCATCAAAGGTAAACTGCGATGAAAAAGCAGCTGCTAGTCAGACTCAGGGTTTTTTTGAAGAAATCGTTCAGCAGCTTCAGCAGTTAGATACGCAGCCTTCAGCATCCGAGGAGAAATCATCAGATGAAACAGCGGTAGATCAAAACCTCTTGCAGGCGGTTGGGTTAATTGCGATTCAGTTAAGTGAAGCAGAAGATAAAGAAATGGAACCGGCTGTCTTATACGAACATCTAACCGAAATGATTAATAGGATTCCAAGTAGTCCAGATTTGGAACAGCTGCTTCTAAAGCTGCAGCACGTGCTAACAGACATGCAGCGGGCACCTGCTTCATCTGAAACAGACAGTCAAGAACAATATTTGTCTTCTATTTCTACCTTGTTGACCATTTGTAAAAATACATCATCTGCGTTTCAAACAGAGTTTGCTCAGCTGATGGAAGAACTACAAAAACCGCAGCTGCAGTCAGTGAAGCTTTCGGATTCGCAGCTTCAAGGCTTGCAGAAAACTGCTGCTGAAAAAATAGAGAAAATTCATAAACAACCACGTGTATTAACCGATACCTTACATGAAAAGCGCTCAGCTGATTTCTTCGCCGTTGTTCAAGCAGCCCCAAAAAGTTCTGTAAGAGATATGACCGCTTTTCATAAAGAGGAAAAAGTGCCGCTTTTGAATCAGCTTCCATGGAAAAAAGATGTAGTTTTACGTAACGAAAGTATGGATAGAGATAGTTCAAAAAAGGATAGTGAAATTTCTTTCACTGCTAACACGGCCGGGGCGAGGTTAGAAAATACTCCATCATCTTTTAAATCTAAAGAAGTACCTAAGGGCCAAGAGTTTTCTATTGATCTAGGGCAAGTGAAATCTGATCATCAACAGTCTGACAATCTGTTAAATGAGCTGCAAAAAATATGGAGTAAAGCTTCGCTCAGTGCTGAAAAGGGAAGATCCAAGCTTTTCATTGCGTTATTTCCAAAACAGCTAGGTACGATTTCAATTGAAGTGCTTCAGCAAGAAAATGAAACGACTGCGCAAGTAATTGTATCGTCAGCAAAAACAAAAGAGCTATTAGACGCCAACCTTTCGACTTTACGGCAAGTTCTGACTTCTCAGCATGTATCCGTTGATCAAGTCGATGTGGCTGCTGTTCAAGCAGCTCCAGAAACTTCTGTAAAAGATATGAATGCTTTTGCTAATGAAGAAAAAGTGCCGCAGTTTTCTATTGATTTAGGGCAAGTAAAATCCGACCATCAACAGTCTACCGATCTGGTAAACGGGCTACAAAAGATATGGAGTAAAGCTTCGATCAGTATTGAAGAGAGAGCATCTAAGCTTTCTATTAAGTTGTTGCCAAAGCAGCTAGGGACGATTTCAATTGAAGTGCTTCAACAAGATCATAAAACGACTGCGCAAGTAATTGTATCGTCAGCGAAAACAAAAGAGCTGTTAGACGCCAACCTTTTCAGATTACGACAAGCTCTCACATCTCAGCATGTATCCGTTGATCAAGTCGGTGTGGACGCTGTTCATACCGCTTCAGAAAGTTCTGTGAGAAATACGAACGCTTTTCGTAAAGAAGAAAAAGTACCGTTTTTCAATCAGCTTCCATGGAAAAAAGATGTGGTATTACACAGCGAAAGTATAGATACAAATAGCTCTTTAAAAAATAGCGAAAGTTCTGCAGGTACAAACACAACGGGAGCGACAGTAGAGAATCAGTCATCATCCTTTGGAACTGGAGAAATGCCTAAGCTTCAGCAGTTCTCTATTTATCTAGGGCAAGCAAAATCTGACTATCAACAGTCTAGCAATTTGGTAAACGAGCTTGAAAAAATATGGAGTAAAGCTTCGTTCAGTACTGAAGAGGGAACATCCAAGCTTTTCATTAAGTTATTTCCAAAACAGCTAGGTGCGATTTCAATTGAAATGCTTCAGAAAGACAGTGAAACGGTTGCACGAATTGTCGTATCGTCAGCAAAAACAAAAGAGTTATTGGACTCCAACCTTTCAACTTTGCGGCACGGTCTCGCGTCTCAGCATGTATCAATTGATAAAATCGATGTGCTACTGTCAGAACAAGCGATGTCGTATAACAATGAAAATGATCAGCAAAAAGAAAGACAGGAAAAAGAAGCGTTTAAAAAAGAAGAAGAAGATCAAGATTCACAACAATTGGAAGAATCGGCTTCCTTTCTATCTTCTTTTGAAGCAGCGCTCATTAACTACAACGTATAGGTGATAACAATGACAAATGAAATTACGTCTGACTTGTATTTAAGCAATAGGGAGACACAAGTGAAGCAAACGGGAAACAGCTCGCTTGGCAAAGATGACTTTTTAAAGCTTTTGATTGCTCAGCTTCAAAATCAAGATCCAATGAATCCAATGCAAGACAAAGACTTTATTGCTCAAATGGCTCAGTTTTCATCTCTTGAACAAATGACAAATATGAGCACATCGCTCAATACGTTTTTAACGCAGTCTCAGGCTTCTCCTATTTTAAAAGGAAGCGAATTAATTGGTAAAACCGCTGCATGGTTAGATGAAGAAGGAAATAAAAAGCAAGGAGTCATTTCGACAGCATCTGTCAAAAACAATGAGGTATCGTTTAGGATCAATGATGAAAATCATACGGTACTTTCGCTAAACGAGATCTTAGAAGTAAGCAGTTAACCAACCAAATTTAAGGAGTGATTTTATGTTACGTTCGATGTATTCAGGAATCAGCGGCATGAAAAATTTTCAAACCAAATTAGATGTCCTAGGAAATAACATTGCCAACGTTAATACATACGGCTATAAAAAAGGACGTACAACGTTTCAAGATTTAGTGAGTCAGCAGGTAGCAGGGGCAACGGCACCGGGAGCTAACCGTGGAGGTGTTAATGCTAAACAAGTCGGGTTAGGTTCAAAGATTGGCACGATTGATACAGTTCAAACGGCAGGAAGCATTCAGTCAACGGGGCGTCCGCTTGATTTAGCTATTTCTGGAGACGGCTATTTTGTTGTAAATGATGGGAAATCGGACTACTACACAAGAGCTGGGAATTTTTATTTAGATAGCAGCGGTAATTTGGTGACGGGTGATGGACTGTACGTACAAAAAACTGGAGGAGGAAATATTAACATTCCTTCAACAAGTAAGAGCTACAGTATAGGAGCAGATGGAAAGGTTAATATCATAGATGCTAATGGAAATATAACTCCAAATACACCAACAATTGAACTTGCTAAATTTGCAAATAACGAAGGCCTCGAAAAAGCAGGAGGAAATCTATTTGCTAAAAGCGTAAACTCAGGAAATCCTTTAGTAGGAAACCCAGGAGCTAGCGGTACAGGAACTCTGGTATCAAGCGCCCTTGAAATGTCCAACGTTGATTTATCAGAGGAATTCACGGACATGATTGTTGCACAGCGCGGATTTCAAGCGAACACAAGAATTATTACAACATCCGATGAAATACTGCAAGAGCTAGTGAATCTGAAACGATAGGCGGGAGGAAGGAGTAAGTATTACTCCGATTGATTATGATCACTTTAACAAGGCTAAACGGCAAAACGTTTACGTTAAATGCTCTCTACATCGAGCAGGTTGAGGCATTTCCCGATACGACCATTACGCTAACGAATAACAAAAAGCTAGTGGTAAAGGATTCAGTTGAAGAAGTGAATGAGAAAGTGACGACCTATTATCAGCGAATTAACGTATTAGGGCTGCAGCAAACGACGGAGGAATAAAGTGTGTTTAAAAATAAGCTAATTAGTAAGATGATTATTATCATGCTTTCTCTTACTTTAATAGGAAGCATTGCTGTTATCGTGACGCTAAAGTATACAGGGCAGGCAAGTACTGAAAAAGGTCCATCTATCGACGATGTGATTAAAGCTTCTGTAGATGTAACGGATATTAAAACAAATTTAAAAAGCAATAACTACATCAGCATTTCATTTAAAATTCAAATGGATAGTAAAAAAGCAGCGGCAGAGCTTCAAAAAAGAGATTTTCAAGTAAGAGACATTATTATCAAAAGGCTCTCAGATATGAGCGCCCAAGATTTTGAAGGAATGCAAGGACTCAGCACGTTAGAAACAGATATTGCAAAACAAATTGATCAATTAATGGAAAACGGACATGTTGTTAAAATTTATACAACGTCTAAAGTGTTGCAGTAAAGAAAAAGGGAGGGAAGCTAGTGGCAGGGGATGTATTATCACAAAATGAAATTGATGCCCTATTATCCGCGTTATCAACCGGAGAGATGGATGCGGATGAGCTAAAAAAGGAAAATAAAAAACAGCGTATTCGTACATATGATTTTAAACGCGCCCTGCGTTTTTCAAAAGATCAGATTCGCAGTTTGACGCGAATTCATGAAAATTATGCGCGCATGCTCATCAACGTCTTTTCGGCGCAGCTTCGTAACGTTGTACAAGTGTCCGTTGTATCAGTGGATCAAATTCCGTATGAGGAGTTCATTCGTTCTGTTCCGAAAGTAACCATCTTAAATGTGATAGCCGTCCCTCCTTTAGAAGGGCATATCATTATGGAAGTCAATCCAAACATTGCCTATGCGATGCTTGACCGCTTGCTCGGAGGACAAGGCGAGAGCGGTGGGAAAATTAGTAACTTAACGGAAATTGAAACGAGCTTGGTTCGAAACTTGTTAGAGAAAACGTTAGATAGTATGAGAGAAGCTTGGAGTTCTATTGCGGAAATTGAGCCTGAAACATCAGAGTTTGAAGTGAATCCTCAGTTTTTGCAGGTGATTTCACCAAATGAAATTGTCATCGTCATTTCATTAAACGTACAAATTGGAGATGAAACGGGCATGATCAATCTATGTATTCCGCACGTGACGCTTGAGCCGATCGTGTCCAAACTGTCCGTTCATTACTGGATGCAATCTTCGAAAAAAGAACCTAATGTACAAGAGGTTGAGCAGCTAAAGGAACAAATCAATGATGCGGAATTGCAGGTTGTAGCCGAGCTAGGAACAGCGGATATTTCAATTGAAGATTTCCTAGCATTAGATGCAGGAGACGTTATTCGACTGCAAACAAGCGTTCATAATCCGTTAACTATTTACGTCGGAGAACAACCTAAATTTATTGCACAGCCTGGAAAAGTCAGTCGGAAAGTTGCTGTGCAAATTCTAGATGATGTTAAGAGGAGGAACTAAAGGAATGAACGATGACATGCTTTCGCAAGATGAAATTGATGCGTTGTTAAAAGGAACTTCTTCACTTGACGAGTTCTCAGAGCCGAATAAGTCAAGTCAAGTAGACGATTACTTTACGGAAATGGAAAAAGATGCGCTTGGCGAAATTGGAAATATTTCGTTTGGTAGTTCAGCAACAGCGCTATCGGCTTTATTGAATCAAAAAGTCGATATTACCACACCGTTTGTATCGCTCGTATATAAAGAAGAGCTGACGGATGAATTTCCAAATCCTCATGTCGCTGTGCAAGTTCAGTATACAGAAGGCTTTTCTGGTACGAATTTGTTAGTTATTAAACATGAAGATGCAGCTGTTATTTCAGATTTGATGCTTGGTGGAACGGGAGAGAATCCGACGGAAATCATGGATGAAATTAAGCTGAGTGCAGTGCAGGAAGCGATGAATCAAATGATGGGTTCTGCAGCGACGTCTATGTCTACGGTATTTCAAAAGAAAATTGATATCTCTCCGCCGAGCTTAGATATTTTAAATATTCAAAAAGGGGAAGGCACAGAGCTGATTCCCCAAGATGACGTCTTTGTAAAGGTCTCTTTTAATTTGAAGGTAGGCACATTAATCGATTCGAATATTATGCAGCTTTTATCGATATCTTTTGCCAAAAGCTTGGTGGAAGAGCTCTTAGTTCCAAGCGCAGAAGATACGGCAGCTTCTATTGAAAAAGAATCAGATCTTAATGAAAAGCAAACAGAACCGCCGGCAGCTGAATACATACAGCATGAAGAAACGCAGCAGGCAGAACCTGGTCATGTATCAGTTGATGTTCAGCCCGCATCGTTTGCAGAGTTCGAGCACGTGTCTTCTCCTCAAGGGGATTCACGAAATTTAGACATGCTGCTTGATATACCGCTTCAAGTTACCGTGGAGCTTGGAAGGACTAAGCGAACGGTTCAAGAGATTTTAGCATTATCTTCTGGTGCAATCATTGAACTTGATAAACTAGCAGGCGAACCAGTAGATATCTTGATTAATAGCAAATTAATAGCAAAAGGTGAAGTGGTCGTCATTGACGAGAATTTTGGCGTTCGCGTAACCGATATTATTAGTCAAAAAGACCGTATTAACAAACTAAAGTAATGATTTTTAGGAGGAGTAGAGATGGGAAACCGAATTTTAATTGTAGATGATGCTGCATTCATGCGCATGATGATCAAAGATATTTTAACGAAAAATGGATATGAAGTAGTAGCAGAAGCGGCAGATGGCCAGCAGGCTGTGGAGTTATTTAAAGAGCATGCACCAGATCTTGTCACAATGGATATTACAATGCCTGAAATGGATGGAATTACGGCCTTAAAAGAAATTAAAACCATAAAAAGTGATGCTAAGGTGATTATGTGTTCAGCTATGGGCCAGCAGGCAATGGTGATTGATGCCATTCAAGCAGGGGCAAAAGATTTTATCGTTAAGCCTTTTCAAGCAGATCGTGTATTAGAGGCAATTTCAAAAGCAATTGGATAAACAACAGATTGGCGGGGCTTTCCCGCTAATCTTACACTATGTTGAAGTAAGAGGTGGCAGACAATGCTGCGAAAGTTCGTAATTGCTGCGCTGTTAATAAGCGTATTAGCAGGATCAAATCAAATCGTCTATGCAGAAAGTGGATCTGCATCGGTAAAAGAATGTTTGGAAAAAACGGAGAAGTGTTCAGAGAGTGGGAGTACTGATTCAAAAGAAAAAACTGAACTCCAGGGGACACCTACGCTTTCAGCTGGAGATATCGTGAAGATGATATTCGCGTTTTTACTTGTAATTGGGCTGCTTTTTGTGCTCTTAAAATTTGTCAATAAAAAAGGAAGGCTGCTGCAAAAAAATAAAGTAGTACAAAACTTGGGTGGTACAAATGTTGGAAGCAGCAAGTCTGTACAAGTAGTCAAAGTTGGAAATCAGCTTTTTGTTATTGGAGTCGGTGACAATGTGCAGCTTCTTTCAGAAATTACAGGGCAAGAGAAACAGCAGCTGCTCACGCAGTATGAAGAACAGCAGAAAAACGAGGGCGAATATAAAGTGGTATTACCGTCGTTTTTAGAAAAATTGACTTCTAAAAAAGAAGAGAAATCTAGTCATTCCTTTCAGCAGATTTTTCAGCGAGAGATGAATGAAATGAAAATAAAAAGGCAAAACGTACTGAAAGAGTTAGAAAGGAACAAAAAGAACGATGAATGAAGTGATGAACCTCTTTAACTCGAGCAGTCCTACAAATATTTCCACGTCTGTTCAGCTCTTGTTGCTGCTGACGGTGTTTTCGGTTGCTCCTGGAATTTTAATTATGATGACCTGCTTTACACGCATTGTCATTGTGCTGTCATTTGTACGTACATCGCTCGGGACACAGCAAATGCCTCCTAATCAAATATTAGTTGGTTTATCGCTGTTTTTAACGTTTTTTATTATGGCACCCACTTTTTCTCAGGTGAATGAACAGGCGCTTCAGCCGCTTTTAAAAGAAAAAATCACGCTGAATCAAGCCTATGAAAAAGCAGCTGAACCGATGAAAGAATTTATGAGTGCTCATACAAGACAAAAAGATTTAGCTCTTTTTTTAGAATATGCGGATATAGATAGACCATCCTCTGTTCAGGATATTCCCTTAACAGCGCTCGTCCCAGCCTATGCGATCAGTGAGCTAAAGACAGCATTTCAAATTGGATTTATGATTTTTATTCCTTTTCTCATTATCGATATGATTATAGCAAGCGTGCTGATGTCTATGGGAATGATGATGCTTCCTCCCGTTATGATTTCCCTTCCGTTTAAAATTTTACTGTTTGTACTGGTTGACGGCTGGAATTTAGTTGTTAAATCATTATTAATAAGTTTTCAATAGGTGATAGACAATGAATGGAGAATTTGTCATTTCGTTAGCAGAAAAAGGCGTGTATACGATCTTAATTGTATCTGGCCCTTTATTGCTGCTGGCCCTTGTAGTTGGGCTCATTATTAGTATTTTTCAAGCAACTACCCAAATTCAAGAGCAAACTCTTGCTTTTGTTCCTAAGATTGTAGCGGTCTTAGTAGGGATTGTATTTTTTGGTCCGTGGATGTTATCAAAAATGATTTCATTTACATATGAAATTTTTTCAAATCTGTATCGGTACGTAGGATAGCTATGAGTCAGTTGATCTTATCCTATCCCGCGTTTTTACTAGTGCTAGTGCGGGTAACGTCTTTTTTTATCACGGTTCCGCTATTTTCATACAAAACAATTCCCGCAGTTCATAAGGTAGGTTTGTCTGCCTCGCTATCCGTCATTATTGCGACAACGATTGATTTACCCGTCGTTTCGTTAGATGCACAGTTTGTACTTTTAGTAGTAAAAGAATGTGCTGTTGGGTTGTTTATTGGTTTGACTGCGTATGTATTTATTATGGCTATTCAAATTGCCGGAGGTCTCATCGATTTTCAAATTGGGTTTGCGATTGCCAACGTAATAGATCCGCAGACAGGGGCGCAAAGTCCGATACTGGGTCAATATTTATATGTATTTGCTCTCCTATTTTTATTATCGACCAATGGACATCATTTATTAATAGACGGCATCTATAATAGTTATTTAATTATTCCGTTAGACAAAACAGCCTTCCCTGTGGGAAGCCAAGCATTTGCTACACACATCATAACTGTTTTTTCATCGATGTTTTTAGTAGCTGTTCAAATGTCTTTACCTTTGGTAGGTTCATTATTTTTAGTAGATATCGCGCTTGGAATTGTCGCAAGAACCGTTCCGCAGTTAAATATTTTTGTAGTGGGATTTCCAGTAAAAATTATTGTTGCCTTTATTTTGCTGATTGTCGTGATGGGGAGCATGTTTTATATGATGCAAATCATATTTGAACAAATGATAGAAGCGATGCACGCGATGATTCGCATATTAGGAGGGGTGTAGCTTTGTTTTTAGTAAAAGTTGATTTGCAATTTTTCGCGGGAGAAAAAACGGAAAAAGCTACACCTAAAAAAAAGCAAGACTCTAGAAAAAAAGGACAGGTAGTTAAAAGTCAAGACGTTACAACTGCGCTCATCCTTTTAATGGTTTTTCTTTATTTTTTGTTTGGAGCTAAACAGTTTTTACAGCAAATGATGAAGTTGTTAAGAGAAGCTTTTCAAACGTATATGCTTGAGGAAGTGACGGCAGAGCGCGTATTTGCAATGTTTAAGCACCTTCTTCCTTCAATAGCCCTTGCAGCAGGTCCTGTTATGCTCGCAGCTTTTATTGCTGCGCTCGGAGCGAATTATATGCAGGTTGGCATTCTTTTTTCCACGGAGGCTCTTCAGCCTAAGTTAGAAAAGATTAACCCTATTAGCGGAGCCAAACGGATTTTTGCCATGAGAGCGCTGGTAGAACTAATCAAGTCAACGCTGAAAATTATGTGTATCGGAGCCGTTACGTTTTTTATCTTATGGATTCACATAGAAGATGTATTAAATTTATCTCAAAAAAGTATAGGGGACTCGCTGGTTGTTCTGTCTAAGCTTGTTTTTCAAATGGGACTTGCAGCCTCGCTTATGCTTTTATTTTTATCGCTGCTTGATTATTTGTACCAAAAGTTTGATTTCGAGAAAAATATTCGAATGTCAAAGCAAGATATCAAAGATGAGCATAAAAACATTGAAGGGGATCCTCTAATCAAATCAAAAATAAAGCAAAAGCAGCGGGAAATGGCAATGTCTCGCATGATGCAAGAAGTTCCAAAAGCAGATGTCATCATTACAAACCCCACTCATTATGCCATTGCTTTAAAATATGATGAAGAAAAAATGGATGCTCCCTATGTTGTAGCCAGCGGCGTGGATTTTATTGCTCAAAAGATTAAAGGGATTGCCAAAAGCCATGAAATCATCATGGTAGAGAACCGCCCGCTGGCAAGAGCACTTTTTGACCAAACCAAAGTAGGAGATGCAGTACCCGAAGAATTTTTTAAAGCGGTGGCTGAAATATTAGCTTACGTATACCGCATTCAAAATAAAATGTAACGTTACGCTATTGTAAGGAGAGAAAAATTAATGTCTGCAAGAGAACTGCCAGTTGTTATAGGTGTTGTACTCATTATCGTCATGCTTGTTATTCCGTTGCCTTCATGGTTATTAAGTATTTTAATCATGATTAACATTTCTCTTGCGCTGCTTGTACTGCTCGTTTCCATGAATATGAAAGAACCTTTAGAGCTATCGGTATTTCCGTCTTTGCTGCTGGTTCTTACGCTGTTTCGATTAGGTTTGAATGTATCGACAACACGTTCAATCTTAGGAACAGGAGAAGCAGGCGGAGTGGTGGAAACATTTGGCCACTTCGTTATTGGAGGCAATCCGTTAGTGGGCTTTGTTGTCTTCATTATTTTAATTATCATTCAGTTTCTCGTTATTACAAAAGGAGCGGAGCGTGTTTCTGAAGTAGCCGCACGCTTTACTTTAGATGCGATGCCGGGTAAACAAATGAGTATTGATGCAGATTTAAATGCAGGTATGATTTCAGAAAAGCAAGCAATTGACCGCCGTGAAAAAATTCAGCGCGAAGCAGATTTTTACGGAGCAATGGATGGAGCTAGTAAATTCGTCAAAGGTGATGCCATTGCAGGGATTGTCATTACCCTTATTAATATCTTGTTTGGAATTATTATCGGCATGCTGCAAATGGGAATGTCCATCACTGAAGCATCCCAAACCTTTACTTTGTTAACAGTAGGCGATGGGTTAGTGAGTCAAATTCCAGCTCTTATGATTTCAACAGCGACAGGTATTATCGTCACTAGAGCTGCTTCAACAGGCAATTTGAGCGAAGATATTACCCAGCAGCTGTTTGCTTTTCCCGTTATGCTTTATGTCACTGGAGGAACGATTGCGGCTCTTGGTTTAATTACGCCAATTAATGATGTTATTACAATGCCTATTGCTATTTTGTTAGGAGTGGGAGGCTATTATTTGTCTCGGGCTAAGCATCAGGCGGTTCGTGAAGAAATGGCGCCTACTGAAGAAGAGCTTGAAGACAATGAAATGAAAAGTCCGGAGAGTGTTGTCAATCTATTAAGCGTTGATCCAATTGAATTTGAATTTGGGTATGCATTAATTCCGCTTGCTGATACGAATCAAGGAGGCGATCTGCTTGATCGAATTGTGATGATTAGGCGACAGCTGGCACTTGAGCTAGGATTGGTCATTCCGGTTGTTCGCATCAGAGACAACATTCAGCTTCAGCCCAACGAATACTGTCTTAAAATAAAGGGCAATGAAGTGGCAAAAGGGGAGCTGCTGCTCGATCACTACTTAGCAATCAGTCCGGGAATGGATGATGATTTGATTGAAGGAATTGATACGTTAGAGCCAGCTTTTAAAATGCCTGCAAAATGGATTAGTGAGTCGGTGAAGGAGCAGGCTGAGATGTTCGGGTATACCGTTGTTGACCCACCGTCGGTTGTGTCTACGCACATAACAGAAGTTATAAAATCGTATGCGCATGAGCTGATTGGAAGGCAGGAGACAAAGCAACTAATCGATCACACAAAAGAAACGTATCCTATATTAATTGAGGAAGTAACGCCTAATCCGCTTTCTGTTGGAGACATTCAAAGGGTACTGGCAAAGCTTTTAAAAGAAAGCGTCTCAATTCGAAATTTACCCATTATTTTTGAGGTGCTGGCCGACTACGGCAAAATGACGTCAGACACCGATTTGTTAACTGAATATGTCCGGCAAGGACTCGCAAGACAAATTACCAGTCAATACACGGTCCAAGAAGGTCTGCTTCGAGTTCTTACCCTTTCAGGAAAAGTTGAAAAAACGATGGCTGAAGCTGTTCAACAAACGGAGCATGGGAATTATTTATCACTAGACCCTAGCGTTTCACAAGCTATCGTAGAAAGTATAGCCAAGCAAACAGAAACACTTTCTTTTCAAGAACAGTCTCCAATTGTGTTATGTTCTCCTGCGGTGAGGATGTACGTGCGTCAAATCACTGAGCGGTATTTTCCTCATATGGCGGTTTTATCATATAACGAGCTAGAAGCAAATGTTGAAGTTCAAAGTGTTGGAGTGGTGGATATCTGATGAAAGTAAAAAAATACGTAGTAGCATCTATGCCGCAAGCTATGAAAGCCATTCGTTCAGATTTAGGTGAGGAAGCGGTTATTTTACATTCAAAACAAATTCGAACAGGAGGGTTTCTTGGCTTATTTACTAAGGCAAAAATAGAAGTATTGGCAGCTGTCGATTCTGTAGAAAGGCTGAGCGTAAAGAAGAACTCATCGCCGCCAGAACCCAGTATGGAAGATAATCAATCTTTTATGAAGCAGCAGCTCAGTGAGTTAAATACTCTTCTCTCACAAATGAATCAAATGCCAAAGGTTTCTTCAGGTTCATATCCAAAAGCAGTGGAGGATGTGCTTGCCTATTTGCGTTTGCAAGAAATAGACGAAGCTATTTTAAAAAGCATAGAGGCTCCTATGCTAGAGTACTACTACTTACATCGCCCTCACTCAAACCAACTTATGGAGTGGACGAAGAGCTGGTTTGTCAATCAGTTTAAAGCAAGTGAATGGAGCGGCCCTTTCAAAAAATATGTAAGTGTAGTAGGACCAACAGGTGTCGGTAAAACAACAACTCTTGCTAAATTGGCCGCAAAGTGTGTCCTGGAACACAATCAAAAAATAGCATTTATTACAACTGACACGTATAGAATTTCAGCGATTGAGCAGCTCAAGACGTACGCTTCGATCTTGAATGCTCCTTTAACGATTTGTTATAACGGAGCAGATTTTAAAAAAGCTTTGCTAGAAACGGAAGCATACGATGTGATTTTTATTGACACAGCAGGCCGTAACTTTTTGGAACAGCAATATGTAAATGATTTAAAGAAAATTATTACGTTTCAAGAAGATTTGCAAACGTTTCTTGTTTTAGCACTAACGTCAAAAGTATCAGATATGAAAGCTGTATATGAACGTTTTGCTAGTCTGCCTGTTGATCACTTGATTTTTACGAAGCAAGATGAAACAACCCACAAAGGCTCGCTTTTAAATATGTTATATCATTACGGCAAGCGAGCTGCTTTTACAACAAACGGGCAGGATGTACCAGAAGATGTTTCGGCATTTAAAATAAAAGAGTTTATTGACGATGTGTTTGGAGATTGGAAAGATGAATGATCAAGCAGCAGTTTTAAGAGAAAAAGTGTTAAAGAAGCATCAAAACTCTTTAAGGAATTGTAAAACACTAGCCGTCTTAAGCGGAAAAGGAGGAGTTGGAAAGTCGAACCTATCATTAAACTTATCTCTTGCGCTAACGAAGCAAAAGCAAAGAGTTCTTCTTTTTGACATGGATATAGGGATGGGAAATATTGATATTTTGATTGGGCAAACTGCTTCATATACGATGGTTGATTTGCTAGAAAAAAAGCTTTCCATCCAGCAAATTATTAAAAAAGGTCCTCAAGATTTAGCTTATGTGGCTGGTGGAACAGGAATTCCCTCTGTATTTGAATGGTCTCCATCAGACCTTGCTCATTTAATACAAGAATTGAATTCGTTAACAAATCAATATGATTATATGATTTTTGATATGGGAGCGGGCATGTCAGAGAGTGTGCTTAAGTTTTTAAAAGCTGTAGATGAAATGATCGTGGTCACAACACCAGAACCTACATCTATAACAGATGCTTACGCTGCTATTAAGCTAGCAGCTTCCTATTCTGTATCAGCACCGGTTCGTCTTATTATTAATAAAACGCTTTCCGAAAAAGAAGGAAATCAGACGTATGAACGATTTAATCGAGCTGTTCAGCAGTTTTTGAACGTATCTATTTCTCTATTAGGTATTGTCCCAGATGATCAAGCTGTCCAAAAGGCAGTTAATCGTCAAATCCCTTTTTTGCTTCAAGACCCAAAATCTAAAGCTAGTACATCACTGGTGGATATGGTAAATATTCTTGTTCCACAAGACGATAGGACAGCCACTAACACACAAGGAATGTTTATTCGGCGCCTTAAACGATTTTTTCTTGAAAGGTAGGAAATTAGAGTGAATGAAATAAAGGTGCTTATTGTAGATGATTCTGCATTTATGCGAAAGCTAATCGGCGATTTTTTAGCATGTGACAGTCGTTTTCACGTTGTGGGTACCGCACGTAATGGTGAAGAAGGGTTGAAAAAAGCGCTCGAGCTGTCGCCAGACATTGTGACACTTGATATTGAAATGCCCAAAATGAATGGCTTAGATATGTTAAAACAGCTCATGCGCGTGAAGCCCCTTCCTGTTGTCATGTTATCGAGTACAACAATAGAAGGTGCTGAAAATACGCTGACCGCTATGCAGTACGGCGCAGTTGATTTTGTTGCTAAACCTTCGGGAGCTATTTCGCTGGACTTACATAAAGTGAAAGATGAGCTTATTTCTAAACTATTGCTTGCTAGTAAAGCCAACATATCTTCAAGCAGTCATCAGCACGCGCAAAACAGCAGTGTATATAACCTCCCGATGGGGACGAAAGTGAACAAAATGATTTGTATTGGCACTTCTACTGGAGGACCGCGTGCGCTGCAAGAAGTATTATCAACTGTTTCAAAAGACATAAACGCACCTATTTTTATTGTGCAGCATATGCCGCCAAATTTTACAAAATCATTAGCAGCTAGATTAAATCAGCTGTCTGATATTGAAGTGAAAGAAGCAAAAGACAATGAAATCGTTCGCTCAGGATGTGCGTATATTGCGCCTGGAGGTTTTCATATGACGGTTGTAGAGAAAAAAGGACAGCTCAGCATTTGTTTAGATACTTCTTCACCTGTAAAGGGACATCGCCCCTCAGTGGATCGTTTGTTTCAGTCGATTAGTAAAATTTCAGGTTATCAAGCGCTTGCCATTGTGTTGACGGGAATGGGGGCGGATGGAACGGAAGGCGTGATTGAGTTAAAGAAAAATAAAGATGTGCTTGTACTAGCTGAATCTGAGGAAACTGCTGTCATTTATGGGATGCCCAAATCAGCCGTTTCTACAAAACTTGTTGATTATATTGAACCGCTGAGAAACGTTGGAAGCTTTATTTCTCGCTACGCACAGAAATAGGAGGGGAAGTTACGATGGATATGAATCAATATCTAGAAGTGTTTATTGAAGAAAGCAGGGAACATCTTCAAAACGTTAATGACCAGCTAATGCGTTTTGAAAAAAATACCGATGATCTTGGCTATGTAAACGAAATTTTTCGGTCTGCTCATACGTTAAAAGGTATGTCTGCAACAATGGGATTTGATGATTTAGCACAATTAACTCACAAAATGGAAAACGTGTTAGATGCTGTTCGAAATCACCAACTCGACGTTCATACGGAAGTTCTTGATGTTTTGTTTGAATCAGTCGATGCGCTAGAAATAATGGTTCAATCTATTTCTGAAGGCGGCGATGGTCAGCTTGATGTCAAATTGCTTGTTCAAAAGCTGCAGCGTATTGTAGCAGAGGAACCCGTAGCACAGCATGCAGCTTCTTCCATTGAGTACGATGAATTAGTACAAACGCTGCTCAGCCAAACAGCAGACCAAGGGTTTAACGCGTTTGAAATAACCGTACAGCTTGAACTCACCTGCTTATTAAAAGCTGCACGCGCTTATATGGTATTTGATGTGTTAGAGCAAGCGGGAGACGTCATTAAGTCAGCGCCAACTGTTCAAGATATCGAACAAGAAAAATTTGAATCATCTTTTATCGTTATATTAGTAACAAACGAATCGCAAGAAAAGCTGCAGGCGAGCATTATGGAAGTTTCTGAAGTAGAAAGTGTGAAAATTGCTGCGGTCCCCGTAAAAAAGGAGACAAAAATGGAGGAGCTTGTTTCACCAGAAGTAGCAGCAGCCATACAGGAAGTTACTGTGTCAGCACCTTCTAAATCGCCTGTTGAAGAGAAAAGACAGCCCTCAAATAACAAGACGATTCGAGTTAATATTGACCGTTTGGACAGTCTCATGAACTTGTTTGAAGAACTAGTTATTGATAGAGGCAGGTTAGAACAAATATCAAAAGAATTGAATAATAGCGAATTAGACGAAACGGTAGAGCGGATGTCTCGTATTTCTGGAGATTTGCAAACGATTATTTTAAATATGCGTATGGTGCCTGTAGAAACCGTTTTTAATCGTTTTCCCCGTATGGTGAGACAGCTTTCAAAAGATTTAGGGAAACAAATTGAACTTCAAATTGTCGGAGCTGATACAGAGCTGGACCGGACCGTCATTGATGAAATTGGAGATCCGCTTGTTCACTTATTAAGAAATGCCGTTGACCACGGAATTGAAATGCCTCAAGCACGCTTAGAGAACGGAAAGAATGAAAAGGGAACGATTCGCCTTAAAGCTTATCATAGCGGAAATCATGTCTTTATTGATTTAGAAGATGACGGGGCGGGCATCAATCGTGAAAAGGTACTGCAAAAAGCGTTAGATCGAGAAATTATTGATGGGAAAACAGCTGAAACGCTGACGGATAAACAAGTGTACGAGCTCATTTTTGCTTCGGGCTTTTCGACGGCTGAGCAAATTTCAGATGTTTCCGGACGAGGAGTAGGTTTAGATGTCGTGAAAAACACGATTGAATCGCTAGGGGGTTCTGTAACGATCGATTCTAAAGAAGGATACGGTTCGCGTTTTTCTATTCAACTGCCGCTCACTCTGTCTATCATTTCTGCTTTACTCGTGCAAATGAGTGAAGAGCGCTATGCCTTGCCGCTTTCTTCGATTATTGAAACAGCTATTGTTCAGTCGAAAGAGGTCATGCATGTACACGGTCAAAAGGTTATTGATTTTCGAGGAGCCATTATTCCTCTTATTGATTTAAAAGAACTATTCACTGTGCCTAACTCAGTACAAGGCGATCATTATTCAGTAGTCATCGTGAAAAAAGGAGAAAAGACCGCCGGGCTAATTGTTGATTCTTTTATCGGTCAGCAGGAAATTGTTTTAAAATCTTTAGGTCATTATCTGCCGGATGTGTTTGCTATTTCAGGAGCCACGATTTTAGGTGATGGACAAGTAGCACTTATCATTGATTGCAACGCTTTGATTAAATAACAAATGCTGTAAAAAGAAAGGGAGAAAGGCATGAAAATTATTGTGTTTCAATTGGGAGACGAGGAGTACGGAATCTCAGTAGAAGAAGTGCAGTCGATTGAAAAGATTCAGCACATAACACGTGTTCCTGGAGTAAAAAAATATGTAAAAGGTGTTATTAATCTTCGCGGTGTTATTACACCGATTATTGATTTGCGCACTCGTTTTAACTTGCAAGAACAGCTTAACCATGAGCTGACACGTATTATTATGGTTCGTCTTAATGATGTAGAAGCAGGTTTGATTGTCGATGCAGCAAATGATGTAGTGGATATTGATGAAAAAACGATTGCTTCAGTGCCTGAAACAGTTGAAGGAACAGCTGTAGAATACTTAAACGGAGTCGTTAAAGTAGATAGCCGTTTAATTGTTCTTCTAAATTTACCTAAAGTGCTCTCTTTAGAAGACCACCTCCAGTGAGCCAAACGAATAATGGATATCACGCTGAAGGTTCTAGGAGTTGAAGAATCATGAGAGATGATAAACAAGTGATTAAGGTAGGAATTGCCGAGATGAATGTTACACATGCACCCGCAGTGCTTCGAACAGCGGGATTAGGATCATGTGTAGGAGTTGTCGTTTATGACTCTATTCACTCAGTAGCTGGGCTCGCTCATGTGATGCTTCCGGATTCAAGCGGGGCTAAATGTCCTTTTAATAGAGCTAAATATGCAGATACAGCCATTTTTGATTTGATAAATATGTTGATTAAACAAGGCGCACATAGAAAATTGTTAAAAGCAAAAATAGCAGGAGGCGCGCAGATGTTTCAATTTGAACCAAGAAATGATGTCATGCGAATTGGCCTTCGAAATGTTCAAGCAGTAGAGAGAGAGCTGCATAGAAACAATGTAGAAATTGCAGCAAAAGCTACAGGAGGACACAACGGACGCACAATTGAATTTGATCCTCAAACGGCTCTTTTAAAGGTTCGTACGATTAACGAAGGGATAAAAACGATATAAAGCGCGCTCTGACCGTTTAATAGCGCTATAAAAAGGAGTTGAAAGACCCTTGAAAAGTATACAAGAAGTTGAAGAACATAAAATTTGGCAGGAATGGATAGAGACGAGAGACTCACATGCAGGAAACATGCTTGTTAAAAAGTACATGCCGCTTGTTAACTATCACGTTCAGCGGATTAGCGTGGGGCTGCCAAAGAATATTCATAAAGAAGAGCTTCGTAGTTTAGGGTTAATCGGCCTTTACGATGCTTTGGAAAAGTTTGATTACGGTAGAGACTTAAAGTTTGATACATATGCGTCTTTTCGAATTCGAGGGGCGATAATAGACGGGCTTCGTAAAGAAGATTGGTTATCAAGAAGCGCAAGGGAAAAGACGAAAAGGATTGAGCAAGCAACAGAAGCACTTGAACAAAGATACTTGCGCAGAGTTGCACCAAGTGAGGTTGCAAAAGAAGTAGGCATGACAGAAGCAGATGTCGTTCATACGATGAACGAAGGCTTCTTAGCTAACGTGTTGTCAATGGAAGAACAGCCGAAAGAGTATGAAGATGGAGAGCAAAAATATACGATTAAAGATGAAAAAACGCTCTCTCCTGAAGAGGAGCTAATTAACGACGAACGATATCAAGACCTTGCTGAAGTTATCGAGCAGCTAAATGAAAAAGAGCAGCTCGTTGTTTCATTATTCTATAAAGAAGAGTTGACTTTCACAGAAATCGCACAGCTGTTAGGGCTATCTACTTCACGTATTTCTCAAATTCATTCGAAAGCGCTGTTTAAAATGCGTACGAGCTTAAGCAAAATAATTTAACAAAGAGGTAAAAAGATGGGGTTTTTACTCGCAGTTAGTTTTTTAATTCATGGTCTATCACTGTTTTGCATTATTCTTTTATATATGCAAGTGACCAAAGTGAAAAGGATTGAACGCTTGCACCAGCAAAATATAAATAAAATGGAAGCTGCGATGAGTTCATATCTAGCTGAATTTCAGGAACAAAACGAGCAGTTTTTAAGGCAGCTTCGAGAGCGTTCCACTTCGCTTTCTTCGGAAGTGGAAAAAAGCAGCGTAAAATCACCTTTGGTAGATGAAGAAGACGTGCCTGTTCAAAGGGTGGATCTAAAAAGTGAGCCTTCCCAGTCGCTACATGAACTTCTTTCTATAGAAGAAAATCAGAAGCATATACACACATATTTTGACGAATTAACTACAGACCAAATTCAAGATTTGTCAAGTGAAGAGATAAAAGAATTTTCCGTTTATTTAAAAAGAAAAGGTTTAACAATCGAAGAAATTGCAAAACATTTACACAGAGGGAAAACTGAAATTGAATTATTATTGAAATTTCATCAATAAACTTAATGAAACGCTTGCTTGTGAAAAAGGAGTGTGCTATATTTGTTTTTGGTGTTATTACACACGCTTGTTGATTCGGTTGATGGTGCTACTTTTTGTAGTTTCGGCTGAAGATGAAATGAGCGGAGGAGACTTAAAACCATTAGGAGGAAAAACACATGTCAGTAATTTCAATGAAACAATTACTAGAAGCTGGTGTACATTTCGGTCACCAAACTCGCCGTTGGAACCCAAAGATGAAGAAATATATCTTCACTGAGCGTAACGGCATCTACATTATCGATCTTCAAAAAACAGTTAAGAAAGTAGAAGAAGCGTACAAATTCGTTAAAGAATTAGCTGCAGACGGCGGTACTGTTTTATTCGTAGGTACGAAAAAACAAGCTCAAGATTCTGTTAAAGAAGAAGCAGCTCGCGCTGGTATGTACTTTGTTAACCAACGTTGGTTAGGTGGTACATTAACTAACTTCTCAACTATCCAAAAACGTATCAAACGTTTAAAAGATATCGAAAAAATGCAAGAAGACGGTACTTTCGAAGTACTACCTAAGAAAGAAGTAGTTCAACTTAAAAAAGAGTTAGAGCGTCTTGAAAAATTCTTAGGCGGCATTAAAGATATGAAACAACTTCCAGATGCATTATTCATCATTGACCCTCGTAAAGAGCGTATTGCAGTAGCGGAAGCTAAAAAATTACACATTCCAATCGTTGGTATCGTAGACACTAACTGTGATCCAGACGAAATTGATTATGTAATCCCTGCAAACGATGATGCAATTCGTGCTGTTAAACTTTTAACTTCTAAAGTTGCTGATGCTATTCTAGAAGCTAAACAAGGTGAAGAAACAGCAGTTGAAACTGAAACAACTACTGCTTAATTCCGTGAAAGGTGATAAGAGGGAATAGCCTTTTATCACCTTTTTTTGAAAAGATTTAACCCATTTATATACATTAATTACATACCCAAACAAGGAGGCTACACATTATGGCAATTACTGCTCAAATGGTAAAAGAACTACGTGAAAAAACTGGCGCTGGTATGATGGATTGTAAAAAAGCGTTAACTGAAACTAACGGTGATATGGAGCAAGCAATCGATTTCTTACGTGAAAAAGGTATTGCAAAAGCTGCTAAAAAATCAGACCGTATTGCTGCTGAAGGTCTAACTTACATCGAAACTCAAGGTAACGAAGCTGTTATCCTAGAAGTTAACTCTGAAACTGATTTCGTTGCGAAAAACGAAGGTTTCCAAAAATTAACAAAAGAATTAGCTGCTCACATCTTAGCTAACAAACCAGCTGACGCTGCTGAAGCTGCTACTCAAAAAATGGAAAACGGTGCAACTGTTGAAGAACACATCAACTCTGCAATCGCTACAATCGGAGAAAAATTATCTCTACGTCGTTTCGCTGTAGCAACAAAAACTGATGCTGATGCATTCGGTGCTTACCTACATGCTGGCGGACGTATCGGTGTGTTAACAGTATTATCTGGTACAACTGAAGAAGCTGTTGCAAAAGACGTTGCTATGCACATCGCTGCAATCAACCCTAAATACATCTCTCGTGACCAAGTTTCTGCTGAAGAAACTGAGCGTGAGCGCGAAGTATTAACTCAACAAGCATTAAACGAAGGCAAACCAGAAAAAATCGTTGCAAAAATGGTTGAAGGTCGCCTTGGCAAATTCTTCGAAGATATTTGCTTACTAGATCAAACATTTGTTAAAAATCCTGATCAAAAAGTACGTCAGTTCGTTGAGAGCAAAGGCGCTACTGTTGAAAGCTTCGTTCGTTTTGAAGTAGGAGAAGGTATTGAGAAGCGTCAAGACAACTTCGCTGAAGAAGTAATGAACCAAGTTAAAAAGTAAGGGTTTGACCGTATAGGGAACACTGTGTGTTCCCTTTTTTACAAAAGAGATCTCACCGTTAACGATGGAGGTAAGCATGAGTCAAGCAAAATATAATCGTATCGTATTAAAGTTAAGTGGAGAAGCATTAGCTGGTGAAGAGGGTTTTGGTATTAACCCATCCATCATCAAATCTGTTGCTGAACAAGTAAAAGCCGTTTATGAATTAGGTGTGGAAATTGCTGTAGTCGTTGGTGGTGGAAACATTTGGCGTGGTAAAATTGGCAGTGAAATGGGTATGGATCGTGCCGCTGCTGATTATATGGGAATGCTAGCAACAGTAATGAACTCTTTGGCTCTTCAAGATAGCTTAGAGAACATTGGTGTGCAAACACGAGTTCAGACTTCTATCGAGATGAGACAAGTAGCAGAGCCTTATATTAGAAGAAAAGCTGTTCGTCATCTTGAGAAAAAACGCGTTGTTATTTTCGCCGCGGGTACAGGAAACCCTTATTTCTCTACAGATACAACAGCAGCTTTGCGTGCAGCTGAAATCGAAGCTGACGTGATCTTAATGGCTAAAAATAACGTAGATGGCGTTTATAATGCAGATCCTAAGCTTGTACCTGATGCTGTAAAATACGAAACATTAACGTATATTGATGTTTTAAAAGATGGACTAGCTGTTATGGATTCTACAGCTTCTTCATTATGTATGGACAATGATATTCCGCTAATTGTTTTTTCAATTACGGAAGAAGGCAATATTAAACGTGCCGTTACAGGCGAAAACATTGGAACAATTGTAAAGGGGAAATAAACATGCCAAAACAAGTGTTGCAAAACGCAAAAGAAAGAATGGAAAAAGCAATTCAATCATTTAGCCGCGAACTAGCATCAATTCGTGCTGGACGTGCAAGCGCGTCACTTCTTGACCGCGTAACGGTAGAATACTACGGTGCACCAACACCAATTAACCAATTGGCGCAAGTAAGCGTGCCTGAAGCTCGTATGCTTGTTATTCAGCCTTATGACAAATCACAAATTGGTGAAGTTGAAAAAGCTATTTTAAAATCTGACTTAGGGTTAACACCTACAAGCGATGGAACTATTATCCGTTTATCGATTCCTGCTTTAACGGAAGAACGTCGTCGTGAGTTAGTGAAAATGGTGAAAAAATATGCTGAAGAAGCAAAAGTTGCGGTTCGTAACGTACGCCGTGATGCAAACGATGATTTCAAAAAGTTAGAGAAAAAAGGTGAAATTACTGAAGACGATTTACGCGGCTACAGTGATGACATTCAAAAACTAACAGATGACCATATCGTAAAAGTGGATAAAGTGGCGAAAGATAAAGAAGAAGAAATTATGGCAGTTTAAGTCATTTCAAGGTAAAATATATTGTAAAAGACCCTCTATTGTTTACAGGGGGTTTTTTTGTTAATAATGTGTAGTAAGAAAAAACTCACATAAGCCACACGTTTATGTGAGAGCGTACAACGGGGGACCTTTGCATGTTAAGAAAATTTCAAGCATGGAAGAAAAGTCAAGATTTAAATACACTGTCTTTGTCAGAACGAAAAGATCAAGTGAAACAGCACCCTGTTCCTGAACATATTGCAATTATTATGGATGGGAACGGTCGTTGGGCGCAAAAACGAGCTCTTCCTCGCATGATGGGCCATCATGAAGGAATGAAGGTAGTGCGTCATGTGACCAGATTGGCCAATGAATTAGGTGTTAAAGTATTAACTTTATATGCATTTTCCACTGAAAATTGGAAGCGCCCCAAAACTGAAGTCGAGTTTTTAATGAAACTGCCAGAGGAATTTTTAACAACCTTTCTGCCTGAGCTAATTGAAAAAAATGTGCAAGTTCGTATTATGGGGGATAAAAGTGAGCTCCCTGCCCATACGATTCGAGCCGTGGATAACGCAATTGAAAAAACAAAGCATAACACAGGGCTGATTTTAAACTTCGCGCTCAATTACGGTAGCCGTCACGAAATCATGGGCGCTATTCAGTCATTGGTAGAAGATGTAGAACAGGGAAAAGTAGCTTCCTCTTCTATTTCAGAAAATTTATTTTCTTCCTATTTAATGAGCAAAAGCCTTCCAGATCCGGATTTGCTTATTCGTACAAGCGGTGAGCTTCGCTTAAGTAATTTTATGCTTTGGCAGCTAGCTTACACAGAGTTTTGGTTTACAGAAGTATTATGGCCAGATTTTAAAGAAAATCATTTAATCGAAGCAGTCGAGGCGTTTCAAAAGCGCGGTCGTCGCTTTGGTGGTGTATAAGAAGGTGTGGAAAACAAGATGAAACAGCGCATTATCACCGCGATTGTAGCACTTGCGGTATTTGTGCCGATTGTTTTAATTGGAGGGTTACCTTTTACCCTTATCATGTATGTAATCGGAACAGTTGGTGTAATTGAGCTTTTAAAAATGAAACATTTGAAAGCAATGTCTTTTCCAAGTATCATTAGTTTATTGCTAACCTGGGTGTTTTTACTACCAAATGGAAGAGATGTTGCATTTCAATTCTTAAGTGAACATAAGATAGAAGTAGCGCTTGCTGCTGTCCTTCTTTTATTAATGTACACGGTTGTAGTTAAAAATAAATTTACCTTCGATGACGTTGGGTTTATTTTATTAACGACAGTATATGTTGGCTTTGGCTTTCATTATTTTATTGAGGTTCGTCAAGAGTTCGGGCTAGCTTATTTGTTCTTTGCTTTTCTTATTATTTGGGCGACGGATTCCGGAGCTTATTTTATTGGACGAGCAATGGGGAAACGAAAGCTATGGCCGGAAATCAGCCCTAATAAAACAATTGAAGGTTTTGTTGGTGGCGTCGTATGCGCGATCGTAGTAGCCGTTGTATTTAAGCTGTTAGCAAATATTGATCAAACCATGATCGAACTACTTGTAATTGGTATTATCGTATCGTTATTTGGACAGATGGGCGATCTTGTACAATCAGCGTTCAAACGTCACTATGGTGTAAAAGATTCAGGGAAGATTTTACCAGGTCATGGTGGGATTTTAGACCGTTTTGACAGTTTAATGTTCATCATGCCAATTCTAGCTTTTTTATTATCTCTATAAAAAAGATGTCTTTGTTTTAATAGGAGTGAATATACTTGAAGAAAATTTCCTTGTTAGGAGCTACAGGTTCAATCGGTACTCAAACCGTTGATATTGTTCGAGCGCATCCGGAGCATTTTGAGCTCTCAGCAATCTCTGTAGGTCGAAATATTAATGAAGCAAGAAAGATTATTCAGCAGTGTAAGCCAGCCCTTGTTTCTGTGATGAAGAAAGAAGATTGTCTGTCACTGCAAGCAGAATTCCCTTCTATTCGATTTGTTTATGGAGAAGAAGGGCTTGTAGAAGTGGCAACTCATCCATCCACAGAAGTTTTAGTAAATGCTGTTCTTGGAAGTGTAGGGTTAACTCCTACGCTAGAAGCAATCAAAATGAGAAAAACGATTGCTATTGCAAATAAGGAGACACTTGTTACCGCTGGTCACCTTGTCATGGAAGCAGCCAAGGAATATGGCGCTGATATTTTACCGGTAGACAGTGAGCATTCAGCTATTTTTCAAAGTTTGCAAGGGCAAGATCAAAAAGCAATAGACCGTTTAATTTTAACGGCTTCTGGAGGGAGCTTTCGAGATAAGACGAGAGCAGAACTACAGGGAGTAACGGTTGAAGATGCGTTAAATCATCCAAACTGGTCAATGGGAGCTAAAATTACAATTGATTCGGCGACGATGATGAATAAGGGACTAGAAGTGATTGAAGCACATTGGCTTTTTGATCTTCCCTATGAGAAAATTGATGTATTGTTACATAAGGAAAGCATCATTCATTCTATGGTAGAGTATTCTGATACAAGCGTTAT
This sequence comes from Priestia sp. MDV22-iso46, assembly GCF_058629175.1. Lineage (NCBI taxonomy): Bacteria > Bacillati > Bacillota > Bacilli > Caryophanales > Bacillaceae > Priestia > Priestia sp. MDV22-iso46. The sequence goes on from NZ_JBZVWT010000002.1 coordinate 565,534, forward strand.
TGCTCAGCTTGGAACGCCTGATATGCGCGTGCCAATTCAATACGCGTTAACGTATCCAAAACGCATGTCTTTGCCCAACACCAAGCGTTTAAGCTTGGCGGATATTGGCCAGCTTCACTTCGCTAAAATGGATGAAGAGCGTTTTCGCTGTTTAGCTTTTGCATTTGAGGCTGGCAAAGCAGGTGGAACACTTCCGACTGTTTTAAATGCAGCTAATGAAGAAGCTGTTCAAGCCTTTCTAGATGGTCACATTACATTTTTACAAATTGAAGATGTGATTGAAAAAGCAATGAATGAACATACTGTAATACAGAAACCTTGTTTATCTACTATTAAAGAAGTAGATTTAGAAGCAAGAGAGTTTGTTAGATCCGCTATCTCTCGATAATGTGCGTGCGAGAGAAGCCACTCATTTATTTCTGGTGGGTGGAGGTTTGACTCTATTACATGAAGGGGGTAATACCCATTGAACACAGTCATTGCGTTTGTCGTCATTTTTGGAGCTCTTGTATTCTTTCATGAGCTTGGTCATTTAGTTTTTGCAAAGCGTGCAGGCATCTTATGCCGTGAGTTTGCCATTGGGTTTGGTCCCAAAATCTTTTCATTTAAACGAGATGAAACAGTTTATACCATTCGATTGCTGCCTCTAGGTGGATTTGTTCGAATGGCTGGAGAAGACCCAGAAATGATCGAAGTTAAGCCTGGTCAAATGGTGGGCCTCATGTTTGATAAGGAAGGCAAAGTAAATAAAGTCATTATTAACAACAAGGAACAGCATCCAAATGCAAAAGTTATTGAGGTAGAGCAAGCAGACTTAGAGCATAATCTATTTATTTCAGGTTATGAAGAAGGTGAAGATGAACGTCTGCAAAAATTCGAGGTAGCAGAAGAATCTTACTTCGTTATGGACGGAGAAGAAATTCAAATTGCACCTTACAGCCGTCAGTTTGCTTCCAAAACTCTTGGTCAGCGTGCGCTAGCCATTTTCGCTGGTCCGCTAATGAACTTTATATTAGCCTTTGTTATTTTTATCGTTCTTGGGATTTCTCAAGGATATGTTATTGACAAACCCGTGATGGGCAAATTAACATCAGATGGAGTAGCCGTTGATGCGGGACTTAAACAAGGAGATAAAGTTCAAGCAATTGATGGACAAAGTGTTTCAACGTGGGATGATGTCGTAAAAGTAATTCAAAAACATCCTGAACAGCAAATTACATTCACGGTTCAGCGCGGCGGCAAAACGCTAGATATTCCGATTACACCTGAAAGTCGCAAAGTTGGGGAACAGACAATTGGACTAATTGGCGTATATGCACCGGTTGAAAAGTCATTCATTGGTTCGATCACGCACGGAGCTACTGAAACATATACGTGGATGAAAGAAATCTTAACGGGTCTAGGGAAGCTTGTGACAGGACAGTTCAAATTGGATATGCTTTCTGGTCCTGTAGGTATTTACGCAGCAACCGATCAAGTAGCACAGTCAGGCATTTATTATTTAATGAAATGGGCAGCCGTTTTAAGTATTAACTTAGGGATTGTCAATTTGCTTCCACTTCCTGCTTTAGATGGAGGACGACTATTGTTCTTCGCTGTAGAAGGAATTCGCGGTAAGCCAATTGATCGTCAAAAAGAAGGCATTGTTCATTTTATCGGTTTTGCTTTATTAATGCTGCTGATGCTCGTTGTAACGTGGAACGATATTCAAAAGTTCTTTTTATAAGACATACGCTCAGCGAGGGATACTCCCTCGCTGATTATATGAAAATTGCGGCATGGTCCGCCTAAAAAAAATAAGATAGAGAAGTAAGCAAAGAGGTGCGAGGTTATGAGACAAAGTTCTACATTGATTCCTACATTAAGAGAAGTGCCAGCTGATGCGGATATAAAAAGCCATCAGCTTCTATTGCGCGCAGGTTATATGCGCCAAAATGCAAGCGGCGTGTACAGCTTTTTACCGCTTGGTAAGCGCGTATTGCAAAAAGTTGAACAAATTGTTCGTGAAGAGATGGACCGTGCAGGTTCTGTCGAATTATTAATGCCTGCTTTACAACAAGCTGAATTGTGGCAAGAGTCTGGCCGCTGGTATTCATATGGACCTGAGTTAATGCGTATGAAAGATCGTCACGGCCGTGAATTTGCTTTGGGAGCAACACACGAAGAAGTTATCACAAGCTTGCTTCGTGACGAAGTGAAGTCATACAAACGTTTACCGCTGAATTTATATCAAATTCAAACGAAGTTCCGCGATGAAAAACGTCCACGCTTTGGCTTATTACGCGGTCGTGAATTTATTATGAAAGATGCATATTCGTTTCATGCTTCTCAAGAAAGTTTAGATGAAGTATATGACAAAATGTTTGCTGCCTACAGCCGCATCTTTGAGCGCTGCGGATTAAATTTCCGTGCGGTTATCGCTGATTCAGGTGCAATGGGCGGAAAAGATACGCATGAATTTATGGTTCTTTCTGAAATCGGGGAAGATACAATTGCTTATTCAGATACATCTTCTTATGCAGCAAATGTTGAAATGGCACCGGTTGTAAATACGTATGAAAAATCAGGTGAAGCTGAAAAAGAATTAACAAAGGTAGAAACACCAAATCAGCATAGCATTGAAGACGTAGCTGCTTTCTTAAATGTTGAAGCGACTTCTTGTATCAAGTCCCTTTTATTTAAAGTAGATGATCGTTTTGTGCTTGTACTTGTTCGCGGGGATCACGAAGTAAACGATATTAAAGTGAAAAACTATTTTGAAGCTTCCGTTGTTGAACTGGCAACTCCAGAAGAAACAAAAGAAGTATTAAAATGCGCAGTTGGTTCAGTAGGACCGATTGGAGTAAGTGATTCAGTAGAAGTGGTAGCTGATCATGCTGTAAAAGCAATTGCTAACGGTGTATGCGGAGCAAATGAAGAAGGTTATCACTACACAAATGTGAATGAACGTAACTTTAATGCAACTTACGAAGATTTCCGCTTCATCCAAGAAGGGGATCAGTCACCGGATGGACAAGGCGTTATTAAGTTCGCTAAAGGTATTGAAGTCGGACACGTCTTTAAGCTAGGAACTCGCTACAGTGAAGCGATGGGAGCAACGTATCTAGATGAGAACGGACGCAACCAGCCAATGATTATGGGCTGCTATGGTATTGGTGTTTCTCGTACGGTAGCTGCGATTGCAGAACAATTTAATGATGAGAACGGTCTTCTATGGCCAGAAGCTGTTACGCCTTATCAAGTGCACGTTATTCCAGTTAACGTGAAAAATGATGAACAGCGTGAACTAGGTGAGAAATTATATAATGAGTTATTAGATAATCGCTTTGAAGTGCTGTTAGATGACCGCCAAGAGCGTGCAGGAGTAAAATTTGCAGATTCAGATTTAATTGGTCTTCCTGTTCGAGTAACAGTTGGTAAACGTGCATCTGAAGGGATTGTAGAAGTAAAAGTACGCAAAACTGGGGAGTCATTAGAAGTGTCAGTTGACAATCTAGTTTCAACAGTGAAAGAACTGCTAGCGAAGTAATGAAGCAGCGGGGATTTGTATCCCTGCTGTTTTTATGTTTATAAACAGAACATATGACAGAATAGAAGTCATTTATGTTAAAATAGATTGCACTCATTTATAAAAGGAGGCAGAAAACTTGGAAGCACAAACGCTAGGAAAAAAAGAGCGTTTTAAGTTGCTGCTGCAGCAGTTAGAGCTGACGAGTGATCAAATTGTTCCTTACTTTGAAAACGCAGCGATTGAAAAGCTCGTCATTCAGAAAGAACAAAAAAGATGGCATTTCCATTTTTCTTTAGAAGGGTTATTACCTTTTGAGATTTATGAGTTATTCCATGCTCGCATGTCTTCAGCTTTTTCTCATATTGCGAGTGTTTCTTTTTCTATTCAAACCGTTAATAAAGAATGTACGGAAGAGCATGTACAGTCATATTGGAAGCATTGTATTGGAGAAATGCAGGGCATATCTCCCCTTTTACAGTCGCTTTTACAAGATCAAATGCCGAGATTGAACGGTGCCAAATTGATTGTGAACGCACGCCATGATGCAGAAGGAACGGCTTTACGTAAAAAGTATAGTCAGTTAATTGCTGATCAGTATGCGTCCTATGGGTTTCCGAACCTTCAGCTAATGACGGAAGTTGTACATTCAGAAGAAGCATTTCAGCAGTTTGTAGAGCAACGAAAACAAGAAGATACAGAAAAAGTATTACAAGCCATCACAGAAATGCAAAATAAAGAAAATGAAAAAAGTGATGGACCAGACCTACCAAAAGGTCCGCTTACAATTGGATATACGATTAAAGACGAGACGGTTCGCCTGGATTCCATTGTGGATGAAGAAAAGCGAATTGCCGTTGAAGGATACGTATTTGATGCAGAAACTAGAGAATTACGAAGCGGACGTACGCTTCTTATTTTTAAAGTGACAGATTATACAAACTCTATTATGGTTAAAATGTTTTCGCGTGACAAAGAAGATATTCCTTTACTTCAAGCTATTAAAAAAGGAATGTGGGTAAAGGTTCGCGGAAGTGTACAAAATGATACATTTGTCCGTGATCTAGTTATGATTGGAAATGATGTTAACGAGATTACCGGTCCCGCTAGACAGGATACAGCGCCTGAAGATGAAAAGCGTGTGGAACTTCACTTGCATACGCCAATGAGTCAAATGGATGCCGTTTCATCTGTTGGAGCTTTAGTCGGACAAGCCAAAAAATGGGGACATCCGGCTGTAGCGATAACTGATCACGCGGTTGCACAGTCGTTTCCTGAAGCGTATGGAGCCGGGAAAAAGAACGGCATTAAAATACTGTACGGAGTGGAAGTCAATTTAGTAGACGACGGCGTGCCGATTGCCTATAATCCGCAGCATGTGGATTTGACAGAAGCAACTTACGTCGTATTTGACGTCGAAACAACCGGTTTGTCAGCCGTGTACGATACCATTATTGAACTTGCTGCCGTGAAGATGAAAGAAGGCGAAATCATCGATCGATTTGAACGGTTTGCAAATCCTCATCATCCTCTGTCTGCAACAACAATTGAGCTGACGGGTATTACAGATGATATGGTCCAAAATGCGCCTGAAATCTCAGAAGTACTTCGGGATTTTCACGAGTGGATGGGCGACAGTATTTTAGTCGCTCATAATGCAAGCTTTGATATGGGATTTTTAAATATGGGACTGCAAAAAATCGGATTAGAAAAAGCAGCTAACGGCGTTATTGATACGCTTGAACTCGGAAGATTTTTGTATCCGCATATGAAAAACCATCGTTTAAATACTCTTGCGAAAAAGTTTGATATTGAACTTGTGCAGCATCACCGCGCGATTTATGATGCGGAAACAACCGGCTATTTGTTAAATAAAATGCTGAAAGATGCATTTGAACGCGAAATTACGATGCACGATCGCTTAAATGATTATATGGGAGAAGGGAATGCATATCAGCGGGCCCGTCCTTATCATGCGACGCTTTTAGCACAAAACGACGTAGGTTTAAAAAATCTATTTAAACTCGTTTCGATTTCTCATTTAAATTACTTTTATCGAGTTCCGCGAATTCCAAGATCTCAGCTCGACAAATATCGAGAAGGCATCTTGATTGGAACCGCATGTGACCGAGGCGAAGTATTCGAAGGCATGATGCAAAAAGGAATTGATGAAGTAGAAGGAGCAGCTGAATTTTATGATTACATCGAAGTGCAGCCTCCTGACAACTACAAGCACTTAATTGAACTGGATTTAGTGCGAGATGAGAAAGCCTTAAAAGATATTATCAGCAATATTGTGAAGCTCGGTGAAAAGATTGGAAAGCCGGTTGTAGCAACAGGAAATGTTCACTATCTCAATCCGGAAGACAAAATTTACCGAAAAATTTTAATTGGTTCACAAGGCGGGGCTAACCCGTTAAACCGTCACCAGCTGCCGGATGTTCATTTTAGATCAACGGATGAGATGCTGAATTGTTTTTCATTTTTAGACGGGGACAAAGCGAAAGAAATTGTTGTTCATAATACGCAAAAAATAGCGGATATGATTGACGATATTAAACCAATTAAAGATGATTTATATACACCAAAAATTGAAGGTGCAGACGAAGAAATGCGTGAAATGAGCTATGCGATGGCACGCAGCATCTACGGTGAAGAGCTGCCTGAAGTAGTAGAAGCTCGCCTAGAGAAAGAGTTGAAAAGTATTATCGGCCACGGGTTTGCCGTTATTTACTTGATCTCGCATAAACTCGTTAAAAAATCCTTGAATGATGGTTACTTAGTTGGTTCACGTGGTTCCGTAGGGTCTTCATTCGTTGCGACGATGACGGAAATTACAGAAGTAAACCCACTGCCGCCGCATTATGTTTGTCCAAAATGTAAGAAATCCGAGTTTTTTAATGACGGTTCCGTTGGTTCTGGATTCGACTTGCCGGATAAAAGCTGTGAAGATTGTGGCGTACCATTTATTAAAGACGGACACGATATTCCGTTTGAAACGTTCTTAGGATTCAAAGGAGATAAAGTTCCTGATATCGATTTGAACTTCTCCGGAGAGTATCAGCCGCGAGCTCATAACTATACAAAAGTACTGTTTGGACAAGATAATGTATACCGCGCGGGAACAATCGGTACAGTAGCCGAAAAAACAGCTTATGGCTATGTCAAAGGCTATGCCGGTGACCGTGATTTACATTTACGAAACGCAGAAGTGGATCGTTTAGTAGCAGGATGTACGGGCGTAAAACGTACAACGGGTCAGCATCCAGGGGGGATTATCGTTGTACCGGACTATATGGATATTTTCGATTTTTCACCGATCCAGTTTCCAGCTGACGACCGCAATTCCGAATGGAGAACAACTCATTTTGACTTCCATTCGATTCATGATAATTTATTAAAACTTGATATACTCGGACACGATGATCCGACCGTGATTCGCATGCTTCAAGATTTAAGTGGAATTGATCCAAAAACGATTCCGACGGATGATCCTGAAGTGATGAAAATTTTTAGCGGAACGGAATCACTTGGCGTAACAGAAGAGCAAATTATGTGTAAAACAGGAACGCTTGGCATACCTGAATTTGGAACGCGCTTTGTGCGTCAAATGTTAGAAGATACGAAGCCAACGACGTTTTCAGAGCTTGTTCAAATCTCGGGACTGTCTCACGGGACGGACGTATGGCTTGGTAATGCGCAGGAGCTAATTCGCAATGATATTTGCAACTTAAGTGAAGTAATCGGCTGTCGTGATGATATTATGGTTTATTTAATTTATCAAGGTCTTGAACCGTCACTTGCCTTTAAAATTATGGAGTCTGTGCGTAAAGGGAAAGGGCTAACACCTGAATTTGAAGAAGAAATGATCAAAAATGGTGTACCGGACTGGTATATTGATTCCTGTAAAAAGATCAAGTACATGTTCCCTAAAGCCCATGCCGCTGCTTATGTATTGATGGCCGTGCGTATTGCTTACTTTAAAGTGCATCACGCGCTTCTTTATTACGCAGCGTACTTTACGGTTCGTGCAGATGACTTTGATATTGATACGATGATTAAAGGCTCAACTGCCATTCGAGCGAAGATGGAAGAAATCAACGCTAAAGGTTTAGATGCATCTCCTAAAGAGAAAAACTTATTAACAGTGCTTGAGCTTTCTTTAGAAATGTGCGAACGAGGCTATTCGTTTAAAAAAGTAGATTTATATAAATCAAGCGCAGATGAATTTTTAATTGACGGCACGTCTTTAGTGCCACCGTTTAATGCCATTCCCGGTCTGGGTACAAATGCAGCGCTGAATATTGTAAAAGCTCGTGAAACAGGAGAGTTTTTATCGAAAGAAGACTTGCAGCAGCGAGGCAAAGTATCGAAGACGATTTTAGAGTATCTAGACAACCATGGATGCCTTGAATCATTACCTGATCAGAACCAGCTTTCTCTTTTCTAACATTTGCATAAAATAAGCGGTTATGATATAGTAATTGTGGAAATGCTAAGGATACGGACGAGAAAGAGTGGGGAAACCCGCTCTTTCTTATTGATATGAACTTACTGACATAGTAAGTAGTATGGAGAACGAATCGGCTTCTAGCATGATTCGTTTTTTCTGTAGATTTTCAATCACCATGATTGATTTATTATGTGACGTTTAAAATCCTGCAACACAAATGACAACATTTCCACTCTAGTAGGTTAGACCTCTTATAGAGTGCAAAATAAAAATAGCAAATAAACCACTCTTTTTTGATATAAGAGACATAAAAAACGCGTAACCTAAACATACCATGCAATGTCTCGAAGGGAGGATTAGAATGAGTAAAAATGTAAAACAAACAGTGGAAGAAATGGTTTCCCCTATCTTAGAGGAAATGAATTTAGAGCTTGTTGAAATTGAATACGTAAAAGAAGGAAAAGATTGGTTTTTACGTGTGTTTATCGACTCTGATAACGGCGTGGATATCGAAGACTGCGGAGCAGTAAGTGAAAAATTGAGTGAGAAAATGGATGCAGTAGATCCAATCCCTCATAACTATTTTTTAGAAATATCATCGCCTGGTGCGGAACGCCCATTAAAAAAAGATAAAGATTTTGAACGTGCAATTGGTAAGCATGTATACATAAAAACATATGAACCAATTGAAGGTGCAAAAGAATTTGAAGGCGAATTACAATCATTTGACGGAGAAACTGTCACATTATCTATTCGTATCAAAACACGCACAAAAACAGTGGTTTTACCATATGACAAAGTCGCTTTTGCTCGATTAGCGATTGTATTTTAATGTGTAGGGGCCAATATTAAAGGGGGATTATCCAACGATGAGCAGTGAGTTATTTGATGCCTTAGTCATTCTTGAAAAAGAGAAAGGCATTAGCAAAGATGTAATTATTGAAGCAATTGAAGCAGCGCTAATTTCTGCTTACAAACGCAACTTTAACCAAGCGCAAAACGTACGCGTTGATTTAAATTTAGAAAGAGGTTCAATGCGCGTGTTTGCTCGCAAAGATGTGGTTGATGAAGTATATGATCCACGCCTGGAAATTTCGGTTGAAGAAGCACAAACAATCAACCCTAACTTCCAGCTAGACGATGTGGTTGAAATCGAAGTAACGCCAAAAGACTTTGGACGCATCGCGGCTCAAACAGCAAAACAAGTTGTTACACAGCGTGTTCGTGAGGCGGAACGAGGCGTTATCTATTCAGAGTTCAGCGATCGCGAAGAAGATATTATGACAGGTATTGTTCAGCGTCAAGATTCTCGCTTCATTTATGTGAGCCTTGGCAAAATTGAAGCATTGCTTCCTCAAAGCGAGCAAATGCCAAATGAACAGTATAAACCTCATGATCGTATTAAAGTGTATATTACGAAAGTAGAAAAAACAACAAAAGGCCCACAAATCTATGTTTCACGTACGCACCCAGGTCTTTTAAAACGTCTTTTCGAAAAAGAAGTACCGGAAATCTATGACGGTACAGTTGAATTAAAATCAGTAGCTCGCGAAGCTGGAGACCGTTCAAAAATCTCTGTTCATTCTGAGTATGCTGAAGTAGATCCGGTCGGTTCTTGTGTTGGGCCAAAAGGTCAGCGCGTACAGGCTGTTGTAAATGAACTAAAAGGTGAAAAAATTGACATCGTTCGCTGGTCAAATGACCCAGTTGAATTTGTTGCCAATGCTTTAAGTCCATCTAAGGTAGTAGATGTGATTGTAGATGAAAATGAAAAAGCAACAACTGTTATCGTTCCTGACTATCAGCTGTCACTTGCAATTGGTAAACGTGGACAAAATGCACGTCTAGCTGCTAAGCTGACAGGCTGGAAAATTGATATTAAAAGTCAATCAGAAGCTGAACAAGAAGGTATGGTTGTAAAAAACAGCGATGATATGCTAGTAAGTCAACATGCATTTGATTCAGATGAAGATATGGAATAAGAGGTGAGCCAAGGTGAACAATCGTAAAAAAGTCCCGATGCGAAAATGTGTGGCCACTGGAGAAATGAAGCCTAAAAAAGAGCTAGTACGCGTTGTACGCTCAAAAGAAGGCGACGTTTCAGTTGATGTAACGGGTAAAAAGTCCGGGCGCGGAGCTTATGTAAGCAAGGATAAAGAAGCAATTTTATTGGCAAAAAAGAAAAATGTGCTTTCGACACATTTAGGCGCGTCAATAGATGAAGCGGTTTATGAAGAGTTGCTAGCGCTTGTAGAAAAGGAGAAACAGTCACGCTAATGAATGAACAATGGATCTCCTTTTTAGGGCTTGCAAACCGTGCACGCAAATTGATTTCTGGAGAAGAACTTGTGGTTAGAGAAGTTCGGAAACAAAAAGCAAAGTTAGTACTTTTAGCAAGCGATGCGTCTGAAAACACAAAGAAAAAAGTAACGGATAAATGTTCTTACTACAACGTTTCGGTTAAAATCGTTCCCGATCGCTATACGCTAGGTCAAGCGATTGGTAAAGATGCTCGAGTTGTAGTAGCGGTGATGGACGAGGGATTTGCTAAAAAGCTAGCAACGATGCTCGGTTAATTTTATGGGGGTGAAAGTATTGAATAAAAATACAAAATCAACAGCTAACAAAGGAAACAATAAAGGTAACAAAAAGCCACAGGCACAAAAGTCACAGGCACCAAAAGGTAGACCAGCTCCAGCAGCTGCAAAAGAGTTACCGGAAAAAGTAACGTTTGTCGGAAGCTTAACGGTTTCTGAGTTAGCAAAAGAATTAGGCAAAGAGCCTTCTGAAATTATTAAAAAACTATTTATGCTTGGTGTAATGGCAACAATTAACCAAGAGTTAGATAAAGATTCTATCGAACTAATTGCCGGAGAATACGGTGTAGAAGTTGAAGAAGAAGTAGTAGTAGATGACACTGCTTTTGAATCATTAGAAATCATTGATGACGAAAAAGACCTTCAAGTGCGTCCTCCAGTTGTTACAATTATGGGTCACGTTGACCACGGTAAAACGACGCTTCTTGACTCTATCCGTAACACAAAAGTAACGGCTGCAGAAGCAGGCGGTATCACGCAGCATATCGGTGCTTATCAAGTTGTGGTTGACGAAAAGAAAATCACGTTCCTTGATACACCAGGACATGCTGCATTTACAACGATGCGTGCTCGCGGTGCGCAAGTAACGGATATTACAATCCTTGTTGTTGCAGCAGACGATGGTGTAATGCCTCAAACAATTGAAGCGATTAACCATGCAAAAGCGGCAGAAGTGCCAATTATTGTTGCGGTTAACAAAATGGATAAAGAAGCAGCAAATCCAGATCGCGTTATGCAAGAACTAATGGAGCACGGCCTTGTAGCTGAAGAGTGGGGCGGAGAAACAATCTTCTGTAAGCTTTCAGCCATTTCAGGTGAAGGGATCGATCAATTGCTTGAAATGATTTTACTTGTAAGTGAAGTAGAAGAGTTAAAAGCAAATCCTAACCGTCGTGCAGCAGGTACAGTTGTAGAAGCACAGCTAGATAAAGGCCGTGGGTCTGTAGCAACGCTTCTTGTTCAAACTGGTACACTACGCGTAGGTGATCCAATCGTAGTCGGAAATACGTTTGGCCGCGTTCGCGCAATGGTAAATGATATCGGCCGCCGAGTGAAGGAAGTAGGACCATCTACTCCGGTTGAGATTACTGGCTTAAACGAAGTTCCGTTAGCTGGAGATCGTTTCTTAGTGTTTGAAGATGAGAAAACAGCTCGTCAAATCGGAGAAGCTCGTGCTCAAAAGCAGCTTGAACAACAGCGTGGTGAAAAATCTCGCGTAAGCTTAGATGATTTATTTGAAAAAATTAAACAAGGTGAAATGAAAGACTTAAATCTTATCGTAAAAGCAGACGTACAAGGTTCTGTAGAAGCATTGGCTGCTGCTCTTCAAAAGATTGATGTAGAGGGTGTAAATGTTCGTATTATCCATACGGGTGTAGGTGCGATTACAGAATCTGATATCATTCTTGCAACTGCTTCTAACGCAATCGTTATCGGCTTTAACGTGCGTCCGGATGCTGGAGCAAAACGTACAGCTGACGTAGAAAACGTAGATATTCGTCTTCACCGCATTATTTATAAAGTAATTGAAGAAATTGAATCTGCGATGAAAGGAATGCTTGATCCTGAGTTTGCTGAAAAAATCATCGGTCAAGTGGAAGTACGTCAAACATTCAAAGTATCAAAAGTTGGTACAATCGCAGGAAGTTACGTAACAGACGGTAAAATTACACGTAACAGTGGAATTCGTTTAATCCGTGACGGAATTGTTATCTTTGAAGGTGAAGTAGATGTGCTAAAACGCTTTAAAGACGATGCAAAAGAAGTCGCTCAAGGATATGAGTGTGGTATTACAATTAAAAACTTCAATGATATTAAAGAAGGAGATATTATTGAAGCATATGTAATGGAGCAAATTGATCCTAAATGATTGGACTAGTGGAGTGTGAATGCTTAATTTACGATGCTGCTTCTCTTAAAGAAAAACGTGCCGTGCTTCAGCGCATCTTGATGCGCTTGAAGCAGCGGTTTAACGTATCAGTTTCAGAAACTGATTTTCAAGATGTGTGGCAACGAACAAAAATTAGCATTGTCGCAGTCTCATCTAGCCGTGTCACAACGGAACAAGAACTGCAAAAAGCGCTAAGCTTGATTGATTCTTTTCCAGAGATTGAACGTACCATTACAACTTTTGATTGGTTATAAAAGGGGTGACACAGATGAACATAAGAGCAACTAGAGTCGGAGAACAAATGAAAAAAGAGATGGGCGAGATTTTAAATCGTAAAATCAAGGATCCGCGCATCGGTTTTGTGACTGTAACAGATGTTCAAGTATCAGGCGATTTACAGCAAGCGAAAGTGTATATCTCTGTTTTAGGAGATGCTGAACAGCGTGAGAATACGTTAAAAGGCCTTGCGAAAGCAAAAGGATTTATCCGCTCAGAAATCGGTCAGCGCATTCGCTTACGTAAAACACCTGAAATTACGTTTGAGTTTGATGAATCAATTGATTATGGTAATCGAATTGAATCATTGCTTCATGAAATTAAAAAAGAAAGCGATGACCATCAAGAGAACGAATAAGATCAGTGAATGTAGAAACAAAAAAGGGTGTCTCAAAAGTGGTTTTTGCTTCTGAGACACCCTTTTTTAAATGAAAAGGAGATGAAGAATGAGTGGACGGTGTTTTAGTTTTACATAAACCAGCTGGCCTGACTTCGCACGACTGTGTGTTTAAAGTCCGAAAGCTGCTTCGCACTAAAAAAGTAGGGCATACAGGCACATTAGACCCAGACGTTACAGGGGTATTGCCTATTTGTATCGGTAGAGCTACCAAGATTGTAGAATATCTAACAGGAGCTACTAAAACCTATGAAGGAGAAGTTACACTCGGATTTTCTACAACAACAGAAGATTCTTCCGGAGAGGTTGTAGAAGAAAAGAAAGTAGAGGATTCTTTTTCACGTGCTCAAATCGAAGAAGTGCTGTCTTCGATGACAGGAGAACTTCAGCAAGTCCCTCCAATGTATTCAGCGGTAAAGGTCAAAGGTAAAAAACTATATGAATATGCAAGGCAAGGAATCGAGGTAGAGCGCCCTGTTAGAACTATTCATATCTATAGCTTTGAACTGCTGGATGATCGCTCTACATTTGAGGGAGAACAGATTTCCTTCAAATTCCGCGTAACGTGCAGCAAAGGTACATATGTGCGAACGCTTGCTGTGATGATTGGAGAAGCTCTTGGCTATCCATCTCATATGTCTTATTTGCAGCGAACAGGTTCCGGGCAGTTTTCACTGGAAGATTGTGTGACATTCGAAGATATTGAACGGGCGGTAGAAGAAGAAACGATCACTGAGAAACTGCATTCGATCGAAGAAGCTCTTAATCATTTGCCGAAACTTCAAATTAGTGATACATTAGCAGAGAAAGTGAAAAATGGCGCGGTATTGCCGTGCACGGAAGATGAAGAGTTAAAAAAAGAACCATTCTTTTTAATGATAAATTCTGCAGGCAAGTGCTTAGCAATTTATGCTCAGCACCCAACAAAAAAACATTTAATGAAGCCGGTTAAAGTGTTGGCAATCGACTAGACCGGTTAGAGAAAAGGTGAACTGTGTTTTGGAAACGATTGAAATTCGACATCCACACCACTTTCAACGAGAAGCTGTTCAACAATCAGTGTTAGCGCTTGGTTATTTTGATGGTGTGCATTTAGGGCATCAGCAAGTGATAAATTCAGCAAAACAGTTAGCGGATGAAAAAGGCATAGCTAGTGCTGTTATGACGTTTACTCCTCACCCTTCTGTGGTGCTTGGGCGCAATGTGCAGCACATTGATATGATCACACCACTTCAAGAAAAAAAGAAACTCATTGAGGAAATGGGAATTGACTTTTTATATATCGTTCATTTTGATAAACAGTTTGCAGCACTATTGCCTCAAGAGTTTGTTGATCAGTATATTATTGGCCTGAATGTGCAGCATGTGGTAGCTGGATTTGACTATACGTATGGAAAGTTAGGTAAAGGAACAATGGAAATACTACCATTTCATTCTCGATCAAAATTCACTCAAACAACAATTGATAAGTTAACAAATGGCGAAGAAAAAATTAGTTCAACGCTTATTCGCGAAAATTTAGCAAATGGAGACATGCATCGAGTAAAAGAGCTGCTTGGGCGCTATTATGAAGTGTCAGGTACAGTAACTCATGGAGAAAAGCGAGGCAGGCAAATAGGTTTTCCGACTGCTAACATCGCTTTAGACGATGAGTATTTACTTCCGCGCATCGGCGTGTATGCTGTTGAGCTTCAGCTCCACGGCAAGTGGTATGCAGGAGTATGCAACGTGGGCTACAAGCCGACTTTTCACGATAATTTAGAAAAGCCAACAATCGAAGTCCACTTATTATCATTTGACGAGCAAATCTACGATCAGCACGTAACGGTGAAATGGCACCGAATGATTCGTTCAGAAAAAAAGTTTAGCGGCATCGAAGAGCTTGTCGGTCAGATCTCAAAGGACAAGGAAGAAGCCCTTGCTTATTTTGAAGGAATTCAAAAGCATAAGAAATAAAAAAATATATATAAATAGTTGCTACGACTTGCTTTTTGTTCTAATAAGTAGTAACATAACACTTGTATGTAAAACAACCATTGCTTGGCATTACGATTCACCAACGTTTTGCTCGGTAACTGGGGTTTAATAATAAGGAGGTGAATAGGATGGCTATCACACAAGAGCGTAAAAATGAAATCATTAGTGAGTACAAAACTCATGCGAACGACACTGGTTCTCCAGAAGTTCAAATCGCTGTCCTAACAGAGCAAATTAACAATCTAAACGGTCACTTACGTACTCATAAAAAGGATCACCATTCACGTCGTGGTCTTTTAAAAATGGTAGGTCGACGTCGTAACTTACTTAACTACCTACGTAACAAAGACGTTACTCGTTATCGTGAGTTAATCAACAAACTTGGTTTACGTCGATAATAAGAAGAAAGCGGGAGCATTCCCGCTTTTTTAGTATGTACATTTAAGAAACATTAAAGATGCTACATAATGTGAAAAAAGCTATTGTTTTTGGATATTTCGTTTATAATAAAACTATCACATTTGATTACATACATATTTTATATGTAGAGAGGGGTACTCGTCGATATGGAACAAGAAAAACGAGTGTTCTCCGTAGATCTAGCTGGACGAAAGCTAGAAGTTGAAGTTGGCCAGTTGGCAAAACAAGCAAATGGCGCAGCATTAATCCGCTATGGAGACACAGTTGTATTAAGTACAGCAACGGCTTCAAAAGAGCCTAAAAATGTAGATTTCTTCCCGTTAACAGTAAACTATGAAGAGCGTTTATATGCAGTCGGTAAAATCCCAGGTGGATTCATTAAGCGTGAAGGCAGACCAAGTGAAAAAGCAATCTTGGCTAGCCGTTTAATCGACCGTCCGATTCGTCCTTTATTCGCAGATGGTTTCCGAAATGAAGTTCAAGTTGTCAGCGTTGTAATGAGCGTAGATCAAAACTGTTCTTCAGAAATCGCGGCAATGTTCGGTTCTTCATTAGCATTATCAGTATCTGATATTCCATTTGAAGGTCCTATTGCAGGCGTAATCGTAGGCCGTGTAGACAATGAATTTGTTGTAAACCCAACGGTAGATGAGCTTGAAAAAAGCGATATTCATCTGACGGTTGCTGGTACAAAAGACGCGATCAACATGGTTGAAGCAGGCGCTGATGAAGTACCGGAAGAAGTAATGTTAGAAGCAATTATGTTTGGACATGAGCAAATTAAAAAATTAATTGCGTTCCAAGAAGAAATTGTAGCAGCAGTAGGCAAAGAAAAAGTAGAAGTTGAGCTTTATACTGTTGATGCTGACCTTGAGCGTCAAGTTCGTGAAATTGCAGAAGGTGACATGAACCGTGCCGTTCAAGTTCAAGAAAAGCACGCGCGCGAAAATGCGATTAAAGAAGTGAAAAGCGCAGTAGCTGCAAAATTTGAAGAGCAAGATGTAGAAGAAGAAGTACTAAATCAAGTGAATGAAATTTTATCGAAGCTTGTTAAAAGTGAAGTGCGTCGCTTGATCACAGAAGAAAAAGTGCGTCCTGATGGCCGTAGTATTGATGAAATTCGTCCACTTTCTTCTGAAACAAACTTGCTTCCTCGTACACACGGATCTGGATTATTTACGCGTGGACAAACTCAAGCGCTTAGCATCTGTACATTAGGTGCACTTGGCGATGTGCAAATTTTAGATGGTTTAAGTGTAGAAGAATCTAAACGCTTCATGCATCACTATAACTTCCCTTCATTTAGTGTTGGTGAAACTAGACCGATGCGCGGACCGGGTCGTCGTGAAATTGGACATGGTGCGCTAGGTGAACGTGCACTTGAGCCGGTTATTCCAAATGAAAAAGATTTCCCTTATACAATTCGTCTTGTATCTGAAGTATTAGAGTCAAACGGTTCTACTTCACAAGCAAGTATTTGTGCAAGTACGCTTGCAATGATGGATGCTGGGGTTCCAATTAAAGCACCTGTAGCAGGGATTGCCATGGGTCTGATCAAATCAGGTGAACACTACTCGATTCTAACGGACATTCAAGGAATGGAAGATCACCTAGGAGATATGGACTTTAAAGTAGCAGGTACGGAAAATGGCGTAACTGCGCTTCAAATGGATATTAAAATTGACGGGTTATCTCGTGAAATTTTGGATGAAGCCCTTCAACAAGCAAAAAAAGGCCGTATGCAGATCTTAAATCATATGATGTCAACGATTGCTACGCCTCGTCAAGAGCTTTCTCAATATGCGCCTAAGATCCTTACAATGGCTATTAACCCTGATAAAATTCGTGATGTTATTGGACCAAGCGGCAAGCAAATCAATAAAATCATCGAAGAAACAGGCGTTAAAATTGATATCGAACAAGATGGTACAATCTTCATTTCTTCTATTGATCAGCCGATGAATGAAAAAGCGAAGAAAATTATTGAAGATCTTGTACGCGAAGTTGAAGTCGGCCAAATGTACTTAGGAAAAGTAAAACGAATTGAAAAATTCGGTGCATTTGTAGAAATCTTCAGCGGAAAAGATGGGCTTGTTCACATTTCAGAGCTTGCAGAAGAGCGTATTGGAAAAGTGGAAGACGTTGTATCGATTGGCGACGAGATTTTAGTTAAGGTTATGGAAATTGATAAACAAGGCCGCGTTAACTTATCTCGTAAAGCAATTTTAAAAGAACAAAAAGAAAAAGAAGAAAAAGCAAAAGAAACAAAATAATCTTCTTTTACTACTATATAGATATTGTGAAATCGTCCATACATGAAGAAAATCCATGTTTAGGGCGATTTTATCGTTTGTAGATGTTTGTTCTACCTTGTCCTCTTTATACATATTTTAAATGGTAAAGGGGGAAGGATAAGTGAAGAGAACCATTGTGCAATTTACAGCATTTCTATTTTTACTGGCAATTACATATAAATCTATTTATAATCCTTTTGCTGAAGCATATATAGAAGCACTTAAATCCGATGTACAACTTGTATCAGCTCAGCATGATGCGTTATATCAAAAGATTGAAGAAAAAGCAAAAGATTATGAAAAGCCAGCAGCGAATGCACGAATCGATCCCGTTTGGAAACGGGTTCCTGGCTATAACGGCATAAAAGTTGATCTTGCTGCTTCTTATAAAAATATGAAACCTGCGGGTAAATTTGATGAAAAAAAACTAGTGTACAAACAGGTTAGACCAAAGGTTCACTTGAGTGATTTACCGCAGGAACCTATCTACCGTGGACACGATGAAAAGCCTATGGTATCGTTTACAGTGAACGTAGCATGGGGGAACGAGTATTTGCCTAAAATGTTAGAAGTGCTAAAAAAGCACCATGCTAAAGCAACTTTCTTTTTAGAAGGAAAATGGGTTAAAAATAATCCAGATATGGCAAAAATGATTGTAGACGCAGGTCATGAAGTAGGAAACCACTCTTATTCTCATCCTGATATGGCCACTTTATCGGCTAGTCAAATCAATCAGCAGCTTAAAAAAACGAATGATATTATTACATCTACTACGGGACAAAAAGTAAAATGGTTTGCTCCGCCGAGCGGCAGTTTTCGCCCCGAAGTAGTAACGCTTGCTTCTCAGTTAAAAATGAGTACCATCATGTGGACGGTTGATACAATCGATTGGCAAAAGCCAAGTTCAGAAGTGTTAATTAATCGAGTAATGAAAAAGATTCACCCAGGGGCTATTGTACTGATGCACCCGACTGAATCAACGGCCGAATCGCTTGAACAATTGTTAACCGATATTGAACGCAAAGGCCTGAAAGTTAGCGATGTGTCAACAATGCTAGATGAAGAACGAATGATGAAAATACCTTCTTCTACTAAGAAGTAAGTGAGATAAGCAAAAGGGAGGCACTAGCTTGATAAAACGATATACGTGCAAAAATGGTGTAAGAATTGTATTGGAAAATATCCCAACTGTTCGATCTGTGGCCATTGGGGTGTGGATCGGAACGGGTTCTCGAAGTGAACACCCTGAAATTAATGGTGTATCACATTTTCTTGAACATATGTTTTTTAAAGGAACAAAAACAAGATCTGCTCGTGAAATTGCAGAAAGCTTCGATCGCATTGGGGGACAAGTAAATGCATTCACTTCTAAAGAATACACGTGCTACTATGCAAAAGTATTAGACGAACACGCAGATCAAGCGCTAGATGTGCTGGCGGATATGTTCTTTAATTCTTCATTTGATGAAGAGGAATTAGCTCGTGAAAAAAATGTTGTATATGAAGAAATTAAAATGTATGAAGATACACCTGATGATATTGTACATGATTTATTAGGAAAAGCCGTATATGGCAATCATCCATTAGGCTATCCAATTTTAGGAACGGAAGATACGTTAAAAACATTTAACGGTGATTCGCTTCGTCAGTATATGGAGCAAATGTATATTCCCGAAAACATTGTTATTTCAGTAGCTGGAAACATTGATGAAAGTTTTATTCAACAGGTGGAAAACTATTTTGGTACATATACGTCAAGTCATTCCGCTCATCAATATGTTCAGCCAGAGTTCCATACAAATCATATTGCGCGCAAAAAGGAAACAGAACAAGCTCATCTTTGCCTTGGCTTTAAAGGTTTGCCAATCGGCGGAGAAGATGTATATAGCTTAATTGTATTAAATAACGTGCTTGGCGGAAGTATGAGCAGTCGTTTGTTCCAAGAAGTCCGTGAACAGCGCGGCTTGGCTTATTCTGTTTTCTCTTATCATTCTTCTTATCGAGACAGCGGTCTTGTCACGATTTATGGGGGGACGGGAAGCCATCAGCTCGACGTATTATATGATACGGTTCAAGAAACGCTTTATGATCTGAAAGACAAAGGGATTACGGATAAAGAACTTTCTAACAGCAAAGAGCAGCTGAAAGGAAACTTAATGCTGAGTCTTGAAAGTACAAATAGCCGTATGAGCAGAAACGGAAAAAATGAGTTAATGCTAGGCTATCACCGCTCATTAGATGAGATTTTAGACCTTGTTAATGCCGTGACTAAAGATAGTGTAAATGGTCTTGCGCGAGATATTTTCAAAGATGAATTTGCTCTTTCATTAATAAGCCCGAGTGGAGATTTACCTAAAGGTTTTAAAGGAAATTAAACAGTAACAGTAAGGTTGGCTAAAATAATTGAGCCAGCCTTATTTTTTTGTCATTTTTTGTATGGTTGTTCAATAAATTAGATGAAAGGAGGGATTTTATGAGATTAAGCGAACTGAGTGGAAAAGAAATTGTAGATGTTAAGCGAGCAGAGCGTTTGGGTATTTTAGGGCAAACAGATCTTGAAATTAATGAACATACGGGACAAATTAATGCGCTTATTATTCCATCTGTGAAGTGGTTTGGGTTTCGAAAGCAAGGAGATGAAGTGCGAGTGCCGTGGGGGAATATCGAGAAAATTGGTACAGATATGGTGATTGTAAATGTCCATCAGCTAGAAGACATAAACAATGAGTCAACAAAATAAGAAACGAGATGCTTACTGCATCTCGTTTCTTTTATTTTCAGGGATAAAGATTCACCGATTCCTGTGTGTTTACATAGTATGTTGGAGAAAAGCAATAGGCATTCTAGGGCGTAATGATAGCACTTTACATCTCGATGGTTTAAGCGAAAGATACATCTATTTAATGTTAAAGAAGGTGAAAATGAAACATGTTAACGGATTTGCACATAGCTGTAATTGGCGGTGATGCTAGGCAGCTTGAAGTCATTCGAAAATTAATTCAATTAGATGCAAAAACCTCTCTTATTGGTTTTGATCAGCTAGATCATGGTTTTACAGGTGCGACGAAATATCAGATAGAGGAGCTGGATTTTTCAGATGTTGACGCCATCATCCTTCCAGTGCCTGGAACAAATCACGAAGGGCAAGTAGATACTATTTTTTCAAATGAAAAAGTAGTGCTGACTGAAGAAATACTTAAAAAAACGCCTGAGCACTGCATTATTTATTCTGGTATTAGCAATGGGTATTTAAACGAATTAGTCAAAACGACAAACCGTAAACTCGTTCAGCTATTTGAGCGTGATGATGTAGCAATTTATAACTCTATTCCTACTGTTGAAGGTACCATCATGCTTGTTATTCAACATACAGATTTTACTATTCACGGTTCAAATATTTCTGTCCTAGGTTTAGGAAGAGTAGGAATGAGCGTGGCGAGGTCCTTTGCTGCACTGGGTGCCAATGTAAAAGTAGGAGCCAGAAAATCTGAACATTTAGCACGTATTGCTGAAATGGGTTTGCAACCTTTCTATCTTTCGGAACTCGATAAAGAAATTGCTGATAGTGATATATGTATTAACACCATTCCATACCCCATCTTAACGGCTAAGACATTATCTAATGTCCCGACCCATGCGCTCATTATTGATTTAGCTTCAAAGCCTGGAGGAACCGATTTCCGCTATGCAGAAAAACGGGGAATTAAAGCTATTTTAGCACCTGGTCTTCCAGGAATTGTGGCTCCAAAAACAGCAGGTCAGATTGTCGCTAATGTATTAGTGAATTTATTAAAAGACGCTGCGGATGCGAGAGAGGAGAAAAAATAATGTCATTAAAAGGTAAAAGAATAGGGTTTGGCTTAACCGGATCTCACTGTACGTATGATGCGGTTATGCCGGAAATTGAAAAGCTTGTTAATTTGGGAGCAGAAGTGTTACCGGTTGTTTCTTACACTGTACAATCCACAAATACTCGTTTTGGAGATGGAGAAGACTGGGTGAAGAAAATTGAGGAATTAACAGGTCACGCCGTCATCAATACAATTGTAAAAGCAGAGCCTTTAGGACCAAAAATTCCGCTTGATTGTATGGTGGTTGCCCCGATCACTGGGAATACGATGAGTAAGTTTGCAAATGCAATGACTGAATCTCCGGTACTCATGGCAGCTAAAGCAACGCTTCGTAATAATAAGCCGGTGGTACTGGGAATTTCGACTAATGACGCACTAGGGCTAAATGGTGTAAACTTAATGAGGCTAATGGCGACTAAAAATATTTATTTTATTCCATTTGGTCAAGATGACCCGGTGCTTAAGCCAAATTCAATGGTAGCGCGTATGACGATGTTATCAGACACGGTGTACGCAGCGCTTGAAGATAAACAGATTCAGCCTGTTATTGTCGAAAGGTTCCGCGACGGTCAAGAGTCATAGGACATATATGCCTCTTGCTGTTGCATGAATCTATTCAATACTGCGGCTGTAAGAGAACTCTCAATCTCAAAGAAGAGAAGATTTTAAAAATCTTCTCTTCTTTGACGCAATGAAGCATAATAATATGTTAAAATAGTCAGTATATGCAGATAAATGTTGAGTAGTTGAAAATTGTTGGAGGCGGTATTAAAATGACAAGAGAATTACATGTAGCAGTAGTAGGAGCAACAGGTGCAGTAGGACAACAAATGATTAAAACCCTACAGGAGCGTAATTTTCCAGTTGGTAAATTAACGTTATTATCTTCAGCTCGTTCAGCTGGTAAAAAAGTGTTGTTTAACGGAGAAGAAGTTGTTGTGCAAGAAGCAACTCCGGATAGCTTTGAAGGCGTAGACATTGCTTTATTCAGTGCAGGCGGGAGCATTTCAAAAGCACTTGCACCAGAGGCAGTAAAACGCGGAGCAATCGTTGTAGACAACACAAGCGCTTATCGAATGGATGAAAATGTCCCGTTAGTTGTGCCGGAAGTGAATGAAGACGCATTACACGCACATAACGGAATTATTGCTAATCCAAACTGCTCTACAATTCAAATGGTTGCAGCATTACAGCCATTGCGCGAAACATACGGCTTATCTAAAGTGCTAGTATCAACGTATCAAGCCGTTTCTGGAGCAGGAGCTGCTGCAATTAATGAATTAAAAGAACAAGCTAAAGCTATTTTAGAAGAAAAAGAGTTTACACCGGAAATTTTACCGGTTGGTGGAGATAAAAAACATTATCAAATTGCTTTTAATGCCATTCCGCAAATTGATAAATTTCAAGATAACGGTTTTACATTTGAAGAAATGAAAATGATTAATGAAACGAAGAAAATTATGAGCATGCCTGAATTGCCAGTAGCTGCTACTTGTGTTCGTCTACCGGTTGTAACAGGTCATTCAGAGTCAGTGTACATTGAAATTGAAAAAGACGGTGTAACGGTAGCTGATGTGAAAAATTTATTGGCTGATGCACCTGGTATCGTATTGCAAGATGATCCAGAAAATCAAGTATATCCAATGCCAGCAGATTGTGTAGGTAAACGAGATGTGTTTGTCGGCCGTATTCGTAAAGATTTAGATCGCGATAACGGTTTCCATATGTGGATCGTTTCTGATAACTTGTTAAAAGGTGCAGCTTGGAATTCTGTACAAATTGCAGAATCACTTATTAAGCTTAGCTTAGTAAAATAAGCGCAACCAGAGTGTCTCGGAACATGATGAGGTGTAAGTATGAAAATAATCGTCCAAAAATTTGGAGGAACTTCCGTTCGTAACGAAGAAGGAAGAGCGAGAGCAATCTATCATTTAAATAATGCATTAAGTGAGGGTTACAAAGTAGTCGTTGTCGTATCGGCAATGGGACGAAAAGGTGAGCCGTATGCAACAGATACATTGCTTTCACTTGTTGATGGAAATAAAGCGTCACTTAACAAACGTGAGCTTGATATGCTTATGGCATGCGGAGAGTTAATTTCATCGGTTGTATTTACGAATTTATTAAACGAAAATGGTATTAAAGCTACAGCATTAAACGGTGCACAGGCCGGGTTTGTGACGAATGATGATTTTACCAATGCCAAGATACTGGAAATGAAATGCGACCGTTTGTTAAAAGAATTAGAAGAATATGATGTCGTTGTTGTAACAGGCTTTCAAGGGGCAACTACTGAAGGTGATACAACAACGCTTGGACGCGGAGGCAGCGATACATCTGCTTCAGCTTTAGGTGCAGCCCTTATGGCTGATTACATTGACATTTTCACAGATGTAGAAGGTGTGATGACAGCGGACCCGCGTATTGTAGAAGATGCAAGGCCGCTATCCGTTGTCACATATAACGAAATATGCAACATGGCTTATCAAGGTGCAAAAGTAGTTCACCCACGTGCCGTAGAGATTGCCATGCAGGCAAAAGTACCGATGCGCGTCCGTTCCACGTATGCTGATTCAGCAGGTACGCTCGTTACATCTCAAGGTGAAGCACAGCAGCGTGGAAGCGATGTGCAAGAACGCCTTGTAACAGGCATCGCGCACGTATCCAACGTCACTCAAATTAAAGTTTTTAGTAAAGAAGGCCATTATGATACGCAAGCAGAAGTATTCAAAGCAATGGCACAAGAAAAAATCAGCGTAGATTTTATCAATATTTCACCGAAGGGTGTTGTATATACGGTAACAGATGAAGCAACTGACAAAGCGATTGATGTGCTTCATGCGCTGGGGTATGAGCCGGCTGTTATTCGCAACTGTGCCAAAGTGTCAACGGTTGGAGCAGGAATTGCAGGGGTGCCTGGTGTTACATCTAAAATTGTTACAGCCCTTTCTAGCGAAGGTATTCAGATTTTACAATCTGCTGACAGCCATACGACGATTTGGGTGCTTGTAAAAGAAGAGGATTTAAAGAAAGCCGTTAATGCTCTTCATGGTGCCTTTGACTTGTCAAAAGCACCGCAAAAGAGATAAACTACATGTTCCGTTAGCTATAAGCTAACGGTTCATTACATGAATAGGGATAATGCAATTTCAAGGAGTGAAAACATGATTGATTTTGGGAAAGTCGCAACAGCGATGGTAACGCCTTTTGATCATAAAGGAAATATTGATTTTGAAAAAACAACGCAGCTTATTAACTATTTAATCAGCAACGGTTCGGATGCGTTGGTTATTGCAGGAACAACGGGTGAATCTCCTACGCTTTCAACAGAAGAAAAGCTGGCGCTGTTCCGCCACTCAGTAAAGGTAGTAGATGGCCGTGTACCTGTTGTGGCTGGTACAGGAAGCAACAATACGTATGCATCAATTGAATTAACGAAAAAGGCAGAAGAAATCGGCGTAGATGCGATTATGATTGTAGCACCTTATTACAACAAGCCGAATCAGGAAGGCTTATATCAGCACTTTAAAACAATTGCTGAAAGTACAGAGCTGCCTGTCATGTTATACAATATTCCAGGGCGATCCGTGATCAATATGTCTGTTGATACAATTGTACGCCTAGCCGAATTGCCAAATGTTGTAGCGTTAAAAGATGCAAGCGGAGACCTTGACGCAATGACAGCTATTATCGCACAAACAAGCGATGATTTTGCTTTATACAGCGGTGATGATGGCTTAACACTACCGGTATTAGCAATTGGAGGAACTGGCATTATTTCTGTTGCTTCTCACGTTATTGGAAATGAAATGCAAGAGATGGTTAAGCTGTATGAGTCAGGAAATCCGAAGGAAGCAGCAAAAATTCATCAGCGTATTGTACCTGTTATGAAATCTCTTTTTGCAGCTCCAAGTCCAACGCCTGTTAAAACGGCTTTACAGCTAAAAGGATTAGACGTAGGATCGGTACGATTACCTTTAGTTCCGTTAACAGAAGAAGAACGCCAAACGTTAGTCAGCACATTAAATACGCTATAAGCTATAAGTATGTTTTTTAAACGTCTCTTCATTGACCGTATATACGAGTCGATGAAGGGACGTTTTTTTCTTATAAGATAATAGAAGAGCAGATGACGGAAATAGACGAATGAAATTTCTTGTATTCCAATTCTTACTTCAGTTATAATGTAAGCAAATGAAATTGTACGGGTGAAAGTAAGTAGGAGGAGCTTATGGTACTAGAAAAGACAGAAAATATTAAAATTTCAGCCTTGGGTGGAGTCGGAGAACTTGGAAAAAACATGTATGTGGTGGAAATCAATGAAAACATATATGTGTTAGATGCAGGATCAAAGTTTCCGGGAGGGGAAATGTTAGGAATTGATATTGTCATTCCGGACATTACATATTTAGTAGAAAATCAGCAGAACGTAAAAGGCATATTTGTTACTCATGGACACGAAGAACAAATTGGCGCTATTCCCTTTATACTTCAAAAATTGGATGTGCCTGTATATGGTACAGAATTAACGCTAGCACTTATCAAAGAAAAGTTAAAAGAATATGGAATTAAAAAATATGAAGCTTTACATCCTATCACTTCGTCAACGGTTTTATCGTTTGAAGGAGTGGATATTTCATTTTTTAGAACGCAGCACAGCATCCAAGATTCAGTCGGTATTTGTTTACAAACAAATCAAGGGGCGATTGTATATACAGGTGATTTTAAATTTGATCAAAATTCAGTCAGCATTCAAAGCGCTGATATTGGAAAAATGGCTGCCATTGGGGAACAAGGCGTCCTGTGTTTGCTTTCAGACAGTACAAATGCGGATAAGCCAGGCTATACAGTTTCTGAAGCCGTCATTGGACAAAATATTACCGACGCTTTTTATAAAAGCAAAGGTCGAATCATTGTTGCTGCATACAGTTCCAATCTGCACCGTATTCAGCAAATCATTCATGCCGCATATCAGCACGGCCGTAACCTGATCGTTATGGAAAAAAGTATGCTGAAAATCATTGATATTGCAGCAAAACTTGGACATTTGCAGCTGCCTGAGGATTTAATTGTTCCTGTACAAAAGCTAAAAGATCTTCCAGAACATGAAACGGTTATTTTAACAACAGGTCATCACGGAGAGCCGATTTTAGGTCTTACTCGAATGGCTAAACAGTCCCATAAATTTATTCAAATCAAACAAGATGATACGGTCCTGCTGGCTGCTACACCTGTGGCGGGGCACGAAACGACCTTTTCAAAAACAATTGACGCCATCTTTCGTTTAGGAGCAAGCGTAGTGTTTGCTCAGAGGAAAGTGCAGGCTTCCGGACACGGCAGTCAAGAAGAATTAAAATTTATGATTAACTTAACAAAGCCGAAATATGTCATGCCTGTGAATGGAGAGTATCGAAAACAAAAAGCTTATGCAAAGCTGGCCGGTCAATTAGGAATATCAGAAGATCATATTTGTTTGCTTGAAAAAGGTGAGCGAGTTGAATTTAAAGATGCTCGCATGTACCCTAGCGGTTCTATTCAAGCGGGAAATACGCTCATTGATGGACTAGGCGTCGGTGATATTGGAAATATCGTTCTGAGAGATCGCAGGCTGCTGTCACAGGACGGAATCTTAACGGTGGTAGTTACGATTAATAAACGCCAAAAAACGGTAGTAGCGGGGCCAGAAATCATCTCCCGCGGATTCGTCTATGTAAGAGAATCAGAAAAGCTTTTAGAAGAAGCAACGAAGATTGTTCAGCAAATTTTAGAAAAGTGTATGGAAGACAAAGTGATCGAGTGGTCTTCATTAAAATTAAAAATGAGAGAAAGTTTAAATCAATTTTTATATGAAAAAACCCGTCGTAAACCGATGATTTTACCGATTATCATGGAAATCTAATGTGAAGCCTTCCCGCTGGGAAGGCTTTTTATTTGCAGCTGATGCGGATGTAATAACTATGAGAAGTTCATACTACTACTATCAATAATTGAAAGGAGCTAGAATATGTTTGAAAATAACGAAAGATTACATTCTGATGAAGCGCCTCAGCAGCCTAATAAAAATGAAGAAAGCAAGGGCGGAATATTAGATAAAATTCAACAACTAGGACAGACCAACGTGGCTCAGCTTCCTCAGGATTCTAATATTCACTGTTTAACGATTGTAGGACAAATCGAAGGGCACATGCAGCTGCCTCCTCAAAACAAAACGACAAAATATGAGCATGTCATCCCGCAAATTGTGGCGATCGAACAAAATCCAAAAATTGAAGGATTGCTTATTATCTTGAATACAGTAGGTGGAGATGTAGAAGCGGGTCTTGCAATTGCTGAAATGATCGCTTCGTTATCCAAGCCTTCTGTGTCTATTGTGTTAGGAGGCGGACATTCAATCGGTGTTCCAATTGCGGTTTCAACTGATTATTCGTATATTGCCGGTACAGCGACCATGACCATTCATCCTATTCGCTTAACGGGTCTTGTTATTGGTGTACCGCAAACATTTGAATACTTAGATAAAATGCAAGAGCGCGTGATTAACTTTGTGAGAGAACACTCTCATATTTCAGAAGAAAAGTTTAAAGAACTTATGTTTTCAAAAGGGAACTTAACGCGTGATATCGGGACAAATGTAGTTGGCGGAGATGCTGTTTCATACGGGTTAATTAATGAAGTAGGCGGAGTTGCTCAAGCGATCAAAAAATTGAATGAACTGATTGAGCAAGGACGTCAGAATGAGGAGCAGCTGCTGCAATGATTTTGTATACAATGATGCCGCAAGAACTGATCTTTCAGCAGTCTTATCATCAAGAACAATCTCAGCCAAAGCTTATTAACCATAATGGAATCCCGGTTATTGTTGAAGAAAATGAACAAAAGCAACAGCAAATTGTGAGGATTTTAAGCACGAATCCTCAAGATTATTTGAATGAAAATTATTATCCTGGTCAAATTTTGTCGTAAGGATTTCAGTATAATTATGGTGAATATGGTATAATGAATATGACGAAGAAGGCAGCCGCTGTATTGGCTGCTTTTTTATTCAACTGATAAAAGAAACAAAATCAACATAGAGTGTTGGACGTTGATTGGAGTGGAAAAATGGCAAAGAAAAAACGAAGAGGTCAAATAAAAAAGGATGAATGGAAACGCATATTGCGCTTTGAGCTTATTGGCTTATTTTTATTAGCATTAACGTTAATTGCCATGGCAGGACTTGGTGCTGTAGGACAGGCCCTTGTACTAGTGGTCCGCTTATTTATTGGCGAATGGTATATGCTGTGTTTAATCGGAATGGCTATTCTATCTGTTTATATTATTTGGAAAAGAGAAATGCCTCCTTTAGTGACGCGGCAGCTTATCGGTACATATCTCATTATTTTATCTATTTTACTGTTTAGTCATGTTACGTTATTTGAAAATTTATCAAAAAACGGAACGTTTACAGATCCATCTGTCATTATGAACACGTGGGATTTGTATATGCTCGAAGCAACGGGCCAATCGAATCACAGTGATTTAGGCGGAGGGATGATAGGAGCTATTATGTTTGCCATGTTCTACTATCTATTTGATAGCTTAGGAACAGAACTTATCGCTGCCTTGCTTATTGTGATTGGGGTACTGCTTATTACCGGACGTTCGCTTCACGAAACGGTATTAAAACTTTTGTCACCTCTA
Organism: Priestia sp. MDV22-iso46; assembly: GCF_058629175.1. NCBI lineage: Bacteria > Bacillati > Bacillota > Bacilli > Caryophanales > Bacillaceae > Priestia > Priestia sp. MDV22-iso46. Next base: position 594,878 of record NZ_JBZVWT010000002.1, read on the forward strand.
GTGAATTTTTTAACAACGGAGTTAAAAGAAGGCTGGCAAGATATTCAGACGTGGAAACATAAGAAGAAAAAAGCTCCTAAAACAACAAAAAAGAGACGACAAGAAAAAGCTGTGCAAGAACCTGAAGAAAGCATGGACATAGAAGTAGAAGCACCTTCGCCTCCAATTATTGAACACTTTGACTACGGAGAGGAAGAGTCTAGTCAATCTCCTGCTGCTCCTATAGCTCCAGCGCCGCCGGTTATGGAATCGAAGCCTGTAGCTGCTGCACCGCAACAGCCAAAGCCGCAAAAGGAACAGGAAGAAGAAAAAGCTCCTATGATTACATTTACTGAAACGGAAAATAAAGAGTATGAGCTTCCTCCTATCAAGCTATTAACGATGCCAAAGAAAAGCAACCAGGCAAAAGAGCATAAAAACATTTATAAAAATGCCGAAAAACTTGAAAAAACGTTTCAAAGTTTCGGCGTAAAAGCAAAAGTGGCAAAAGTTCACCTTGGACCAGCTGTTACAAAATATGAAGTATATCCTGATGTAGGAGTAAAAGTAAGTAAGATTGTCAATTTAAGTGATGATCTAGCACTTGCATTAGCTGCCAAAGATATTCGGATTGAAGCTCCAATTCCCGGGAAATCAGCGGTAGGAATTGAAGTGCCGAACGAAGAAGTAGCGATGGTTTCACTTAGAGAAGTACTTGAAGCAACTGAAAATAACCGACCGGATAAAAAGCTATTAGTTGGTTTAGGAAGAGATATTTCAGGCGAAGCTGTGCTAGCAGAGCTTAATAAAATGCCTCATATGCTTGTAGCAGGCGCAACAGGAAGCGGAAAAAGTGTGTGTATCAACGGTATTATTATTAGTATTTTAATGAGGACAAAGCCTCATGAAGTAAAATTAATGATGATTGACCCTAAAATGGTTGAGCTCAATATGTACAATGGTATTCCGCATTTATTGGCTCCTGTTGTAACGGATCCGAAAAAAGCTTCTCAAGCCTTAAAGAAAGTTGTAAGTGAGATGGAGCGACGTTATGAGTTGTTTTCACACAGCGGAACGAGAAACATTGAAGGATATAACGATTTAGTAAAACGTATGAATGATGATGGAGACGCCGATGCAAAACAGCCGACTCTTCCTTATATTGTGGTGATTGTCGATGAGTTGGCTGACTTGATGATGGTTGCTTCATCTGACGTCGAAGATTCGATCACACGTCTTGCTCAAATGGCTCGTGCTGCCGGCATTCATTTGATTATTGCTACACAGCGACCATCAGTAGATGTTATTACTGGGGTTATTAAAGCAAACATTCCTTCCCGAATCGCTTTTAGTGTATCTTCACAAACTGACTCTCGTACGATCTTAGATATGGGAGGAGCTGAGAAGCTTCTAGGAAGAGGAGATATGCTGTTCATGCCTGTTGGAGCTTCAAAACCTGTGCGTGTGCAAGGTGCCTTTTTATCAGATGAAGAAGTAGAAGAAATTGTTGATTTTGTAATTGCACAGCAAAAAGCGCAGTATCAAGAAGAAATGATTCCAACCGATGCTCCTGAACAAGTTGATGATTTTGCAGATGAGCTATATGACGAAGCGGTACAGCTTGTAGCAGAAATGCAAACAGCTTCTGTTTCTATGCTGCAGCGACGCTTTCGAATTGGCTATAACCGGGCTGCACGCTTGATCGATGCAATGGAAGAGCGTGGAGTGGTGGGGCCTTATGAAGGAAGTAAGCCGCGTTCCGTGCTGATTTCTCAGCAAAATGAGGATGTTGGATCTTAATAATGTTACTAGAAAAGATGAGGCTGGGACAAAAGTATTTTAGCTGAAGTGAAAAACGAACCATTAATCAACATGTTTGATTAGTGGTTCGTTTTTTTTGTTATGATAAACGTAGGTTTCATCTGTTTCGTTCCTTCTAGCAGTTGATTGAAGGGCAGGGCGAAGACTCCTGCGGGAAAAGCGCAAGCGACGAGGAGGCTCATCACCCGCCGGCGGAAACCGGAGTTTTACACGGAAATCAACTGCAGTGTCAAAAGCTGTTCAGCTCATTATCCCATTTGTTCGTCTTTAGTTTGAATTCATTTCGTTATGTCTCAACCTCATTTTTTATGGAATAAGAGACGGTAAGAATAGTATCATACAAAAATATGTCATGCTAAATAAATGAAATAAAAACGAATATTAAAAAATTTAATGACTAAAATGTTTGGTTTTTATCTAATATTAGAAGAAAAGCAGGTTGTTAGGTATGCTGACATTAAAAAATAACAAAAATTCATTTTTTTTAAAAAATAATAATAATTTTAATAAAAAATTAATATAACCTATTTATTTATCTGTCGAAAAATGATATATTATTTTCGATTAAGTAGTCGAACATCAGAGGTCTGATGACTTTTTAATATGGAGGAAGAATGATGTCTATACGTGCGGATAATCGGCACTTGTATTTACAAGTGATTGATAAAATTAAACAAAATATAGAAAAAGGAATTTTTAAAGAAAAGGAAAGACTCCCTTCAGAGTTTGATTTATCAAAGCAGCTAGGGGTTAGCCGCGCAACGCTACGTGAGGCACTTCGCATATTAGAAGAAGAGAATATTATTGTTCGCAGACACGGCGTGGGAACATTTGTCAACACGAAGCCTACTTTTTTGTCAGGGATTGAGCAATTAAATAGTATAACACATATGATTGAACAAGCCGGTATGAAGGCTGGAACAATCTTCTTATCTTCTCAAATACAAGAGTTGTCTGAAAATGATTTAACACGTTTTGCTTGCGGGGAAGACGAACAGATTTTATTTGTTGAACGGGTGAGAACAGCAAACGGAGAGCCGGTTGTATATTGCATGGACAAGGTTCCTCAAAAAATATTGCCTGAAAATTTCGAATATAAACAAGAGTCTTTGCTAGAAATTCTTGAAAAACAAGCAGGAAAACATATTTCATACGCAGTGGCAAACATTGAGCCTCTAGGCTATCATGAAAAAGTTTCTCCTATTTTACAATGCGAACCAGAAACCGCTTTGCTTGTGCTGAAACAAATGCATTATGACCAGCATGATGAACCCATTTTATATTCCATCAATTATTTTAAAGCAGATCAATTTAGTTTCCAAGTATTGCGTAAACGCGTCTAGTTTTTTTGTGGTTAAATGTCAGAAAATTTATAACTGTTTAACATTGTCCTTTTAAGGAGGTGTCAAATGTAGGTCACAAGGACGAAATAGAAAATTGGCTTTATACTTTTAAAACTATTCAGGGGGTTAAAACATGTTAAAACGTAAAACGGGACTTGCATTATCACTAGTATTAGCGGCAGGAACACTTTTAAGCGCGTGTGGCTCAGACGACGCAGGTAAGAGCGGCGGAGATAAAAAAGCGGCGGATTTTAAAGTGGGAATGGTAACAGATACGGGCGGGGTAGATGATAAATCGTTTAACCAATCTGCTTGGGAAGGTCTGACAAAGTTTGGGAAAGATAACGGACTTGATGAAGGGACTGGATATAAGTATTTGCAGTCTACAAAAGCATCTGAATACGAGAGCAATCTTTCTAAATTTGCTGAGAGTGGCTACAACTTGACGTATGGAATTGGCTTTTTATTAAAAGAAGATATTAAAAAAGCAGCAAAGCAGTATCCAGATGCTAACTTTGCATTAGTAGACGATACGCTAAAGTCAGAGAACATAGATAACGTGGCAAGCATTCTATTTAAAGAAGAGCAAGGCTCTTTCTTAGTAGGTGTAGTGGCAGCTAAACAAACGAAAACGAACAAAATCGGCTTTATCGGAGGCGTTGAATCTCCATTAATCAAGAAGTTTGAAAACGGATTTAAAGCAGGTGTTAAATCTGTAAACCCAGATGCTGAAGTTATCTCTCAATACGCAGAAAGTTTTAACTCTCCAGAAAAAGGTTCAGCTATTGCTTCTACCATTTACAGCAAAGGCGCTGATATTATTTATCAAGCGGCTGGCGGTACTGGAAACGGCGTATTTACAGAAGCTAAAAACCGTTCAAAAGGCGGGAAAGACAAAAAGGTTTGGGTAATTGGAGTTGACCGCGATCAGCATGAAGAAGGTATGCCTGAAAACGTAACGTTAACTTCGATGGTTAAACGCGTTGACTTGGCTGTAGAAGATGTTGCCAAAAAAGCAATGGACGACAAATTCCCAGGTGGTAAAGAAGTTGTGTTTGGCTTAAAAGAAGACGGAGTAGGAATTGCTCCATCACAAGATAATGTAAGCAAAGATGCGTTAAAAGCAGTTGATGAGTATAAGCAAAAAATTCTAGACGGTGACATTACAGTGCCTCAAACGGATAAAGAATTTAAAGAGTTTGAAAAAACGCTTAAAAAATAAGTTGACGTCTGTTAAGCAATGATTATATGAGTATAAAAGGCTAGTGAAAACTAGCCTTTTTCATAGCCAAAAAACGGAAGACAGAATCCTGTAGCAGGCAGGAATAGGGAGTGAAAGCAGTGGAATATGTTATTGAAATGCTAGATATTCGCAAAGAGTTTCCCGGTATTGTCGCTAATGACAATATTACACTCCAAGTGAAAAAGGGAGAAATTCATGCTTTGTTAGGAGAAAATGGTGCAGGTAAGTCAACGCTGATGAACGTTTTATTTGGACTTTATCAGCCTGAAAAAGGGCAGATTCGTGTAAACGGCCAAGAAGTCAAAATCACGGACCCTAACGTAGCGAATGACTTAGGGATTGGGATGGTTCATCAGCATTTTATGCTCGTTCAAAACTTTACAGTAACAGAAAATATTATTCTTGGAAACGAACCGACGCGCACGGGGAAAATCAATATTAAAAAAGCAGCTCAAGATATTCAAGAGCTTTCAAATCAATATGGATTATCGGTAGATCCATATGCGAAGATTCAAGATATCTCAGTTGGCATGCAGCAGCGAGTGGAAATTTTAAAGACGCTTTACAGAGGAGCCGACATTCTTATTTTTGATGAACCTACTGCCGCCTTAACACCTCAGGAAATTACGGAATTAATTCAAATTATGAAAAAATTAATTCAAGAAGGAAAGTCGATTATTTTAATTACGCATAAATTAAAAGAAATTATGTCAGTATGTGACCGCTGTACAATTATTCGAAAAGGTGTCGGGGTTGGCACGGTAAATGTGCAAGAGACCAACCCTGATGAACTTGCTGCTTTAATGGTAGGAAGAGAAGTGCATTTTAAAACTGAAAAGAAAACAGCGACTCCAAAAGAAGCTGTGTTAACAATAAAAGAATTAGTAGTAGAAGACAGCCGAGGAGTAGAGGCTGTAAGTTCGCTTGATCTAAGCGTTCGGGCAGGCGAAATTGTAGGCATCGCAGGTGTAGATGGGAATGGTCAAACAGAGCTGATTGAAGCAATTACGGGTCTGAGAAAAATAAAGTCGGGCTCGATCACATTAAAAAATCAAGAATTGTCTACGTTATCCACTCGTAAAATTACGGAGTCAGGAATAGGACATATTCCGCAGGATCGTCATAAGCACGGACTGGTATTAGATTATACAATAGGTGAAAATATTGGCCTTCAAACGTATTATCAAAAGCCGATGTCTAAATCAGGTATTTTAAATTATAAAGAGATGTATAAAAAGGCAAAAGAACTAATTGCAGAATATGATGTGCGAACGCCTAGTGAATATACACAAGCGCGATCGCTATCGGGGGGGAATCAGCAAAAAGCCATTATTGCCCGTGAAGTAGACCGCAGTCCGGAGCTATTAATTGCAGCTCAGCCAACGAGGGGGCTGGACGTAGGGGCCATTGAATTTATTCATAAGAAACTGATCGAAGAACGAGATAAAGGACGAGCAGTGCTGCTTGTTTCGCTAGAACTGGATGAAGTAATAAATTTAAGCGATCGCATTGCGGTTATTTATGAAGGGAAAATAGTCGACATTGTAGATCCAAAAGAAACGAATGAACAAGAGTTAGGCTTATTAATGGCAGGCGGTACGCGTGAGAAAGCGGGTGGAACAGCATGAATAAACTTGTGAAAAATGAACGTGTAATGATGATTTTGATCCCTGTTGTATCGGCCATATTAGGACTCATTGCCGGAGCGGTTATTATGTTACTAGGCGGCTATGATCCAATGCTTGGCTATCAATCTCTTTTTGACGGGATGTTTGGAACGCCAAAAGCCATTGGAGAAACGATTCGTGCCATGACTCCTCTTGCTCTGGCTGGTATCGCGGTTGCGTTTGCTTATAAAACCGGTCTCTTTAACATTGGAGTAGAAGGACAGCTTTTAGTTGGCTGGTTGGCTTCAGTATGGGTTGGGTATGCGTTTGATTTACCAGCAGTCATTCATATTCCTTTAGCTGTATTAGCAGCAGCTGCAGCTGGAGCAGTTTGGGCGTTTATTCCAGGATTTTTAAAAGCAAAATTTCATGTTCATGAAGTAATTGTTTCCATTATGATGAACTATATTGCCCTTTATACAACGAGCAGCTTAATCCGTACGTATTTATATGCGGGTAATGAAAAATCGTATGATATTAAGGAATCGGCATCTTTAGCATCAAGCTTTTTAGCACAGTTAACCGATAACTCCCGCCTTCATTACGGCATTCTTATTACCATCGCTGCAGCCATCGTAATGTGGTTTATTTTGAATAAAACAGCTAAGGGCTTCGAGCTAAGAGCTGTTGGTTTTAATCAACATGCTTCACAGTATGCAGGAATGAATGTAGGCCGAAACATTGTGTTATCCATGGCGATTTCAGGCGCTTTTGCCGGGCTTGCCGGGGCAATGGAAGGGCTTGGAACATTTCAGTATATGGGCACATTCACTGCGTTTACGGGTACGGGATTTGACGGTATCGCCGTAGCTCTTTTAGGAGCTAACAGCGCAATTGGAATTTTATTAGCTTCATTCTTTTTCGGAGGATTGCAAACTGCGGCTCCTCAAATGAACTTTATGACAGGCGTACCGTCTGAATTAATTCAAATTGTCATTGCGCTTATTATCTTTTTTGTTGCATCTAGTTATTTAATTCGCTGGGTGCTTGGCCGTGCAGGCAAGGGGGGAGCAAAATGAACTTCTTAGAGGTGTTAGCCATTATTATTCCAGCGGCGCTTTATTCAGCTGCACCGCTTATCTTTACCGCGCTCGGAGGGATATTTAGTGAACGTTCCGGGGTCGTGAACATCGGATTAGAAGGGCTGATGATGTTTGGCGCGTTTACAGGTATTGTTTCAACCCTTTTACTTCAGGATTCATTAGGTGCTTGGGCCCCGTGGGTAGCGATAGTAATTGCGGCTGTTGTTTGCGCTGTGTTTTCGCTGATTCATGCTGTTGCAAGTATTACATTAAAAGCAGATCAAACTGTAAGTGGTGTAGCGCTGAATTTTCTAGCTGCGGGTCTTTCAATCTTTTTAATCAAAAAGATTTTTGGGAAAGGACAAACAGATTTTATCCAATTCCGTATCGATAAAGTAAGTATTCCAGGTCTATCAGACATTCCAGTAATCGGTAAAATTCTGTTTTCGAATGTTCCTATTACGTCCTATATTGCAATTGCGCTAGCTTTTGCTGTATGGTACATCATTTATAAAACGCCGTTTGGTCTTCGTCTTCGTTCAGTTGGTGAACACCCAATGGCAGCAGACACGATGGGGATCAAAGTTGTGAGAATGCGTTACGTTGGAGTTATGATTTCCGGAATGTTAGCTGGAATCGGCGGCGCGGTGTATGCTACATCTATCGCTACAAACTTTGCAGCGGGAACGATTGCTGGACAAGGGTTCCTTGCTATTGCAGCTATGATTTTTGGAAAATGGCATCCTATTGGTGCTTTAGGCGCAGCCATGTTTTTCGGGTTAGCACAGTCTTTGAGTATCACGGGAGCTCAGATTCCGGTTATTCAAGATATCCCATCCGTCCTTTTAACCATTGCACCGTACGTATTAACAATCTTAGCACTTACTGGTTTTGTAGGACGTGCTGAGGCTCCTAAAGCGCTAGGCGTTCCTTATGAAAAAGGCCGCCGCTAATAAATCCTCTATACGAGGTCTAACAATGACTAAAGTTGGATAAATATAGAAGGTGGAGACAAAGGAATCATATTCTTTTCTCCGCCTTTTTTTCATTGAGAGAAAGAATATGAAAAGAAATGAGGAAGCGCGCGGCAAGTTACTTGAAAATGTTTCCTTGAATTCGATATAGTGGTTATAAGACTAAAATTAGCGTTAAAGATTCAAAATAGAAGTATTGTCTAGTTAATACATCAAAATTTAAAAGGAGGTTTATATATGAAATTATTGACTGAACAAAAACATGAACTAGAAGGATTGACTGTTCACACCATTCAAACAGCTAAGTACAAAACAAACACGTTCATTTTAAAACTAAATGCCCCTTTAGATAAGAAAACGGTGACAATGCGTGCCCTTTTACCTTATGTGCTTCAAAGCGCTACCGAGTCGCTGCCGTCTACGACAAAGCTTCGTACATATTTAGATGAGCTTTATGGTGCTACTTTACAAGTAGACTTAACAAAAAAAGGTGATAACCACGATATTACGATTCGCATTGATATAGCGAATGAAAAATATTTGAAAGATTCAACTCCGCTTTTGCAAAAAGCGTTAGCGCTTCTTGGCGATATTTTATTAAAGCCAGCAGTTGAAGGGGACTCTTTTTTAAAGGATATTATGACAAAAGAAAAGCGTTCGCTTCGTCAGAGAATTCAAGCCGTATTTGATGATAAAATGCGCTATGCTAATTTAAGATTAGTCGAAGAAATGTGTAAGGAAGAACCTTACTCTTTACATGTAAATGGTCAAATTGACGACGTGGAAGAAATTACAGGTGAAAGTTTGTACGCCTATTATCAGCAGGTGTTAAAAGAAGATGCCATTCACCTTTATGCTATTGGAGATTTGCAAGTCGAAGAGGTTTTACAAACAGTAAAAGAAACATTTACGTTACCAAAGCGCGAGCAAAAAGACATTGAAGATTCTATTACGTCTAAAGATATCTCAAAAGTAAATGAAGTAGTGGAAAAACAAGAAGTAAAACAAGGGAAATTAAATATTGGCTACCGCACAAATGTTGTGTATGGAGATAGACAGTATTTTGCTCTGCAAGTATTTAACGGTATATTCGGAGGTTTCTCACATTCTAAGCTATTTATCAATGTGCGTGAAAAAGCAAGCTTAGCCTATTATGCCGCTTCAAGGGTAGAAAGTCATAAGGGATTACTGATGGTCATGTCGGGTATTGATGCTAAAAATTACGACCAAGCCGTGACCATTATTAAAGAACAAATGCAGGAGATGAAGCAAGGGTCGTTCACAGACGGCGAAATCGCTCAAACAAAAGCCGTCATTCACAATCAGCTGCTTGAAACGGTGGATACTCCACGAGGACTAGTAGAGGTTATGTATCATAATGAATTAACAGGCAAAGACATTTCAATTGACGAATACTTAAAGCATATTGATGCGGTATCTAAGCAGGAAATTATTAAAGTGGCTGAGAAAATTGAAATGGATACAATTTATTTCTTAACAGGAACGGGCGGTGAAGAAAATGGAGAAAATTGAATTTTCGCAGCTTCAGGAACAGCTGTATCATGAAAAAATGGATAACGGGCTGCAGGTATATATTTTGCCAAAGCCGGAGTTTAACAAAACGTTTGCTACCTTTACAACGAACTACGGATCGATTGACAATCAATTCGTACCACTAAATGAAAATGAAATGACAAAAGTTCCGGACGGAATTGCACACTTTTTAGAGCATAAATTATTTGAAAAAGAAGACGGGGATGTCTTTCAGCAGTTTAGTAAACAAGGTGCTTCGGCCAATGCATTTACTTCTTTTACCCGCACAGCTTACTTATTCAGCTGTACGTCAAATTTTGAGGAAAACCTTGAAACATTAGTGGACTTTGTACAAGAGCCGTACTTCTCAGAAAAAACGGTCGAAAAAGAAAAAGGCATTATCGGTCAAGAAATTACAATGTATGACGACAATCCGGACTGGCGCTTGTATTTTGGTACCATTCAAAATATGTACAAAAACCACCCTGTTAAAATTGATATTGCCGGCACGATCGAATCGATTTCACATATTAATAAAGATTTGCTGTATACATGCTATGAAACGTTCTACCATCCAAGCAACATGCTGTTGTTCATTGTAGGCCCTGTTGATGCGGAAAAGGTAATGAGGCAAGTTCGAGACAATCAGCAGAAAAAAGATTATAAAGAAATATCTGACATACAGCGTCACTTTGACGAAGAGCCTGAAACGGTGGATCAAGAAAAACAAGTACTAAAAATGCCGGTGCAGTCTTCTAAATGTATGGTGGGTCTAAAAGCGAAAAATCCGCAGCGTTCAGGTGGAGAAATGCTTAAATATGAGTTAGCAATGAATATTATCTTAGATTACGCATTTGGCAAAAGTTCTTCGTACTATGAGGAGTTATATGCAGACGGGCTCATTGATGAAACATTTGCTTATGATTATACGGAGGAAAGAGGATTTGGTTTTGCTCTTATTGGGGGAGATACGGACCAACCCGAGCAGCTGTATGATCGAGTTAAACAAATTTTACTTGAAATGAAAACAAAATCACTAACAGAAGAAGAACTTGAACGTATCCGTAAAAAGAAAATCGGCGGATTTTTACGTTCATTAAACTCACCTGAGTTTATCGCTAATCAGTTTACACGCTATGCATTTAATGATATGAATTTATTTGATATTGTTGAAACGCTGGAAAAACTGAAGGTGAACGAAATAAAAGATGTGCTAAACGAGATTATTGATGAAAAGAACTTTACGGTTTGTGAAGTAGTACCTAAATAAAGATGATTGTTGCCAAAAAAGCTGATGTTCATCAGCTTTTTTGCATGTAAAGGAGAGAAGGTTATGGAGAAATTTGCCCTTGTGACAGGTGCAAGCGGAGGAATTGGCACAGCGATTGCTAAGCAATTGGCTGAGGATGGATATTCGCTTATTTTGCATTACCATCAACGAAGAGACAGAATAGAGGCGCTTGCACATGAGCTTGCTGAAAAGGTAAAAACCGTGTTTACGGTACAAGCGGATTTATCATGTAAAGAGGGAGTGGAGAAGTTTTTAGAGGAAATTATTGTTCCGGTAGAAGTTATTATTCATAACAGCGGACGAAGCGTTAGCGGGTTAATGACAGATACTCCGGCAAAAGAAACCGAAGAAATGATCTATCTTCACATCACGGCTCCCTTTGTTATTACCAAAGCTTTATTACCTAAAATGATTAGTGCTAAAAGCGGACAAATCATCATGATTTCTTCCATTTGGGGACTTACAGGAGCTTCATTTGAAGTCCTTTATTCAATGGTAAAAGGTGCACAAAATACGTTTGTAAAAGCTTTGGCAAAAGAGGTTGCACTAAGTGGGATTCGAGTAAATGGAGTTGCGCCCGGAGCGATTGAAACGGATATGATGGCCGGCTATTCAAAAGAAGAGGTCAAAGAGCTGGCTGAAGAGATCCCTTTAGGAAGAATAGGATATCCAAAAGAAGTGGCAGATGCGGTTTCATACTTAATATCTTCACGAGCTTCCTACATAACGGGACAAATATTATCGGTTAATGGCGGTTGGTACATATAAAGTGTGCATAAAATCAAAAACACGGTACAAACTATGATATGAATAAACCTTAAGGAGGGCTACTCATGTCAGTATTAGAAAACTGGGATAGCTGGAAAGATTTTTTAGGCGACCGTTTACATCATGCGCAAAACGAAGGAATGCAAGAAGAAGTTATTCATGATCTTGCTTATCAAATTGGTGGATATTTAGCAAACCAAGTTGATGCAAAAAATGATCAAGAGCGAATTTTAGCAGACCTTTGGAGCGTTGCTTCTAAAGAAGAGCAGCATGCGATTGCGAGCAGCATGGTGAAATTAGTTCAAAATAACGGATCAGTAAAATAAGTTATCGTTTTTAAAAAGGAGCTAATTCACCGCATGTGAAAGCTCCTTTTTTCTTAGAAATAAATAGTACAAATAAATAAGCGCTTACATACATAACAAATGTAGAACTACTTGTCTTTAGGGTTTATAATATAATGGAAATCATTTATAGTTAAACTAGGTGAAAAAAAGGGGGCACCTCTCGAAGGCCAGCCAAGAAATGGGAGGGGTTTGATGGAGAAAATTGAGTGGTATTTAGAATATCAAATACAAAAAAATCGTCCGGGTCTTTTAGGTGATATTTCATCGCTTCTTGGAATGTTGTCAATTAATATTGTCACAATTAACGGAGTGGATGATATTCGCCGTGGATTATTGCTGCGCTGTGATTCACATGAGCAAATAGACAGGCTTGAATCTATTTTGAAAACAATGGATAATATCATTGTGACAAAAATGAGACCGCCTAAATTGCGTGATAAGTTAGCAGTGCGTCACGGTCGCTATATTCAGCGGGACGCAGATGATAAAAAGACGTTCCGTTTCGTAAGAGATGAATTAGGTTTGCTCGTAGATTTTATGGCGGAACTGTTTAAACAAGACGGTCATAAGCTTATCGGTATTCGAGGTATGCCGCGAGTAGGCAAAACCGAATCCATTGTAGCAGCTAGCGTATGTGCGAACAAAAGGTGGCTTTTTGTGTCTTCTACACTCTTAAAACAAACGATTCGCAGTCAGCTTATTGCTGACGAATACAACGCTGATAATATTTTTATTATTGACGGGATTGTATCGACAAAACGAGCGAATGAAAAGCACTGGCAGCTTGTTCGAGAAGTAATGAATGTACCCGCGACAAAAATTGTGGAGCATCCGGATGTATTTGTACAAAATACCGAGTATTCGTTAGATGATTTTGCCTACATTATTGAAATAAGAAACGACCCCAATGAGAAAATTACATATGAAATAATGGAAGGTCCTCAAATGTTTCAAGACGGTGGATTATCGATGTTTGATTTTTAGCATAATTGGTAGGTGTTAGCATTGACAGAGTTAGGACAAAGGTTAAGACAAGAACGAGAAAGCAAAGGATTGTCGTTAGAGGATTTACAAAAACTAACGAAAATTCAAAAACGCTATTTACTTGGCATTGAAGAAGGCAATTATGAGGTTATGCCGGGGAAATTTTACGTACGAGCGTTTATTAAGCAATACTGCGAAGCAATTGGGTTGGACACAGATGCTATTTTTGAAGAATACAAATCAGACATTCCTTCAACTCAAACAGAAGACATGCCGCAGCAGCTTTCGCGCGTTCGCAGCCGCAAAGAAATTCCTCAGCATACAAAAGGAGTTTCAAAAGCATATGACTACCTTCCAACTGTTCTAGTGGTGGCGGGAGTTGTAGTTGTTGGGATTATTATTTGGGTAATCGCTCAAAATATCGTCTCGGATAAAAACAAGGAGCAGGCTAACCAAGAAGCTCCAAACAGCGAAGTTCAGCAGTCTAACACGCAGGAAGAAACGAATGAAACTACTGCAAAAAATGACAATAGCAAGTCAGAAGATGAACAAAGTGCTGCTGATAAGAAAGAACAAGAAAAAGAAAAAGCTGAAAAAGAAAAAGCCGCAAAAGAAAAAGCTGAGAAAGAAAAAGCTGAAAAAGAAAAGAAAGACAGCGGTAAACAAGAATACAAGGAAGTTCAAAAAACAGGCAGAAGTGCTACGTATGCTCTTTCCGGTACAGATGCATTTAATCTAGAAGTAACATCCACTCAAGCAGATACTTGGTTAGATGTGAAAAATGGAAAAGGAAATGCTTTCTTTAGCTCCATTCTAAAAAAAGGTGAAACAAAAGAATTTGATTTGACGAAAGAAACTGAAGCTCGTGTCAACATCGGTTATTCACCTGGAGTAGAGTTAAAAGTAAATGGAAAAGCGGTTGACTTGCCGTTTGATTCATCCAAGCAAGTTCGACAAGTTGTAACGATTCAATATCAGCCGGCAGAAGCACAGTAAACACCCTGTTTTAAAAAGTGATCAGGGTGTAAATAAAGATAATATGTGAATTAATCACTCATTCACGCTATAATAAAACTAAAGCCGTGCAAACAATTTCGTTTGCACGCTTTCAGTTTGTAACAGTAATTGGAGGCAGAAGAAGTGAATTTACCAAACAAGATTACCATTTCGCGGATTTTCCTAATTCCCGTATTCCTCATTTTTATGATGGTGCCGCTACCATTTGGCACAGTGGAGGCAGCAGGAAAAGAGATTCCGATCGCTCACCTATTAGGGGCAGCATTATTTATTATTGCATCTACAACAGACTGGATTGACGGATACTATGCCCGAAAGTACGACTTAGTCACGAACTTGGGCAAATTTTTAGATCCACTAGCAGACAAGCTATTGGTTTCAGCTGCGCTTGTAGCTATTGTTGACTTAGATTTAATTGCAGGTGCAGGATGGGCTGCTATCATCATTATTAGCCGTGAATTTGCTATCACTGGTTTAAGACTTGTACTAGCAGGGGAAGGAGAAGTTGTAGCAGCAAATATGTTAGGTAAAATTAAAACATGGACTCAAATTTTAGCTATTTCAGCTATTCTGTTGTATAACTTGCCTTTTGAATGGGTTTCCATTCCATTTGCTAGCGTAATGCTTTGGATCTCAGTGATTTTTACGGTTATTTCAGGCTGGGACTACTTTGCTAAAAACAAACAGGCTTTTGTTAACTCAAAATAAGTAAGATGGAGATGATATGATGAACGCTGAAATTATTGGAGTCGGCTCTGAGCTGCTGCTTGGACAAATTGCCAATACAAACGCTCAGTATTTATCGAAAAAATTAGCCGAACTTGGAATTAATGTTTACTATCATACGGTAGTAGGAGATAATGCACAGCGCTTAAAAGAAGTGATTGCTACAGCTCAAACGCGTGCAGAGTTAATTATTTTCACAGGCGGGCTTGGTCCTACAAAAGATGATTTAACAAAAGAAACAATTGCGAGTGTGCTAGGAGTAGAACTGACAACAAATGCAGAAGCACTTGAAAGCATTGAAGCCTATTTCAAACAGTCAAATCGTGTCATGACACCTAACAACAAAAAACAGGCAATTGTGCTAGAAGGTTCGGCAGTGCTCCCTAACGATTACGGAATGGCTCCAGGTATGGGGCTTACGGTAGAGGGAAAACACTATATGCTATTTCCCGGGCCACCAAAAGAGCTTTATCCAATGTATGAATCGTATGGTCAAGAATTTTTAGCTCAAAAGCTTGAATTAAAAGAAAGTATTGAATCACGCGTTCTTCGCTTTTTCGGAATAGGAGAATCACAGCTTGAGACGGAAATTGAAGATTTGCTTGATGCGCAAACCAACCCGACGATTGCGCCGCTAGCAGGAGATGGAGAAGTGACGCTTCGCTTAACTGCTAAGCACGCTAATGCTGCTGAAGCACAGCGCATGTTAGACGAAGTGGAAAAAACCATTTCAGAGCGCGTAGGCGAGTATTTATATGGATACGAAGCAACTTCTTTACATAATGAATTGGTAAAAGAATTAACGGCACAAGGATTAACGATTGCTTCAGCCGAAAGTTTAACCGGCGGTTTATTCAGCGAACGTTTAACAACTGTTTCAGGTGCTGGAGAAGCTGTAAAAGGCAGCCTGGTCGCCTATCATTATGAAATCAAGCAAAATATTCTCGGAGTGAGCGAACACACGCTGAATCAGTACGGAGCCGTTAGCGAGCAGTGCGTGGCTGAAATGGCTCAGCGTATTCAACAGTTATACAAAACGGATATTGGCATCGGGTTTACAGGTGTAGCTGGGCCCTCCAAACAAGAAGGACATCCTGTAGGAACAGTATATATAGGGGTAGCCTATAAAGATCAAGCTCCTCAAGTTTACAGCCTGCAGCTATCTGGAAGCCGCCAGGGGATTCGTTCACGAACGGTTAATTATGGCTGTCATTACGTATTAAAGATGATAAAGAAATAAAGAAAAAAGGCTGTTTGGTTTTTCCAAAACAGCCTTTTTTTTATAAAATAATAAACGAACATTTATTCGCTTTTTGCTTGTCAAACGACTCGAAAACTAGTATAGTAAGTTATAGAAAGTTGTTAATTCGACATTGCTACTACATCGTAGTAAGTTTGCAGTTTATAGATGATTTCAAAGAGATAGAGGAGGAAATTGAGTGAACGATCGTCAAGCAGCCCTTGATATGGCTTTAAAACAAATTGAAAAGCAATTTGGTAAAGGTTCAATTATGAAATTAGGTGAACAAACGGAAAAAAGAATTTCTACAATTCCAAGTGGTTCATTAGCGTTAGATATAGCTTTAGGTGTAGGTGGATATCCACGTGGACGTGTAGTTGAAGTATACGGTCCAGAAAGCTCAGGTAAAACAACAGTTGCTCTTCATGCGATTGCAGAAGTTCAACAGCAGGGCGGACAGGCTGCATTTATCGATGCGGAGCACGCGTTAGATCCTGTATATGCTCAAAAATTAGGTGTGAATATTGATGAGCTATTATTATCTCAGCCTGATACGGGAGAACAAGCGTTAGAAATCGCTGAAGCTTTAGTTCGAAGCGGTGCCGTAGATATTATCGTTGTTGACTCAGTAGCAGCATTAGTGCCAAAAGCGGAAATTGAAGGAGAAATGGGAGACTCTCACGTGGGTCTACAAGCTCGTTTAATGTCTCAAGCATTGCGTAAACTATCTGGAGCTATCAACAAGTCTAAAACAATCGCTATCTTTATTAACCAAATTCGTGAAAAAGTCGGCGTTATGTTTGGTAACCCTGAAACAACTCCTGGTGGACGTGCGCTTAAATTCTATTCTTCAGTGCGTCTAGAAGTACGTCGTGCAGAGCAGTTAAAGCAAGGAAACGATATTGTAGGTAACAAAACAAGAATTAAAGTTGTGAAAAACAAAGTAGCTCCGCCTTTCCGTGCTGCTGAAGTAGATATTATGTACGGAGAAGGTATTTCAAAAGAGGGTGAAATTTTGGATATCGCTTCTGAACTAGATATTGTTCAAAAAAGTGGATCTTGGTATTCATATAATGACGAGCGTCTAGGTCAAGGTCGTGAAAATGCAAAACAATTCTTAAAAGAAAATACTGATATTCGTCAGGAAATTGCGGGACAAGTGCGTGAACATCATGGTTTAGACCAAGATGGAGAGCCAGCTCCTGAGGATGACGATCAAGGCGATTTAAATATTTAATTTGCTGCGAGATAAAAAAAGACTCCTCTATTTCAAAGAAGGGGTCTTTTTTTTGTAAAAATTGTTAATGCTAGAAAAGTAACATACGAAATTTCAATATATACTGTAGAGGCAGGCTTGACAATAAAAATGCACAGATTTACAATTAAGATGTATATTTTCCCTTTTTAAAACATTTTAGCGTTTAAAAGCCTTTGTGTGTATATTGAAAGGTGAATACGATGTACATGCCGACATGAAATTTAAAACTTACAAGTTTATAGCAAGGGGAGGTGAAATGATGGATACTAATACAATCATCTTCGCTTTGCTTGGCCTAATCGTCGGTGCAGTTGTTGGCTTTTTTGTTTGTAAATCGATTGCTGAAGCTAAAATTGCGGGAGCAAAGTCTAGTGCAGAACAAATTATCGATGAAGGAACCCGCGAGGCGGAAGCTTTGAAAAAAGAAGCTTTACTAGAAGCGAAGGATGAAATCCATCAGCTTCGTACAGAGGCAGAACAAGATATTCGTGATCGTCGAGCAGAACTTCAAAAACAAGAAAATCGATTAATGCAAAAAGAGGAAAATCTTGATCGTAAAGACGAATCACTTGATAAACGTGAAGCGTTACTTGAAAAGAAAGATGATTCTCTTACTGTTAAACAACAGCATATTGAAGAGATGGAAAGCAAAGTTGAAGAAGTAGTACGTGCACAGCAAACAGAGCTAGAGCGCATTTCAAGCTTAACAAGAGAAGATGCAAGAGCGATTATTTTAGATCGTGTTGAGAATGAACTTTCCCACGACATTGCAATAATGGTAAAAGAAACAGAAAACCGTGCAAAAGAAGACGCCGATAAAAAGGCGAAAGAAATTCTTTCACTTGCTATTCAACGTTGCGCAGCAGATCATGTTGCTGAAACGACTGTCTCAGTTGTTAACTTGCCAAATGACGAAATGAAAGGCCGAATTATTGGTCGAGAAGGTCGAAACATCCGTACGCTTGAAACTTTGACAGGAATTGATCTTATTATTGATGATACGCCAGAAGCAGTTATTTTATCAGGATTTGACCCAATTCGTCGTGAGACAGCAAGAATTGCACTTGATAAACTCGTTCAAGATGGTCGTATCCATCCCGCGCGTATTGAAGAAATGGTTGAAAAATCTCGCCGTGAAGTGGACGAATATATTCGTGAAGTTGGTGAACAAACGACGTTTGAAGTCGGTGTTCACGGGTTGCACCCAGACTTGATGAAAATTCTTGGTCGCTTAAAATTCAGAACAAGCTATGGTCAAAATGTGCTGAAACATTCAATGGAAGTAGCGCATTTATCAGGACTTATGGCTGCTGAATTAGGTGAAGATGAAACGTTAGCCAAACGAGCAGGATTGTTACATGATATTGGTAAAGCAATTGATCATGAGGTAGAAGGAAGTCACGTAGAAATCGGTGTTGAATTAGCTACAAAGTATAAAGAACATCCGGTTGTTATTAACGCGATTGCTTCTCACCATGGAGATACAGAACCAACATCAATCATTGCTGTACTAGTTGCAGCAGCGGATGCATTATCTGCTGCAAGACCAGGTGCTCGTAGTGAGACGTTAGAAAACTACATTCGTCGTCTTGAAAAGTTAGAAGAAATTTCAGAGTCTTATGAAGGCGTTGAAAAATCATTTGCGATTCAAGCAGGGCGTGAAGTTCGTATTATGGTGAAACCAGATACGATTGGTGATTTAGAAGCGCATCGACTTGCTCGAGATATCCGAAAACGAATTGAAGATGAGCTGGATTATCCTGGCCACATCAAAGTAACCGTTATTCGTGAAACAAGAGCAGTAGAGTATGCAAAATAAAAATGAAGTGGCGTTTCGCCACTTTATTTTTTTTCGTAGAGATGAAGATGCAGATTAAGAATGAAGTATAGGAGCTTTTACATGAGAATTTTATTTATTGGAGACGTAGTTGGTTCTCCAGGCCGTGAAATGGTTGAAGAATATTTACCAAGATTAAAAAGAAAATACTCTCCGGGACTTACAATTGTGAATGGAGAAAATGCAGCTTCGGGCAAAGGCATTACTGAAAAGATTTATCGTCAGTTCTTACAAGCAGGGGCTAACATTATTACCCTTGGTAACCACGCGTGGGACAAACGCGAAATTTTTGATTTTATTGACGATGCAAAAAATCTTGTTCGTCCAGCTAATTTTCCTGAAGGTACACCGGGCAAGGGAATTACGTATTTTACGTACAATCAGCTTGAGGTAGCCGTGATTAATTTACAAGGGCGCACGTTTATGGCTCCGCTTGATTGTCCATTTCATAAAGCAGATGAACTGATTGAAGAAGCACGTCAGCGCACTCCGCTTATTTTTATTGATTTTCATGCTGAAACAACAAGTGAAAAGCAAGCGATTAGCTGGTATGTGGACGGTCGTGTCAGCGCTGTTGTCGGCACTCATACGCATGTTCAAACAGCTGACAATCGTATATTGCCAAAAGGAACAGCCTACATCTCTGACGTAGGAATGACGGGACCTTATGACGGCATTTTAGGGATGGAGCGCGAAGCTGTTATTAAGCGTTTTTTAACGTCTCTTCCTGTTCGATTTGAAGTGCCAAAAGAAGGAAGAACGCAGCTTAGTGGAATCGTTATTGATATTGATCAAAAGACGGGGAAAGCAACAAAAACAGAGCGAATTTTAATTAACGAAGACCATCCATTTTTTGAATAAAGGGAAAAAGTCAATGTGTCGAAAGACGATACGTTGGCTTTTTTATTTTGTCAAAAACGTAAAAAGAAAAAAGAAAGGTGTAGAAATATAAGTTTTTGAATATTTAGGAAAAACAAGCAGGAATACGTTTGACATATCGTGAATATAGTAACATTGAAATCAATTAAGTCATTGGTCTAATGATCTCTCATCATACATTGTAAAGAATAAGGAGGAGCTAGATATGGAAATATTAAAAGTTTCAGCAAAGTCTAATCCAAATTCAGTTGCTGGTGCCTTAGCAGGCGTACTGCGCGAACGCGGCGCAGCAGAAATTCAAGCCATTGGGGCCGGGGCGCTTAATCAAGCAGTAAAAGCTGTAGCAATCGCAAGAGGGTTCGTTGCACCAAGTGGGGTTGATTTAATCTGCATCCCAGCTTTTACAGATATTCAAATTGATGGAGAAGAGCGAACAGCCATTAAATTAATTGTAGAGCCGCGATAATTATAAAAACCACGGACCTGTAAAGCATAGAAGCCAAACAGGTCCTTTTTGTATAGAGTTAAAGGGGTGTGGGTTGTGATATTTGATGCTCATTGTGATGTATTGATGAAACTCTGGCTAAATAAACGTTTATCTTTTACATATGATTCAGCGCTGCATGTGACGTTAGAAGGAATAAAAAAAGCAAAAGGGAAAGTTCAGCTATTCGCTATTTATATTCCAGAAGCGGTTCCGGCAGCTCAGCGCTTTGATGTTGCGTTAGAAATGATCCAGCTGTTTCAGAGTCATATTTTATCGCTTCCCGGTGTGAAATGGGTTCGTTCAAAACGCGATATAGATAGCTTGAAAAAAGGTGAAATAGGAGCAATGCTGACGCTTGAAGGCTGCGATGCCATTGATACAAGTTTAGTTCGCTTAAAGACACTTTTTTCACTGGGTGTACGTTCAGTAGGTTTGACATGGAATTACAGCAATGCTGTGTGTGACGGTATTTTAGAACCTCGCGGCGCGGGATTATCTTCTTTTGGAAGAGAAGTTGTTGAATTGAACAATGAATATAAAGTGTGGACGGATGTCTCTCATTTATCGGTAAGAGGTTTTTGGGATGTGATTGAGCTAGCGCAATATGTAGTGGCTACTCATTCCAATTCACACGTATTGTGTTCTCATCCCCGGAATTTAAGAGACGATCAAATTCATGCTTTAATAAAGCGAAACGGCGTGATTGGCATTACGTTTGTGCCTGAATTTTTAACGAGTTCTGCCAAAGCGCAAATAGCGGATGTGATCCGCCATCTTGATTACATGTGTGAAAGAGGAGGCGAATACTCCGTTGGTTTTGGCTCTGACTTTGACGGCATTGACAAAACGGTTCATCGTCTCGGAAGATATGAACAGTATACAAATTTAATCGAAGAACTCCTTAAGCATTACACTGAGGATCAGGTAAAACGTTTTCTGTTTCAAAACTTTGCTGATCGTGTATGCAGCTAATAAAAAAAGAGCTTTTTCTTCTTGGAAAAGCTCTTTTTTATACAAGTTATTTATATACTAATGCCTCATGTGAAGGCAGAAAAGATCATTAAAAAACTTCATCTTATTCATTAAATATAAATATAATTAAAACGATTGAGAATTCAATGGAAAGGGTTGCATTTTTCTGGCAATCGGAATAAAATTGAAAACGGATTACGGAGCTGCTCAAGCAGAAACGTATCCTGCACAGCGGCAAGGTGCTGTGGGAGTTTTGCAGATGATTTTGGTTGGTGAAATGCAGAAGCAAATGAAATCGTTTGCTAATTTAATTTTTTCAGTTTTTATTAATAAAATAGATTTCTATATTATGAGCAATTAAAGGAGTGGCGTTGATTTATGGTACAGCAACTTTCATGGAAAGTTGGCGGACAGCAGGGTGAGGGAATCGAAAGTACGGGAGAAATCTTTTCAACCGCTTTAAATCGATTAGGTTATTACTTATACGGCTATCGTCATTTTTCTTCTCGTATCAAAGGTGGACATACAAATAATAAGATTCGAGTGAGTACAACTCAGGTTCGATCTGTGTCAGATGATTTGGATATTTTAGTTGCGTTCGATCAGGAAACAATCGATGTAAACGTCCATGAGCTGCGCGTAGGTGGCGTTGTAATTGCAGATGCGAAATTCAACCCAAGTCTGCCCGAAACATGTACAACTGCTACGCTATATGCTGTTCCGTTTACGGAAATTGCAACGGAATTAGGAACGTCGCTAATGAAGAACATGGTTGCTGTTGGCGCTTCAAGTGCTGTGCTTCATATTGACACAGAAGTATTTGAAGAAGTAGTGCTTGAAATCTTCGGTAAAAAGGGCCAGAAAGTTGTACAAAAAAACATGGAAGCTATTAAAAAAGGTGCAGATTACATTCGTGAACAGCTAGGCGAACAATTAGAAACAATGAAACTAGATCCAGCGGATGGTAAAAAACGTATGTTTATGATTGGAAACGATGCGATTGCGCTAGGTGCTTTAGCCGGTGGGGCTCGTTTTATGCCAGCATATCCAATTACCCCTGCTTCAGAAATCATGGAATACTTAATTAAAAAGCTTCCTCAATTTGGTGGAACCGTTATTCAAACAGAAGATGAAATCGCAGCATGTACGATGGCTATCGGAGCTAACTATGCAGGCGTACGTGCGCTGACAGCATCAGCTGGACCTGGTCTATCATTAATGATGGAGTCGATTGGATTAGCGGGAATCACTGAGCAGCCTGTTGTTATTATAGATACGCAGCGCGGCGGTCCAAGTACAGGGCTTCCAACTAAGCAAGAACAGTCGGATTTAATGGCCATGATTTACGGTACGCACGGTGAAATTCCGAAGATCGTCATGGCGCCAAGTACGGTTGAAGAAGCATTCTACGATACGATTGAAGCGTTTAACTTAGCAGAAGAATATCAGTGTCCAGTTATTATGCTAACGGATTTACAGCTTTCACTTGGGAAGCAATCAGTAGAACCGCTTGACTATAACCGCGTTGAAATCCGCCGCGGTAAGCTTCAGCAAGGAGAGCTAGAAGAGCTAGAAGAAAAACAATACTACAAGCGCTACCGCGTAACAGAAGACGGCGTATCACCACGCGTCATTCCTGGAATGAAGCATGGCATTCATCACGTGACGGGAGTAGAACATGATGAGACAGGAAAGCCATCTGAATCTCCGGTGAACCGCGATGATCAAATGAATAAGCGTCTTCGTAAAACAAAAGGAATTCGTTTTAATACGCCAATTCATGTTCACTCTCATGAAAAAGAGTCTGATATTTTATTTGTTGGATTTAATTCGACGCGTGGAGTCATTGAAGAGGCAATGGAACGTTTGGAACAGGACGGTATAAAAGTAAATCACGCTCACATTCGTTTGATTCATCCTTTCCCAGCTGACGAACTGCTTCCTTACGTGCAAGGAGCTAAAAAAGTAGTCGTCGTTGAAAACAATGCTACTGGACAGCTTGCTAATATTTTAAAAATGAATATTGCAAGTCATGATAAAATTCAAAGCGTATTGAAGTATGATGGAAATCCATTTCTTCCGCAAGAAGTATACGCAAAAAGTAAGGAGATGTTTGTGTTAAATGGCAACGTTTAAAGATTTTCGTAACAGTGTAAAACCTAACTGGTGTCCGGGGTGTGGAGATTTCTCCGTACAAGCAGCCATTCAACGCGCATCTGCTAACGTAGGTTTAGAACCTCATGAGCTTGCTGTTATTTCAGGTATTGGATGTTCTGGACGTATCTCTGGTTATATTAATTCATATGGTTTTCACGGTATTCACGGACGTGCGCTTCCAATCGCTCAAGGTGTGAAAATGGCTAATCGTGACTTAACCGTTATCGCATCTGGCGGCGATGGAGATGGGTTTGCTATCGGTATGGGACACACGGTACATGCGATTCGCAGAAACATCGATGTGACGTATATCGTAATGGATAACCAAATCTATGGTTTAACAAAAGGACAAACATCTCCTCGTAGTGAAGTAGGATTCAAGACAAAAAGTACGCCTGAAGGATCAATCGAGTCGTCTTTATCTGTTATGGAGCTTGCGTTAACTTCTGGAGCAACGTTTGTGGCTCAAAGCTTTTCAACGAATTTAAAAGAGTTAACAAGCTTAATTGAACAAGGCATCCAGCATAAAGGTTTTTCTTTAATTAACGTATTTAGCCCGTGCGTAACGTATAACAAAGTGAACACGTATGATTGGTTTAAAGAAAACCTAACTAGTCTTAGCACAATTGAAGGTTATGATGCAAACAATCGTATGCAAGCTATGCAGACGTTAATGGAGCATAACGGCTTAGTAACAGGGCTTATTTATCAAAATGCGCATCAGCCGTCGTATCAGCAGCTTGTTCACGGTTATAGTGAAGAGCCGCTGTCAAAAGCAGACTTAGGCATGACTGAGGAAAAATTTGATGAGCTAGTAGCTGAATTTATGTAAAAGAGGCTGCAATAAAAGCAGTTTAGTAGAGGGAAAATCCGAACGTTGAACTGAGATTCTTGATGGAGAATCCAACTCGTTCGGATTTTTTCATAGTGATAGCGAACGTAGGTTTCATGTAGGGAGTGGCTTCTAGCTGTTAATTGGAGAGCTAGGAGAAGGCTCCTACGGGAAAAGCGAAATAGGTGAGAACCCGCGGGAGCGGAAGCGACGAGGAGGCTCATCGGCCGCTCGCCGAAAGCGAAGTTTTGCACAGAAATCAACAGCGGTGTAATAAGCGAATTTCTATGAGCTCTTTTATCCCATTTGTTCGTCTCTAAAATAGGTTAATTTAGTTATGTATCAATCTCTTTTTGTGATTTAATAAATATTTCGAAAGTCGAACGAAATTTTAACGAAACAGATATAGAAAATAGGTATATGATTGTGTTCGCTACTTGAAAGTTATATACTATGTTAATGTGATGAGTTTTATGCATAAGCATAAGGCTCTCACATTTTTTTGCGATTTACAGGTGCAACGTGACAATTGTCATGGCGAAAGGAGATTTTTTATGAATGAAAAACAACGTTTAGAAAGCAACCAAGTTAATCCAGCGGACAAAAAATCCGAAAAGGATTACAGTAAATATTTTCAAACAGTATACATGCCACCTTCTTTAAAAGATGCGAAAAAACGAGGAAAAGAAGAAGTTTCCTATCACAATGATTTTGCAATCGATGAACAGTTTCATGGAATGGGACAGGGACGCAAGTTTTATATCCGTACGTACGGCTGTCAAATGAATGAGCACGATACAGAAGTAATGGCGGGTATTTTTCTAGGCCTTGGTTACGAGCCAACTGACTCTGTTGAAGATGCTCATGTTATTTTATTGAATACGTGTGCAATCCGTGAAAATGCGGAAAATAAAGTGTTTGGTGAATTAGGACACTTGAAGGCCTTGAAGCGCGAGCGCCCTGAGCTATTAATCGGCGTCTGCGGATGTATGTCTCAAGAAGAGTCAGTTGTAAATAAAATTTTACAAAAACATCAGCACGTGGATATGATTTTTGGTACACACAACATTCACCGTTTGCCTCACATTCTAAATGAAGCATACTTAGCAAAAGAAATGGTAATTGAAGTATGGTCTAAAGAAGGGGATGTTATTGAAAACCTTCCAAGAGCACGTAAAGGCAGCGTTAAAGCATGGGTTAACATCATGTACGGCTGTGACAAGTTCTGTACGTACTGTATCGTTCCGTATACGCGAGGAAAAGAACGAAGCCGCCGTCCAGAAGACATTATCCAAGAAGTACGTCATTTAGCTGCTCAAGGCTATAAAGAAATTACGCTTTTAGGCCAAAACGTTAATGCATACGGAAAAGATTTTGAAGACATGACGTACGGCTTAGGGGATTTAATGGATGAAATCCGTAAAATTGATGTTGCCCGTATTCGTTTTACAACAAGTCACCCTCGCGACTTTGATGACCGTTTAATTGAAGTTCTAGCTAAAGGCGGAAATCTTGTCGACCACATTCACTTACCTGTGCAATCAGGAAGCAGCGACATCTTAAAAATTATGGCACGAAAATATTCTCGTGAACATTATTTAGAGCTTGTTCGTAAAATTAAAGAAGCCATTCCAACGGCATCATTAACAACTGATATTATTGTTGGTTTCCCAAATGAAACGGATGAGCAGTTTGAAGAAACAATGTCACTATATCGTGAGGTTGAATTTGATAGTGCGTACACGTTTATTTACTCACCTCGTGAAGGTACTCCGGCTGCTAAGATGCAAGACAATGTACCAATGGAAGTGAAAAAAGAGCGTCTTCAGCGCTTAAATGCTCTTGTAAATGAAATTTCTGCAAAGAAATTGAAGGAATATGAAGGTAAAGTTGTCGAAGTATTAGTAGAAGGTGAAAGTAAAAATAACCCTGAAGTACTGGCAGGCTACACTGAAAAAAGTAAGCTTGTAAACTTCAAAGCACCTAAGTCAGTGATTGGTCAACTTGTAAAAGTAAAAGTTACAAAAGCCAAAACATGGACATTAAACGGGGAAATGGTAGAAGAAACAGCAGAGGTGAAGTAATATGGCGCAGTATAACAAGAGTGACGTAATTAAACGTGCTCAAGAGCTGGCAAAAATGATTGCTGAAACGGAAGAAGTAGATTTCTTCAAGCGTGCCGAAGCTCAGCTTAACGAAAATCAAAAAGTGCGTGAAACCATTGCAAGCATTAAAAGCTTGCAAAAACAAGCTGTTAATTTCCAACATTATGGTAAAACAGAAGCGTTAAAACAAGTGGAGGCAAAAATCGATCGCTTACAGGAAGAGCTCGATGAACTGCCGATTATTCAGCAGTTTCAAGAGTCTCAAATAAACGTGAATGATTTGCTTCAACTTGTTGCTAACACTATTTCAAACACAGTAACGGATGAAATTATTGTGTCAACAGATGGTGATTTACTGCGCGGTGAAACAGGTTCACAGGTGCGAAACAGCCCTGGATCTAGCTGCTCATAAAGAAAAAATGCCTCAGCAATTTGCTGAGGCATTTTTTTGTGCATCCCGTGGCATAAAATTGGGCAGATTTTCTCTCTAATAATTGTCACGTTTTTCTATATCCTTGCATACAATGGAACATAGGTTTTTTATGCCTTAAACCTAGTT
Organism: Priestia sp. MDV22-iso46; assembly: GCF_058629175.1. Taxonomy (NCBI): domain Bacteria; kingdom Bacillati; phylum Bacillota; class Bacilli; order Caryophanales; family Bacillaceae; genus Priestia; species Priestia sp. MDV22-iso46. The sequence goes on from NZ_JBZVWT010000002.1 coordinate 621,919, forward strand.
TCTTGAAAATAATGTGCAAACAAGTGAATGAGCCTGCATAGGATGAAATGAAGATAGTTTGAGGAGGGTATGCTCACATGTCACAACACTATAGAGAAATTATTACAAAAGCAGTCGTAGGTAAAGGTCGCAAGTTTACACAATCGTCTCATACGCTTGCACCGAAAAATCGACCAACAAGCATCTTGGGGTGCTGGGTGATTAACCATGAGTACAAAGCAAAAAAAAGCGGCAGCAATGTAGAAGTTGACGGCAGATATGATATTAACATCTGGTATTCGTACAATAATAATACAAAAACCGAAGTTTGGACGGAAACCGTATCATACAAAGATAATATTAAGCTGCGCTATAAAGATGAAGATTCGATTGGAGACGATTATGAAGTAATTGTTCGCGTGCTGCAGCAGCCAAATTGCCTAGAGTGCACAATTTCACCAAATGGCAATAAAACGATTGTTCAAGTAGAGAGAGAATTATTGGCAGAAGTGATTGGCGAAACCAAGGTTTGTGTTGCAGTAAATCCGAAAGGCTGCGATGATGAAGATGAGTTTGATTTAGACGTAGATGATGATGAATTTGAAGATTTGGATCCTGATTTTATATTAGGGGACGATGAGTAACTAGGAAGAAGTTCTTCCTAGTTTTTTTATTTTTACTATTTTAAGAAAATTCTTATAAAAACAAAAAAATATATTGCTTTTTGTCGAATGCGCAGTGTATAGTAAATCTAAAGAAAATAATGCATTAATTTTCAGAAAATTTAGTTATATCAGATAAGTATTTTTTGGGGGGTTACTATGAGCTTATTTCGAAAAAAATCAATTCAAACGTTAATTAGTGAAACCAATTCTAAAGGTGTTAAATTAAAAAAGGATTTAGGCGCTTTCGATTTAACAATGTTAGGAATTGGGGCCATTATCGGAACCGGAATTTTTGTATTAACGGGTGTAGCCGCCGCTGAACATGCCGGTCCAGCTTTAGTTATATCTTTCATTATGTCCGGACTTGCGTGTGTGTTTGCAGCTCTTTGTTATGCAGAGTTTGCCTCAACAGTTCCAGTTTCAGGAAGTGCATACACTTACAGTTATGCAACATTTGGTGAATTAATCGCTTGGATTTTAGGGTGGGATCTTATCTTGGAATACGGTCTTGCTTCTTCTGCTGTAGCCAGCGGATGGTCCGGGTATTTCCAAGGATTATTAGCAGGGTTTGGCATACATTTTCCCAAAGCTTTAACAAGTGCATACAATCCTGCAAACGGCACGTATATTGATATTCCAGCAATTATGATCGTGTTTTTAATCACATTACTTTTAACGCAAGGAGTAAAAAAATCTTCACGTTTTAATGCTATCATGGTTATTATTAAACTTGCTGTTGTACTTCTGTTTATCGGGGTAGGAGTTAGCTATGTTAAACCAGAAAACTGGACGCCGTTTATGCCGTTTGGTTTCTCGGGAGTAGCGACAGGAGCAGCAACTGTATTCTTCGCCTACATTGGGTTTGATGCTGTAGCAACAGCGGCCGAGGAAGTACGCAAGCCTCAGCGGGATATGCCAATCGGAATTATCGCATCTCTCGCGATTTGTACAGTCCTTTATATCGTCGTATCGCTTATCTTAACAGGAATCGTACCTTATACAGAATTAAATGTTAAAAACCCTGTAGCATTTGCTTTAAGCTACATTAACCAAGACTGGGTAGCAGGATTTATTTCATTAGGCGCAATTGTTGGTATTACAACGGTATTACTCGTTATGATGTATGGACAAACTCGTTTATTTTATGCGATCAGTCGAGATGGTCTATTGCCAAAGCCTTTTTCAAAAATTAGTGAGAAAAAACAAACGCCAGTAGTAAATACGTGGATTACATGTTTACTAGTATCCATCTTCTCTGGTTTAGTACCATTAGGAAGATTAGCAGAGTTAACAAACATCGGTACTCTTTTTGCTTTCATGACCGTATCAATTGGAATTTTATATTTACGTAAATCAAAACAAACTTCAGAATCGACTGGTTTCCGCGTACCGTTCGTGCCGGTGATTCCAATTTTAGCTTTTGTGTTCTGTTTATACTTAGCACTTCAGCTTCCAAAGTTAACATGGATTAGTTTCGTAATTTGGCTTGTACTAGGGCTAGTGGTTTACTTCTTATACGGACGTAAGCATAGTCATTTGAACAGCAGTAAATAATGAAAAGCTTCGGACAAGCTTCTTCCTTCGTCCGAAGCTTTTTTATTTGTTTTATGAAAAGAAATTGAAGATTGTTCTATTTGAATAAATTAAGTTTAAGAAAGACTTATGTTATAATACGTGTAGCAAAAACGCACAACTAGATGTGGTATGGAGGAATAGTATGGCAGCGTATACGCCAATGATACAGCAATATTTGAGAATTAAGGCAGAGTATCAAGATGCCTTTTTATTTTTTAGATTAGGTGATTTTTATGAAATGTTCTTTGAAGATGCTACGACAGCTTCTCAAGAACTTGAAATAACATTAACAAGTCGAGACGGAGGAGGACAAGAGAGAATTCCGATGTGCGGGGTTCCGTATCACTCTGCTCCTACGTATATCGAGCGTTTAATTGAAAAGGGATTTAAAGTAGCTATTTGTGAGCAAGTAGAAGACCCTAAGCATGCAAAAGGTGTTGTAAAGCGAGAAGTGGTACAGGTGATTTCACCCGGAACACTGATGAACGAACGCGGACTGCATGAAAAGGAAAATAACTATATTTGTTCTGTTACTGGGTTCGAGGATCAAACGTTTGGTCTTGCTCTTTCTGATTTGTCTACAGGAGAAAACAGCGTAACGCTTGTTAGTTCGTTTCACGATATAGTCTCAGAGATTTATGCAAAAGAAGCAAAAGAAGTCGTTGTAAGCTCTGAGTTTCCTGCTGACTTATTACAAACACTAAAAGAGCGCATGACGATTACCATTTCTTATGAGAATAGTACAGAGCAAGTAGAAGGACTAGATTATTTAGTAGAGTCGCTTCAGCAGCAAAAGCTTATTACAACGTTTGCGCGTATTCTTCAGTATTTAACTCGCACGCAGAAGCGTTCGCTTGAACACTTACAGCCCGTGCAGTTTTATCAAATCAATGAATATATGAAAATTGATTTGTTCTCTAAGCGAAACTTAGAGTTAACCGAAACGATTCGTTCAAAAGGAAAGAAAGGCTCGCTTCTATGGTTATTAGACCAGACTGTTACGGCAATGGGCGGCCGTTTATTAAAAAATTGGATTGACCGTCCGCTTTTAAAACAAGCGGATATTGATAATCGTTTGAATATGGTAGATGTCTTAATGAAACAGTTTTTTGAACGAGAAGAACTGCGGGAGTTGCTAAAAGACGTATATGATTTAGAACGCTTAGCTGGTCGAGTAGCTTTTGGTAATGTAAATGCTCGTGATTTAATTCAATTAAAAAAATCATTGCAAAATGTGCCTCATATCCAAGAGGTTGTGAATCGTTTGAATCACCCTTATGCCACCAAGCTTGTTGAAGACATTGATCCTTGTGAGCGATTAGCTAATCTTCTTGAAAGAGGATTAAAAGAGCACCCTCCTTTGTCAATTAAAGAAGGAGACATTATTAATGACGGCTATCATGAACAGCTTGATCAATACCGAGATGCAAGCCGAAACGGAAAAACGTGGATTGCGTCACTTGAACAGCAAGAGCGTGAGAAAACAGGGATTCGCTCACTGAAAATTGGTTATAATCGCGTGTTCGGCTATTATATAGAAGTAACGCGGGCAAATCTCCATCTTTTGCCTGAAGGAATGTATGAACGAAAACAGACGTTAACCAATGCAGAACGTTTTATTACGCCTGAGCTGAAAGAAAAAGAAGCGCTGATTTTAGAAGCGGAAGAGAAAATTGTAGAGCTGGAATATGAATTGTTTTTACAAATTCGTGAAGAAGTAAAAGCATATATTCCAAGGCTGCAAGAACTCGCTAAAAAAGTAAGTGAGCTTGACGTACTGCAGTGCTTTGCAAAAATCAGTGAAGAACGTCATTACACGAAGCCTATTTTTTCAAGTGAAGATATTTCGATTCAAAATGGACGCCATCCAGTGGTAGAAAAAGTAATGAATTCGCAGGAATATGTGCCAAACGACTGTCAAATGACGGATGATAGTTCAATTTTACTGATTACAGGACCCAATATGTCTGGTAAAAGTACGTACATGCGTCAGGTCGCTTTAACGGCGATATTAGCTCAAATTGGCTGTTTTGTGCCAGCAGACGAAGCGGTTCTGCCGATTTTTGATCAAGTGTTTACACGTATCGGAGCAGCCGATGACTTAATTTCAGGTCAAAGTACGTTTATGGTCGAGATGCTAGAAACGAAAAATGCAGTGACAAATGCCACTCAGTCGAGTCTAATTCTGTTAGATGAAATTGGACGCGGCACGTCTACGTATGACGGAATGGCTCTTGCTCAAGCAATTATTGAATACGTTCATGAACATATTGGCTGTAAGACACTATTTTCTACTCATTATCATGAATTAACCGTACTCGATGAGTCGCTTCCTGCGCTTAAAAATGTTCATGTAAGCGCGGTTGAAAAAAATGGGAAAGTCGTCTTTTTACACAAAATCAAAGATGGTGCCGCAGATAAAAGTTATGGTATTCACGTAGCGGAACTAGCGGAACTTCCAGATCCGCTTCTAGAGCGAGCTCGCGTCATCTTACACGATTTAGAACAATCTTCTGAGCGTGAACCTGTACATCAGGCTCCAAAAAGAGAAGAGATGACACAACAAGTTCCACAAGAAGGTGCTTCTTTGGTTCAAGAAGAACGTGCAGATAATAAAAAAGCAGATGAAGCCAATCAGCTTTCGTTCTTTGAAATAGAAGAGAAAAAAGAAAAGCCTGCGCTTTCGAAACGGGAAAAAGCAATTATAGATCGTTTAAAAGAGCTGGATATTTTAGAAATGACGCCTTTAGACGCAATGAATGCGATGTATGAACTGCAAAAATCATTAAAGAAGAAATAGATTGAGAGGAGTGAGTCTGTGGGTAAAATTGTGCAGCTTTCAGACGAACTTTCAAATAAAATTGCTGCCGGAGAGGTTGTTGAACGACCTGCTTCGGTGGTGAAAGAACTAGTCGAAAATGCTATTGATGCAAACAGTACAGTTATTGAAATTGAGCTAGAAGAAGCTGGGCTTTCAAAAATTCGTATATTGGATAATGGAGACGGCATTGCTTCTGAAGACTGCTTGACCGCTTTTAAAAGACATGCGACAAGTAAAATCAAAACAGAGCAAGATTTATTTCGAATTCGAACGTTAGGATTTCGCGGTGAAGCTTTGCCAAGTATTGCTTCGGTTTCAATGCTTGAACTCAAAACGAGTACGGGAGAAGAAGCCGGCACTCATCTTAAACTTAGAGGCGGAGAAATCGTTCATCACGAATTAACGTCAAGTCGAAAAGGTACCGAACTTGTTATTGAAAACTTATTTTTCAACACACCTGCACGTTTAAAATATATGAAGACGGTAAACACGGAGCTTGGTAACGTAACGGACGTAGTCAATCGCCTTGCGATGTCTCATCCTGAAGTTTCAATTCGGCTGATGCATCAAGGAAGACAGCTTCTGTATACGAACGGAAGCGGAGATGTGCGTCAAGTGCTTGCAGCTATTTATGGAATGGCAGTGGCCAGAAAAATGATTCCGATTAACGTTCAGTCTCTTGATTATGAAGTGAGTGGTTACGTCGCTCTTCCTGAAATTACAAGAGCTTCTCGTAACTACATGTCGACCATTATTAACGGTCGGTTTGTTAAAAACTACGGGCTGTTAAAAGCGGTACAGCAGGGCTATCATACCCTTTTACCTATCGGCCGTTTTCCAATCGTGTTTTTAACCATTACAATGGACCCTTTGTTAGTGGACGTGAATGTTCATCCAGCGAAACTAGAAGTGCGCTTAAGTAAGGAAGCGGAGCTGTTTGAACTTATTGAACAAGGAGTGAAAGCTGCTTTTAAAAAGCAGCAGTTAATTCCGGATGCTGTAGTACCAACTAAGTCAAAATCAGCTGTTCAGCCAACTGAGCAGCAGACCTTTACATTTGATCATCGGTCTAAACCGTCTGGCTATCAGCCGTCTGACATGGTTCGCGAGCCTAGCCTTAAGGAGGCTCCCGCTCGTGTAGACGAGATCATGCCGCCTGTTAAAAAAGAGGTCATACGTCAAGATGAAGAACTCGAACCAACGTTTCGAGAAATAGAACACTATGAAGAATCGGTGGAAGAAAACGCTCCTATTCCAGAACCGAGCCATTCAGCCAAAGAGCGGCCAGAACCGCGTGTTCCTGCGATGTACCCAATTGGCCAAATGCACGGAACGTATATTTTGGCACAAAATGAAAAAGGATTATTTATTATTGATCAGCACGCGGCGCAGGAGAGAATTAAGTACGAATATTTTAAGCGAAAGCTTGGAGAAGTAGATTCAGAAGTTCAAGAACTGCTTATGCCGCTTACGCTAGAGTTCTCGGGAAATGAAGCCTTGATTTTAGAAGAATACAAAGACATGCTTGCTGAAGTAGGAGTCTTTTTAGAACCGTTTGGACAAAACTCCTATATAGTTCGTTCGCATCCGCAGTGGTTTCCAAAAGGAGAGGAACAGGAAACCATTGAAGAAATGATTCAGCAAATCTTTACGATGAAACGAGTCAATATCGAAAAGTTACGAGAAGAAGCGGCTATTATGATGAGCTGTAAAGGATCGATTAAAGCGAATCATCATTTGCGAAACGATGAGATTTTTGCTTTACTTGAAACGTTGAGAAAAACAACAGATCCATTTACGTGTCCGCACGGACGACCAATTATTATTCATCATTCGACGTATGAAATGGAAAAAATGTTTAAGCGAGTGATGTAGGCAAATGCGGCTAGCTGCAGCTAGCCGTTTTGTTGAATAAATCATGGCCATTTGGATAAAATGGAATGATGTGAATGCCTATAGATGAAAGTAGTGTTGTTATGACGGGAGAGAAACCCAAACTTATTGTCATTATTGGACCAACTGCGGTTGGTAAAACAAAATTGAGCATTGAACTTGCCAAACAGTTAGACGGAGAAATTATTTCAGGTGATTCCATGCAAATTTATAAAGGGATGGATATCGGAACAGCAAAGGTGTCAGAAGAAGAGATGCAGGGTATTCCCCATTACCTGATCGATATTAAGGAGCCAGATGAATCGTTTTCTGTGGCAGAATTTCAAGAGATTGTAAGAAAACAAATCGATGATATTCATGCTAGAGGAAAAATGCCGATGATTGTTGGAGGGACGGGTCTTTATATTCAATCCGTTATTTATGATTATCAGTTCACAGAAACTCCTAGTGATGAAAAAGTTCGTGAACGAATGGAAGTATTTATTAAAGCTCATGGCATTGATCCCCTGTATGAAAAGCTAAAAGAAATTGACCCAGACAGTGCAGCTGCTATCCATAAAAATAACCATCGCCGTGTAATCAGAGCGCTTGAAGTTTATGAAGTAACCGGCAAAAAATTCAGTGACTATACAAAAGAACAGTCGCAAGAGTTATTATATGACGTAAGCATTATTGGACTTACAATGGATAGAGACGTATTATATGAGAGAATTAATCACCGAGTCGATATGATGATGCAGGCTGGACTGCTTGATGAAGTCAAATCATTGTACGAAAGTGGTCTGCATGATGTACAATCAATTCAAGCTATCGGCTATAAAGAGCTGTATGCTTATTTTGAAGGACGCTGTACGCTCGAAGAAGCCGTTGAACAGTTGAAACAAAATTCACGCAGATATGCAAAGCGTCAGTTAACGTGGTTTCGAAATAAAATGCCTGTAAAATGGATAGAGATGGAAGTTGACAATTTTCCCGAAAAGTTTGCTGAAATTTTTACATATATTGCAGGAAAGCTGAAGAAAGAAGCGAATTAAGTAAACAGATAGAGAAACGAGGAGGCCGAATAATGAAACAATCAGTTAATATTCAAGACCAATTTTTAAATCAATTACGTAAAGAAAATATTTATGTGACGGTATTTCTTTTAAATGGTTTTCAATTAAGAGGACTAATTAAAGGATTTGATAACTTTACTGTGTTAATTGAATCTGAAGGAAAACAGCAGCTGATTTATAAACATGCTATTTCGACATTTGTACCAAATAAAAATATTACAGTAGAACTTGAATAGAGATTAATGAGAAGCATCCGCATATTCGGATGCTTTTTTTATGCAAATAAAGGCTTAAAAAAGTTTCTTAACATTGTTTTTACTCATCGAACATAAACCTTATAATAGACGATTATTTCTTCGGTAATAAGAGATCATTGTCTTCGTATCGTTCATCGCATGCAGCTATGCGATACAGAGAAGTGGGATGAAACGAGAGGTGAACATGGTGGAGCAGCCGATAACTCTTAAAAATAATGGGCAAATTAATATCATTTTAAATAATGAAACAAAAAAGGAAAAATCGTATACGACATCAATTCCGCGTCCTGCCAAAAAAGCTGTGCTAAATCATGAGCCGCTTCGGGAAATTGAACGAGAAATGAGCGGACTGGTTGGAATGGAAGAATTGAAAAAAATGATAAAAGAAATATATGCGTGGTTATATATTAACAAAAAAAGAGAGGAACAGGGCTTAAAAGCGGGAAAGCAGGCGCTGCATATGATGTTTAAAGGAAATCCAGGAACAGGGAAAACGACGGTAGCCCGCCTGCTAGGTAAATTATTTTTGAATATGAACATCTTGTCCAAAGGACATTTAATTGAAGCAGAGCGGGCAGATTTAGTTGGAGAATACATTGGTCATACGGCTCAGAAAACGAGAGATCTTGTAAAAAAAGCGCTTGGAGGTATTTTATTTATTGATGAGGCTTATTCTCTTGCAAGAGGGGGAGAAAAAGATTTTGGAAAAGAAGCGATTGATACATTGGTCAAACATATGGAAGATTCAAATGATAAGTTTGTATTGATTTTAGCTGGTTATCCAAGAGAAATGGAAAATTTCTTAAGTCTTAATCCAGGACTGCGCTCTAGGTTTCCGTTTATTTTTGATTTTCCGGATTATGATGTCAATGAACTGATGGACATTGCCGGTCACATGATGAATGACAGACAGTATCAGTTTAGTACAGAGGCCTATAAAAAGCTAAAAGATCATTTCATGGACGTGAAGTACAATCAGACGCCTAGGGATTTTAGTAACGGTAGATATGTGCGAAACATTATCGAACGTTCCATACGCACTCAATCCATGCGGCTTTTAGAAGAAGAAAGCTATGAGCGCAACGAGCTTCTAACTTTAACGTCAAGCGATATTCAGCTGTAAAAAAAAGCCTTTCGTCATGAAAGGCTTTTTTCTACATATTTGGCTGTCGAATCGTTTTGATCGGCAGGCGCCATTTGTAAATATATGAACACATCCGAAGACCTACAAGTAAGATAAATAACGTATAAAGTTCTACAGGCGTATTTGTAATATGCAGCCCCACGCTAAATCCTGCGATAATCGCCCATACCGCATAAATTTCATCTTTAAGAACAGTAGGCTTTCGGCGTGCTAATAAATCTCGGATAATCCCCCCACCGCTTCCTGTTAAGACCGCAGCTACAATAACCGCGCTAAGCGGATGGTTCATATGAGTGGCATAAAGTGCTCCTTGAATCGCGAATGCTGCAAGGCCAATGGCATCCGAAAAGTTTCCCCATCGCTTCCAATGTTTTAAGATATTGTTTGGAAATAAAAAAGTGGCAGTGATAGATAATAAAGCAATCTGAAAAAAGAGTCCTTGTTCCCAAAGGGCAGACACCGGTACACCGATAAGCAGGTTTCGAATGGCTCCTCCGCCAAAAGCCGTTACGATTCCGAGTATGTAAACGCCTAAAATATCATATTCCTCTTCCATGGCAATGAAAGCTCCGCTGATTGCAAAAGCAATCGTTCCAATAATGCTAAGTACGTCCCAAGTCATGATGCTATCCCCTTTATTCTGTTTTCACCAAGTAGCGACTATTATTTTAAAATCAGGCAGCCTGATTCAAATTTCGATAAGTAAACCAATTCAAATTGTATACAGAATTTCGTGATATTTCAATGTTTTTTTAATCATCGTTTTATAGATTTTAAAAAGGGTGTTAAACTAGTAAAAGACAATGTATTCTGTCTCTTTTGCAAAGATGGAGAAATGGACATTTTTTTGATATGATATGAATGATTTGTCAATTTAATAGTAAGGGAAGGAAAAATCTTTGACAGCAGAAATGAATACTGAACTTGAACGCGTAATTTTAGTCGGATGTCAGCTTCATGACGATGACGAACGTTTTGAATATTCAATGGATGAGCTAGCATCTTTAACTGAGACTGCAAAAGGCGAAGTGCTGGTAAGGTTAACGCAAAAGCGCGATCGCATTCATCCAGCTACTTATATTGGAAAAGGGAAAGTAGAAGAACTTGTAGCTCTTGAAGAAGAGTTAGAGCCTGATTTAATTGTATTTAATGATGAATTGTCACCGAGTCAAATCCGCAATTTGTCAGCAGGGTTATCTGCGCGTATTATTGACCGCACGCAGCTGATTTTGGATATCTTCGCACAGCGTGCTCAAACGCGAGAAGGAAAAATGCAGGTGGAACTTGCTCAATTAAATTATCTGCTACCTAGGTTAGTAGGACAAGGTACCGCTTTATCGCGTCTTGGAGGCGGAATTGGAACAAGAGGTCCTGGTGAAACGAAACTTGAAAGCGACCGTAGACATATTCGCCGTAAAATTGATGAAATTAAGCGTCAGTTAAAGACAGTGGTAAGTCACCGCGAACGTTATCGAGAAAGACGTAAGCGTAATCATGTCTATCAAATTGCAATTGTGGGCTATACGAACGCTGGTAAATCGACGATCTTTAACCGTTTAACAGAAGCTGGTATTTTTGAAGAAAATCAGCTGTTTGCAACTCTTGATCCAACGACAAGACAGTATACGCTTCCGTCAGGATTAACGGCTCTGTTAACGGATACGGTTGGATTTATTCAAGATCTTCCAACAACGTTAGTAGCCGCGTTCCGTTCAACACTTGAAGAAGTAACCGAAGCTGACCTTGTTCTGCACGTGGTAGATTCATCTAATCCAGATTACAACAACCACGAAAAAACAGTGCATCGCTTACTAGAAGAGCTGAACGTAACGGACATTCCGATGCTGACAGTTTACAATAAAGAAGATATGCAGCATGAACTATTTGTCCCATCCGCTTCGACATCGTTATCAATGAGCGCTTTTAAAGCCGCTGATTTAGTGAAGCTTGGGGAAAGAATTCAAGAAGAAATGAAAAAAGAAATGGCGTTTTTTCATGTGCTGCTGCCGGCTTATGAAGGGAAAATGCTCGCTGAACTCAAAACGGTCTCTATTGTTGAGTCGTTAAAATTCAATGAAGAAACTGAGAAGTATCAGTGCAAAGGGTATATTGCAAAAGAGCATCCCCTTTACAAAAAGCTACAAACGCTTGAAGAAAGTTGAGGAACAAAGAAATGATGTTTGATCAGTTAAAAAACGGGGCACGCATTCGAGAACTTGCTGCAAAAGTAGAAAAACAAATTAAGCCCGTGCATGAGAAAATTGACGAGCGCATTGAAGCAAATCAATTTCGGGTGCTGCAAAGCTTTCAGCAAAATCGAGTGAGTGATTCACATTTTAATCCGACAACGGGGTATGGATATGACGATCTAGGCCGCGATACGTTGGAGAAAGTATACGCGGACGTTTTTGGAACAGAAGCTTGCCTGGTGCGTCCGCAAATTATTTCAGGTACGCACGCAATCGGCATATCGCTGTTTGGTGTACTGCGTCCTGGAGATGAACTATTATATATAACCGGAAAGCCTTATGACACCCTTGAAGAAATTGTTGGTATACGAGGAAGCGGCGTAGGCTCTTTAAAAGAATATAATATTAGCTATAAATCAGTAGATTTAACAGCGCAAGGTCAAGTGGATTTTGAGGAAGTGAAAGCGTCTATTCATGAGCACACAAAGATGATAGGCATTCAGCGCTCAAAAGGTTACGGCATTCGTCCTTCTTTTACAGTCGCGCAAATAAAAGAAATGATTTCTTTTGTAAAGAGTATTAAGCCTGACGTTACAGTATTTGTTGATAACTGCTACGGTGAATTTGTAGAAACAATCGAGCCAACGCATGTAGGAGCAGATTTGATGGCAGGGTCGCTTATTAAGAACCCCGGTGGAGGCCTTGCTAAAATCGGCGGTTATATTGCAGGACGCAAAGATTTAGTGGAGGCTTGTTCATACCGAATGACAACTCCTGGAATCGGTGCAGAAGCTGGAGCGACGCTTTATAGCTTACAAGAAATGTATCAAGGATTCTTCTTGGCGCCGCACGTAGTCGGTCAAGCATTAAAAGGAGCGGTTTTTTCATCCGCTATGTTTGAAGAACTAGGGATGCAAAGTGAACCGAAGTGGAACAGTGAACGAACGGATTTAATTCAATCCGTGCAGTTCGATGACCGCGATAAAATGGTTTCTTTTTGTCAGGCTATTCAATTCGCTTCGCCAATTAATTCACACGTAACAGCCTATCCTGCTTATATGCCAGGGTACGAAGATGATGTGATTATGGCAGCAGGAACGTTTATACAAGGAGCAAGCCTCGAGCTGACGGCAGATGGGCCTATCAGGCCTCCATATGTCGCTTACGTGCAGGGTGGGTTAACGTATGCTCACGTAAAAGTAGCAATATGTATGGCAGTAGATCAAATGCTGACGAAAGAACTTTTATAAAATATAAGATAGAAAGACTATTTTTCTCCCCGCTAAGAAAGAAAAGATAGGCTTATAAAAATAAACGAAGTGCTATTTATTTGTATAGAAGAAATGTTCAGAAAAATTTATGTTAGAATTACTAACATTCGGTTGACAGGTGAACTAACATAGCATACAATGTAAATAGTTAATCCAAAGGAGGAACTGAAATGAGTGACAACATTCGAAGAAATACGCCACTTTTCCCAATTGGAATTGTGATGCAGTTAACTGAGTTGTCGGCTCGCCAAATTCGCTACTATGAAGAACATGAATTAGTTGCACCAGTAAGAACAGAGGGAAATCGACGATTATTCTCATTTAACGATGTTGATAAGCTGCTTGAAATCCGTGATCTTATTGAACAAGGTGTAAACTTAGCAGGTGTAAAACAGCTGTTTCATCTTCAAAAGGAGCAAAAAGGGCATAAGCAAGAAGAAAAAGTTGTGGCAGCAACAGCAAAGCCAGAATTAACGGACGATGAATTGCGAAAAATGCTTCGTGCAGAACTTATGCAAGCAGGCCGTTTTAATCGAGCAACTTTAAATCAAGGAGATATGTCCAGGTTCTTTCATTAATAAAGTTATCAATATTTATGCCGTTCGTATATGAGGGGTATAGATTATAAATATTATATAGAGATTTAGGGGAGGATCACACGATGGCAAAGTACACAAAAGAAGATATTTTCCGCAAAGTTCAAGAAGAGAATGTAAAGTATATTCGTCTTCAGTTCACTGACATTTTAGGAACAATTAAAAACGTTGAAATTCCAGTAAGTCAATTAGAAAAAGCGTTAGACAACAAAATGATGTTTGACGGTTCTTCTATTGAAGGGTTTGTGCGTATTGAAGAATCAGATATGTACCTATTCCCGGATATTGATACATTTGTTATTTTCCCTTGGACATCTGAAAAAGGTAAAGTAGCACGTTTTATTTGTGACATCTACAATGCAGATAGAACTCCGTTTGATGGCGATCCACGTAATAACTTAAAACGTGTGTTAAAAGAGATGGAAGAGTTAGGATTTACTGATTTTAACCTTGGACCTGAGCCAGAGTTCTTCTTATTCAAATTAGACGAAAAAGGCGAACCTACATTAGAATTAAATGATAAAGGTGGCTACTTCGACTTAGCGCCAACTGACCTTGGTGAAAACTGCCGTCGTGACATCGTATTAGAGCTTGAAGAAATGGGCTTTGAAATTGAAGCATCTCACCATGAGGTAGCTCCTGGACAACACGAGATTGACTTCAAATATGCTGCTGCATTAAAAGCTTGTGATGATATCCAAACGTTCAAACTTGTTGTAAAAACAATTGCACGTAAACATGGCTTACATGCTACATTTATGCCAAAACCATTATTTGGTGTGAATGGTTCAGGTATGCACTGTAACGTTTCATTATTTAAAGATGGTCAAAACGCATTTTATGATGAAAACGGTAATCTAGAGCTAAGTGATACTGCTCGTCAATTTATCGCAGGTATCATCAAGCACGCACATAGCTTTACAGCAGTAACAAATCCTACTGTAAACTCTTATAAGCGTCTAGTGCCTGGATATGAGGCTCCTTGTTATGTTGCATGGTCTGCTCGCAACCGTAGCCCATTAATCCGTATTCCAGCTTCTCGCGGCGTAGGAACTCGTGTTGAGGTACGTAGCGTAGACCCAGCTGCTAACCCATATTTAGCAATGGCTGTTCTATTAAAAGCTGGTTTAGATGGAATCAAGAACAACCTTGAAGCTCCAAAACCTATCGATCGTAATATCTATGTAATGACAAAAGAAGAGCGTATTGAAGAAGGTATCGTAGATTTACCTGCAACATTAGCTCAAGCTTTAGATAGCTTCCAATCAAACGAAGTTATGGTTTCTGCATTAGGTGAACACTTAGCAGAGCACTTCGTTGAAGCGAAAGAAATCGAATGGGATATGTTCCGTACACAAGTTCATCCTTGGGAACGTGACCAATACATGAGCCAATATTAATTCCTAAAAGTCCGAGAGATCGTTTATACGTTCTCTCGGACTTTTTTGTTTTTCAAAATGAATAATATTCTGCATGCGTATATTAAATATCGAACTAAGCTGTTCATAAAACAAGTATAGCTGCCTGTCGTATAATTTACGGGAGGCTTTTTATTGTTTTGTTATATACAGGAAAGAATTTGGTTATATGAATTAAAAAGGATAATCTTTTTGTCTCATTGAATCTATATGTAAAAGTAGTGTATAACAGATAGAGAGATTGTTTATGTGTTCACTCTGCACTGTATTTCAGTATAACTTCAGAGAATTTTCAGCCAGGCACAGTATCGATAGAAAATACTGTTGGAGAGGAATGTAAGGAAAATGAAAGAAGGAAATTTCTTTAAAGGTTTGGTCATAGGAATTTTAATAAGCATTCCAATTTGGATTATTCTCATTGTTGTAGGTGTTCTTCTTTTTAAATAGGCTTATGACGATAATAGAATAGACAAAACTTTCCTTGTAGTGTATACTTTAAATGAAAATGATAATTATTATCATTTAATCAACGAATCAACACTCTGCATATAGCTGTCACTCCTTGAGAGCTATCCTTATTCAGTATTCTGTCTATAAAGCAGAATAACCCGTTGCCATTAGGCAGCGGGTCTTTTTTTAGTGATTTTTCACCTGCTAGGCTAGTATACGTAGCACTTTTTGCCCCCGTGCATATGTTAACAATAAGGAGGGACAAGTAATATGAAAAAAATCTATCTTGATGCAGGACATGGTGGGGCAGATGCAGGAGCAGTTGGAGCGAATGGACTGTATGAAAAAAACTTAGTTTTAAAAATTCAACAATATTTAATAAGCTATTTAAATAGCACCTACAGTGACTTTACGATTAAAACCACTCGTACCACAGATACTTTTTTATCGTTATCTCAGCGCGCTTCTCAAGCTAATTCGTGGGGAGCAGATGCATTTATGTCTATTCACGTAAATGCCGGTGGAGGAACAGGGTACGAAGATTATGTTTACAGAAGCGCTAGCAATGCCAGTAAAACGTTTCAATCAATTGTCCACGGCCAAGTACAGCCAACGCTGCTATCGTATAATCATCCGAATCGCGGTCGAAAGTCAGCCAATTATGCGGTGCTTCGCTTAACAAATATGCCCGCAGTACTAACTGAAATAGCTTTTATTGATAACCGCACCGATGCAGCACTTCTCCAAAACGAAGCTTTTTTAAAAAGCATGGGTGAATCGTATGCAAAAGGAATTGCCGTCTATTTGAATTTACCCCGTCGTGCAGTTCCAAACCCAAATCCAACACCAACACCAAATCCATCACCTTCTGAACCAGGTACAAAAACGTATACGATCAAGCAAGGAGATACGCTGTACAGTATTGCACAGAAGTACAATATAACAGTACAAGCGCTTCAAGAAGCGAATACAGGGCTTTCTGATCCTTTAACACTACAGGTTGGAAAAACAATTGTTATTCCTTCAGGGACTTCACCAAACCCATCTCCAACACCACCTGCTGAACAATATCCACTTCCCAATGGAATTTTAAAGCAAGGTGATTCTGGAGAAGCCGTGAAACAGCTTCAAAGAGCATTAAACGCAGTTAATTTTAAAGTAGGGTCAGTAGACGGAATATATGGAGTTCAAACGAAAGATGCAGTAAGACGTTTTCAGCTTGTGTATCTTCCTTATGATGTAGATGGCATTTATGGTCCTCAAACGAAAAACAAGCTAGCAGCCGTTTTAAAAGCAAAAAGTTAAAGCAAAAAGGTCTTCTGTAAGCGAGCAGAAGGCCTTTTGTTTTTCTGTTAAAAGCGCCTTAAGTACTATTTTATGGTTTACGTAAAATAATGCTTTACAAACCATTTGTACGGGAGTATATTATCTAAGAACAAAGGATAGTTATGAAAGAAACATGTTATCGATCATACCCTTTAACCGAAAATTATATTGACCTGTTATCGCTTAATTCGTCAGAAGTGGGGGACCCAAATTTGTGCATTGTCACTTGGGGTGAATCCTTTTTTTAAAGGTAGGGCTACTCTCATAGCCCGAATCCGACAGCTAACCCCATAAGCGTTTTGGAGAGGAGGTTTAAGCTGTGTAAAAACGCTGAGAACCCTTAGTGTTTTTTTTGTGCGCTTTTTTAACATAAAAAGGTATTTTTTAGGAATGATATCACTTGTTCGTGAACTTGTAACGGAGCTTAGCAATGAATAGTAAATAGTAGCTAGGCAATCATCGGAGGGAAATTGCGTGAACTATTCAGTTCTCAAAAGATTATTGATTGGAAAGCCGCTTAAAACAAAAGAGTTAGGCGATCAAAAGCTTAGTAAGCTTAAAGCACTGGCTATTTTATCTTCAGATGCCTTATCTTCAGTGGCTTATGGAACAGAACAAATTTTGATTGTACTTGCAACAGTCGGCGTCCTTGCCTATTGGTATTCGATTCCAATTGCGATTGGGGTATTGGTACTCCTGACGGCTTTAATTCTTTCATATCGTCAAATTATTTATGCGTATCCGCAAGGCGGAGGAGCTTATATTGTTTCGAAAACCAATTTAGGAGAAAATCCTGGGCTTATCGCTGGGGGGTCACTGTTAGTAGATTATATTTTAACAGTTGCCGTGAGTGTTTCAGCAGGAACCGATGCTTTAACTTCGGCTTTTCCAACGCTGCATCATTACAATGTAGTAATTGCGTGTTTGCTGGTGATTTTTATTACCGTTTTAAATTTACGTGGTGTAACAGAATCCGCTTCTGTATTAGCTTATCCGGTTTATTTATTTGTTATTGCTCTTATTTTGTTAATAGCGGTAGGCTTGTTTAAAATAGCGACAGGTCAAGTTTCACCTGAGCTTCATCCATCTCTCGGTACAGTAGTGCCAGGTATTAGTTTGTTTTTATTATTAAAAGCTTTTTCGTCAGGCTGTTCGGCATTGACAGGTGTAGAAGCTATTTCAAATGCAGTGCCTAACTTTAAAGAGCCAGGTGCAAAAAATGCTGTTCATACATTAATGCTGATGGGCGGTATTTTAGCCGTTTTATTTTCGGGCATCACGTTTTTAGCTTATTGGCTTGGCATTTCTCCAAAAGCAGATGAAACGGTTGTATCACAAATTGCATCGAGTGTGTTTGGACGAAATGGATTTTATTATTTTATTCAAGGCACAACAGCTCTAATTCTAGTGCTAGCAGCGAATACGGGCTTTTCAGCTTTCCCTTTGCTGGCTGTCAACTTATCGTCTGATAAATACATGCCAAGAATGTTTCAAATTCGTGGCGATCGACTAGGCTATTCAAATGGAATTGTGACCCTTGGAATTGCTTCTATTGTCTTAATTGTAGCTTTTAAAGGAGCGACTGAACAATTAATCCCTCTTTATGCAGTTGGAGTGTTCATTCCATTCACGCTTTCTCAAACAGGCATGATTGTCAAATGGCTTAGAGAAAAGCCGGCCGGCTGGCAAGGAAAGCTAACCATTAACTTAATTGGTGCGCTTATTACCTTAACTGTGCTAATCATTTTGTTTACAACGAAGTTTTCACAAGTATGGTCCGTGCTCATTTTCTTACCGGTTATTGTCTATATTTTTCATCGCATTCATACGCATTATGAAGCGGTAGGAGAGCAGCTTCGCATTAAGCAAGGAGAAAAGATTGGAAAGCTTGAAGGAAGTGTGGTCATTGTTCCTGTAGCAGGAATGACAAAGGTAGTAGAAAATTCATTAAATTATGCAAGAACGATTGGCGATACCGTTATTGCAGTGCATGTGGCCTTTGATCGAGAAAGCGAAAAGAGAATGGAAGAGAAGTGGGAGAAGTGGCAGCCTGATATTCGTATTGTTACGTTTCATTCTCAATACCGCAGCTTAGTGCGGCCGCTGTTTCGATTCATTGATATGGCCGAGGAAAAAGCGCGGGAAAACAATATGGCTATTACGGTCGTTATTCCACAATTCATTACGAAAAAAAGCTGGCAAAATATCCTTCACAATCAGTCCAGTCTGCTGTTAAAAGCACATTTGCTTTACCGTAAAAACGTAATCGTTACAACTGTACCATACCGTTTTAAAAAATAATGAAACATGACTAAAAACCTCCAACTTGTATGTTGGAGGTTTTTAATTTTTAAATTCACATACACTAACCGTAATCGAATCTCATAAAGGCGCAAACGGAGGGATTGTATGAGTGAATTAATTAAGTTATTGCGAAAAGGAAATAAATCGGCCATGATGGCCGCTATAGTGAATACTATTATTTCCATTATTAAAGGGATTGCTTTCGCTTTAACAGGGAATGTAGCGATGTTTGCTGAAACGATGCACAGCTTAGGGGATGCAGCAAATCAGTTTTTTGTTTTTATAGGTTCGGCATTAAGTAAAAAAGCCCCGACCAAACGATTTCCAAACGGATTTGGCCGATTGGTTAATCTTGTTCTATTAGGAGCGGTTCTTGTAGTAGGAATTATGGCGTTTGAAACGATTAAAGAAGGATATCACCACATTCTTCATCCGACGAAGTCTTCAGGCTTTATTTTAAATATTGCAGTACTTGGCATCTCGGTGTTACTTGAAATGTTTGTTCTATTTAAGGCAATGAAAGAAATTTTGCACGATGTGGGGATAAACCCTGCAGAAACAAATGTTTTTGCGCAAAGCTTTGTTCATTTAAAGAAAGCCAAGCCAGCAACTAAACTTGTTTTTATGGAAGATCTGGTAGCTACTGGAGGAGGCGTATTGGCTTTAATCGCCGTTTTTATTTCGCGATTTACGCCTTTTCATCAAGCTGAAGGAATTGCTTCTATTTTAATTGGTCTTATGATGTTTTTTGTAGTAGGACGAGTCTTTTTAGATAATGCTGCTGGAGCGCTTGGCGAAGCGGATAAAGAAATGGAAATGAAAATTGGCGCGATTGTCATGCAAGATGTACAAGTGCGTGATATTCAAACGTTAATGGTGATGAAAGAAGGAGAAGAGCTTCACGTTGAATTAAAAGTAGAAATTGATCCTGTTTTAACAGTGGCAGAAGCTGATGATATTAAAGATCGTCTGGAAAATCGTATTTTACAGGAAAAAGGAGTAACGGATGTCATTATTGAATTTGATGAAGATGATGGAATTCCGGACTGGGTGCCAAGTGATTTACAGCTTCAAAAAGAATAAAAACAAGGAAGAAAACAGCTGTTTTCTTCCTTGTTTTTTTAGCTATATACTTTTTCACGTACGTTTGGAGAATCTGTTGAAGCTTTCGAGAAGTTAATGGTTTCACGTACAACGTAAATAGGTCTATTTTTACTTTCATCGTAAATTCTTGCGATGTATTGTCCGACTAGTCCTAAGCCAAGTAGCTGAATACCGCTAAAGAAGGTGATAGCTACCATAATAGAAGTCCAGCCAGGCTGAATGTTTTTACCTATCAGCCAAACAACAATCGAATAACTTAAAACTAAAAGTGATACAAAAACCGATAACCAGCCAATAATCATTACTAAACGCAAAAACTTCGTTGAAAACCCAATAATTCCATCTGAAGCAAACTTGATCATCTTTTTTAAAGGATATTTTGTTTCACCAGCAAAGCGTTCATCGCGCTCATATTCTACATATGTTTGCCTGAAGCCAATCCAAGACATCATTCCTCGTACAAAACGATTGCGTTCAGTCATTTTTTTGAATACATCCGCTACTTTTCGGTCGATAATACGAAAATCTCCCGTGTCTTTAGGGATTTCGATATCGGACATATAATTTAAAAAGCTGTTTGCATCCATACGTATGCGAACAGCTTTTATGTTTTAAACCGATCTTTTAATAAATTCCATAGGGAACTCACTCCGAGACTAATGCTGATCAGAATTCCTGATAGAGCTACTATTAAAGCGATATATTCAAAGATAGAAAACTGCTTCATACTATCCCAATGGATGTTTCCCTTTAGTTTGCTAATAACTAAATTCATTCCGTAAATACCGGAAAGAACCGTGTAAATCGTTAAAATTAATAATAAGTAATTGTGACGCTTGGCTGCGATTTTCTCTTGATTTTGGTACAAAGTACCAAGGGTTTCTTTGACTTCTTGATAAAGAGAATTGATATGAAAGATTTTTTTAAAGAGCTCAGAAAACTCTTGACCTTCTGTGCGAGAGCTAATTTCTAAAAACAAATATTTACCTGAAAACACGGTAATAGAGCGGATTAGTCGTTCAATGCCCTCTGAATTTTTATGAAACGTGAGCTGAGAATATTCATAAGATAGTTTTAGCAACACGATTTTATAGAAAAAATGTAAAAATAAATTATAGTAATGCTGGCCAAATAGATGATTCATCAAAAGCTGATCCGTTTTAGAGTCTGTCGATTTAGAAATACACGAAAACACATGGTCTGTTATGACGTAATAGGTTTCAGGAGCCCATCTGGAATACACATGTTTAGTATTATACGTTTTAATATACTCATGATTGTGTGCAGAAATAAACGCTTTCCCGCCAGGCGTATAGCTATTTAGCTGTCCAGTACGAAATAAAGTTGTGGAATTAATCTCTTGCTCTTGATTTACCGTTACATAACTTAACACAAACATCCGTTCATCGATAAAATAAGGAAGGCTCCCAACGTGCTGTTCACGTGTGGCTTCTTTCTTGATGTGTTCGTTCAAAAATGGCGCGAGCTGTGAAAAAATATAATCTTGCACTTTGCTATAGCGATGATGTTCATAGGTAATGGTGGATCCATGCTCTTCAGCAAGCTTCGGTTCTAATACACGAAAATGATTCATGAACTCTAAAATATCATCATAGGTGTAATGATTATGGCTCATCTCAGTGCGAATGGTCATGACGCCAATTTCAAAAGGACATAAAAAAACATCCACAGACAGCACGTTGCTAGACACGGTGGTGGAGGAAGTGTGTAAAGTAATGGTATGGTCTATTTTTTTTGAAAATCTAAGCAACCCTTCTTTTTCGCACGAGTCAGGGAATAGAATGCATTCAATGTAAGGAAGAAAATATTGATCCAGGCTATCATGAGATACGTAATATTGTTCTCCGTAGTATTCTTTTTCTAAATGTTTGTTTTGAATGGAAAAAAACTCGAACAAATTTGCTTCCAGTGCATGAACAAGCTGCTCTTTATTTTTTCGGTCAAAGGAAAAAGGAAAAAGAAACATGTTCATTGCTTTGGTAGGTACAATGGTTTGAAATGGTTCTGTTTTCCTTGGTGTATTGGTCATAAACTACATCCTTTTTATAGTCGGTTGTATTTCCTTGTAAGAGTCGAGGAAATGCAGATAGAAAGTAAAGGATAAAACAAGCTTTATAAAAACCGTTCTACCTGCCTGCGATGATTCAACGTATCATTTATAATATGCCAATTTTTTTTAGAAAACAAACGTAAAAAAACCAACTAACATCATGATTAGTTGGTTTTACATACAGTGTCTGATTAGTGAATCGTGCGATATACACCAGTTACTTTTCCTAAAATCGTTACGTGGCGAAGAATAATAGGCGCCATCGTTGAATTTTCAGGCTGTAAACGAACGAAATTTTCTTCTTTAAAGAAGCGTTTTACCGTTGCTTCGTTGTCTTCGGTCATAGCGACCACAATATCTCCATTATTAGCTGTTTGCTGCTGACGTACGATTACCATATCGCCATCTAGAATACCTGCTTCAATCATACTTTCTCCCATAATTTCAAGCATAAATACATGATCATCTGGAGAAACGAATTTATCTGGAAGAGGGAAATATTCTTCCACATTTTCAACGGCTGTTATAGGAAGACCCGCTGTTACTTTACCAATAACAGGAACATTAATGACATTGCTTTTAGGGATGTTTACTTCGTCTAGTTGAAGAACTTCGATTGCTCTCGGTTTTGTTGGATCTCTGCGAATTAACCCTTTGCTTTCTAAACGAGCTAAATGCCCGTGTACAGTGGAGCTAGAGGCTAATCCTACCGCTTCCCCAATCTCGCGAACAGAAGGCGGATAACCTTTTAATTTTACTTCGTGCTTAATAAAATCTAGTATGTCTTGTTGACGTTTTGATAGCTTCATATTTTTCACCTCGATTTTAGCTATTCTTTAGGTGAATTATACCACGTGATGTGTCAATATACAAACATAAGTTCGAAGAATTCCATTGACAGAAACAAATGTTCTCACTAAAATAAGAACATATATTCTGATAGGGGGATCATAATATGCAACAATTCTTACATTCTATGAAACATTACGCTATTTTTTTTGCAGTTATCGCTGCACTTACATATGTATTGACGCTGGTTTTAGGAGCGGATAAAGTAGATTTAGACAAATATTCAACGGTTACTATTACAAAAGGAGATACGCTTTGGGACTTGTCCAACAAGTATCATAATCACCATCATTTGACCACCAATGAATTTGTCAAATGGGTTGAAGACGTCAATGATTTAAACTCAGACACTGCCCAGTCTTTATCTCCTGGAGATAAATTATATATTCCTGTTTTAAAAAAAGAGTTACATAATCAAGTGGCAATTGAACAGTAGTGTGTAACGGCCGTTCCTGAATATTGTTAGAAGCCGAAAAGGTCGTGATAAAAGTGGATGCCATTATTTATTGCCGTGTCAGTACGGATAAAAAAACCCAAGAAACATCTTTACAGCGCCAGCAAGAAGAATTAAAAAAGCTTGCTGATCTTCACCATCTAAAGGTGAAAAAAGTCGTGATGGAAAAAGCAAGCGGATATGATGTAGACAGAGAGGGTATTTTGGATGTTCTTCATACAATGAAAGAAGAGAAAATATCTGTGCTGCTCATTCAAGACGAAACACGATTAGGCAGAGGAAACGCCCGAATTGCGCTGCTTCATGCTTTTCATAAAGAAAATGCTACAATCTATACGATTAGTCATCAAGGCCAGCTTCAGCTTTCAGAATCTGACTCAATGGTGTTAGATATTATTAGCTTAGTGGAAGAGCATCAGCGGAAATTACATAATGCTAAAATTAAAAGAGGAATGAAAAGAGCCGTAGAAAACGGTTATCGTCCGCAGCAAAATTTAAAAAATCAAGGAGTTAACTCGGGAAGAGAAAAAAAAGAAGCGCCGATTGAAGAAATTGTCCGCCTTCGTCATAACGGCTTAACCTTTGCTGAAATTTCAGTTACGCTAAAAGGTTTTGGTTATAATATTTCAAAAGCGACGGTACATCGTCGCTATCAAGAGTACCAAGACAGTGCTCAATCTCTTGATAAAACGAAAGAGATTTAGTAAGATGACTACATGTTGCCGGAACGGTTCGGTAATTTTAATTATTGATTATAAGGAGATAGGTTTTATATGCTATCAAAAGATAAACTTGCTCGTATTAATGCTCTTTCAAAAAAGGCAAAGGCTGAAGGGCTGACAGAATCTGAAGCGAAAGAACAGCAAGAGCTACGTCAGGAATATTTAAAAGTTTTCCGACAATCTATGACAAATCACCTTCATACGATTAAAGTTGTGGACGAAGAAGGTAAAGATGTTACGCCTAAGAAGTTAAAAGAGAGTAAAAAGAAGCGTCTTCACTGAGACGTTCTAGTAAAACTAGAGGGAGAGTTCCCTCTAGTTTTTTGTATATTTTTAATAAGGCACACAAAAACTGTAAAAGTGGAAATTTTTTTGGTTCAAGTATTGTACAAATAAGCAAATCATTAGTATGATAACATATGTACATAGTTTTGAAAGGAATGAAGAGTATGACACAACGTATTGAAGATCTTTCGATTGCAACAATTCGTACTTTATCAATCGATGCGATTGAAAAAGCAAATTCAGGTCACCCAGGTATGCCAATGGGAGCTGCTCCAATGGCATATACATTGTGGACAAAATTTATGAACATCAATCCAAAGAATCCAAACTGGTTCAACCGTGACCGCTTTGTATTATCAGCAGGACACGGATCGGCACTATTATACAGCTTGCTTCATTTAGCTGGATATGACTTATCAATTGAAGACCTTAAAAACTTCCGTCAATGGGGAAGTAAAACACCAGGTCATCCAGAGTTCGGTCATACAGCAGGTGTTGATGCAACAACTGGCCCACTAGGACAAGGTATTGCAATGGCTGTTGGTAAAGCAATGGCAGAACGTCATTTAGCTGAAACATACAACAAAGAAGGTTTAGAAATTGTAGACCACTTTACGTATGGTATTTGTGGTGACGGAGACTTAATGGAAGGTGTATCTGCTGAAGCAGCTTCATTAGCGGCACACTTAAAATTAGGACGTTTAGTTGTTTTATACGATTCAAATGATATTTCTTTAGACGGAGATTTAGATCGCTCGTTCTCTGAGAACGTAGAAGATCGTTTCAAAGCTTACGGATGGCAAGTAATCCGCGTTGAAGACGGCAATGACTTGACAGCGATTGCAAACGCAATTGAAGAAGCAAAAGGCGATTTAACACGCCCAACGCTAATTGAAGTAAAAACAACAATCGGATTTGGTTCTCCAAACCACGCGGGTACTTCTGGCGTGCACGGTTCTCCATTAGGTTCCGATGAAACAAAATTAACAAAAGAAGCTTATGCATGGACATTTGAAGAAGATTTCTATGTGCCAGAAGAAGTGTATGCTCACTTCAAAGCTACAATTGCTGAAGATGGCCAAAAGAAAGAAAACGAATGGAACGATGTATTTGCACAGTATAAAGAAAAATATCCTGAACTAGGTCGTCAATTTGAACTAGCAGTAGAAGGAAAGTTACCGGAAGGCTGGGAAGAAACGCTTCCAGCATACGAAACAGGTTCAAGCCTAGCTAGCCGTGCTTCTTCGGGAGAAGTATTAAACGCAGTAGCACAAGCTGTACCTCAATTCTTCGGCGGTTCAGCTGACTTAGCTGGCTCAAATAAAACAATGATTAAAGGTTCAGAAGACTTCACTGCAGCTGATTACAGCGGACGTAATATCTGGTTCGGTGTACGTGAATTTGCAATGGGAGCTGCATTAAACGGTATGGCTCTACACGGCGGTGTAAAAGTATTCGGAGGAACATTCTTTGTATTCTCTGATTATCTTCGCCCAGCAATTCGCTTAGCAGCTTTAATGAAGCTTCCTGTAACATATGTATTCACACATGACAGTATCGCAGTTGGAGAAGACGGCCCAACACATGAGCCAATTGAACAATTGCCATCACTTCGTGCAATGCCAGGTCTTTCAGTGGTTCGTCCTGCAGATGCAAATGAAACAGCTGCTGCATGGCGCCTAGCATTAGAGTCAACTGACCGCCCAACGGCGCTTGTATTGACTCGTCAAAACTTGCCTACGCTTGAAGGTACAAAAGAAAATGCATACGAAGGCGTGTCTAAAGGTGCGTACGTTGTATCTAAAGCTGGTAAAGACCAAGCTGATGCATTAATACTTGCAACAGGCTCTGAAGTAAGCCTAGCAGTAGAAGCACAAAAAGCATTAGCTGCAGAAGGCATTGACGTATCTGTAGTAAGTATGCCTGCATGGGATCGTTTCGAAGAGCAATCTGCTGAGTACAAAGAAAGTGTTATCCCTAAATCAGTGAAAAAACGTTTAGGTATTGAAATGGCTTCTACACTTGGCTGGGAACGCTATGTTGGAGACGAAGGACAAGTTCTTGGTATTAATCACTTCGGTGCATCTGCTCCTGGTGAAACAATCATGAAAGAATTTGGTTTTACAGTTGAAAATGTAGTAGCAAAAGTGAAAAGCTTGCTTAATGCATAATTCTTTTTCATAAGAAAGAGCAGACTCCTGTGGTCTGCTCTTTTTTTCGACAAAAAAACAAAGGAATTTTTTCATCGATAGACAAGCATTGCGTACACCATTCGGTATAATGGTACAAAAAAGAACGAGCCGAAAGGGAGGATGAATCGTGAGAACGTATGAAGTATATTTAATGGAGGAAGAAGTTGCATCATCCTATTTTCGAAGAGAAAAGCTCATTTATCAGCTGCTGATTGAATATAGAATGAAACGTCACTTGAAGGAAACGCACTTACAAAAACAAGTTCATTACATTACTCGGCAACTGCCCATTTCATTTATTCAACGAGAATTACTTCAGGCGTTTTCTCATTATCCTCATTTTTTTACTCATCAAGAGACGTTTGTGCTGGAATATCCTCATAAAAAAAGTCGAGCATCTATAAAATTAACGAATAGCTGTATAACAATTGAAGGAGATGGCAATGTTGATGCTGAGACAGCTTTTTTTGAAGTATTACGCAAGCTAGATCCTTGTTTTTTAGCAGTGAATTATGGAACGGATGAATACGGCTGGCTGAGGCCTGTGAAAACAAGAAAATTTGTGTAATTATTTAAGGAAATTGGAACGGAAATATTGTATAATAGCGTATGGTCTAGTACACTGTAAGTTAGACAACACGAAGGAGGAAGTAATACCATGGGAATGTATATTCTAGTTGGTGTTCTAGCATTAATTGTTGGGATAGCGCTAGGATTTTTCATTGCTCGTAAATATATGATGAGCTATCTGAAGAAAAATCCACCAATTAATGAACAAATGTTAAAAATGATGATGATGCAAATGGGCATGAAACCATCGCAGAAAAAAATTAACCAAATGATGAAAGCAATGAACGGCCAAATTAAATAATGGTTAATTGGACAGACACTCTCTATTCAGAAGGGTGTCTTTTGTTTTATGATAGATATAAGAAAATGGTTGTGGGGCTAGGGGGATACGATGAAAATTTTTCGAGAGCTATGGTGGTTTTTCAAACAGGAAAAAAAGTCTTACATATCGGGGATAGCGCTGCTCATTATTGTGGCAGCATTAGAACTTCTCCCGCCTAAAATTATTGGTTTAACGGTAGATGGCATTAAAGAAGGGACGCTGAATGGAAAGCGCTTAATGCAGATGGTTGGCATTTTGCTAGGAGCTGCTGTTGTGGCCTATTTCACAAGGTACATATGGCGTATTATGATATTTGGTTCATCTGTTAAACTAGCCAAGCAGCTGAGAAATACCCTCTACACTCATTTTACCAAGATGAATCAGGCCTTTTATCAGCGGCGGCGAATTGGGGATTTGATGGCGCATGCAACGAACGATATTCAAGCTATTCAACAAACTGCGGGTTCGGGCGTTCTGACGCTTGTAGATTCGATTGTCACAGGAGGGCTTGTTCTATGCACAATGGCCCTTACAATCAGCTGGAAATTAACGCTTATTTGCCTTATTCCTATGCCGCTTATGGCCGTTTTAACAAGTTACTATGGTACATTGCTTCATGCGCGGTTTCATCACGCACAAGCAGCATTTTCTACTTTAAATGATAAGGTTCAAGAAAGCATTAGCGGAATTAAAGTCATTAAGACGTTTGGGG
Organism: Priestia sp. MDV22-iso46; assembly: GCF_058629175.1. Taxonomy (NCBI): domain Bacteria; kingdom Bacillati; phylum Bacillota; class Bacilli; order Caryophanales; family Bacillaceae; genus Priestia; species Priestia sp. MDV22-iso46. Next base: position 650,143 of record NZ_JBZVWT010000002.1, read on the forward strand.
AAGAAGCAGCTGATGTCGAAGAATTTCGCATTAAGTCTGCAGATGTTGTCCAAAAGAACATGAAAGTAGCCCGAGTAGATGCATTGTTTGATCCGACCATTTCGATTATTGTAGCACTTTCTTTTTTACTTGCTCTTATTTTTGGTAGCAAGATGGTTATTAATGAAGAGTTAACACTGGGGCAGCTTGTTACCTTTACAACTTATTTGGGCCTTCTTATTTGGCCGATGCTCGCGTTTGGCTGGCTATTTAACATTGTGGAACGAGGAAGAGCATCATATGACAGGGTATTTTCTTTATTAAAAGAAGAAAATTCGATTGAAGAAGCAGCGCATCCTAGTGTTGAAATGCCAACAGGAAATATTGAAGCTGTTATTCATAGGTTTTCGTATGTTAAAGAAGACGAATATACGTTAAACGAAATTTATTTTACACTTTCTCGCGGTCAAACGTTAGGTATTGTCGGAAAGACGGGTGCTGGGAAAACCACGCTTTTAAAGCTGCTGCTTCGTGAATTTGATGTAAGCGACGGAGCTGTTTTATGGGGAGGAAAAGACATTAAAGACTATGCTTTTGATTCATTGTACAAAAGCATTGGATATGTTCCTCAAGATCACTTTTTGTTTTCAACAACAGTTGCTGATAATATCGCGTTTGGAAAAAGAGAAGCAAGCAATCAAGAAATTAAAGAATCGGCTAAAGTTGCCAATGTACATAGAGACATCCTCGATTTTACAGATGGCTATCAAACAATAGTAGGTGAAAAAGGCGTTTCGTTATCGGGTGGACAAAAACAGCGTATCTCGATTGCAAGAGCTCTTCTATTAGATCCTGAGCTTTTAATTTTAGACGACTCGCTATCAGCAGTAGATGGAAAAACGGAAGCGGGTATTTTACAAGCGCTGAAGCATAAACGTCAAAATCGAACAACGATTATTACAGCGCATCGACTGAGCTCGGTTACTCATGCAGACCTGATTCTTGTACTTGATAAAGGGAAAATTATTCAGCGAGGAACTCATGAGGAACTGCTTAGCGTGAGCGGCTGGTACCAGGATATGTACGATAGACAGCAGCTTGAACGTGCGGTAGAAGAAGGAGAGACGAAAAATGAAAATTGAGCATTCTTCGGTACATAAACGTCTGTTTCGCTATACAATTCCGCATAAAAAATCATTTTTTTTAGCGTTCACACTATTATTAATTGCTACGGCTGCGGATTTATTAGGGCCCATTTTGATTAAAATTTTTATTGACGATTATTTAACTCCTAAGTACTTGCCTCTTCAGCCTCTTGTGTGGCTTGCGAGCAGTTATTTGCTTTTACAGCTTTTAAAAATTGTCGTTCAATACTTTCAGCTTCTGCAGTTTCAAAAAATTGCGCTTCAAATTATTCAGCAGATTCGAATTGACGTTTTTTCTCATGTTCATCGCCTGGCTCTTCGCTTTTTTGACAACACGCCAACGGGAAGCCTGGTATCTCGAATTACAAATGACACGGAAGCCATGAAAGAAATGTTTGTGGAAGTCATCGCGGTTTTTATTCAAAATGGGGTATTTTTGATCGGTATTTTTATAGCCATGTTTATGCTAGATGTGAAGCTGGCTTTTTATTGTTTAGTTCTTCTCCCGTTCATTTGGGGACTTATGAAGCTTTATCAGCATTACAGCGCTATTTACTACGGACAGCTCCGAGAAAAGCTAAGTCAATTAAATGCCAAGCTTCATGAGTCTTTGCAAGGCATGTCTATTATTCAGTTATTTCGTCAAGAAAAGCGGCTGCGCTCGGAATTTGAAGAAATTAATGATGAGCATTATAAAGCGGGTATGCGCAATATTAAGTTAGATGGTTTGCTGCTGAGGCCGGCAGTCGAAATACTTTACATTTTAGCCGTTATTCTTGTACTCAGTTATTTTGGTATTTCCGTAGCTGACAGCCCTGTTAAAATTGGTGTTCTTTACGCGTTTATCAACTACTTGGATCGTTTTTTTGAACCTGTTAATGAAATGATGCAGCGTCTTTCTATGTATCAGCAAGCGATGGTATCAGCCTCTCGGGTATTTGACTTGATGGATGAAAAAGAAAAAAATCCAGTCATGACAGGAGAACAAAAGCAGGGGGTACAAAAAGGAACGGTAGAATTCAGAAACGTAACGTTTTCCTATGATGGTGTTCGAGATGTGCTTTCTGATATATCATTTACGGTAAACGAAGGAGAAACAGTGGCTTTAGTAGGCCATACTGGAAGCGGGAAAAGCTCCATCATTAATTTATTAATGCGCTTTTATGAGCAGCAAAAAGGAGACATTTTGATCGATAATAAACCGCTATCGTCTTTTTCAAATAAACAGCTTCGAGATGAGGTAGGGCTGGTGCTGCAAGATGCCTTTTTATTTGCCGATACCGTAAAGCGAAATATTACGCTGCATGAAGACCATTTTTCTGATGAGCAAGTAAAAGCAGCGGCGAAATTTGTGCAAGCTCACGCATTTATCGAAGCACTTCCTAATAAGTATAATGAAGTGCTAGTGGAAAGAGGTTCGACTTTATCAAGCGGTCAGCGCCAGCTCTTAGCATTTGCAAGAACGGTGATTCGAAACCCTAAAATCCTTATTCTTGATGAAGCAACAGCGCACATTGATACAGAAACGGAAGAAGCGATTCAAGAGGTGTTAAGAGATATGGGAAAAGGCCGCACAACGATTGCGATTGCTCATCGCTTATCGACCATTCAACACGCGGACTGTATTTTAGTATTGCATAAAGGAAAAATCGTCGAAAAAGGAACGCACGCTGAACTGCTAAACAAATGCGGTTTGTACTATAATATGTATCAGCTTCAGCACAGTGAAAAAGAAGAGAATTTCAGCAAAGAAACAGGAGTAAAAGAGATTTATACAGAATTGATAGAGTGAAGGTGAAAAAAAGAAACAACCTTCATGAAGAGGTTGTTTCTGTTGTTTGAGTAGGGAATTCATTGTAAACGTTTAATAAATGATCTAATTCTTGACTATGTTTAATAGCAGGTGGAGAGTTTAATCCACTTACTCGGACTATGCGGATGAGTTCTTCTCGTTTCTTTTCAATCGCTAATAGAATATCTTTTTTGGCCAATGCTATGTATCCCTTCTAACAAGTCGTTTACCTAATTATACAAGATAATGGTACTATTTGAAAGAAGTGAGATAAGACAATTTGGTTACAAAATGGTAACGAAAAAGAACAAAAAGAACAAAAAAAGGGAAGTGGGAAATGTGGGAGATTTAAATTTGTTTTTGGCATTTGGCGCGGGGTTTTTATCGTTTATTTCACCCTGCTGTTTGCCTTTGTACCCAGCTTTTTTATCGTACATAACAGGAGTGTCAGTTAGCGAGCTAAAGGAAGGCGCTAAGTCACATCAGCGCAAAGCTTTTATTCACACAGCTTTTTTTCTATTGGGGTTTTCTGTTATTTTCATTATGATTGGCTTTGCCACTTCTTTTATTGGTCAGTGGTTTTTTAACTATAAGGATTTAATTCGGCAGATTGGCGCTATTCTTATTATTTTCTTTGGTCTAGTTGTACTAGGGATTTTTAAGCCTCGAATTCTTATGCAGGAACACAAGCTTAAATTCGCAAATAAGCCGGCTGGACTCTTAGGTTCTTCTTTTATTGGTATGGCTTTTGCTGCCGGCTGGACTCCGTGTACGGGCCCTATTTTAGTATCGGTTATGGCGCTTGCAGCGACAAACCCAGGCTCCGGTCTTTTGTACATGATAACTTATTCACTTGGATTTTCTATTCCATTTTTTATTATGACGTTTTTTATTGGGAAAATGAACTGGTTAAAAAAACATATGAATTCCATGATGAAAGTTGGCGGATACGCAATGATTGGAATGGGATTTATTTTGTATTTTGACTGGATGACAAAAATTATTATTTATACAACGAGCGTATTCGGAGGGTTTACGGGCTTCTGAAAAGGGAAAGTGATACAAAAAGAATCTGGGAATTGGCAGATTCTTTTTATTTTTAAAAAGACAAAATAGTTACTTTCGCTCTTAGGAAATAAGCACAAATATGATGTGAAAAAATATATAGAAAAAATTTATTTTTACTATATCTTCTATAAATACGGAGTGATACAATAAAATCGTCATATTTTTAATTGTTAAAAAGAGGTGTATAAATTGAAAGATATTTTGTTAATCTTGCTTTTGCAACTGATCTATGTACCGATCTTGACGCTGCGCACAATTTTTTTAGTCAAAGGTATGAGTATGTATGCCTCGGTTTTTGGATTTGTTGAAGCGTTAATTTATGTATTCGGCTTATCCTTGGTATTTTCAGGAGATCAAAGCACGCTTGCTATGGTTGTATATGCAGTTGGGTTTGGAGTGGGAATTATCCTTGGAAGTTATATCGAATCTAGACTTGCTATCGGATATACAACATTCTTAGTTAACCTTATGACCAAAAATGAAGAGTTGATTAACCGCCTTCGACAGGAAGGTTTTGGTGTTACTGTTTACCAAGGAGAAGGAAGAGACAGTGCACGCTATAGATTAGACATTTTAACAAAAAGAAGTAGAGAAGAAGAGCTATTAGCATTCATTGAAGAATATGAGCCTCGTGCTTTCATTATTTCATACGAGCCGCGTAAATTTAAAGGCGGGTTCTTACTAAAAGCAATGAAAAAGCAAAAACAAAAGCAAAAAGCAAAAGCAGATATCACCTCTACTAAATAAAAACAGAAGAGATCCTCTTCTGTTTTTTTGTTGCACTTTTACTTCTGATGTTTTTTGGATTATAATATAAGTAAACACTAAACTATAGTAAAGGAAGGATTTCATTGGTTATTGCTTCAACACTTGTCGCAATTTTTATGGCTTCTTTCATATTAGTTGTTCGAATGAAAGCTGCTGATAAACCAACGAATGCAAAAAAAATTATACTTCCGCCTTTTTTTATGAGTACGGGAGCGTTAATGTTTATCTTTCCAATGTTTCGAGTAACGGGTGCAGAACTGCTTGAGGCGTTAATAGCAGGCATGATTTTCTCAATCCTGTTAATTAAAACGTCTAAATTTGAAATTCGTGACGATCATATTTACTTGAAGCGTTCAAAAGCTTTTGCATTCATTATTATTGGTTTGCTTATTATTCGAATTGCAATGAAAATATATTTAAGTTCTTCAATTGATGTTGGCCAGCTTGGCGGTATGTTCTGGATCTTAGCATTTGGTATGATTGTACCTTGGCGCATTGCTATGTACACATCGTACAAAAAGCTCGAACGAAAGCTGCATAATGATCGTCTTGCTAATACAACGATATTAAACTAAAAAAGGTGGCTACGCAGCCACCTTTTTTGATTTAAAATAAATGCTGATAGGGGACGGCATCTATTTTTTGCTTTTTTAATGTTTTTAATAAAAATTTATGATCACGTTTAGGCGTAGCTAAAATGTATCCACGTACGATTAAGTCTTCCGTTATAGAGGCTGCTTGTTCCTCAATTGCGAGTTCCCCAATTTTTCCCGCGATTTTTTGTTTGGCTACATCGCGAAATAGTTCAGGTACTGGTTCAACAAGAACGTTTAATAGCTGCTTTTGATCCGCTGACCAAAGGTGGACGGTTTTGGAAAGATAGTGATCTTGCCAATCAAGCTCAGACATGCCGCCTTCTTTTGGTAAGCGCTTTAAAAATTTCCTGAACATAAAAAATCCGCCGATAGCAAACATGCTCATTAAAAAGACAACCCAAAATAAAATAACCCATAAAAACCAGCCCTCTAGCATATTTTTCACTCCCTTATAAAGAGGTTAAACAAAACATTACTATATTTATACATTTATTATAAAAGCCTTGTTCCTTTTATGGCAATATAAAATTCCTGTACTTTGTAGGAGAAGAAAGTCTTTTTTGACTCATCGATAAGTTTATATAGACTCACTGACGAGTAAATTATCGTTAGAATTATCTAAAAATCCTTATTTTTCAGCTTTTTAAAAGTTGGCACGTTTTTTGCATATAAACTAATTGAAGAATTATTTAATATGAGAGGAAGATAAAAAATGAGTCAAACTTTTAGCAAAGTAGCAACAAATTTACCGGGAGAAAATGCAAAGCAATTATTAGATAGAAGACACCGTGCCATTCCGAAAGGTGTAAGTTATGGCATTCCGACATTTGCTGATACGGCTGAAGGGGCGATCGTTAAAGATGTCGATGGCAATACGTTTATTGATTTCGTAGGCGCAATTGGCACAATCAATGTAGGACACAGTCATCCAAAAGTAAAAGAAGCACTTCACAAACAAGTAGACCGTTTTATTCACACAGGATTTAATGTAATGATGTATGAGTCATATGTAGAGCTTGCAGAAAGATTGGCAGCAATTGCACCTGGTGAATTTGACAAGAAAGTATTACTTTTAAATAGCGGAGCAGAAGCTGTAGAAAACGCAGTGAAAATTGCTCGTAAATATACAAAGCGTCAAGGAATTATTTCCTTTAACCGCGGTTTCCATGGTCGTACATTAATGACAATGACAATGACAAGTAAAGTAAAACCATATAAATATGAATTTGGACCGTTTGCTCCTGAAGTTTACAAAGCTCCATATCCTTATGAGTATCGCCGTCCACAAGGGTTATCAGTTGAAGCATACGAAGATTTCATGATTACAGAATTCAAAAACTTCTTAAATACAGAAGTAGCACCGGAAACGATTGCAGCTGTTGTAATGGAGCCGATTCAAGGTGAAGGTGGTTTCATTGTTCCAGGTAAACGTTTTGTGCAAGAAGTGTATCAATTATGTAAAGAGCACGGAATTTTATTTGTATCAGATGAAATTCAAGCAGGATTTGCACGTACAGGCCGCTACTTCGGTATTGAACATTTTGACGTTGAGCCTGATTTAATTACGGTATCAAAATCACTAGGAGCTGGCGTACCAATCAGCGGTGTCATTGGCCGTGCTGAAATCATGGATGAATCTAATCCTGGTGAGCTTGGCGGAACGTATTGTGGAAGTCCTCTTGGATGTGAAGCAGCCTTAGCTGTACTTGATATCATTGAAGAAGAAAAGCTAAACGAACGCGGTGAGTACCTTGGAAAAGTGGTAACATCACGATTTGAAAAACTAGCAGAAAAATATGACTGTATCGGTGATATTCGCGGATTAGGAGCGATGTCTGCGATTGAGCTTGTGAAAGACCGTGAAACAAAAGAAGCGGACAAAGAGCTTACACAGCGTATCGTAAAAGAAGCAAACAAACGTGGATTATTACTGCTTAGCGCAGGAGTATTTGGAAACGTTCTTCGTATCTTAATGCCGATTGTTATTACGGATGAGCAGCTAGAAGAAGGCTTAGCTATTTTTGAAGAAGCACTAGAAGCAAGCGTACAGCAAACGGTTGAAGTGTAAGAGAAATTGAGATGTGAGTGAAGAGAGAACTCTTCACTCATTCTTCATGAATTACAAAGAATGGGTATGTTTGGACACTCTATTTATAGATGTTTCATTTTCTGATAAAATAAAATAATAATTATTTTTTGACGAAAAGGTGATTCAAATGACCATTCATAAAAAGCATATTCAGCAAATTAACGACGAACTTTACGATATATTTGAGTCATCATTTGATGAAATCTTTGTAACTGATGCAAATGGATATGTGTTAGTTGTAAATTCAGAGTGTGAAAAAAACTATGCTTTGAAAGTGGAAGATTTTATTGGAAAGCACGTAAAAGAACTGCAGGAAATGGGTATTTTTTATCCTTCGGCCACGCTAAAAGTGATTGAATCTAATCAAGCAATTGAATTGGTTCAAAAAACAAACTCCGGCCGGTATCTTCATGTGCGGACAAGGCCGGTATTTACCAATGAGGGGCAATTGAAAAGCGTTATTAGCTATTCTCGAGATCTCACAGACTTAATGGAATTAAAACGAAAAGTAGAAGAGATGGAAGAACAGCTTGAAAACTATAAAAAAGAGTTAAACGAAGCCGTGGATTTAGAAGGCATCGTGACAAAAAGTGAAGCGATGAAAAAAGTTTTTTCAACCATTCAACGAGTTGCTTCTGTAAATACAACCGTTCTTTTACTTGGAGAAACAGGGGTAGGAAAAAGCAGAGTAGCAAAACTGCTTCACCAGCTTAGTACAAGAAAACAGCAGCCGTATCATGAGCTTAATTGTGCAGCGCTTCCTGAACAGCTTATTGAATCAGAGCTATTTGGCTATGAAGGCGGTACGTTCACTGGAGCATTTCGAGAAGGGAAAAAAGGTATCATTGAGCTTTCGAACGAAGGCACGCTTTTTCTAGATGAGATTGGTGAACTTTCTCTTTCAGCACAAAGTAAGTTGCTCCATGTACTGCAAGACCGTACAATTCGTCCCGTGGGTTCAACAAAAGCAGTATCAATAGATGTACGAATTATTGCTGCTACGAATCAAAATCTGGAGCAAATGGTGGAAGAAGGAAAGTTTAGACGTGATTTGTACTATCGACTGAACGTAGTGCCAATTACGATTCCACCTTTACGAGAGCGAAAAGAAGATATTCTGCCTCTTGTCTATCAATTTCTTCATCATTTTAATACGGTATACGAACGTAATGTACGCTTATCACCAAAGGCGTTAGATGCATTTTTAGGTCAGGAATGGAAAGGAAACGTTCGCGAAGTGGAAAATATCATTGAGCGCCTGGTTGTTACAGGAGAAGAAATGATTACGCTTAAAGACTTGCCGTTTGCAAAAGAGTTTGCTATCGATCCACCTGTTCATACGCTTCCTGAAATGATTGAACATGTGGAAAAAGAAATGGTCATCAAGGCGTTTGAACAGCATAGGTCATCTTACAAAGTAGCCGAACAGCTTGGTATTAGCCAATCACAAGCGAGTCGTAAAATCCGAAAATACGTGTCGGACAGCACCGAACAGTGAGTAGATAAATTTAAGCAGGGAGTGAAGAAATATGAAGCAAGCAAACTTATATATTAACGGAGAATTTGTTTCAGCAAATGATACATACGAAGTGGTAAATCCAGCGACAAATGAAGTAGTAGCTGCTGTTGCAAAAGGCGGAGAAAAAGAAGCGAAGCTAGCAGCAGATGCTGCCTATGAAGCGTTTCAAACATGGTCTAAAAAAACAGCAGAAGAGCGCGGCAAACTATTATTTAAATGGCATCAGCTGATTGAAGAACACACGGATGAACTGGCTGAAATAATGACAGTCGAGCAAGGTAAGCCTCTTAAAGAAGCAAAAGGTGAAATTGGCTACGCCAACGGATTCGTGTCATGGTACGCAGAAGAAGGAAAACGAATTTACGGAGAAACAATTCCAGCTTCTTCTCCTAATAAACGTCTATTTGCTCACAAGCAGCCAGTGGGAGTTATGGCAGCTATTACGCCGTGGAACTTCCCGGCAGCAATGATTACACGTAAAGTAGCGCCAGCTTTAGCAGCTGGATGTACAGCGGTTATTAAGCCGGCAGAACAGACGCCATTGACGGCTCTTCGTCTAGCAGAACTGGCAGAAGAAGCAGGTATTCCAAAAGGCGTAATTAATGTAGTTACGGGAGATGCAAAAGCGATTGGAGAAGCGTGGCTTCAAGATGGACGTGTACGTAAACTATCGTTTACGGGTTCTACAGAAGTAGGTAAACTGTTAATGCGCGGAGCAGCTGATACGGTTAAAAAAGTGTCTTTAGAATTAGGCGGACACGCTCCGTTTATCGTAACAGCAAATGCTGATTTAGATAAAGCAGTAACAAATGCAATTGCTTCTAAATTCCGCAACGCTGGTCAAACATGCGTATGTACAAACCGCATCTACGTGCACGAGTCTATTGCTAAACCGTTCGCAGAGCAGTTTGCAGCGGCTGTTAGTCAGCTGAAAGTCGGAAACGGCTTAGAAGAAGGTACGGATATCGGACCTCTAATCGATGAAAAAGCGTTAGAAAAAGTAAAGCGCCACTTAGATGATGTTGTAGCAAAAGGTGGAAACGTCTTAACTGGAGGGGCTGTACGCGAAGAGGGAAGCGGACTGTTTGTTGAACCTACGGTTGTAGATGGTGCAACGGATGATATGCTTTGTATGTACGAGGAAACATTCGGGCCAATTGCTCCAATTGCGACGTATCAAACAGAAGAAGAAGTTATTCGCCGTGCAAATAACTCGCCTTACGGATTAGCAGCCTATGTGTTCACTGAAAATATTTCAGAAGCTATTCGTATTGCTGAAGCTTTAGAATATGGTATTGTAGGGCTAAATGATGGACTACCTTCTACACCACAAGCGCCGTTTGGCGGCTTTAAAGAAAGTGGACTTGGACGTGAAGGCGGACATTACGGAATTGAAGAATATTTAGAAGTGAAATATATTTCTTTAGGCTTTTAACAAAAAGTGATTTCGCTTTCCTGCGAAATCACTTTTTTAGTAATAGTACACGTGGGGAATTTGTGCATGTACGGATTGGAAATTCATGAATAAAAAACAAAATTCTTCTAGAGTACAGCATTCGAGATCTTCGCAATCGTGAGAGTTAAAAAAATCTTCAAGTATAGTTGCCTCCACGTCTTTAAATAACCAGTGGTGTTCAACATCCTCAAAATTGCCGCGATAAACCTCACTTAACCCATAAAAGTCGAATATATCTTCCAGCTGCTTCTGTTGCATAGCCATCCCTCCTCTTCCTAGTATAAGAAAAAGAAAGAGATATTAAACAAGCTGTCATACTACTTTGTTTTTTTTATAAAATCTCGTATAGTTAATAGTAATGACAAGCAAAGGAGTTTCGGCATGTTTACATATATCACGTTATTTGGTTTTCTTGGATTCGCTGTGTATTCGAGTACGTGGATTTATTCAATTGTCAAAAAAGATGGAAGAGCAAAGAAAAATGGAAAGGGTACTCTTATTAGTTTTCTTGTGATGCTTATCGGGTTAGTCGGTCTGCAGTTTACGTAACCATAGATTATTTTGACATTTTTACCACCTTCACTTATAGTTAACTTTGGGCGAACATATGTATGATTTTGGTCACGGTGCTTGCCTTAAGTTGAAAAAGAAAGAAGGTGGCATATTTGAGATATCACACACATATTGCAACATCGATTGCTGCCGGTGCCGGTGTGGCTATAACAGGAGACGCTTCGTTTACATTTCCTTATGTTGTAGGCATTGCGATTGGAGCGCTGCTTCCTGATATTGATGAACCAAATTCATATATTGGTAGAAGATCTCTTGGTCTCGCAAAAGTCATTAAATCTATTTTTGGTCACCGAGGTATTACGCATTCTATTCTTGCAAGCGGACTTATTTTTTATTTACATACGATGTATAACAACGATTTTACATTAGGAATAGCCTATGGATACGCTTTTCATATTCTTGGAGATTTCTTTTCTAAACGAGGGGTACCTTTTTTCTCTCCTCTTAGCAAGAAGAAGTTTAAGCCTCCTTTAACATATGAAACAGGTAGCGGAGCAGAGACTCTCATCTTTTACCTGGCAGTGATAGGAAGTCTTTATATGCTTTATAAGTATCAGCTGTACACCCAGCTGTTTTAAAGGAAGAAGAGGCTGGGACAAAAGTATGTTAGCCAAGGTGAATGACGAACTATTGATCAAAATGTTTGATTGGTGGTTCGTTTTTTATTGGAATGGTGAACGTAGGTCTCATCTGTTTAGTTGCTTCTAGCGGTTGATTGGAGGGCAAGGCGAAGACTCCTGCGGAAAAAGCGGCCTAGAAGAGACCCGGCAGGAGCCTAGCGACGAGGAGGCTTATCGGCCGCCCGGGGAAAGCGAAGCCTTGTAAGGATATCAACAGCGGTGTAAAAGGCCATTTATACTAGAGCATTTATCTAATTTGCTCGTCTTTAAATGGAAGTGATTTAGTTATGTCTCAACCTCTCTTTTAGGCTTCCACTACGTAAAGTTCAGTCGTTTTCATAGGAAGGGTAATGGTAATACTTGTGCCGTCATTTTTTTCACTGGATACATGAAAAAAACCATTATGTTCATTAATAATTTTGTTGCAAATTGTTAGTCCCAGGCCTATTCCTCGTTCTTTTGTTGTATAAAAAGGCTCTCCTATATGAGGGATACGCTTTGAATCAATTCCACATCCATTGTCTTTTATCACAATGCACAGCGTTTCTCTAGCTGATTTTTCAATCGATACCGCCAGCTTGCCGCCGCTTTCCATCGAATCAATAGCGTTTTGTATAATATGAATAAATACTTGGGTTAGCTGTGTTTTTTGCCCACTAACGAGCAGAGGATGTTCTTTTGGATAGTGACGAAAGATGCGGATGTTTTTGACTCCAGTAACCGGTTCAAATTGCTTTAATACCTCATCTAACAAGTCGGTAATAACAAGGTTGTCTGTATATACGTACTCTTGTTTAGCTAAACTCATAAACTCTGTGATGATATGTTCAATTTGTGAAAGTTCATGCTGAATGAGATCTCGATAAATCATTGTTTTTTTCGGCTGCTGTGTCTCACTGAACAGTTGTACAAACCCTTTAATGGTTGTCAAAGGATTTCTAACCTCGTGTGCGATACTTGCAGCAAGGTGACCAATGACAGAAAGTTTTTCTGAATTTCGGATCTTTTTCTCTGCTTGTCTTTTTTCTGTTACGTCTCGTGAGACAAATACAAACCCTTCGATTTCTCCAGTGGATGTAATAATTGGAGCGCCTTTACATTCTAATAAAACGATGGTGCCGTTCACGTGAAACTTTCGGTATTCAAATGTGGAGGCATCTTTTGTTTTGCTCATGTTAGCTAAAGTAGTCGAGATTATGTGTTTGTCTTCGGGATACGCATTGATAAGCACATGTTGTCCAATAAGCTCATCAGGATAAATGCCTAACGTTTTAGCGTAAGAAGGAGAAGCGTATTCATAAATGCCATCTTCAGTAATAGCACATACTAAATCATGGGTATGAGATAAAATAGCTTGATGCTTTGGTTCATTGTCATCCGTAATGATTCGATCTTTTAATGGATAAAAAGGCTGATCTTCTTGGCTGGCGAAGGTGTGCCGAACTTGAGTGCCGCACATTCTGCAAAAATTATAATCTTCCTTATAGTTACAAGAAGGACAAACGGGCATCGAATCACTCCAATCAGATCTATGCAATGAGAGAGTTCCCAAGCATATATAATCATTATTATATATTCAAATTATAGGAAAAAATATGAAAAATCAAATGTGCTATAGAGAGGGGAATTGGGCTTGAAAACCCTATAAAGAGATTTCAAATACATGTTTTTAGTTGTAAATAGATGAGGAATGGAATTTTTTACACATTTAAAAAATTCAGCACATCAAATAAGAGGCTTGATTTACCTCTTATTTGATGTGCTGATAATGCTCCAGCGCTCGCTCTCTAGCTGCTTTATGATCGACAATTGGAGCCGGATATGTTTTATTAAGTGTAACGTTTGCTTTTTCTAATACGTCTGCTGGGGCCTCCCAAGGTTTATGAATATAAGAAGAAGGAATATCTTTAAGCTCTGGAAGCCACTTTTTAATATATTCTCCTTCTTTATCAAATTTTTCTGATTGAGTAATTGGATTAAAAATACGAAAATATGGCGCGGCGTCTGCTCCCGAGCCTGCAACCCACTGCCACCCCATTGTATTATTAGCTAAATCTGCGTCTACTAAGGTATCAAAAAACCAATTTGCTCCGTGTTTCCAATGAATTAAAAGGTGCTTTACTAAAAAGGAAGCAGCTACCATTCGAACTCGATTGTGCATAAAACCTGTTTCCCACAGCTCCCGCATTCCGGCATCGACAAGGGGATAGCCGGTTTTTCCATTTTTCCAAGCTTGAAGCTCTTCATTGCCGTCAGCCCACTGAAATTGCTTGAATTTTTCATTAAGCGGTTCAGTTGTAGTGTGCGGGAAATGATAAAGCAGCTGATAAGCAAAATCTCTCCATATAAGTTGACGAATAAATATTTCAGCTTGCTGTTCAAAAGCATCAGAACCTACTTTTTCAGCTTTAGTTCTCAAATAATGATAAAGGACTCGAGCTGAAAGCTGTCCTGTAGCCAAATAAGGAGATAGAAATGAATTTAATGCTTCAGCAGGAAAATCTCGTCCTTTTTCATAATGAAGCAGCTTATTCTTTAAAAACGTTTTGAAGACATCAATAGCGCCTTTTTCCGTAGCTTCCCACGTCGACTTAATCGTTTCATCCCACGGTATGCTTGGAAGCAAATCGAGATCTGAGACTGAAAGAGATTCAACCGGTTTAGAGGAGGCCTGTATGGAAGTAACTTTTTTTACAGCAGAAGATACTGAATGTTTTTGAGAAGCTTTATAGTAAGCTGTAAACACTTTATAAGGATCCCCATTTTCTTTTGTGATTTTCCAAGGTTCATGAAGGAGAAACCCCTCAAATGTGCGAATATTTATTTGTTGCTCTGAAAAAAAAGCTTGAAGCTCTTTATCTCTTTTTAGCGCATGTGGTTCATAGCGGCTATTCCAATAAATATCTTGTGCATTCGTTTCATGGAGTAATTTTTGTAACACATCTTTAGGGTTTCCTTTTTGTACAATCAGCGTTCCTTCTATTTTTTTGATCGAGGTTTTAAAGTCATTCAGCGCATGGTGAAGCCACCATTTACTTGCACTTCCCATTGAGCTTTCTTCATAGTCGTCATGGATATAAACAGGTACAACCATTCCTTCTTTAGCTGCGTGAAATAGAGCTGGGTTATCAACTAGCCGGAAATCTTTTCGAATCCATACGATAATCGTTTTATTCATCATGTGCCACCTTTCTATCTGCAATTTGCCTCGATTATAGCTTTTTTCTTATACGTTCTACAATTTTGAATGTGTAGAAGGCCTATTTTCTTATGGACGAATTTCAGATTGATGGTAAAAAGAATAACGTAAACAGAGTAAGAGAATGGGAAGGAGCCCTTAAAAATGAGAAATTCGTATGGAATGAAACAAACCGGACAACCGATATCCAATCCATATATGCAAGCAGCACCTAAACCTGCTAAAATGCCGCCTATGCCTTCTGCAAAAGAAATGCAGGCAATGCCGATGCAAGAAGGCGCAAATCAAATGCCAATACACGGAGAAATGCCGCCGATGAAAGATGCAATGCCGTCGATGCATGGAGGAATGAATCAAATGCCAATGTACGGAGAGCTACCGCCAATGCATGAAGAAATGGGTCAAATGCCGATGCACGGAGGAATGCCGCCAATGCATGGAGGAATGGGTCAAATGCCGATGAAAGATGGAATGCCGATGCATGGAGGAATGGGTCAAATGCCGATGCAAGACGGAATGCCGATGCATGGAGGAATGGGTCAAATGCCGATGCAAGGAGGAATGCCGCCAATGCACGGAGGAATGGGCCAAATGCCGATGCAAGGAGGAATGCCGTCAATGCACGGAGGAATGGGCCAAATGCCGATGCAAGGAGGAATGCCGCCAATGCATGGAGGAATGGGCCAAATGCCGATGCAAGGAGGAATGCCGCCAATGCATGGAGGAATGGGCCAAATGCCGATGCAAGGAGGAATGCCGCCAATGCACGGAGGAATGGGCCAAATGCCGATGCAAGGAGGAATGCCGCCAATGCACGGAGGAATGGGTCAAATGCCGATGCATGATTGCGGATGCCGCGATTTCTCAGCACCCGTTGGTCATCAGCAGCCTCATTCTTTAAATGATTGGATGTTCATGCAACAAACAAATCCACGCTCTTTTTAATAAACCCTTTACCCTAGATAAAAGGGATGTATTTTTGAATCTTTAGTATAAATATAGAATTTTATTAATTGAAACGTCATGAGAAAAAGAATAGTTCTTACTCTTTTTCCATGACATTCAATTTTTTGAAAATATTAATCACATCTTTTGGGTGTTTTCTTACATAAGAGAGTTTGGTAGAGTTTTTTAAGTATAAATACAGGGAAAAGAAGGCAAAAGCTCTATATTAAAGGGGAAAGGGTGTTTTTAGAATGATATTAGAAGTCACAGCTGCAACCTTACATGATGCTAAAGTTGCCCAGGAACATGGTGCCGATCGTATAAGCCTTGTAACTGGAATCGGTGAAGGCGGCTTAACCCCAAGCTACGGTTTGATGAAAAAAGTGAAAGAAACGATACATATCCCAATATTTGTGATGATTCGTCCACATAATCAATCTTTTCAGTATGATGAAGATGATTTGCAAACAATGATTGAAGATATTCACTATGCAAGAGAAATTGGCATTGATGGAATTGAAATAGGCTGTTTAACAGAAGACAAAATTATTGATGAGCAAGCTTTAAAGCGACTGCTGGATGCGGCAGGAGAAATGAATGTAACGTTCCACTTAGCATTTGATGAAATCAGTGATCAAGAAAAGGCGCTTGAAACGCTTGTAAGCTATAAGCAAATTCAGCGTGTCATGACTTCAGGAGCGGATAAAAGTGCGCTAAACGGTATTCCTCATATTAAAAAACTGTTAAGAAGAATGAAAGATAAAGATATTATTTTAATCGGGACAAAAGGGCTAAAACCTGAAAATCTTCAAGCGTTCTTATCCGTTACTCCCGTGAAAGAAATTCGTATTGGTTCAGGGGTTCGAGTGAATTGTCAATATACGAAACCGCTTGACCCAAGGAGTGTAAAAGCTGCAAAAGAAACGATGAATAAGCAAAAGTAACAGAAGTGCTACAAGGAATTGTAGCACTTTTTTATTTGGAAATAGAAAGGGACTTATTACATAGTTTTCCCTAAATGGAAAACATCATAAAACCCTTTGAATCCTTGATACATAAGAGAAATGCTGCGTTTTCCCGACTTTAGAGTGAAATAGGAATAATTTCATATTTTCAGAATAATCATTGACAGTGATAATCATTATCATTTATTGTTGTAATTGTTAATGAAAATCATTATCAATTGAACAAACAGGAGGATATGATATGTCAACGTCAACGAAACAACTTACATCAAACGAAATGCTGCTTGCTATGCAAAATGAACGTGAATCCAATGCAAGGTCTTATCCTAGACGCCTTCCTATTGCAATTAAACAAGCAAAAGGCGCCGTGATCACGGATATGGATGGAAAAGAGTATATTGATTGTTTAGCAGGAGCCGGCACACTTGCTCTTGGTCATAACCATTACGTAGTCCATGAAGCAATACAAGACGTTTTAGCAAAATCTATTCCTTTACATACATTAGATTTAACAACGCCTGTGAAAGAAGCTTTTATCGATGAAGTATTTGCTAGTTTACCAGAAGGATTTGCAAACAAAGCGAAAATACAGTTTTGCGGTCCAACTGGAGGAGACGCAATTGAAGCGGCTTTGAAGCTTGTAAAAACAGCAACAGGCAACCGCACGATTTTATCTTTTCAAGGGGGATATCACGGCTCCACGCACGGAACGTTAAGCATTAGCGGTACAACGAGTCCCAAAAAGCACATTCATGCGCTAGTGCCCGATACACATTTTCTACCTTATCCATATGAATACCGCTGCCCGTTTGGCGTAGGTGCTGAAGGTCACACTTACATTAGTACATACATTGAAAATATGCTGGATGATCCTGAAAGCGGAATTGTTACTCCGGCGGGTGTTGTAGTAGAAATTGTACAAGGAGAAGGAGGCTCTGTTCCGGCGCCGATTCCATGGTTAAAAGAGCTTCGCAGAATCACAAAAGAACGAAACATTCCGCTTATTGTAGATGAAGTTCAAACTGGAATTGGACGAACAGGAAAGCTGTATGCATTCGAACACGCTGATATCGAACCGGATGTATTAGTACTATCTAAAGCAATTGGAGGAAGCCTTCCTTTATCCGTTGTTCTATATGATAAAAAGCTTGATCAATGGGAAGCAGGTGCACACATCGGTACATTTAGAGGAAATCAGCTTGCGATGGCTACAGGACGAGCTACTTTGCAATTTATAAAACAAGAAAACTTACCTGCACATGCTCATGAATTAGGAGCTTATATTCAGAGTCAGCTAAAACATATTCAAAAGCAAGTATTCTCAATTGGTGATGTACGCGGAAGAGGTTTGATGCTAGGCGTTGAAATCATAGACGCAACAAAGCCGGCTAATAAAATCGGCAGTCATCCTGCAAACGGTGAGTTAGCTAAGCTGATTCAAAAAGAATGTTTCGACAGAGGCGTCATTTTAGAAGTGGGTGGAAGACATGGTGCTGTTATTCGTCTGCTTCCTCCATTAATTTTAACGAAACAACAAACCGATGAAGTGTTAACAAGATTTGAAGAAGCGATAAAAGCAGCAGAAGAGAAGTGGGTGAATAAATAAAATGGCGCCGTTTGAAAAGTGGTTTTTATCATCATCCAAAGAAAGCCTCGAGAATTATGAAGCTATGATAGGCGGAATGACAGAGATGATTAAACGTTACTACCATGAACTAAAATCCCCTTATACTCATATAGACGTTGACGAACTATCGAACTTAGTCAATCGTTCGGTCTATTTTAGCGAACACGAACAGCCGCTAGAAGATTTGTTTGCTGACGTACAAGCCGTAGTGCTGGATCATTCGCTTCATATTTCGCATCCCGGGGCAATGGCACACTTGCATTGTCCTCCGATTATACCGGCCCTTGCTGCGGAAGTGATGATTTCTGCTTTGAATCAATCTATGGACTCGTGGGATCAAAGTCCGGCAGCTACGTATATAGAAGATCAAGTGATTGATGAGTTAACAAAACAAATTGGTTATCGAAGCTCTTCTTCGGGCGTTTTTACAAGCGGAGGGACTCAGTCGAATTATATGGGACTTCTGCTTGCTCGTAATGAATATTGTCATGCTGCATTTTCAATTGATGTTAGTGAAGAAGGTTTACCGCTCCAAGCTAAAAAACTGCGGATTTTCTGCTCCGAAAAAGCCCACTTTACGGTGCGGCAATCTGCAGCTCAGCTTGGATTGGGCATGAATGCAGTGGTGAGTGTAAAGTGCAATGAAAGGCACGAGATGGATATAGAAAATTTAGAAGAAGCGATACGGGAAGTCAAAGCCCAGGGAAACCTTCCTTTTGCTGTTGTAGCAACGGCAGGCACGACGGATTTTGGAAGCGTAGACCCTCTTTTTGAAATAAGTGAGCTAGCTAAAAAAGAAGGGCTTTGGCTTCATGCCGACGCTGCTTATGGAGGAGCGCTGCTATTTTCACATAAATATCGTGAACGCTTAAAAGCTCTTGAACGAGCAGATTCTATTACGATGGATTTTCATAAGTGGTTTTACCAGCCGGTGAGCTGCGGGGCATTTTTACTGAAGAATTCAGCTATGTTTAAACACATTCAGCTTCATGCAGATTATTTAAATCCTGAAGAAGATGAGCACGTACATTTGGTAGATCGCAGCATTCAAACGACCAAACGATTTGACGCCTTGAAGCTATGGCTGACTTTCCGTGCAGTAGGTACAAATGAGTATGGAAAAATGGTTGACCATACGATTGAAACGGCTAAGCAGACAGCTGAACATTTACGAAAGCAAAGGAATATTACGGTGTTAAATGATCCTTATATGAACGCGGTTGTATTTCGCTATGTGCCAGATACTTTATATGTTGATTGTCAAAAACAGCAGCATTATGAAAATAAATTGAATCAGCTTATTCAGCAGCACTTATATGAAAAAGGCACGTTTATCATGGCAAAAACAAAGCATAAAGAGCAAGCTTATTTAAAGCTAACGATGTTAAATCCCATGATTACAGTTGATACTGTTGCCACTCAGTTGGAGGAAGTCGTGGCTTTAGGAAAAGAGTTGGAGAAAAAGGAGGAGCGATTACGTGAACGCTCAGTTATCGGCTAATTTTATTACGATGCAAAATATTATTAATTGCTATATTCGAGAAACAGGTAAGGGAGTATGGCAGTCCATTACAGAAATAAAAAGCGAAGAAACGCTCGTTCTTAGGCTAGAAAAACAGCCGGTAACTCTTTACTTTCCAGTAAAGTACCGTTCAGCTACCGGACGTCACTTGTTCTTTCCGGTCTTTTATTATCGCATTCAGAAAGAGGAGCTCAAGGAGTTAGATGTCGTCACTCTTTTGGCCTTTCTTTTAAAAGAAGTAACAGATCATTTACTACAGGTAAATGAGCTAATTGTACGTGTGCTATTAAGCTATGAAAATATGAAATTGTTCATTGAAAAAAGACAGAAAGAGTTAGAAACGTGCTATAAATGGGACAAAACGTTCTTAGAATCTGAGCAGTCATTGCTTATTGGCCACCAGCTGCATCCTACACCTAAAAGCCGTCAAGGGATATTACCTGAAGAAGAAGAGGTGTTTGGGCCTGAAGTTAACGGCAAATTTCAGCTTCATTATTTTAAAGCACATAAATCTCTTGTTGCAGAACAGTCTGCCGGGAGTCAAACCGCTTCACAGCTTATTAAAGAGCAGCTGAAAAAAGATAACAAGGTTTCTGAAGAATTCATACAGTCGCATTGCCAAGCGGACGATTATTCACTTATACCTATGCATCCGCTGCAAGCTCGTTATCTTTTAGGAAAAGAAGAAGTGTGTGAATGGATTCAAAAAGGCAGGCTTGCTTATCTAGGGCCACACGGTCAGCCGTTTTATCCGACTTCGTCTGTTAGAACCGTATACAGTGAAGATGCAGATGTGATGTACAAATTTTCTATTCCGGTGAAGATTACGAATTCACTGAGAGTGAATAAACGCAAAGAATTAAGCAGAGGGGTAGAAGTTAGCCGTTTATTGCAAGAAGGATTGCAGGCGGAGCTTCAAGAAAACTATCCGGCTTTTCAAGTGATTGAAGACCCTGCTTATATCACGCTTGGAAAAAAAGAGCTTGGGTTTGAAGTCATGATTCGAAGCAATCCTTTTCAAGGTGAGCATGGGGACCGTACAACACTCTTAGCAAGTTTGTGTCAAGATCATGTGTTTGGGAAAGCTTCTCAAATTGAAAATATTATTAATTACATTGCTGCAAGTGAAAATAGCACAAATGAAGACATAAGCAAGCACTGGTTTAAACGCTATTTAGATGTCTCATTTCATCCTATGATGTGGCTTTACACTCAAAAAGGAATTGCGCTGGAAGCTCATCAGCAAAATTCCGTTATTAAACTTGATGAAAACGGATATCCATCGGTGTTTTACTACCGTGACAACCAAGGCTATTACTTTATGAAATCAAAGGAACAAGAGCTTCGCAAGCTGCTTCCTTCCTTAAACGGAGAAAGCGATACGGTATGTGATGACGCTGTAGCAGAAGAAAGATTTCGTTATTACGTATTTTTTAATCATATTTTAGGGTTAGTTAACGCATTTGGTGCTGCTGGCCTCGTTCAAGAGTCAGATCTGCTATTGATCCTGCGACAAGAGGTAGAGATGTACAAAGAAAAAGATCATACAGGGCTTGTTTCATCAATGTTAGAAGAGAAAGTGCTGCCTTGCAAAGCTAATTTCTTAACGCGCGTTCACGATATGGATGAGCTGGTAGGCTCTCTTGAAACGCAGTCTGTTTATGTAAATGTTGAAAATCCTCTGTACGAATCTTCAGGTGTACGGTTATGAAATCGGCATTACAAAAGCAGTATCCATTTATGATTCAGCAAAAGGAGCAGAGCATCACCTTTCGCTCTGTTTCTTTTGCAAAAGATTTCGAACGGCTGTACAAGTGGATGCATGAACCGCATGTTATTCCGTATTGGAATTTAAATATTTCAAAACAGGCGTATGAACAGCATTTAAAAACATTTCTAGCTGATTCCCATCAAAAACTGCTAATTGGAGAAATTGACGGTGTACCTATGAGCTATTGGGAATCTTATACGGTTGACGGCGATATTATCAGTAACTATTACCCTTATGAAAAAGGAGATCAAGGGATTCATTTATTAATTGGAGAACCTGCTTTTTTAGGAAAAGGCCATATTTATCCGCTCCTTCTTAGTTTACTAAAGCACAAGTTCCAGGTAGCAGATACTGCTAAAGTAATAGCGGAACCAGATATACGAAATGAAAAGATGATTGCAGTATTTAAAAAATGCGGGTTTCAATTTATGAAAGAAGTGTCGCTGCCTGATAAAACAGGCGTACTGCTGAAATGTGAAAGAACAGTATTTGAAAGAAGGTGGAGTGAATGGAACAACGGGACATTTTAGACGTAATTGGAGTAGGAGTTGGTCCATTTAATTTAGGATTAGCAGCTTTAATTGATAAAACAGATTGTACATATAAATGTTTTGAACAAAAAAAGGAGTTTAATTGGCATCCAGGAATGCTTTTAGAAGGGACAACTCTTCAAGTTCCGTTTATGGCAGACGTGGTCACGATGGTGGATCCGAAGAGTCCGTACACGTTCTTAAATTATCTGCATGAGCATGAGCGCTTGTATCAGTTTTATTTCTTTGAGAAGTTTCACATTCCGAGAAATGAATACAATCATTATTGCCGCTGGGTAGCGAGCCAGCTGAGTGGGCTTGAATTTAACAGCACAGTAAAAGAAGTAAAAATGCATGAAGACGCTAAACCTTTTTATGAAGTAACGATTGAAAAAGAAGGAAAGCTTCATACCTATTACAGCTATCATCTTGTAACCGGAGTAGGTACACAGCCCGTAGTGCCAAGAGACTTTCAATCAGTAGCCAGCGATACGTTCTATCACTCCGCTCAGTACAAAATGAATCGTGAACAAACGCTGAAGGCTAAAAGTATTACCGTAATTGGCTCTGGTCAAAGCGCAGCTGAAATTGTCTATGATTTACTTCAACAGCAGCCTCAGTTTGACTATAAG
Source organism: Priestia sp. MDV22-iso46 (assembly GCF_058629175.1). Lineage (NCBI taxonomy): Bacteria > Bacillati > Bacillota > Bacilli > Caryophanales > Bacillaceae > Priestia > Priestia sp. MDV22-iso46. The sequence goes on from NZ_JBZVWT010000002.1 coordinate 672,939, forward strand.
CTGAATTGGTATACGCGCTCAAAAGGGTTTTATCCGATGGAATATTCAAAGCTTGGCCTTGAACATTTTTCGCCGGATTATACCCACTATTTTTACAGATTGCCCCAAGAGAAAAAAGAGAGCGTTTTACGAAATCAAGCTCTTTTATACAAAGGAATAAGCTTTGAAACGATCGGTGATATTTATGATTTGATTTACGAACGAACAATTGGAGGAAAAGAAGTGCCGCTAACGATGCGAGCGCTTACGGAACTTGCAGGCGTTGAAAAGACAAACGATACACATCTTCTTACTCTTCACCAATACGAGCAGGACTCGTTTGAAAAAGAAGAAAGTGAAATTGTCATTATGGCCACGGGCTATCATGCAAAAGAGCCTGCTTTTATGGAAGGTTTAAAAGAACATTTGCTGTTTGATGAAAAAGGACAGCTGAAAATCAACGAACTCTATCAAGTTGAGATGAAGAAAAAAGGCGCCCCGCTATTTGTTCAAAACGGAGAGCTTCATACACACGGGGTTGGAGCACCAGACTTAGGTTTAGGCGCTTATCGCAATGCTGTTTTGATTAATCAAATTGCAGGTGAAAACGTGTACAAAATATATAAAAATACTGTTTTCCAAAAGTTTGGATTTTAAGAAATGATTTCTCCGCGCTTTGTTTTTATCTGTTTGTTTATGACCATGACGTCGGAAGTGTTATTATCACCATTTTATCCGCAGTATTTTACAAATGCTTTCCATGTAGATGGAGTCGCAATGACGTCTTTTTTTATTATTTGCTGCCGAATTGTGGTCATTGTTATGACTCCTTTATGGGGAATGCTGCTTAAGAAGTGGAAAGTACAACATATAATCGTAGCGTCACTTCTAATGACAGCCTTAATTAAAGTCATTCTGAGCGAAGTTTCTACTTTTTATGGATTTTTAGCCATTTCGTTAGTATTACTTGTGTTTCAAAGCAGTTTATATCTTTTGTACCCATATTTAGTAGGCGGCATGAAAAATGGACAGAAAAAGGCAAGTGCCGCAACAACCTATGTATTTATTGTTCATACGGCTATTATTGTCGCTAGCTTGTTTGGAAGTACGATTATTGCATGGGAAATGCCGCTTAAAGTATATCAGTACTTTGCTTTAGCTGATATGGTACTGGCCGTATGGCTCATAACAAGAAAAGCTTCATCTTTAAAAAAAGAAAAAACACCAACATACATTCAAAGTATAAACGAGCCTATTTTTTTCTATTTGCTGGCTATTTTCTTTTTTCACCTTGGACACAATGTCATTCGCCCTTATTTTACATTGTTTACAAGTGACACATATAGCATGAACAGTCGAGGCAGCGCTTTGTTATATGTGATGCCGAGCATTATGGCGATCGTCTTAAAGCTTACGGTACCTACAAAGCTATTTAATGGAAAAGTTATACCGCTTTTTTATAGCGTAACGGGTGCTAGTGCTTTACTGCTATTTTTGCAAGCATATGCCGATCATCTCAGCATATTTATTATAAGTCGAATTTTATATGGAGCCGGGTTTTATCTCAGCATGGTTATACTTGATATCTATTTATTTCAAAAAAGCAAAGAAGGAGCTGCTTACTATTACAGCTGGCTTATTGCTGTTCAAAATATTGCCCTGCTGATTGCACCGCTTTTAGCACTAGAAATCAGCAAAGTAAATTTAGCGCTTCCGTTAGCAGCTGGTGCTGCTGCTTTGCTAGCTGCTAGCGCTGTAATGCCGCTGCGTAATAAAACAATCCCTATTCTAAGACAAGTAAAGGAGAATGAAGGATGAAAATCAAAGAAACGAATCTTTCCGTATTTAATAAGCAATCATGGGAAAAAGCAAATCGCCAGCTTTTAGCTAAAATGCTGCAGGAATTCATGTATGAAAATATTATTGAGCCAAAACAGCTGCAAAAGCAGGGTGCGCTTGCCACGTATCGATGGGAAGACCACCGGGGCGTTACGTATACATATCAAGCGAAACAGCGATTGTTTGACAGTTTTTCTGTACTGCCAGAAAGTATTAAGCTGACATCTAAAGCGTCAACCCCTACACTTTCGGAGGCCTTGCAGCTGTTAATTAGCTTATCTGAAGACAAAGGAATGTCTAGCTCAACCGCAGGTCACTTAGCAAAAGAATATTTTCATACATTAATAGCAGACGTGCATTTGCAAAATCGAAAATCAGCTGATGAATTAGCAGGTATGGATTATGCGGAGCTAGAAGGTGAAATGACGGGACATCCTTGGATTACATACAACAAAGGGCGCATCGGATTTGGCTATGATGATTATCTGCGGTTTGCACCTGAGCAAAAACAAAAAATTAAGCTTTCATGGATTGCTGTTGCGAAGCAAATTGCTTCGTTTCATTCATTAGATACCCTCGGCTTCGATGATGTCATGGAGCAGGAGTTAAGCGGTAAGACGCTAGCTGAATTTGAAAAAGAATTAACAAGCCAAGACCTTTTAGCAGCGGACTATTACTATATTCCCGTCCATGAATGGCAGTGGATGAACGTGATTGTTCCTTTATTCGCTGAATACATTGCAAATGATTTAATTGTTCCGTTAGGAGAAGGTGAAGATCAATATTTTCCTCAGCAGTCGATTCGTACATTTGTGAATACAACAAATCGAGATAAATATCATGTGAAGCTTCCCATGAGTATATTAAATACGCTTGTGTACAGAGGCCTTCCAAGTGAGCGGACGGTAATTGCTCCTCAAGTAACTCAGCACATTAAAGGCATACGAGATCGCGATGCGTTTTTAAAAGATACGTGCAGAGTAGGACTTTTAGGTGAAGTGGCTACGTTAAACGTAACTCAGCCCACGTTTGCTTCTATTAAAAACGCGCCTTATCAGTATTTAGAAATGCTGGGAGTGGTTTGGCGTGAAAGCATCTATCGAGAGTTAGAAGAAGGAGAGCATGCGATTACGCTAGCTGCGCTTTTACATGTTGACAGTAAAGGGAAAGCTTTAGTTTCATCTTATATAGAAAAGTCGGGTTTAACTCCTGTCGAGTGGATTGATGCGTTAACCAGCGCTGTATTGCCGCCGCTTCTTCATTACTTATATCAATACGGTACTGTATTTTCCCCGCACGGTCAAAATACGGTACTGGTGCTTAAAAACAACAAGCCCGTTCGAATTATTATGAAAGATTTTGTAGACGACGTGAATATTAGCGATCAGCCGTTTGAAGAACTGCAGCAGCTATCTTTTGAACTGAAAGAAGTGTTGCGCAGCGAAGAGCCGGAAGGACTGACGCAGTTTATTTTAACAGGGTTATTTGTTTGTCACTTCCGCTATTTAGCGACTATTTTAGAAGAGCATGAAGGCGTAGAAGAAGCGGAATTTTGGAAAAGTGTACGAGCAGAAATTTTACATTATCAAGCATCATTTCCACATTTGAAAAAACGATTTGAATTGTTTGATTTATTACGTCCAACCATTACGAAATTAACGTTAAATCGAAATCGAATGTTTGATTACGGATACGAAGATGACGGAGATCGTCCTCACGCAAGCGAATATGGAAAGGTACGAAATGCCTTGCATGAAGTTAGTGAAAAAGCTGTGCAATAATAAGGAAAAGCCGCTGGTGTTGTGCTAGCGGCTTTTTTATGTTTAATTCAAAAGCAGCAAGAGAATTGGATGAGCTACAGCACTTTAGGAAACACTCATTTTAGGTATGTGTAGAACGTAAAGGTGAGTGAATGAACGATTTGATGGGAGTAGATGTTAGAACAACAAGTACACAAGCTGAAGCAAACGTTTCGGCTTTCTTTTGTCAAAGCCTTATTTCAATGTCGCATCGCTGCAAGGATAATGGTACAATTGTCTGTATATTTAAAAAAAGAGAGGGAATTACATGAAATCGCATATTCAAAAACATTTAACTTCATATAAAGAGAAATATAAAAATCGCGGTCGGCTGCTAATTAGCTGTCCGGACAAACCGGGTATTGTAGCCGCTGTGTCTACGTTTTTACATGAGCACGGTGCAAATATTGTAGAATCAAGTCAACATTCAACGAACCATGAAGGGGGTATGTTTTTTATCCGTTTCGAATTTGAATGTGAGGATTTATTAGCTAAAGAAGTAAAGCTAGAAGAAAGCTTCAAAAAAATTGCCGATACGTTTTCAATGAACTGGCAGTTTACATATGCTCATAATTTGAAAAAAACAGCTATTTTTGTGTCAAAGGAGCCTCATTGTCTACTAGAGCTGCTGTGGGCATGGGAAAGCGGAGATTTGATGACAGACATCGCTGTCGTTGTGAGCAATCACGAAGATGCGCGCGAAGTGGTTGAATCATTCGGTATACCGTTTAAGCATATACCGGCGACAAAAGACATTCGCCAAGAAGCAGAAGCCAAACAGCTGCAGGTATTAAAAGATTATAATATTGACGTAATTATCTTGGCGCGTTATATGCAAATTTTAACGCCGACTTTTGTGGCTGAAAATCCATATCGTATCATTAATATTCACCATTCATTCTTACCGGCATTCATCGGAGCACGCCCCTATGAACGCGCATATCAACGAGGTGTAAAATTAATTGGTGCTACGTCTCACTATGTAACGGACGACTTGGATGAAGGACCAATTATTGAACAAGATATTGAACGCGTGAACCACCGTGATGATGCGGATGACTTAAAGAAAAAAGGCCGCTTAATTGAACGTACGGTGCTCGCACGTGCTGTAAAATGGCATTTAGAAGACCGCATTTTAGTGCATGAAAACCGCACAATTGTATTTAATTAACAAAGACTAAGCTATTAAAAAAGTAGTTTAGCCGAAGGAAGATCCGAACGATGAATCGAAATTCTTGAGAGAGAATGAAATTCGTTCGGATTTTTTTATGGTGATAGTAAACGTAGATTTCATCTATTTAGTTGCTTCTAGCGGTTGATTGGAGGGCAAGGCGAAGACTCCTGCGGGAAAAGCGGAATCGGTGAGACTCCGCAGGAGCGCAAGCGACGAGGAGGCTCATCGGCCGCCAGCCTTGCACGGAGATCAACCGCGGTGTCATAAGCGATTCATAAGCGATCATTTAATTGATTTTGTTAGGTCTCATCCTCGTTTTTTTCGGGGAAATCGTGTATCTAAATGATAAAAAACTTTTCTACATGAGCTGAGATTTAGTTGTTTACTTAGCTCGTGAACACTTATACAATAGAAAAGGACTTTTTAATAAAGGAAGTGTCGGAAGTGAAACAATATCTTGAACTTTGCGAGCATGTGTTAGCAAATGGAACAAAAAAAGAAGATCGGACAGGAACAGGTACAATTAGCACATTTGGCTATCAAATGCGTTTTAATTTACAAGAAGGTTTCCCGGTATTAACGACAAAAAAACTTCATTTGAAATCAATTATTCATGAACTGCTTTGGTTTTTACAAGGAGATACAAACGTTAAGTATTTACAAGATAACGGCGTGCGCATTTGGAATGAATGGGCGGATGAAAACGGGGAGCTTGGTCCTGTGTATGGCCATCAGTGGCGTTCATGGCCAACGCCGGACGGAGAAAAAATTGATCAAATTACAAATGTTATCAATCAAATTAAAAACAACCCTGATTCTCGCCGCTTAATGGTAAGCGCCTGGAATGTGTCTGATGTAGACAATATGGCTTTACCGCCGTGTCACTGCTTATTTCAGTTTTATGTAGCGGACGGCAAATTGTCTTGTCAATTGTATCAGCGCTCAGCTGATATTTTCCTAGGCGTACCGTTTAATATTGCTTCATATGCGCTGCTTACAATGATGGTGGCACAAGTGTGTGATTTAGAGCCAGGTGATTTTGTTCATACGTTTGGCGATGCGCATATTTACAGCAATCACATTGAACAAGTAAACCTGCAGTTAACGCGTGAGCCTCATGCTTTGCCAAAAATGAAAATCAATCCAGACGTAAAATCAATTTTTGACTTTAAATTTGAAGACTTTGAGCTAGTAGACTATAATGCGCATCCTCACATCAAAGGAGCTGTGAGCGTATGATTTCCCTCATTGTCGCAATGGATCAAAACAGGCTGATCGGTAAAGAAAATGATTTGCCATGGCGTCTTCCGGAAGATTTAAAGTATTTCAAACGCATCACAACGAGTCATACCATTATAATGGGAAGAAAAACATTTGAATCAATTGGACGACCGCTCCCTAATCGCGAGAATGTGGTTCTTACGCGTCAAAAAGATTATCAACAAGAAGGAGCAACCGTTATTCATTCAGTTGAGGAATTAGAAGCATTAGATGCTGAAAAAAAAGACGAGCTGTTCGTGATTGGCGGAGCTACTCTGTATGAGCAAACATTAGACGTTGCAAACCGACTTTATATTACGCATATTGAAGAATCCTTTGAAGGAGATACACATTTTCCTGCGATTGATTTGAGCGAATGGAAAGTTATTTCGAAGCAGCAAGGAATTAAAGATGAAAAAAATCCCTACACGTATTATTTTACCGTATACGAGCGAAGCTGATCTCTTTTGTTTATAAAAAACGCGAGTCTGGTACAAAAGTATGTTAGTCGAAGAAAGATCCGAACGTTGAATCGTTCGGATCTTTTCATTATGAGGGTGAAGGTAGATTTCATGTATGTAGGTGCTTTTAGCAGTTGATTGGAGGCTCACCAGCCGCCCGCGAAAAGCGAAGTCTCGCATGGAAATCAAATGCGGTGTAACAAGCACCCCCTACTAGCTAGCTCCTATACTCCATTTATTCGTCTTTAGATTGATTTCGTTATGTTTCAATCTCTTTTTATATTGATTTTAATTGCTTCATCATTTCGTGAAAAGCCGCTGGGCTCACAAACTGTTCAGTGCTCCAGTTAGCTTCAATCCATTGAATCAGCTCGCTTGGTGTATTAAAAACTTCTCCGCTCGTATCTGCTTTGCGAAGCATGTATCTACCGTTTTCTTCATCTGCAACTATTTCGCACGGAACGGCACTTTCATGACTTTGAAGCGAAAACTCCATTTATTCCACAACCTTTCTTAATTTATACCTGTTATCGCATCAGCTGCATGTAGAAAGTATGGGCAATTTTGTAAGTCTATTTAGCGTTTGCTAAACATATGTAAAGTATGTGGACAGTAAAATAGTTGGAAAAGTTTTTTTAGTTATTATTAATGAAAAATAATGATTTTTCTAAATTTTTTGTGATATAATGTACAAATTAATAATGGTAGAAGAGGAAGGAAGTTGGTTATGAAACAACAAGTAGATAATCGAACAAAACACGTACATTTAGAGGACATCATGATTGCAAATCAATTGATTAAAGATGTTGTTGTGCATACACCACTACAGCGTAATGACGTTTTGTCTGAACGATATGAATGTAATATCTATTTAAAACGTGAGGATTTACAGGTGGTGCGCTCATTTAAAATTCGCGGTGCGTACAATCGAATCAAAAAGTTATCCCCAGAAGAATTAGAAAATGGAATTGCCTGTGCAAGTGCAGGAAACCACGCACAAGGTGTAGCATATGCGTGCCGTCATTTAAATATCGATGGTAAAATCTTTATGCCGAGCACAACGCCGCGCCAAAAAATTAATCAAGTGAAATTTTTAGGCAAAGATAACGTAAAGGTCGTACTAATCGGAGATACGTTTGATGATTCTTATGAACAAGCTATTGCATGCAGTGAAGAGGAACATCGTACATTTATTCACCCATTTAATGATGTAGACGTTATTGCAGGGCAGGGTACAGTAGCCGTTGAAATGTTCAATGACTGTGAAGATGAAATTGACTACGTATTTGCGGGTATCGGCGGGGGCGGATTAATTTCCGGTGTCGGCACATACGTAAAAAGCATCTCGCCTCAAACAGCTGTAATTGGGGTAGAACCAGCAGGCGCGCCTGGCATGCAGACATCTTTAGCAAATGGAAATGTAGTGACGCTACCGGCAATCGATCCATTTGTAGACGGAGCAGCTGTTAAAACAGTCGGAACGCTTCCGTATGACATCAGTAAAGAGCTTGTGGACGATATTGTAGTTGTTCCTGAAGGCAAGGTTTGCACAACCATTTTATCTCTATACAATGAAAATGCGATTGTAGCAGAACCAGCAGGAGCTCTTTCGATTGCTGCTCTTGACTCATACCGTGAGCAAATTAAAGGAAAAACGGTTGTTTGCGTCATCAGCGGAGGAAACAATGACATTGGACGTATGCAAGAAATCAAAGAACGTTCGATGATTTATGAAGGATTACAGCATTATTTTATCGTTAATTTCCCTCAGCGCGCAGGAGCTCTTCGTGAATTTCTAGACGAAGTGCTTGGACCGACAGACGATATTTCGCGCTTTGAGTATACGAAAAAGAATAACAAAGACAGCGGACCAGCACTTGTTGGAATCGAGCTCAAGCATAAAGAAGATTATTATCCACTGATTAATCGTATGGATAAAAAAGGATTCCCTTACACAGAAATTAATAAAGAAAGCAACTTGTTTCACTTATTTATTTAAATAGAAGGTCATTTTAAAAAGGAATGCTTCATCAACTGTCGAATAAGTTGATGAAGCATTTTTATTTTAAAGAATATTTGTGTTTTCTTTTTATTTTATCAAGACAGAAAGTGCCTTAAGCATTATAATAAAATAAACGGGTAAAAAGAGGGTTGATCGCCTTGCTATTAAAAAGCCTTGAATTTAAACATGTCAGTGGTCAAAAAGTAAAAATTACTGAAATTCCAGTTTTAGAGGAAAATAGCACGTTTCGGTTCATGTTATCTGCAAAACTTGATTTATTTATTAGACAAATCACGAACGAATCAGTTCCGAAGCAAACCTACTCGTTTCAAGAATATTTAAAACGCGTGTTGAAATGGAAAGATTACGAACAGCTCTTTAAGTCTCATGTATTAAAACATAATGCATAAACGTAAAAGTTGACTTTTCTGAATATTTCAGCAGAGTCAACTTTTTTTTGTTGATATAAAAGGTTGAACATGCGTTTTACGAATTAGCAAAACTTGCATTCTATTATAACTATATTGTTGTAAGTGTTCATGTTATACTAGTCTGCAATGCATCTTATAGGGGTGAACACATGGCGAAAATTAAAGTGGTAACGGATTCAACAATTGATTTAACGTTGGAAGAAGCTGAAAAGTACGGTATTGAGATGATACCTTTATGTATTAACATTGATAATGAAACGTATTTAGATCGCGTGGAATTAACGCCGACAGATTTTATTGAAAAAATGAAAAATTCAAAAGAATTACCAAAAAGCTCTCAGCCAGCTATTGGTTCTTTTGTTGAAGTATATGAACGATTGGTTAGTGAAGGGTATGACGTCATTTCGATTCATATGACTGGGGGAATGAGCGGAACTGTTCGAGCAGCTGAAAGCGCGGCTCAAATGGTAGAAGGAAACATCACCGTTGTTGATTCTATGTACATTACAAAAGCTCTTTCGTTTCAAGTCTTTGAAGCGGTGAAAATGATTGAAGATGGGCATACAGTAGAAGAAATTATCACACGCTTGGAAGAGGTGCGTCAAAATACGAATCTTTTTGTCGTAGTTGATACGCTTGAAAATTTGGTTAAAGGTGGACGTATTGGACGAGGAAAAGGATTGATCGGTTCTCTTTTAAATATTAAGCCGATTGCTTCTCTAGCTGACGGAGTATATACTCCTGTTGCTAAAGTGCGCAGCCATTCTCAAATTGTTAAGTTTTTAACGAAACAGTTCGAAGAGCATACAGAAGGAAAAAGTATTAAAGGAGTAGGGCTTGTACATGCAGATGGATTTGGACTCGCCTCTAAGTTAAAAGAATCAATTGTGAAGGCAAGGGGCTATACGCAATTTTCGATTGAAGATACGACGCCTATTATCTCGACGCATACAGGTATTGGTGCAATTGGTTTTATGTATTTTGCTGAATAAAGTGGGTTGCTTTTTGCAAGTCACTTTTTTGGCTTTCTCTTTTTTGGAAAAAGGGGAAAGAGAAGTGGACGAACGTGTGATATAATAGAATCAACTTTCTACCAGCGAATGCTGTGCTGGTTACTATTCTTTTGAATCCGGAGTATACCGATGAAAAAATATATTCGAAATTTGAGTGTGTTTAACAAAACGGTTTTATTTTCTACTTTAATTGTAGTTGCCCTTGGAGTCATTTCTTTAGCCATTAGCTATCAAGTTCAAAAAAAGATGGCAAAAGAGACACTAACGCAGCACGCGTTAATTATGGCTGATTTATGGAGGGAGTCTTTATCTAAACAAGACGTAATAGCAGCAGTGGATTCAAGGAACGGGACGATTCCTGAAAAAGACGAGCTAGAAAAGCAGTTTAGAAAGATTTATGAATTGCATCCGTCGTACTTGCAGGGATATATTATGACGACCGAAAAATTCAAGTCGCATGGAAATAAGATTATCGTAACAGCGAATAAGAAAATTAAGCAATCACTAGAGCCGTCCATGATTTATTATGGAGGAGAAGAATTTTACAAATCATTTAAGCAAGCAGAACAAGAAAAGAAGAATATCGTAACATCTACATACAAAGACGAATTCGGGACGTGGATCACCGTTTTATCGCCTATTACAAACAGCTCCGGAAAAGTCGTGGCTATGCTTGGTGTAGATATAGATGCGAGCGCTATCTATATCTACCAAAAACGTTTAATTGTGGCTTTGATCGTTGCATTTACGATTTTGTTTACCTTCATTATTGTTATTCAAGACTGGGGACTAAGGCGATTAATGTCGCCCCTAGGGGAATTAATAGAAGGAATTCAAGCAGTAAGTCAAGGTAAGTTTGATGTGAAGCTGACACATGAAAATGATTCTGAGTTAGGGAATGTACACACAAGATTTAATGAAATGACCGAGCGGCTTCAGCAGCTTTTTCAACAAGTGTCAGCAACAAAAGAACAGCTGAACGTAGAAACGAATTTCAGTCATTCAAAAGATGGAATTGCTAAAGCGATTGATGAATTAGAAGTTATTATGGAAAAAACGAGGATGCAAAAGGAATTGCAGCGAGCAGAGAAAATGAATGCAATTGGTCAATTAGCTGCTTCTGTAGCCCATGAAATTCGAAATCCTATGACGGTGGTAAAAGGGTTTTTACAGCTGTTTCAAGATAACACAAAGCTTTCAAACACTGAATTAAGTTACATTCATCTTATGATTAACGAAATGGACCGAGCGGAAGCGATTATTCATGACTATTTATCTTTAGCCAAGCCGGATGTTCATCAGCATCGTTTTATTAACTGCTTAGAGTGTGTTACAAGCTTAGTAGACTTATTATCTTCTTATGCTTTGTTAACAAACAATATACTCATAGAATTAGACGCAAAAGAAGAGATGTATGTTCGCGGCAGCCGAAACGAATTGAATCAAGTTCTGCTTAATATTATGAAAAATGGAATTGAAGCCATGAGAAATGGAGGAACGCTTCGAGTAGGGCTTTACAAGCGAGAAGGGCATGTACATATTCAAATTGAAGATACTGGTATAGGCATGACCAGTGAACAAGTGAACCGGCTGGGAACAGCGTTTTATTCTTTAAAAGAAAAAGGAACAGGGATTGGTCTGATGGTGTCTTATCAACTGGTCGAACAAATGAATGGAAGAATTGAAGTGGAAAGCATACCAGGAAAAGGTTCAACGTTTACCTTGATTTTCCCTAGCTATGACTAAACTTTAACCGTGCAGGAGGAACATATGAAAAGCTGGTCTTATAAATTGTTTTTTTTACTGCTCATTAGTTGTATGATGTTAACAGCCTGTGGTTCCAAAATAGAAAATCCGCTTAATTGGAAGATGGACTCTTTTTCTTATGTTAACCAAGATCAAAAGAAAGTAGGGCTAAGTCAGCTGAAAGGGAACGTTTGGGTAGCTAACTTTATCTTCACAAGCTGCGAAACCGTATGTCCCCCAATGACGGCTCATATGGCTAAATTACAAAAAATGGCCAAGGATGAAGGGCTGGACGTTCGCTTTGTTTCATTTAGCGTAGACCCTGAAGTGGATACTCCACTGAAAATGAAGGACTATGCGACTAAATTTGGCGCTGATTTTTCGAATTGGGATTTCTTAACGGGTTATAAACAAGCGGAAATTGAAAAGTTTGCGCTGGACCAATTTAAAACGATTGTGAAAAAGCCGCAAGAAAATCCGCAGGTTATTCACGGCACGGATTTTTTTCTAATTGACAAAGATGGAGTCGTTCAAAAATCTTATCAAGGAGTGACTGATCCTCCTTATGAAGATATGTTAAAAGATATCAAAACCCTTCAGTAAGAGCTATAAATCCGTCAAATCTATCCGCCAAACACAGCTATCTTTATAGTGATGTGTTAGCGGATATTTTTATGAAAGAAACATGCTTATCCTTTTTTTTACATATACTATATATAAGAAACGTAGTAAAATATCAACTTGACATAGTATGATAAGATATAAAGATATAGTTATTCAGAGCGGTAAGCAGTATTGCTTGTGACAGCGAGAATACAGCATAGTTAGTAGGTGTTATGATGAGAAAATGGAAAAGTATAGTGATAAGCAGTATGAGTGCGGTGGTGTTAGCGAGCTGTTCGACGACGACTTTTTTGCCAACGGACAATAAAGAAGAAGCCGTTCAGAAAGAAGTGGATTTAACACCTAAAAAGCATATTCCGAAAGGCTTTTTTCCTGTAGATTTAGATATTGTAGCCATTGGTGACTCATTAACAGAAGGAGTAGGAGATGAGTCTAAAAAAGGCGGTTATGTACCATACTTAACTAAATACCTTTCTAAACAAAATGAAGTGCAAAATGTACGAACAGAGAATTTAGGTAAAAGAGGAAACCGGACGGATCAGCTATTAGCGAGGTTAAATCAGCCGGGAGTAGCAGCTGAAGTATCAAGAGCAGACATCGTTTTCTTGACGATTGGCGGCAATGACGTGATGAAAGTGGTAAGAGATTACTTTTACAATATCTCAATTAAGACGTTTGAATCACAGCAGTCAAAATATGAAAAACGTCTAAATGACGTGTTTTCACGTATACGTAAGCTTAATCCTAATGCTCATATTTATTTAATTGGTTTTTATAATCCATTCTTTAAATCGTTAAGTGATGTGAAAGAAATTAATGTTGTTATTAATGAATGGAATGCGGCAAGCGAGAAAATTGCTTCTCAATATGATAATGTAAGTTATGTAAAAATTGATGATATTTTTTATGATTCTGACGTAAATTTATTAGGGAAAGACGAGTTTCACCCTAATAAAAAAGGGTACAAACTAATGGCTGAGCGCATTAGTAAATCAATGGAGGAAGAAGATCCTCTCGTTGGAGACCAGAAAAAGGAAACAGCAGAAGAAGTTACATCTGATGAAAAAGAGAAAAACACGAAAGAGAGTGGGAACGAGTAAGGAGATTGTTATATGAAGAAGTGGAAAACCCTATTTATCGCGTTATTAGGGATTAATGTTCTAGGGGCTATCCTTATTATTGCGTTTATTTTTCAACCGGTTGACAAGGCCAATCCAACTCCCTCTGAAAAAGTAGAAGGAGACGCAGAACTAACTATTTTGGCTAAAAAAGCGGACTTAAATGTACTGATTGATAAATATTTAAAAAAAGAGTTTAAGAATCAGCCGCTTAACTACAAAATTACTCTTACCGATGTAGTAAGAGTAGATGGTACGATTCAAGTATTCGGCGATGATATTAATATTCGAATGACATTTGATCCAATCGTACAAAAAAATGGAGATATTGTGCTTGAACAGCAGTCACTTTCTGTTGGAAAGCTGCAGCTTCCTGTCCGCACAGTGCTTCGATACGTGAATAATAACTTTGCGCTACCAGAATGGGTAACGATTGATCCAAAGAATGAATCAGTATACGTAGCGTTACAGCAGATGAAGTTAGAGAGTGATTTTGCTGTAAAAGTACAAAAGTTTGATTTAAAAAATGATGATATTCGCGTACGTTTAATTTCGCGCAGTGAATAAAAAAACCTTCCTATTTGGAAGGTTTTTTTTGTTAACGATCTTGGGAAATCAGCGCTTCTAACGCAGGACGGTTCTTAGCAAATCCGACGGCATATACCGTATATGTTCGATTCGGACGAAGGTTCAGTGCCGGGATTTCGAGTACTACATTTTTGGTTCCCGCTATGCGCACACTAAGTTGAACATGCATGGGGGATAAAGGCAAATATTTTGTGACTTCTTTAAACTGCACTCCAGAAAAAATGACGTCTCCGCCTCTAGCTGCAATATCCACAGCAGGAGCATCAGGAGAAAGATGCACAAACCGAAGCTTTGTTTCTCCACTTGGTACATCCGTATTGTCATAGATAAATAATAAATCAAGCTTATTTAGCTCATCTACCGCCGCTACCGTGTAATTTTGGTTTCCTTCAAATGTAAATGATTCCGTTAAAACAGGTCTTCCCGTTTCTCCAGCGGGATAAATAGAAATTGTATATCTTCCAGGTTCTTGTAATTCAATATAATCTGTTTCTTGTTTATAAGTTAAATTGCGAATCACTCGTTTGTTGTTAATATAAATATCTACAGATGGAGAATCTGGAGAAGCGTGAAGTATACGAATTTGCGGTGGATTTACGCGTAAATTCGTATTTTCAGAAGAAGTTAAGATGGCCTGCTGGATATAGTACAAATGCTTTTGATAATAATGAATATGCTTAGATGGATCACTATACTTATAGTAGTTAGCTAGAAAATCGTATTTCATTGCTTTTTTGATATATTGATCAAAGGAATAATTAGCCATATGTTCAGCTCCCTTATTGTCGGAGTATAAAAACATTTCCATACGTAACCAAACATATGCTAAAACTCATAATTTATGCCGATCACTGATCACTCCCGAGACCTCCAAGAAGAAACAATGAGCCAAATGCCCTCTATGTGCATATACTGAATCAAATTATTGACTGAAGGCTTATTGTACGACCGAATTTAGTATAGAAAAAAGGAGTGAGAGCATGCGCGATTTTTATGCTCGGATGCTACGGTTAATTATGTTAAGTTTTTTACTGCTGCTACTTTTGATTCAATTTACAGGGCGCTCTACTTCATTTAATCACATTACCCCCGCGCTAAATAAAGTAACCGAGCGAATTGAGCTGATTACCTATGATCAATAAATGTATGTTTTCTGCGTTTCGATATGTACTTGTTCTTTATGCTATCTGCTTTACATTTTTATTTGTTAGTACAGTTCCAAGCCTATTTGGTTTCACTGTGACCGTTCAAGAAACGGATTATCACCACCTGCATCGCGGAGATATAGTTGTCTTTAGAGACGAATCATCTTCTTCAAAGAATGAACTTGTACTGGCCCATAATCAAGAGCTAGATGTACTGGTTACAGCTCAAAGAGATTCTTTGTCTGCCTCTTTTAAAGTGATTGGAAGCTACGCATACCATCTCCCGTATATAGGGGTCATTATTGAGTTTATGAAAGATTTTACTACGTTACTGGTGATGGGAAGTATTTTACTTTTGTTGTTTTCGTATACGCTGCAGCCCAAAAGGCGAATATGGCGTAAGAGAAAGTAAAAAATGGGCGAATGCACATACAGGACAATCAACTAACGCATATAAAGTACAGTGTACGAAATGAATAAAAAAAACAAGAGGAGAGATTGCTATGTATAACTACGATTGTTACGATCCATGCCATCACGGAGGCTATCACCACCTATATGATACTTGCCACTATCCAATTGGCGGTTATCATCATTGCGGAACGGGCCAGTCATTTGCATTGATTGTTGTGCTATTTATTTTATTAATCATCATTGGCTGCACCTGTTTTTGCTGATTAGATCTCATTTGCTCGCATGTGCGAGCTTTTTATAACAGATGGAAAAGGACAAACTTACATATAAATTGTTTAAATAATAAAAAAATTTTGCCAAATCAACATTTACCATATTATACTATAGCTAGTAACTCAATAAGCGAAGGTGAATATATGGAAAAGGAAAAAGTATTTCAACAGCTATTTTCAATGTCATTTACACCAATGCTCGTAATGAATATGGATGGAGATATTCAAATTTTAAATGAAGCGTGCTGCCACCTTTTTAAAACAACGGAGGAACGACTTCTTTCCTGTAATGTATTTGAAGAGCCAAATCGCTTTTTTATTGAAAAGCATGAAGTGGAACCGTTAAGAAAGCAAGAGGAAGAAGTTGTTTTACTTAAGAAAAAAGTAGATCAGCAGTTTCCGATGCACATCCATATTCAGCGCACGGAAGGGGATATTCCGCTCTTAGTTGTTCAGTGGAAAGAGTTTTCCTCAAGTATTGAAAAGCAAGAGGAAGTCATTCGAAAAATGAAGCAATATAAGCAGTTTGTCCAGCAAAGCCAAGATGCATTTATTGTAACAAGAGAAGGCAGAATTCAATATTTGAATCCCGCTGGTGTTAAACTTCTTGGCGGCGAGAAAAAAGAAGAGTATATCGGGCGTCCTTGGCTTCATTTTATTCACCCCGAACATTTAGAAATCGTAAAAGAACGAATGGTTCAGCTGATGAATGGAATGTCCGTGAGGCCGCGTGTTGATGTGAAACTATTGACTAAAAAAGGAGTCGTCATTATTGAATCTTCGGCAACCAAAATTAAGTTTGAAGGACAGGATGCCATTCAGTATATTATTCGCGACGTAACGGATCGAAAAAAATATGATGAAATGGCAAGCAAATCTGAAAAGCTTACAATGGTGAGCAAGTTAGCGGCAGGAGTAGCACATGAAATTCGTAATCCAATGACGGCGATTAAAGGGTTTATTCAGCTGTTAAAAGCATCGAAACAGTACAACGAAGAATACAATGATATTATGCTTGAAGAATTGAATCGCGTCGAATCCATTATTCAAGAATTTTTAACGCTGGCCAAGCCTAAAATTGAAAATTCATACCACCCCAAAAGTCTCAATCAAATCATACGTCATGTGACATTACTATTAGATACACACGCCAATTATAAAAATTGTCGTATTATTAATGAGATTAGTGATGAGATTACAATCTTTTGTGAAGAAAATGCGCTTAAACAAGTTTTTATTAATTTAATTCAAAATGCGCTTGAGTCAATGAGCAAAGGGACAGTTAAAGTCACCGTTGAGAAAAGAAATGAATACGGCATGGTCATTATCGAGGATGAAGGCTGTGGAATTGATGAGCAATCTTTAGCTCGGCTAGGTGAACCGTTTTATTCCACTAAACAAACAGGAACGGGGCTAGGGTTAATGATTAGCTACCGAATAATCGAACAGCATCAAGGGCATATTTCATTTGCGAGTAAAGTAGGAGTAGGAACAAAAGTAGAAATTGCTCTTCCGTACATTAAAGAACCAGTGAACATTTCATAGCGCTTGCTATTCGTTCACTGGTTTTTATTTGTTTGGAATAAAAACGAATGTTTTTTTAATATTTTATTTTAATGTTCGTGTATATTGTTGACTAAAGGGTTTGTTTTTGATATATTATCAAATGGCTAGAAAATAACCGAATTATAATAAAAAAAGAAAATTCGGTCAATAACTTTTATCTTTTACCCAAAGAAAAAAGATGATGGGAGAATGTACAATGAACTCAAATTATGATGTTATTGTGGTAGGGGCAGGACCCGCTGGGATTTTTACTTGCTATGAGTTAACGTTAAAATTACCGGAAGCAACTATTTTATTAATCGATAAAGGACACGATATCTATCGACGTAATTGTCCGATTCTTCAGAAAAAAATTGAAAAATGTCCGCCTGCGGTTGGCAAAAAAGAGTTTGCTGGCTGTTTGCCTGCTTGTTCTATCACAAATGGTTTCGGTGGAGCCGGCGCATATTCAGACGGGAAGTTTAATATCACCAGTGAATTTGGAGGCTGGATGACGGATTATCTGTCTGAATCACAGGTGGTAGATTTAATTAAATATGTGGATGAAATTAATTTAAAACACGGAGCAACCGATACGATTACGGATCCGTTAACTGATAAAGTTCGTGAAATTGAAAAACGCGGATACGCAGCAGGATTAAAGCTATTACGTGCCCAGGTGCGTCATTTAGGAACAGAGCAAAATTTAGAAATTTTAAAAAGCATTTATGAATACTTAAAAGAAAAAATTGATATGCAGTATAAAACGGAAGTAGACGATTTAATAACAGAAAAAGAAGATGGTCAGCATATCGTGCGCGGTATCGAATTGAAGAATGGTGAAAGAATTACGGCTGATAAAGTGGTTGTTTCACCAGGTCGAGACGGCTCGAAGTGGATGAGTGACTTACTAAAAAAACGTCGTTTAAAAATGATTAACAATCAAGTGGACATCGGCGTTCGAGTCGAAACATCCAACGTTGTTATGGAAGAAATCAACAAGCACTTGTACGAAGGGAAATTCATTTACAATACGTCTGTAGGTACAAGAGTCAGAACGTTCTGCAGCAATCCTTCAGGACATGTGGTAGTAGAGAATCATTCAGGTATTATGTTAGCAAATGGACACGCATACAAAGATCCGAAGCTTGGAAGTCAAAATACGAACTTTGCGCTGCTTGTTTCCCATAAATTTTCGGATCCATTTGATCAGCCGAATGAATATGCGCACGAAGTATCAAGGTTAGCTAATATGCTGTCAAACGGGGGTTTAGTTGTTCAAAAGTATGGAGATATTTTAAAGGGCCGTCGTTCAACAGCGACTCGAATTAAAGAAGGCTTTTTAGAACCAACGTTAAAAGAAGCTGTACCTGGTGACTTGGGCTTAGTGCTTCCTTACAATACGATGAAAAGCTTAATTGAAATGACAGAAGCACTGGATCACGTAACGCCTGGATTAGCATCTGAACATACGCTATTTTACGGTGTGGAAGCGAAATTTTACTCCGCCCGTCCGAAGTTAAACGATAAGTTTGAAACTGAAATTTCTGGTTTATACGTGGGAGGAGACGGAGCTGGTATTACGCGAGGGCTCGCGCAGGCAAGTGCGTGCGGTGTGTGGGTAGCGCGTGACATTGTTGAAAAATTAAAGAATCGCAAAGCAAGTTCTGAACCTGTTACTGTATAAAAAAAAGAGGCCGTCACGGCCTCTTTTTTTTTATGTGTTAAATAACGAGAGCGAATAAGTAAAAAGTAAAGAACTTGTACCGCTCCAACTCCGATAGTTTTATATGATAATTACCCGCTCCTTTTTTAAAAGATATTACGGAATCCATACTTCTATCGTGAGCAGAATTAAATAGAATAAGGTGAATTGATAATGTCCATTTATTTCCATCAATAAATTCAGTGAAATTTTAAGAGGGTTATATCAAGCAGTACAATAAGGATAAAATCAACAGCTGGAAAGAGTTATTTTTTGATGAGTAAAATATTTATGAAAGCAGTAAAGTACGCGGTTATTAGAATAATTATTCATATTTATGAATGGTGGTTTATGAAACCACGATATTCTCATGGTTTTTTATATAGCTGAAAAATATTAATCTGAAAATTTTTAATATATTGTATATTTTGAGTGTTACCGTTCTCAATGCATGGTAAAATAAGTATGGTAGTTAGAATCATTCTAATATAATTTATTTACGGCAGGTAAATCTATGAAGCTATCGACAAAGATCATTATCGCGCTAATTGCTGGTGCTGTTGTAGGAGTGTTGATTAATGCTTTTGCTCCAAGTGCTTTTGCTCCGCTGGACAAGTACTTGTTTACACCGCTTGGCCAAATCTTCTTAAGCTTAATTAAAATGCTTGTTGTACCAATTGTGTTTTTCTCTATCACGTTAGGCG
Source organism: Priestia sp. MDV22-iso46 (assembly GCF_058629175.1). Classification (NCBI taxonomy): domain Bacteria; kingdom Bacillati; phylum Bacillota; class Bacilli; order Caryophanales; family Bacillaceae; genus Priestia; species Priestia sp. MDV22-iso46. The sequence continues at coordinate 692,758 of NZ_JBZVWT010000002.1, forward strand.
TAGCAGGTTTAGGAGATCCTAAAAAACTAGGAAGAATCGGGGCTAAAACAGTTTCCTACTTCCTAGTTACAACAACCATTGCTATTATTATTGGTTTAATTTTAGCGTATGCAATTAAACCGGGTACGTTTGGATCTTTTGATACAAAAAACGCTTCTTTTGAAGCCGAAAAAGCACCGCCGGTTGGAGAGACATTCTTAAATATGATTCCAGTCAACCCAATTCAAGCGATGGCTGAAGGGAATATGCTTCAACTTATCGTTTTCTCTATCTTTATCGGTTTTGGTATTACGATGCTTGGAAGTAAAACAAAAGGGCTTTACAATTTACTCGAGCAAGGCAATGAATTGATGATGTATCTTGTAAATCTAGTGATGAAGTTTGCTCCTTACGGAACATTTGGGCTTCTTGCAACCGCGGTTGGAAGTCAAGGCTGGGAGGCAATTAAAGCGATGGGGCTGTACATGATTGTAGTCGTGCTCGCGCTGTTTATCCATTCGATCGTAACATATGGGGGATCAGTCGCGCTTATGGCCAGACGTAACCCTATTGAATTTTTTAAAGGTTTTGCTCCTGCGATGACAGTTGGATTCAGTACATCAAGCAGTAATGCAACGCTTCCGATTTCAATGAATGTGGCTCAAAAAAATCTTCGTGTCCCGGAGTCCATCAGCAGTTTTGTTCAGCCGTTAGGTGCTACCATTAACATGGATGGAACGGCAATTATGCAAGGTGTAGCGACTATTTTTATTGCACAAGTATACGGCGTTGACCTGTCGCTAGGTGCTCTTGTGACGGTTGTATTGACAGCGGTGCTTGCTAGTATTGGTACAGCAGGTGTGCCGGGAGTTGGTCTCATTATGCTAGCAATGGTACTGAGTTCGGTTGGACTGCCTGTAGCAGGTATCGGATTAATTATTGGAATTGATCGCTTGCTTGATATGCTTCGTACATCTGTAAATATTACGGGAGACGCTGCGTGTGCCGTTATTGTGGCTGAGTCAGAAGCAAAGCGTATCGATAAATCTGTAACGCAATCAGCTTAATAAGCGCAAAAGCTCTAGCTATATGCTAGGGCTTTTTTTATTGGCAAGAAACTCTTCGTTTCAGCATACAGTTTAATAAGAGTGTATGTTTGAAAGGAGAGTGCGGAAATGAATAAAACTCATGTAATAAAGCCGCTGCTCGACGATGACTACCCAGTTATTTCATATGGAAAAGGAATTTATTTGTACGACCAAGATGGAAAAAGGTACATAGATGCTTCGTCGGGGGCAGTTACAGCAAGTATCGGACACGGCGTAAAAGAAATTATTGATGCGATGACCGATCAGGCACAGAAAGTTGCGTTTGTATATCGGTCGCAGTTTACAAGTGACTCAACAGAAGCCTTAGCTAAGAAACTATGTGAATTAAGCAGCAATCATTTCCAGTGGAGTTTTTTTGTTAACAGCGGGACAGAAGCGACTGAAACGGCTATGAAAACGGCAATTCAGCATTTTCAAGAGCAAGGAAAGCCAACCAAAACAAAGGTTTTGTCACGGTGGATGAGCTATCACGGTATTACAATAGGAGCTCTGTCTATGTCAGGGCACGTTGGAAGACGAAAACGCTTCTCATCTTTGCTTGAAGATTATCCTTCGGTTTCACCTCCTTATTGCTATCGATGTCCGTTTCATCAAACCTATCCATCCTGTAATCTTGCTTGTGCACACGAATTGGAAACAGTTATCAAACGAACTGGCCCTGAACATATTGCTGGTTTTATTACAGAGCCCATTGTAGGAGCAGCCGGAGCAGCGCTTACACCTCCTCCCGGTTATTATGAAGTGATAAGAGAAATTTGTGATAAATATGATGTGTTATGGATTGCGGATGAAGTCATGACTGGGGTTGGGCGTACAGGCGTGATGTTTGCGTATGAGCACTGGGGAGTTAAACCAGACATCATGACGCTTGGAAAAGGAGTGGGAGCAGGATATACACCAATAGCCGTTACGTTGGCTAGCAGCAAAACGATTGAACCTATTATGAACGGATCCAAATTAATTATGAGCGGACATACGCTAAGCGCTAATCCGCTGTCATCGGCTGTAGGGCTAGCTGTTTTAACCTATATTGAAAAGCATGATCTCGTTCAAGAAGCAGCGCTGAAAGGAGACTACTTAGTAGAAAAATTGAAGAAGCTTCAGCTTCTTTATCCTATCATTGGTGATATACGCGGCAAAGGCTTACTAATTGGTCTTGAGCTTGTGCAAAATCCAAAAACGAAGGAGCCTTTTTCATCCTCGGAAAATATGACGGCACGCCTAATAAGTAAAGCCCAAAAAAATGGTCTTCTTCTTTATCCTTCACAAGCAGGAACAGACGGAGTCGAAGGAGACGGCATTATTATTGCCCCACCATTTACAATTACTCATCGTCAGCTTGATGAAACGGTCGATCTGCTTTCAAAAACATTGCATGAAGTACAAAATGAAAAACAGAGAAATGAGGTGAAATAAGTGACAAAGGTCGAAAACTCATTTCAAAAGATTACAACTGTGGAACAAGCGATTGGATATGTCGATCATGCTGCTACGCTAATGATAGGAGGGTTTGGAGGAGTAGGCAGCCCGCCTTCTCTCATTGACGGTCTGATTGAAAGCGGAAAATCAAATTTTACATTGATATGTAATGATTCAGGCTTTCCTCATATTGGCGCGGGAAAATTGGTAAGCCAAGGAAAAATTCAAAAGCTGATCGCTTCTCATATTGGGTCGAACCCAGTGGCTGGGACGCTCATGACAGAAGAAAAGCTAAAAGTTGAGTTTTCTCCTCAAGGAACGCTTGCTGAACGTATTCGAGCGGGAGGAGTTGGACTTGGAGGAATACTGGTTGATGTAGGAATAGAAAATGACATTATTCAATTTGGAAAAGAAAAAGTAGAAGTAGACGGCAAGACATTTTTAGTGGAAAAGCCGCTCACAGCCGACGTTGCTTTTGTGTATGCAAAAAAAGCCGATCCATTCGGCAACTTGCTTTATGATAAAAGCGCTCGAAACACTAATCCGTTAATGGCAATGGCAGGTCGTATAACTATCGCTGAAGTGGATGAAATTGTTCCTCTTGGCGACATTGACCCAGAGAACGTGATGACGTCAGGTGTATTTGTGGATTATATTGTTCCTTCAAAAGGAGTGAATTGGAAATGGGTTTGGGAATAGATATGCGTCATCGTATTGCAAAACGTGCTGCGGCTGAAATCAAAAACAGCATGATTGTTAATTTAGGGATTGGCATTCCCTCTCTTATTCCTAATTATGTACCAAGTACTGTTCATGTGATGTTTCATGCTGAAAACGGAATTTTAGGGTTAGGATCTTCGCCTCCTTTAGGTGAAGAAGATGAGAATGTCTGCAATGCAGCAGGCTATCCAACAACTACCGTTCAAGGGGCTTCATACTGTGACAGTGCTACAGCCTTCGCGATGATTCGAAAAGGGTACGTCGATATGACCATTCTTGGTGCGTTAGAAGTGAGTGAAAAAGGGGATTTAGCTAATTGGATTGTGCCAGGTAAGCGAGTTCCTGGGATGGGAGGAGCGATGGAATTAGCTCAAAAAGCGAAAAAAGTCATTGTGCTAATGAATCATACGAGCAAGACAGGAGAACCGAAGCTGGTTAAGACGTGCTCTTTACCTCTGACTGCTTCGGGCTGCGTGGGATTAGTTATTACAGATCGGGCGGTTTTTAAAGTGGAAAAAGATGCGCTTCTTCTAACAGAGTTAATGTCTCCTTATACCGTAGAGGATATTTTGAGTTCAACAGAAGCGACAGTTCGCCTGAGTGATCAATTGATTACGATACCATAAGGAGGACCATTACATGAACATACAGCAATCTATTCATAACTGGATGACAGAGCATCGTCAAAGTGCAGTGCGTTTACTCAAGCGTTTCGTAGAAGAAGCAAGCGTACAAGGTTCTGAAAAGCATGCGCAGGCAATTGTCATTGAACGCCTTCGACAGTTGCAGTTAGATATTGATATATGGGAACCGGACGAAAAAATACTTCGTAGCCATGAAGCTTTTGCCTCCAACCGTTCTACTTTTCGAGACAGTCCGAATGTGGTAGGCGTGTTAAAAGGGAAAGGCGGAGGGAAATCCATCATTTTGAATGGGCACATTGATGTAGTGCCACCCGGAGATCTTTCACAGTGGACGGAAGACCCTTATACGGCTGTTGTAAAAGATGGAAACTTATATGGGCGCGGAGCAACGGATATGAAAGGAGGAAATGTGTCGTTACTTTTAGCTATTCAAGCGTTGAAAGAGCTAGATATTTCACTAAAAGGAGATGTTATTTTTCAAAGCGTAGTAGAAGAGGAAAGCGGAGGTGCAGGAACACTTTCCTGCGTACTTAGAGGGTATAAAGCAGATGGTGCCATTATTCCGGAACCAACCAACATGAAGATCTTTCCTAAGCAGCAAGGCTCCATGTGGTTTCGAGTGACCGTGCATGGAGTAGCAGCACATGGAGGGACTCGGTATGAAGGCGTGAGTGCGATTGAAAAAGCGGCTGTTGTGCTTAAACATATTGAGGGTCTTGAAAAAGAGAGAAACAGTCGAATTACAGATCCGCTCTATAATAAAATTCCCATTCCCGTGCCGATTAATATCGGAAATATACAAGGAGGAACGTGGCCTTCTTCAGTCGCTGATCAAGTAATATTAGAAGGCAGGATAGGAGTTGCTCCGCATGAAAAAATGAAAAATGTCAGAGCAGAAATGAAAGCCTGGCTTGAACTTTTGCCTCAGTGTGATGAGTGGTTTGCTGAGCATCCTGTCGACCTGGAATGGTTTGGGGCCCACTGGCTTCCCGGTGAAATTGAATTGGAGCATCCGCTTATGACCTCTCTTTCGTCCTCTTTTTATCAAGTGAAACAGAAACAGCCGATCATTGAAGCATCTCCTTGGGGAACGGACGGAGGGATACTGTCACAAGTAGGGGATATTCCAACAGTTGTTTTTGGACCGGGAGTAACAGAAGTGGCCCACTTTCCGAATGAGTATATTTGTATTCAAACGATGCTTGACGCAGCAGAAATTATTGCTCTCACGGTAGCAGACTGGTGCAGTATTGCGGACTAAGCTAAAAAGGGAGAGGATACAAACAAATGGCGAAACAAGAAAATATTTGTCAACCAACCTTTGCTATGACTCTTTTTTTAGATGAATGTAACAAGCGTCTGAGAATAGATGATTACCGGGGAAATATGAACGATATTTACAGCTATATATATAAAGAAGTTGATAAGGCAACGTACGAAAAGTGGATTATAAAAGCACGTGCTGAACATCTGTTGGACTGGATGAGCTTGGGATTTTCTTTAGAAGCAACTGTTCCCTACTATTTTAACGGAAGCGACGCGTATCTTTTATGCTACTATACGTCTCAATCCCGCCGAGACAGCGGGGAGACGTTAAAAGAAACAGAGCTGCTTCAAGATGTTTTGAATTTGCCGACATCTGATTATTCTCCTTTATCAAATCAACTGATCATGCGCCGAGCCATTTCATCTGACGCTAAACAACTTTCTCAGCTCTATCGTCAAATCTTCACAGTGTATCCTACTCCCCTTTACGAAGAAGAGTATCTCTCTAGTTTGCTTCAAGAAGATAGTTTGTTTTATATCATAGTTGACAAGAACGATATCGTTAGCGCTGCTTCTGCTGAAATTGACTATGTTTATCATAATGCTGAACTAACGGATTGTGCGACTCTCCCTGCTTACCGAAAGTATGGATTCATGAAGCATTTATTAAGCGCACTAGAGGCGGAGCTAAAACAGCGGCATATTTTTTGTGCATACACAATAGCGAGAGCGCTTTCATTTGGAATGAATGCCGCTTTTCATCAGCTTGGGTATATCTATACGGGACGATTAACAAATAATTGCTACATTTATAAATCGTTAGAAGATATGAACGTATGGGGGAAGGATCTGTCAAAAAGTAAAGGGTGAGAAATAATTAACCAATTTATGGGCTGTAACATATAACAATAGTAAATCTTCATAAAGGAGCGATTGTATGTTATATGATTTATATAAGCCGTCCCGACATTGGAAAGATATTGAGTTATGGAAAGATGTTCCTGAAGAAAAATGGAATGACTGGATTTGGCAATTAACAAACACAATTCGAACGTTAGATGATTTAAAAAAGGTTATTAACTTAACTCCTGAAGAAGAAGAAGGAGTACGCATTTCAACCAAAACAATTCCGCTCAATATTACGCCTTACTATGCATCTTTAATGAATCCAGATGATCCTCGCTGCCCCGTCCGTATGCAGTCTGTTCCGGTTGGCAAAGAACTTCATAAAACAAAATACGATCTAGAAGATCCCCTAGATGAAGACGAAGATTCTCCCGTGCCAGGGTTGACTCATCGCTATCCTGATCGCGTTTTGTTCTTAGTTACCAATCAATGCTCCATGTACTGCAGATACTGTACTCGAAGAAGGTTTTCAGGACAAATCGGAATGGGCGTTCCAAAAAAGCAGTTAGATGCTGCGATTGCTTATATCGCCAAAACACCCGAAGTACGAGATGTACTCATTTCAGGCGGTGATGGCTTGCTGATTAATGACAACATTTTAGAATATATTTTGAAGAATTTACGAGCTATTCCCCATGTGGAAATTATTCGAATTGGAACAAGAGCACCCGTTGTGTTTCCGCAGCGAATAACGGAAAATTTATGTGCCATTTTAAGAAAATATCATCCAGTATGGTTAAATACTCACTTTAATACATCCATTGAAATTACGGAAGAGACAAAAAAAGCATGTGAAATGCTTGTCGATGCAGGCGTTCCAGTTGGCAATCAAGCCGTTATTTTAGCTGGGATTAATGACAGCGTAGCTATCATGAAAAAGCTTATGCACGACTTAGTGAAAATACGCGTTCGTCCTTACTATATTTATCAATGTGATTTATCAGAAGGAATTGGGCATTTCCGTGCACCTGTTTCCAAAGGGCTTGAAATTATGGAAGGGCTGCGAGGTCATACGTCTGGCTATGCTGTTCCAACGTTTGTTATTGATGCGCCAGGAGGAGGAGGAAAGATTGCGGTTCAGCCAAACTATATTATTAGTCAAAGCGCAAGTAAAGTTGTTCTGCGAAACTTTGAAGGAGTGATTACGACGTATCCGGAGCCAGAAAGCTATGTGCCTGGGCGTGCAGATGATTATTTTCGAGCTGTTTATCCAGCATCGGATACTAAAGATTCTTCCATCGGCATCTCGGGTCTTATGAATGATGCTCAATTCAACCTTGTACCGGAAGGGTTAGGGAGAGTAAAAAGACGTAAAACATATGAAAGTGACAGTGCTCACGAAAGCCTAAAAGACAAACGTGAAAAAAGAGATGAATTAAAAGATAAAAAGTTTAAAGCACAATTGAAAAAAGACGGTAAAAGCGACGATGCTCCATCATCTTAAGGAGGTCCTGTAATATGACTGTTCAATGCGCATGGTGCGAAGAAGAAAAAGCGGTAGAAACAACCAATACCGCATACTGGGAATTGCCAGACGGAACGAGAAGTATTGAAATTACTCATATGCCATGTATCAGCTGTTCAGGTTGCGGGATGTCATATCAAGAAGAAGAGATCATAGAAGAAGTGGAAACACAGCTGCTTCTTGTCGATACAAAAAAACTTGATGAATCCATTCGGTATGATGAGCTATTGAAAGTGCCAAGATTATTAAAGCGCAACTACTTTAAATTCTAAAAAGCCGCCCCTTATTTTGTAAGGGGCGGCTTTGCTTATTGATAAGCCTTTGTTCCAGCAGTGCGCAGGCTGTAGGCGTGTTTTAAAGCCACTGTAACAGGACGGAAAGTTGGAAGTTCGACTTCGTCTATTTTTGAAACGGGCAAGAGACCAACAGATGTGCTCGTAATAAAAACTTCATCAGCGTCTTTTAAAAAGGAAGGAGTCATATTTTGTTCTCGAATTTGAATGGCTTGTTCCTGCGCACATTCGAGTACGTTAGCGCGCGTAATACCGGATAGAATTTTTCTTGTGGCAGGAGTCGTGAACAAGACGTTGTCTTTTATCGCAAATACATTGCTGCTCGACCCTTCGGTTATGTATCCGTCTTTTACTAAAATAGCTTCTTTACATCCTTTAGAAGCCGCAGCTTGTTTGGCCAGAAGGTTAGGAAGTAAGTTCAATGATTTGATATAGCAATTAGCCCATCGCTCGTCTTCCAAAAGAAGCGTAGAAATGCCTTTTTCATAGGCTTCTTCAGGTGTTTGGCGAGGGTGGCGTATTGTGAGTGCTAATTGTGCAGGTACATCGGGAAATAAATGATTTCGAGGAGCAATCCCGCGCGTAACTTGAATATAAATATCAGCGTCTTTTAACGTTGATTTTTCCATTGCTTGGTGAATGATGTCCTTTAGCTCTTGTCTTGAAACCGGCAGTTCGATAAAGATTGCCTTTGCACTTCTTTCTAAGCGGTCTAAGTGACGTTCAATCGAAAACGGAACTCCTTTGTATACGCGAATAAATTCATAAACACCGTCTCCGAACTGGTGACCGCGTTCATCAATTGGAATAACAGCCTCATTAATATCTCTAAACTCTCCAGCATAATATGCTAATTCCATCTTGAAAAACTCCCTTCCTTTAGATATTAAAACGTTAACATAAAATTCAGCAAAATGAAATTATTTACTTGGTTTCTTCGAAGAAAATGAAAAAAGTCATACTCCTTTAGGAGTATGACTTTTATGAAAACGTACGTTTGAATGCTAGTGAAAATTTCTGAATGGCTTTTTTAGGTGTAACAAACTGAACAATGAGCTTGGTACCGGTGATGAACCAATCGACAATACGGCTGCCGAGAAGCATCGTTACTAAAATGGACAGGGCGATTAAGACGATAATACCCCATGATGTTGGCTCTAGACTTTTTGAGAAGTCAGTTGTAAAGAACCATTTTAAAATGAAGCCGTGCAATAAATACACGTATAGGGATCGCTGTCCAATGCTTGTTAAAGCAAAACCGCGCGTTGGAATTAAAGCCATAAAGGCAAAAGATACAAGAAAAGCAATTCCATAGTGAGAAACGCGCATTAAAAATTCGGCCACATTGTCGTACGTGTTCGTTCCATACAGCATATCTGTGTAAGCCGTGTCGTCTAAGAAAGAATAGCTTCCGATTAATGTCACTAGTAATACGATGGATGCAATGATTCGATTTCGCGCTGTCAAAAGATTTGTAAAAGGCTCTTGTCGCTGTGACAAATAGTAGCCTAAAAGGAAAAACGGGAAGAAGACAAACATTCGGCTAATGCTTAGAATTTTATCAAATCCGTCAATATCAATGAAGCCCATTGCAAGTCCAAGCGAAATAGAGACAGTTAAGCTAATCCACATCGGGAATTTCGCAAAGAAAGGAAGCATTAATTTCCAAAAAATTAAGCTCAGTAGAAACCACATTGCCCATCTAGGAACCAAATATTGAAGCGTGTACGTTTCATCTGTATAAAGCACACTATAATAAAGGGTATAGATAGTTTGGAAAGCTAAGTAAGGAAGAGCCACCTTTGTAAATATTTTTTTGTAATAGCCTTTTTTATGAAAATTTTTTGAGAAATAACCTGCTAGTAAAATAAAGACAGGCATATGGAAAATAAAGATAAAGTGATAAATGGACAGCATTCCGCTGCTATCTGTTCGGTACGGAGAAATCATGTGTCCAAATACAACTAAAAAAATTAATACAAATTTAGCATTATCAAAGTAAGCATTTCGAGTATTCATAGTATTATTTTTCCTCAACATATGCTGATGTAAACCTCCCACCAACAAGATTTATTTAAATGGCGATTATTGTTAGAATAACCTTTCACTACGGAATTAAAACATGAATTCTTCTTTTTTGCAATTACATAAAGGCTTGAGAAACCTGTCGAATCAACGCTTTTGTTATAAAAACGATGTGTTTTTGTTACAAATGTCTTTTTGAAAAAAGAAAAATATTGATATAACAATATTTATTCGTTACGCTAATAGTGAAATTTGTTTTGCAACTGTAACATGAATTTAATATTTTTTGTCCGGTAAACCACTTATATTGCAGTGTTCGACATCTACATATCACAGAAGAAAGTTGTAGATTTCTTGAAAAAATGATAGAAAAGATACACATACCGCTGGAGGGGGAGTACGATGAAATCCTTTTATCACTATATAATGAAATTCCGATCAAATAAAAAACATGATCGAATGGGAGAGTTTGCGCGAAGTGCTTATGATGATCACAGCTTCCCGAAATCTTCAACAGATTATGACGAACTGAGTTCTTATTTAGAGCTCAACGGACATTATTTATCAAGTATGACCGTATTTGATGAAGCATGGGAGCTTTATCAAAATAATGCGTGAGAAATAAAAAAGCAGGCTGATGGATATCCATCAGCCTGCTTTTTTATTTTCTTTAGCTCATGCAATAAGCAGGGGTAAAAATGATAGAGGGCAATAGATAATAAAGGCTTGGTTCTAAAGATGTTATACTTCCCCTTTTTTAGTTACTGCATATAATATTGTAACTTTTCAGTAGGTGTATGTTTACTAAGGAGGTGCGACGATGGCAGGGAAGAAAAAACCTAAATACGGAATTGGTGAAACAGTCGTTGTAACAATATACGGGACCGTTGGCACTATTACCGATATAAAAGTAATGGATGGGATTTTTGTATACGAAATCAACCATAGTGAAGGTCTTTTTTTAGAAGATACAATTGAGCTTCTAGAAGAATATGAAGGTCAAATATTAGTACAGGAAAGAGTAGAGCTTGAATATAAATTTTTCTTCGGCGATATCGTCCAGGTTTTTAATTATGGAAAAGAGTTATTTAAAATCATTGGTATTCGAACAGAAATATGGCGTTATAAAGAGGATTCATGGGAAGATATTGTCTATGAATTGTCACGTGTAACAGATGGAGAATGGCTTGAGGCTAGTGAAGAAGAACTCATTCTCGTAACTCCTCATGAGGAAACAGAAAATTATGCTCAAAGTGTTGATATGTTGTATTTAGGTAAAGAAATTAAAAAGACGGAGTTGCTACCAAAGATGAAAAAACAAAACGGTTCTGAAAAAGAAGAAGTGAGGTTAACTAAAGAAAAGCATGAGATTATAAACGGTCTTTTAGATGTGTACAATGATTATAAATTTTTGTATGAGCTTTTTGAAGATGAAGAATACGCTGAAGTCATGAACTTAGTGCTGAAACATTTAAAAAAGATAGCAAAATCCGAACAAGGAAAATAGCAGGTAGATGCCTAATAAATAAAAGATAGCCGAGATAGATCATCACATCTCTCTTAGCTATCTTTTATTGTGTATACGGCGATGGTAATGAAAAAAGAATGGGGATAATTACCTTTCTATTTAAACTGCTGAAATTTTAGACATACTATTGCTGAATTGTTCATAAATGTGTATAAGGTAAAACTTCAAGCAGAAGATGGAGTGAACCTATTTTTAAGAAAAATAAGGTACGCTAATCCGTTCAAACGGGATAAGGAGTGATATTGTGAAAGAAATCGAAGTGGTCATTGATACGGAAGAAATTGCGGAGTTCTTTTACAATGAACTAGTCAAGCGAGGCTATGTTCCCGCTGAAGAAGAGCTAGGCGAATTAGCGGATATAACTTTTGATTATCTCATTGATAAATGTATTATTGATGAGCAAGATGAAGAATAAAAAGATAGATACATCTGTAACGACGGGGAAACTCGTCGTTTTGTTTATGAGACAGCGGCTATGAAAAAGGGTTAGCAGCTTTAATAGCGGATTGCACTTTTATATGATGCTGAATGGGAATTTTTTTAACTGAAGAAGCGGGAATAGACTCAAGGAGAGAAAATATGCTTTCGTCTTCAAACCACTCTTCTTTTCTTAAAAAAAGGTGTACGCGGTCTCCCCAGCTCATATTTAAAGTCGGGCTATACAGCTTTTTGGAATGAGTTCGATTCTTTGTAAATATATCCGTATTATAATCGCTTCGAGACCCTGTGTGGGGGTGTTTAAGGCTAAATGTATAGATAGAATCATGCAAGTTTGAATAAAAAAGAAGAACGTATAAAGTTTTTCCCACTTCAATCCGTTTTAAGACAGACTCGAAATGATACACTTTTGTTCCACATAAATCAATGTTATTACCTGAATAATAGGGAAAGACGATTTGAGTCATACCGAGAAAGTTTTGAGTGTGAAACTGCCAAGAGTGAAGAACATCCCGCTGAAACTCTTTTTTAAAGAGAACATTTTTTTCGATATGATACTGTTCGTTCACAATCAGGGCTATTGATAAGAGCGTTTTGTTTCTATGCTGCCAAAAGTCATTCCAAACAGTTTTCATAAAAAAAGATATGTGAAAAGCGGGTAGTAAATGAAACAGATTGCTGTTTTGCTCTTTGCTTTTTTCATAGAGTAACAGCTGAGCGTAAGCATCATGAAAAATGGCGGAATTGGAATGTTCTAAAAACAAGAAGTACGCGTGCTGTTTTTCTGGAGAAAGCAGGGATTTTATTAAGGTAGTGGAGAGATCTGTCATGTAATAGCCGCCGTTCCGTGAAACCAAGTGTGCTAAAAAAGCCCAGTGAATTTCGGGGTGTTTTTGATAATAGTCTAAATAAGCTTGGGTACGTGTAACATTGTTTTGATTAGCTTTTTTTACTCTTTTTCGAATCTCTTGAATCAATTTTACGTCTTCTCCGATAAAAGACAGCGGGAGGGTAGCAGGAGGTTTGAGCTGCATCATCTGCTGCAGGCGAAGAACATCCTCCAATTTAATGAGAGAATTTGTGTTAGTAGAAGTCATGTTAAGCCTCCTTTGAAACGTTTAACTATATAAAAAAAGGGTAAGGGATTTTTTGAAACCTTTATAACATTTCGTACGTATAAAGGGTAACAAATGTTAAGAAAAGAGGTTTTCTTTATGTTCAGAAAAATTTTTGAATCATTAACTGGATCTAAACATCGACGCTACAGCAGCAGCGATCGACACTATCGACGTCCTCGTCACTACAGCAGCAGTGATCAGCATTACAGACGTCCTCGTCACCATAGCAGCAGTAGCGATTATAAACGAAGCAAATATTATGACAGCCACAGTCATTCAAAATATGGCCACCACCACTACAAGCGCAAACGTAAAAGTGGAAGCTTCTTCTCAAGCTTTTTCTCAAGTTGATTTATGATGAAAAATCGAATGTTCAAACACCTTCATCGCTGGTTAGTTGACCGCCCTTTTAAAAAAGGAAAAGTCATTTGCGGGCGCTATGAAATCATAAATGTACTGGGAATGGGAAGCTATGGTATAACATATGTTGCTAACGATATTGTGCAACAAAAAGAGGTAGTAGTAAAACAGCTCCGTAAAACAAAGCAGCGCACGTCTCAGGGGCTGAAGTCTTATCATTATGAAGCGAAACTGCTGTCTCAATTAAATCATCCTCAAATTCCTTCACTGTATGAAGCTATCGAAACAGATGAAGGCTGTTTCTTAGTGATGGAATTGATTCAAGGGAAAACGTTTGAAGGTTTAATTTTTGAAGAGAAGTGCGTGTATACGGAAGAACAAGCGCTTGACATTTTACTTAATATTCTAGACGTAGTTTCTGCTATTCATGAGCAAGGAATCATTCACCGTGATCTTCGTATTCCAAATATTATTGATGTTAACGGAACCATCTATGTTATTGACTTTGGTCTTGCTAGATTTTTAGGGGACCATGAAGAAACAAGCACCCTTATAGAAGAACAGCAGTTTATGAGACAAACATCCGCTGCAAGCGATATCTATGCACTTGGTCATTTTCTTTTATTTTTATTATACTCTGGTTATGAGCCGACGGAAAAACAAGAAAGAAGCTGGGAACAAGAGCTAAGTTTGTCGACACCTATTAAGATCATCATTCAAAAAATGCTGAGAGCAGATGAATCGTATGAAAGCATTAAAAGTTTACAAAAAGATATTTATGACTATATAAATAGTAAGAACTCAGGGAGGGGAAAGTATGGCGCTATTTAATAAAGCGTTAGCCCGCATTGGAATTGGTGCAGCGCGAGTGGACGCTAAGCTTGTCAATGATGAATTTCGTGCTGGTGAAAAGATTGAAGGGATTGTTGAAGTGTACGGAGGCAATGTTGAGCAGAAAATTGACAGCATCTATCTGCGTCTATTCACAACTTATGTAAAAGAAAGAGACGATAAAAAATACAAGCAGGATATTGAGCTCAATACGTTTAAGATTAACGACCCGTTCACGATTCAACCAGCTGAAACGAAATCTATTCCTTTTACCTTTCAGCTGCCTGATGATACGCCTGTTACATTAGGGAGAACCCGGGTTTGGGTGGCGACGAGCCTCGATATTAAAGATGCCGTTGATCCGTCAGATATTGATCATGTAAAAGTGCTTCCTAACCTTATGGTAACAAGCGCAATTGAAGCTATGGAACAGCTTGGCTTTCGCTTGCGCCAAGTCGAGTGCGAAGAAGCCCCTCGCCGGATGAGAAAAAGACTTCCTTTTGTTCAAGAATTTGAATTTGTTCCAAGCGGTGGATTGTACGCTGGGAAAGTAGATGAAATTGAAATCATCGTACAGCCGAGCGGCTTACATGACTACGATTTATTTATAGAAGTAGATCGACGTGCCAGAGGGTTTGGCGGCTTTCTATCTGAAATGCTGGATGCAGATGAGTCGCTCGTTCATGTTCATGTTTCTGAAAAAGAAATTCCTCAGTTAAAAAATATATTAACCAATATTATTTCACGCTATAGCTAACGTGCATAGCTCTCCTTTATTTTTCGTATATTAAAGACAGTAAAAAGAAAGGAGAGAGGTATATGCCGCAATCAAAGCAAACGAAAAAAATAAATGCAAAAGAGGAATTTTCGGCTGAATTTGTCGTTCATCAAGCTCCTAAGCCGGAAGACTATATTCAGCTAAAACGTGTGAATAAGTAAAGCATGTAGAACGCTACATGCTTTTTCTTTTAATAGGTTGGAGGAAATAAAAAATGGTAAATCGCACTACAAAATATTCTCTATTTATTGTATCGCTTTTAGCTTTCTTTTTACTCATTTTATTTACGTTTAATACACCTTGGGTGAAACAGCTTGACTTTAATGTACTTCATACCATTGAAGGATGGAGGACGGACACGTTAACACCCATCATCATATTTATAACAACCGTAGGATCTTGGTATGTCACTGCGCCAATATGGTTTGCAATTATAGTATTTCTTCTTTATAAACGAAAAGGGTTGCTCGCTTTATATATCACGCTCGTTTTTTGGGGAGTTCGCGCTTTAAATTGGGGATTGAAGGAGATTTTTGCAAGACCAAGACCTGATTGGAGTCAAGTCGTTCCCGCCTCTCACTATAGTTTTCCGAGCGGACATGCCATGAACTCAATGGCGTTTTACAGCGGAGTACTTTTGTTAATATGGATGTATACAAGAAGCAGGGCTGTTAAAACGGCAGCTGCATGCGTAATAGCTATTGTTATTTTATTAATTGGATTTAGCCGTTTGTATTTAGGCGTACACTTTTTAACGGATATACTAGCAGGATATTGTTTAGGACTTGCTTGGTCCTTAGGAGTCTATCTCCTTTCTAAACGCCTATATAACCAAAAATAGGAGCAATGGTTACATTTTTTTCGTTAATATTTCATTTTGTTTAAGTAGGCCTATTGATTCATCCATTCAAAAACAACTAATGATAAAATGGGAAACAAATATTTTATGTACATGTTTAATAAGAAAAAACTAGTAATTTCGACAAAAAACGTTTTAATTCGATAAAGGATTTTCGGATTTTATCACTAATTATATAAGAATACATGACGTAAAAGAGTAAATACTTGCTTTTGGGTGGAGGGAAGAATGTTGAGTGTGTGGACCACAATAAAAAAACAATTTAATATTAGCACAGAATATGATGTAACCATTATGCAAACAGAAGAAAAAGGCGAAAAGCGCGGATATAAGCCTGTCCATCGTCTAACGATTACAGCATTCGATCATCAAGACGCAGCAACACAAGTATTTCAAATGTTTAATATTGCTGATAATTTGCCAAAAGATTGTGATGCGAGGTTTATCAGCACAGGCGATATTTTGTTAATTGATGAAGGTACTCGAGGAAAGTATTACTACAAGCTATGGACAGACGGCTGGCAAAAAGTGAACCGCCTGCACGTACGCTAAACATAAGGTAAAAGCGACCTATCTGGCCGCTTTTTATTTATATGTTGACCCTTAGTAATCACGAGTATGATGGCCAGGGCCATTTTTTCGGTTTGTTGCTGAATATTCATCTCCATGGGCTTCATGTTCTGCTATAATTGCTTCTTTTGGAATATGATTATTCTTTTTAGGCGAATTAATTCGATTGCGATGTTTTTTCCCCATACATATCACCTCAGCTAACGTTAGTAAATCCCTTGCGCTATTAGCGTACCCTTATATAAAAAGACATACTACGCCATTTTTTGGGCTGTATGTCTTTTTATTTTTGACGCATAATGTTAGAAGTAAATAGACAAGCAAGGGATACAATATGGTATAGTGAAAGCGTAAGATTTTTTACATATAGGAGGTACGAAATGAGCGTACATATTGGGGCAAAACAAGGTGATATTGCAGAAACGATTTTACTTCCAGGTGATCCACTTCGTGCAAAATACATTGCAGAAACGTTTTTAGAAGATGTAACTTGCTATAACGAAGTGCGCGGTATGCTTGGATTCACAGGAACATATAAAGGAAAGCGCGTTTCTGTTCAAGGAACAGGAATGGGTGTACCATCAATTGCTATTTATGTAAATGAACTAATGAATGAATATGGTGTTCAAAACCTAATTCGCGTTGGTACATGCGGAGCAATTCAAAAAGATGTAAAAGTACGTGACGTTATTTTAGCCATGTCTTCGTCAAGTGATTCACAAATGAACCGCGTTAAATTTGGTCCTATTGACTATGCACCGACAGCTAACTTTGATTTATTAAAGCGCGCTTACGATGCAGGTGTTGAAAAAGGCCTTCAGTTAAAAGTAGGAAGTGTATTTACATCTGATCAATTTTACAATGAAGACGGCCAGCTAGAAAAATTGGCAGCTCACGGCGTATTGGCAGTTGAAATGGAAACAACGGCTTTGTATACCCTAGCCGCTAAATACGGCCGTAATGCTTTATCGGTTTTAACAGTAAGTGATCACATTTTTACTGGTGAAGAAACAACGTCAGAAGAGCGTCAAACGACGTTTAACGATATGATTGTTGTTGCGCTTGAAGCAGCAATTAATGAATGAACATAATTTCATTTCGTTTATTTGCTGAATGGCAGCGAAATGCTGCGGCGTAACAAATAAAAAGGCGAGAAGCAATCAAGCTTCTCGCCTTTTTATTTGTGAAAATTAATTGTTTCCAAACGGGAAATTGTATGGTACGATTTGATACGTTAAAAACGGCTTTGATTTTCGTGAAAGTCGAAAATCGTATAAAAAATTCATAAGAGGTGATCAACCATCATGATGGCAAGTATTAAACAGCAGTGGTTTTCAAACGTTCGAGCAGATATTTTGTCTGGGATGACAGTTGCTCTTGCGCTTATTCCAGAAGCCCTTGCTTTTTCCATTATCGCCGGTGTCGATCCCATGGTTGGCCTGTATGCATCTTTTTGTATGGCAATTGTGATTGCTTTTACAGGCGGAAGACCAGCTATGATTTCAGCTGCAACAGGAGCAATGTCTTTATTGATGATTGACTTAGTCAAAGATCACGGCATTGAGTATTTATTTGCAGCTACTGTTTTAACCGGAATTATTCAAATTTTACTTGGTGTTTTGAAAGTAGGAAGGTTTTTATCATTTCTTCCTCAAACAGTTATGATTGGATTTGTAAATGCGCTAGGTATTTTAATTTTTACAGCACAGCTTCCCCATTTTCAAGGAGCAAATTGGATGATGTACGCAATGGTAGCCGGAACGCTGCTCATCGTCTATTTGTTTCCGCTCATGACCAAAGCAATACCATCTCCGCTTGTTGCCATTGTCTTGATGACGATTGTAGCGATTGTCTTTCATTTAGATTTAAAAACGGTAGGAGATATGGGGAATATTACGCGTTCGCTTCCGGTTCTTCACTTTCCAAAGGTTGATTTATCAGTGGAGACACTGCTTATCATTTTACCTTATTCGCTTCCTTTAGCGATTGTAGGCCTACTTGAATCTATGCTAACGGCAACGGTGCTGGACGAAATTACAGATACGCCTTCGAATAAAAATAAAGAAGCGCGCGGTCAAGGCATCGCTAATATTGTAACAGGTTTCTTTGGAGGAATGGCTGGCTGTGCCATGATTGGACAATCTATGATTAATGTAAAATCAGGGGGACGTGGAAGGCTATCTACCTTAGTGGCCGGAGTCTTTTTATTGTTCTTAATTATGGTGCTTGGCGATGTTGTTAAACAGATTCCAATGGCTGCTCTTGTAGGCGTTATGTTTATGGTAGCTGCCGGTACATTTGATTGGCAGTCCCTTAAAGACTTAACGAAATATCCACTATCGGATGCCATTGTAATGGTTGTTACGGTGGTTATCGTATTGTTTGCACATAACTTAGCATTAGGAGTAATGGTAGGTATTGTTTTAAGTACGATTGTATTTGGCTGGAAGATGGCTAAAATCAAAACAACTTCACAAACAGAAGGCAATATGAAGCAATACAGGGTTTCAGGGCAATTATTTTTTGCTACTATCAGCTTCTTCATGGATGAATTTCAGTATGAAACAGACCCGGATACCATCATTATTGATTTTAGTTCTTCTCATATATGGGATCAATCGGCCGTGATCGGCATCTCAAAAATTATCGATAAATATGAGCGATTGAATAAAAAGGTTATTGTAAAAGGATTAAATGAAGACAGTAAAAAAATTGTAAGGCAAATTGGCATAACGTCGCTGTCGAACAAATAAAAGGTGTGCAGTAGCACACCTTTTTTACTTGTTTCGTTTTAGTAGCTGTATGAGCCAGGTGGAAAAAGAAGTTGTAGATGAGGGTACGGATGTCTGTTTTAACAAAATAGCATAGGCTTTGCGCCGATATTGGTAATCAAGCATGCATATCCACTCCTTTTAAAACAGGATTTGGAAACGTTTTCTTCGTTGTAGCATGCTTAATAGGGAGATAAAAGAAAAAAGAGAGACCATCGTCTCTCTTTAATCATTTCCAAACATATAGCGTTTATGATGCCATGAGATTCCAAACATCAGACCCATTGCAAACATGTTCCCCATCAGTGAACTACCTCCATATGAAATAAAAGGAAGTGGAATTCCGGTAATAGGCAAGACTTGAATGGTCATACCGATATTTTGAAATACGTGGAACGTAAGCATTGAAATAACGCCTACACATAAGTAAGAATTGAATTCATTTTTTGTTTCAAGGCCTAGCTTGATCAAGTAATAAACGAGTACGAAGAAAAGACTAATAACAATGCTGGCGCCTATAAAGCCAAACTCTTCTCCAATAACCGCAAAAATAAAGTCGGTCTGTCCCTCTGGCAAATAGACAACTCCATTTCCGATTCCTTTACCGTTTACCATTCCTGATCCAATTGCATCTAACGATTTCTTTAAATGATAGCCCTCTCCCGAACTATATGACTCAGGATCAAGCCAAGAATAAATACGTCCAAATTGGTATTGCTTAACCCCTAGATACTTTTCTAATAGGTTAGGTGCATAAACAACAAGTCCCAAAATGACAGAACCAACCGCCGTAATACCTAAAAATGCAGGCGCGATGATTTTCCAGCTTACGCCTGAAACAAATACAAGTCCGATCGTGATTGCTAAGAACACAAGAGCGGTACCTAAGTCAGGCTGCTGCATAATTAATAATAAAGGTAAAGCAAGTACAGCACCCAGTTTACCAAGCAGTAAAAAGTCTTCTCTTACTGTCCGGATACGATATTTTTCATTGTGTTTAACAATGACCGTACTCAGTGTGATAATCAAAAACACTTTCATAAACTCTGATGGCTGTAACGAAAAGCCGGGAAGTGTGAACCAACTTTTTGCCCCGTTAATTTCTCTGGCAATGCTTGACGGAGCCACTAGTAAAAGAAGTAATAAAAAGTTCCCAAATCCATAAAAAACCCACGTTAGCTTTTGAAGCTGATCGGAGTCAAAACGCATGATAAACCCTATAATCACCATTCCGATTATATAAAACACAACTTGTTGCGCTACGAAGTTCTTATCATACTGCCCAATTTTTTCAGCACTATGGATTGCCACAACGCTTACGCAAAACAATAGGAAGATTAGGAAAGCCAAGTTCCAGTCAAATCTACTAACATTTCTTTGATTTTCACCCATATTATTCACCTGTCACTATTAAATCTCATTCTTTCTTTATGATAAAAGAAAAATGCTGGTTTTTAATGCAAAGTCGATTAATGAAGAGTCGCACTAACCCCACTTTGCAGTTTTTGCTTTGAATATAGACTTGCTAAAAGTAAGAAAAGATATGTCGCAAGCTGCGTTACCATACAGCCTTTTATTATACATGAATTATTCTATAACATAAATAGGAGAAATGATAACAATTTCTTTTTTTCTAAAAACTCTATTTGCAGGGATTTATTCAATTCATCTTCTTTATCTCCTTAAAGGTTAATATGAAAACATATTATAGGAATTCATCTTTTTTTGCACGTGAAAAGATAAAGAAACGTGTATATATATAACGAAAGAAAGGGCAAATAGTTTCATATGAACGACTGAAAAATTCTAAACTGCGAGGACTAAATCTAGCAAGCTATACATATGAATAATAGTAAAGATAAGAGAAAGTGCTCTATACTATCTTTTTCTACATGCAGACATTCAACTTCTTAGCACTCCCACGAGTAAACAGTTGAGACAAGAATACAGTTATATTCTACTTTCTTGCTGATGAACGAATGTATAGAAGGTATACGGATAGATTAACGAATAAGAGACACAGGATATTAGGAAAATAATAGATAGAGATTAATAGAATCATAACGTAGAGAGGTGTGTTTATGATTATAGGGGCAAGTGTGATAGCATTTTTATTATTATGGTGGACAATTTTTTATAGCGGGCGCTACTATCATTATGTTTCAGAGCCTGTTGGCAAAAGAATTTCCCTTCACGTAGGAATACATGTCACCTTAGTGGTGGGAGTGAATGCATGTCTCTGGCTTGAGCAGCCGCTGCTTTTTTCTAGCATTTTAGCAGGGTGTGCAGGACTAGGAGCTGGATGGTTTGTAGGGATTCCTTTTTCGGTAAAAAGTATTTTAAGCGGAATAATGGGGGGCATAGGAACAGGTGTTAGTTTTTATATCTCTATGAGCATGTGGATGGATCAATTTAACTGGCTATCTTTTTTATTGATAGGAACGAGCGTTATTTTTAGCGGAAGCTCGTTATTTCAAGTGTTAAAATCGATTCCGTCATTTGAAAAGGTACTGGTAAAAATGTGGGTTCAACATCCTTTTCTAATAGCTCCTATTTTGATTACCGTATTTTGGCTGTATAATTTTATTGAAAAATATTTCCCGCAAGCAGATCCAACACGCAAGTAGTTTCCGTGTTGGATTTATTATTTCCTCCGGTAAGGCTCCCCTTTGAGCTCATCAAGTTTGACACGTACAATTAGTCTATAGAAGGTAAAAGTAGACATTCACCTATCTTCATTATGATGCATATTGTAACGTAGCAAGCATTATAAAGGGGGAGTGCGTATGTATCCATATCAATACGATCCACGTTTTCAAAATTTGTTTCCACCTGGAGGAGGTCAAGGGTTTCCATCGTTTCCACCTGGAGGAGGCCAAGGATTTCCGCCACCGCCACCTGGAGGAGGAGGTCAAGGGTTTCCACCGCCACCACCTGGAGGAGGGGGCCAAGGGTTTCCCCCGCAGGGAGGAGCGCAGCCGCCTTCAAGTCCACCGCCAGCTTTTACACCTACACCAAAGCTAGGTTCAGGAGGTCCATCGCTTTATGCTGTTGATCCAGGCGCTATTTCAGGATGCTTATACCGATATACCTATATATGGCCGAGAAATGGTCGACCTTACTGGTTTTACCCAACCTTTGTAGGCAGACGCTCAGTTGCAGGATATCGCTGGACAGGATCTTTCTGGGTGTATGCTGGGGTAGATGTAAATCAAATTCGAGAATTTCAATGTGTATAAAACTCCGCTTGCGGAGTTTTTTTGTGCGAAAAGGTTGACGCATAAAAAATGGCGTTATATAATAAATCTCGAATTAAAGATAATTTGTTTAGTAATATCTCGAACTAATGATAATAGACACTTTTTAGGAGATGACATTTATGGCAAATG
This sequence comes from Priestia sp. MDV22-iso46, assembly GCF_058629175.1. Classification (NCBI taxonomy): domain Bacteria; kingdom Bacillati; phylum Bacillota; class Bacilli; order Caryophanales; family Bacillaceae; genus Priestia; species Priestia sp. MDV22-iso46. The sequence goes on from NZ_JBZVWT010000002.1 coordinate 715,226, forward strand.
TATTATATGTAAAAGTAAATCCGCAGGTTGATGAAGCATCATTTTCAACTCGTTTAGCACAGGTTTTCTTAGATGAGTATAAAACAGCAAACCCGACTGATACAGTGACAACGCTTGATCTGTATAAAGAAACAGTTCCATTCATTGATGGAGATGTTTTAGCGGCATGGGGAAAAGCTGGAGCTGGTGAAGAATTATCAACCGTTGAATTAGAAAAAGTAACGCGTATGGGTGAATTAGTAGAGCAGTTTTTACAAGCTGACAAAGTTATTTTCTCAGCTCCAATGTGGAACTTAAGCTTCCCTCCACTAATGAAAGCATATATTGATAACATTTTAATTGCAGGAAAAACGTTTAAATATACTGAAAATGGTCCAGTAGGATTAGCTTCAGATAAAAAAGTAGTATTACTAGAAGCTCGTGGAGGAGTGTATTCAGAAGGCCCTGCGGCAGAGCTAGAATTTACTCAAAGCTATTTACGTACAGTGATGAGCTTTATTGGTGTTCAAGATTTCCAACTGGTTGTTGCAGAAGGCATGGCTTACACACCAGCAGAAGCAGACAATATTCTAGCAAAAGCATCTGAAAAAGCAAAAGAAGTTGCATCAACGTTCTAATGTCAAAAGCCCTTTAAAAGGGCTTTTTTTAGGTTTAAAATTCAATATCCCGCCTTCGGAAAATATGTAAAGGGTTACATAAAATGCAGCGTAGAGAACGTACTTCTTATAAAAACGATTATACATTTTTATTTACAAGACAAAAAAAGCATGGTTAAATAATGACCATGTTAACGTAACATCGGGATAGGGGAAGTTTTTCTGCAGAATCATTGGGGTATGCTACAAGTACAATCTAAAAAAGGGTGATTGAGATGTTTAAAAAATTATTTGGTAATAAGACAAAATCAAAAGAAACAACCGTTCTAGCTCCGCTTTCAGGTAATATCCTGCCAATAAGCGAAGTGCCAGATCCAGTGTTCGCACAGAAGATGATGGGAGACGGTTTTGCAATCGAACCTTCAGAAGGACAAGTTGTTTCACCTGTTGCTGGGGAAGTCGTTCAGCTTTTCCATACAAAACACGCGGTAGGCTTAAAAACAGAAGCCGGTACGGAAGTATTAATACATATCGGCCTTGAAACAGTGGCGATGGAAGGCGAAGGATTCGAAGCTCACGTGGCACAAGGTGACAAAGTAAGTGTAGGAACACCTCTTATCACATTTGATTTAGCGCTTATTCAAGAAAAAGCGAAAAGCATTATCACACCAATCGTTATTACAAACAGTGATGCAAGTGAAAGTTTCGAAATTTTGGCTCAAGGGACGGTTCAAAAAGGCGAAACGGCTTGTGCAAAAGTAACGATGAAGTAATAAGCAAGGCCTTTTCCTTTAAGAAAGGAGAGCGCATTTGAAGATTTTAAAAGTGTTAAATAACAACGCCGTTGTCTTTAAGGAAGGCGGAGTTGAAAAAATTGCGATGGGTCCCGGTATTGCTTTTCAAAAAGGTAAAAATGATCTTATTAATGCTGCAAAAGTGGAGAAAGTCTTTGTCATGAAAGAAGAACAGGAAAAGTTTCAGGAACTATTAAAAAACCTTCCTGAAGAGCATATTCAAGTGGCGGAAGAAATCATTTCTTATGCTGAGCAGCAGCTTTCTGCTACGTTAAGTCATCATGTGCATATTGCTTTGAGCGATCATTTATCTTTTGCTGTTGAAAGGATAGCCCGCGGTATTTCCATCCAAAATAAATTGCTTAATGAAATTAAATCTCTCTATCAGCCTGAGTATGCAATAGGAGTATGGGCTCTTCAGCATATCAAAAAGAGATTAGATATCACGATGCCGGTTGACGAAGCGGGATATATTGCGCTTCATATTCATACGGCGAAACTGAATTCACCGGGAATGCAGCAGCTCATGATGAATACAACGATTATTAATGAAATGGTTACGATTATAAAAAAAGAGCTGAATACGGAGATTGATGAAAACAGCATGTCCTATCAGCGGCTGCTGACTCACTTGCGCTTTGCGTTAAACCGTTTAGCGCAAAATGAACCTTTTCATGAAATGGATGAAGAGATGCTCGACGTATTAAAAGTCAAATATAAAAAATCGTATCAGTGTGCTGAAACGATAAAGCAATTTGTCAAAGATGAGTACGAAATTAATTTTCCAGAAGCGGAGCTAGGATACATTACGCTTCACATTTGCCGAATAGAGCAAAGAATATAGAAAAAAACATTGACGAATATTGTTGCTTTGAGTACAATGAAAGCGTATTAATTGAATAATCGGGATTGTGACTGGTAAAGCAGGCAAGACCTAGAATGCGCATGAAGGACAAGTGTGTCTTTTATAAGCGTGTTTTAGGTCTTGCTTTTTTTATGACATACAAAAAGGAGGAAGTAAGATGGACGTAAAAGAAATTGCTAAAAAACTTGTTCCGCTTTTAGGAGGAAAAGAAAATATTGCTAGTGCGCAGCACTGTGCTACGCGTTTGCGCCTAGTTATTCGAGATGAAAGCAAAATCGATCAAAACGGTTTAGATGAAATAGAAGATGTAAAAGGGGCTTTTTCAAATTCAGGACAGTTTCAAATCATTTTTGGAACCGGTCTCGTTAATAAAATCCACGCTGCTTTTGTGAAAGAATTAGGTGCTGACGAGGCTGCTGCCCCAGTGGATCATCAAGAAGAAATGAAAAAGAAAATGAACCCATTTGCCCGTTTTGCCCGCATGCTTTCCAATATTTTTGTTCCGATTATTCCAGCCATTGTAGCCAGTGGTTTACTAATGGGACTGCTCGGGATGATGAAAGCGTTCCACTGGGTCTCAAAAGATAGCGCGTTGTTTGTGTTGTTGGATATGTTCTCAGGCGCAGCATTTATCATTTTACCGATTTTAATCGGGTTTTCAGCTGCAAAAGAATTTGGTTCAAATCCTTATCTGGGAGCGGTTATCGGCGGGATCTTAACGCATCCGATGTTATTAAATCCGTGGACATTAGCAGATGCTAAGCCAGAATATATGGATTTGTTTGGCTTAAGTATTCCGCTGATTGGCTATCAAGGTACGGTCGTTCCGATTTTATTGGCTATCTACGTCATGAGCAAAATTGAAAAGGGACTCCGGAAAATTGTGCCGAATTCGGTTGATTTACTTGTTACGCCTTTTTTAACTGTTATTATCACAGGCTTTGTGTCACTTGTGTTTATTGGTCCTTTCGGTCGCTATATTGGAGATTTAATTTCGATCAGCCTTCAGTCTCTATACGATGTAGCCGGAGTGTTTGCAGGAATTTTGTTTGGTGGCTTATATTCCACCATTGTATTGACAGGCTTGCAGCACAGTTTTCATGCTATTGAAGCAGGACTGCTTGCTAATCCGAAGATTGGCGTTAACTTCTTACTTCCTATTTGGGCCTGCGCGAATGTGGCGCAAGGAGGAGCAGGGCTGGCTGTTTACTTTAAGACGAAAAATGCCAAAACGAAAAAAATTGCGATTCCAGCGGCTATTTCTTCCTTCTTAGGAATTACAGAACCGATTATTTTCGGCGTCAACTTAAGACTTCGCAAGCCATTTATTGCGGCGGCTATAGGCGGAGCAGCCGGAGGAGGCTATGTTGTACTTATGCACGTAGTAGCCAATGCCTACGGACTCACAGGTATTCCAATGATGGCCATTGCTGCACCGCTTGGTATGAGCAATTTAATTCACTATATAATCGGCATGATTATTTCTGTAGGTGTAGCATTCGGCGTTACGTGGTTCATGAAACTAAAAGAAGACTGAGAAGCAGCGGTAAGCATACGAGAATAAAGAATGGTATTAGATTTGCTCATCATATTTTATGGTGAGCAAATTTTGTGTCGTAAATATGAAACTTTTTAAAAAGTAATACGTAGAACAGCCAAAGAGATAAGTTGATGTTGTGTAACAGGAACGTAAATGCTACACTACATATATTGGATTGTACTATTATAGTCAGAAAGAGAGCTGGCACATGGAATTTTATCACGATCTTTTTCTATATGCGCCGTATTTATCTGCTTTCGTTTTATACATCCTTTGTTATTATATGCTTCGTGAAGCTAGGTTTACGGCTTTTCATGCGGAACCTGTCACCGACCATGTGAATGCAGGGATTGACCCTTCAGTATTAACAATATGGAAAAGACGAAATGTATTTATACATGTGTATAGAAAAACACCAGTTAAAGAGAAGAATAATGATGAAGAAGATCCTTTCCTTCTGAAAAACACTTCATACATTTAGTCATTATTAGGAGGAAAGAATATGAAAAGAAATAAAAAATTATTATTGCTTGGTTTAATGGGAGCGCTTCTTTTAGCTCTAGCCGGCTGTAGCAGTACAAAAACACCGGTCACGGCTACAAGCGGCGGATTCTGGGATCATTATTTTGTTTACCCTTTATCTATGGCATTAACGAAAATTGCTGAGTGGGCAGGCGGAAGCTATGGTCTGTCTATTATTATTGCGACAGTTATCATTCGTTTAGTTCTATTGCCACTTATTTTAAAACAGCAAAAGAGCACGATGGCTATGCAAGCACTTCGTCCAGAGATGGAAAAGATTCAAAAGAAATATGCTGGTAAAAAAGATCCTGAAACACAGCAAAAGCAGCAAAAAGAAATGATGCAGCTTTACCAAACGCATAAAATTAATCCGGTTGGCGGATGTTTGCCAATCTTTATTCAAATGCCTATTATTATCGCATTTTATAATGCCATTGCACGAACGCATGAAATTGCGCAGCATTCATTCTTATGGGTAAGTTTAGGAAAGCCAGATCCTTACTTCATTTTACCGGTAGTTGCAGCGATTACGACATTCTTACAAATTCGTGTAAGTATGACGGATGAAATTCAACCTCCAATGAAAATGATGATGAACATTATGCCAATCTTCATCTTAGTAGCGGGAATTTCACTTCCATCTGCTCTTGCATTATATTGGGTAATTGGTAACTTATTCGGAATTGGACAAGGTTACTACTTGAAAAAACGTATGAGTTTATTAAAAGAAAAAGATGCGGCTAATAATACAGCACAAGCTAAAACAAAGCCATCACCAAAATCTAAGTCAAAATCATAATATACAAAAAGCGCAGCTATTCGCTGCGCTTTTTTATTTTTTTAAAAGAGGCTGGGACAAAAGTAGTTTAGCCGAAGTGAAAAACGAACCATTAATCAAAATATTTGATTAGTGGTTTGTTTTTTTTGTTATGGTGAACGGAGATTTCATCTATTTCGTTGCTTCTAGCAGTTGACTGGAGGGCTAGACGAAGTCTTGCACGGAAATCAACTGCGGTGTCACAAGAGGTTCAGCTCATGTATCCCATTTGTTCGTCTTTCGATTAAATTCATTTCGTTATGTCTCAACCTCTTTTATTTTTTCAAAAATGTGATGAGATGAGGAGATTTGTGTAACGCTATAAAAAAAGACAGGAGTGAACATGGTGAAAAAAATAGCGTTATGTCTGCTTTTTCTTATGTTGTTCCCTATGCAAATAAATGCTGCCAATACAGTGAAAGTCAGTTTTATACGGCAAGGAAACCTATGGGTATATGATAACGGTACCGAAAGGCAGTTATCCTATGCCCGTCATGCCTCTATGCCTCAATGGTCATCACATGGAGATATAGTTGCTTATGCAGAAAATGATTCTTTAATGATTGCACCGTTAAAAGGAAAGCCGTTACTTGTTGAACATGATGTGACTCATTATCAATGGTCACCGGTTGCTGAGGAACTTGCGTATATTTCGAATGGAATCTTAGTATATTACAACGTTAAAACGCATGAAAAGAAGCGTGTAGCCGTAGGAGTTGATCAGTTTTCATGGTTTCCAGAAGGAGATCGATTTTTAATTACGTCAGCTGCTGCGCTGGCGCCGACTGGATGGGGACCGGTAAAGCTATATACAGTGAGCAAATATGCAGGGTTAGACGTAAAAAAAGTGGAGGCTTTTACGACGCTGCCAGCAGAAAATGATTCATTTTTTGCCTATACAACAAGCAGCTTCAAATGGTCTCCTAACGGTCAATGGATTAGTTTTATTGCTATTCCAACGGCTTCGATGTCTGCAGATGCAAATAAGCTGTGCATCATTACAAAAGAAGGGAAAGCTTTTCAAGTAGTGGGAGATATGCTTAATGTACCCAATTGGTTTAAGTGGAGTAATGAAGAGTCAGTACTGGCATTTATTAATGGGGAAGGAAGGTTTGCCACTGAAAATAAAAAGTTCACTTTAAAAGAGATGCCGGTTTTTAAAGAACATGTGTTTACTCCAAAAGGCTTCGCAGATTGGGATTTTACTTGGACAGAAAAAGATAACATCATCATTTCACGTGTGCCCGAAGCAGGGTGGTCGAATGATGAAAAAAAGAGGCCACTGCCTTTTTTGTATAGCATGAACGTAAAGACCAATAAGCAAAGTCAGTTCACATTTCCACAAAAAGGCTTAGGAGATTATGCGCCTGTTTATCATAAAGCAACGAATCAAACGATGTGGATTCGCACAAATCGAAAACAAGCAAATCTTTTAACACGCGTAAAAGACACGAAAAATGATAAGGTACTTATTTCAGGCTTAGACCTGCCGGAAAATTATTATGAGCTGTATCGGTGGAATGAAGTATTTAGCGTGTACAACCCTTAATAGCTAATTAAAACATAAGAAACTAAGGTGAAAAAATGAATATACGATTGTTGGTAAAAGAAGACGCTGACGCGTACTTTGAACTCCGTCTTCGTGCTTTAAAAGATCATCCCGAAAGTTTTATTTTAAGTTATGAAGAAGAATATGAAAAAGAAATTGCTGACATCCGAAATTATTTTCCAAGCAGTCAATCAGAATTTGTAGTAGGAGCTTTTATAGAAAAACAGCTTGTGGGGATCGTAGGGTTTCAGCAGCAAAAGCCTTTAAAAGTTCAGCATAAAGGAGATATTTGGGGGATGTACGTAGCCCCTGAAGCAAGGGGGAAAGGTCTTGGAAAGAAGCTGTTAAAAACCGCTGTTGAACAAGCTTTTTCAAAAACAAATGTTTTGCAAATCTACCTGGTCGTCGCTGCTAAAAATGAAGGAGCAAAAGTCCTATACAAAAGCCTCGGTTTTACTTCTTATGCGTATGAAAAAAGAGCTCTTCAAGTAGATGGTGAATTTATCGATGAAGAGCATATGGTATTGTGTATGAAAAGCCTTTGATCATATCAAAGGCTTTTTTGTGCGGGAAAAATTTAGCTGAAACGTATAGAGATGGAAGCACATTTCCCATAAATATGCTATGATTTAACATATAGGATTATGGAGAGGCGAGGCAGCAGATGGAAAAACTGATTGAATTAAAAAATGTTGCAAAAGTATACAAAAAACATACCGTATTAGAAAACATTCACACGACCCTTTATAAAGGAGAGACTGTCGCGATTGTTGGAAAAAACGGTGCGGGAAAAAGTACGTTTTTAAAGCTAATTGGCGGATTATCTAAACCGACTAAAGGGACAATTCACCTTCATAAAGAAACCGGTACGCCTGGATTTGTGGTGGAACAATTTCCTCAGGAGCTGCGTTTTACGCTAGCAGGTTATCTGCAGCACATGGGGCGAATTCAAGGATTATCTAAGAAAAAGCGCAGCTCTAGAATTGAAGAACTGCTCGAAACTTTCGAAATGGTAGAGTTTAGACATGAAGAAATCATTTCTTTTTCAAAAGGAATGAAGCAAAAAGTCAACATGATGCAAGCACTGCTGAGTTCTTCTAAGCTGCTATTGCTTGATGAACCTCTATCAGGATTAGATGCTCGTGCTCAGCTAGAAGTAGAACGGATTTTTACAAAGCTCAAAGAACGAGGGATGACCATTGTATTTACGTGTCATGAAGAAAGGCTCATTCATGCTGTAGCCGATCGTGTTATCACCATTGGCTCACAGCGCATTTTAAAAAATGAGCGCGTTCAACTCATTGAGCATTTAACGGTTATTGAGGCAAATGTCATTCTCAATAAGCCGCTTCGTTTATTAAAAGAAAAGTGCACAAAAATTGAACAGCACGGAAACTACTGGATTTTTTATATAGATAAAAAATATGTAAATGAGTTTCTTGCAGAATTGCTTGCTGTTCAAGCTGAAGTTGTAAAGCTATATCATATGGAAAGGGAAGAAATTTAAGATGGGTGCATTGATTCGCTATCATTTTATTACATACATTAAATCGTATCGATATATTCCGCCGCTTGCACTTTATATTATTTCGCTGTGTATGAACTATACATATAGACCGAACCCGGTGCTTGATAGCTTTTTTAATACGGCACTTTTCCTCTTTTTTCTAACCACTTGGTTTACGATGTCGCTGTTTCACGCAGAAGATTCCAGTCAAGAAGTTATTACAAAACTTCATGTAGGGAAAAAGAACAAGTACTTTATGAGCAAGCTTATTACCTGTATGCTGCTGTTTACGTTTTTATCAGCGGTTTCTATTGCTTATCCCGTGCTGCTTGATATGTTTGAAGTGGATATATCCACTAAGCAAATGGTGTTTGGGTTTATTATTCACTGGACGTTTAGTTTGCTTGGTATGAGCATAGGTCTTGTTTTTACAAGAGATGTTGTAAGAGAAGGCAGCTTATCATGGTTTGGACCTCTATTTATTTTAATCGTTACGCTTGCCGCGGCAGGCGTCTCATTTCCGTATCAAGGAGGCGGACTGCTGCTGTATGTATTGCCCCCCGTATCTGCAATCATTCAATTTATTAACGAAGGATTAAACAAATTTTTGGTGTTTGGCTGGGCTTTGCTTTATGCCATAGCATTAATTAGCCTGTACTTGTGGAGAGCGAATAGAAGAGATGTATAAAGAATAAACACTTGCCGCGGCAAGTGTTTATTTATTATGAAGCACGTTATAAAGACGATCCGGGTAATTAGTAAACATACCGGTTACGCCCCACTCGATAAGCGTTCTCATTTGTTTTTCGTCATTTACTGTATAAGGATGAACGTCTAAATCGTACGAGCGAGCTTTTTGTACATATGGTTTTGTCAGCGTGTTTGCGTTCGGACCGATGCCGTTCGCGTACGTTTTGATTTGTCTGAACTGCTGATCTGTTAACATATTGGTTTGCTTAGAACGAATCAGTTGAATTAGTTTCATAGTAGGTCGGTATCGATGGACGGTTTTTAAGCTTTCAGGACTAAATGATTGTACAATGACGTGATTGGTATGAATGTTGTACTTAGCCATCAACGTCAACAATTCCTTTTCCATACCTGGATATTCATGAGGAGATTTTGTTTCAATATAATAGTTTGTTCGATTGCCAAACGTACGGAATATTTCTTCTAAAGTTGGAATGACGGCTTTTTTATTACCTTTTCCTGCGTTCAAACGCTGAAGCTGCTTCACTGTATATTGTTTTACATATCCTGTTCCATTTGTTGTTCGGTCAACTTTGTAGTCATGAATTGCTACAAGCTGCTGATCTTTAGACATGTGAAGATCAAGTTCAATGTAATCCGCTTTTTGCTGGACGGCCGCGAGATAAGATTGCATCGTATGCTCTGGCTCATACCCTGATGCGCCTCGATGAGCAATAATGGCTACTTTTTCTGCTTGAATAGAAGCTGCCTGCGTATGTATAAACATAAAAATGCCGCATAAACAAAGAGTGAGTGAGCTTACAAACCACCATTTTCGTCTCATATCAAAACTCCTTTTTATTGAGGGGTCATGCATTAGTTTACTAGTGAGATGTTGTGTTCATATTAAGGCTGTGTAAATATTTAAATAAAACGAACCAGTATATAATTAAAAGTAATAAACGCCGATGTTTAGTGAGAAACATCGGCTGTTTTTTCCGGGCGAAGGCTTGTATAAATAACGAGCCTTCGCTCATGAGTTTTCTGTTTATGATCAAACGTTCCCGTACAGGTGATTAAATTAAGCTGGTGTTGAAAAGTTGGACCGAAAATCTCTCTGATAGGAGCAGAATCTCGGGGATAAGAAGCTTTATTGGTAACAACAAAGGTCAGCTGATCCCCTTGCTGATCGGTTACAAAAATTTCATCTCCTTTTGTGAGCTTGTCGAGATGATAGAAGATAGCGGGTCCTTTTTGATCATCAACATGTCCTGCAATGACCGCATTTCCTTCTTCTCCGGGTCTTGCTCCAAGCTTAAACCAAGCTACATCATGACCATTATCAGGAACGCTCATTTCACCTTGGTTAGTAAGGCCCATTCCTTTTATGAAAGCCTTAATATGAAGCTTCGGAATAATAAGCTGAGATGGAAGAGGCGTAGAAGCATTTCCTGAAGATGTCAAGGATTGAGCCGATTTTGTTTCAGCCATCTTCACAACAAAATCCGTCGAGCCGTTTGCAATTGCTGGTTGGGCAAACCAGCTGCTCATGAATAGTATAAAAGAAAAGGTGAAAACCCCTCCTATCCATTTCATTCGCTTTCGTATCCTCTGTGACGACGAACAACAAATATAGCGACCGCTCCAATTCCTAATAAAGTAAGAACTGGCACAATTGAATTATAATTATCCTGTGAAGCACCGCCCATACCTGTTTTTGGCATTTCGGAAGGCATAGCCGTATTATCTTTTAATAAAAGCGTTTCAAGACTGTCGGCTTTGTTAATAGCGAGCACTGTGTAGACCGTGTTAGCTTCTAAATTAAGGTTTGGAATGTCCAGTACTTTTTTATTGTCTTGACTAGTTGCGATGGTTAAATCATAGGTTCCGGCATCTACTTCAGAATAATTTGTCATTTGTTTAAAGGTAGTGTCTTTAAACAAAGTAGGGCCGTGATTAATACCTACATTAACAGCGGGAGCATCTGGAGAAAAGTGAGCAATTCGAATTTTACTCTTTCCTTTAGCTACGTTCATATCATCTTGAGCTACTTTTAATTCTAAGTGTGCAACTTGGTTAATAGCAGCAAGAGTATAGGCCTTGTTTGCTTCGACGGTTACATTAGTGGAAATGACAGGTTTTTCTTTTCCTTTTGTACCTATGGCGTATACCTCTATTTTATGAGACCCCGCAGGTACTTTAAGGTAATCTGTCACATCTTTAAACGATGCGCCGACTACGATGCTTTGATTGTCCACATATATATCTACTTCAGGTGCATCAGGTGACGCATGCACAACTCGTATCATCGCCTCCTGCACAGCTGCAGAAGTGAAATTATCTGAAAAAGCTAGCAATAAAACTGCGAGTAAAGAAGCAGCAATAATCTTTACACGGTTCATAACGTTTTACTCTCCTTTTAATCTAAGTTTGTCCTGTTAGTCCCGTATGAAAAGTGGTGGGCATGCATTCACTTTTGAACATGATCGGGCATTTATTCACTTGTTATCATCTACAATTTTATCCAATATATGCATAATTTATTTCATTAGATGAAATTTTGTAAAAGAGCAGGTAAATAGTTTGAATTTTGTGATAATATTAAAAGAGAGGGTTTGGTTAGTAGTTGATGTCTCTATCATAAAAGGAGGGGAAGTTATGTGCTGCAAACGGATCATGAAATAAAAAAGGTTGTTCATCGTTCGCTATCAGCTAAAATGATTGTAAAGCGCATGCTGTTTATTTTAGTGGGAGCCCTTTTAATGGCCGTCGGGCTAGAATTTTTTCTTGTCCCTAATGAGGTTATTGACGGTGGAATTGTAGGTATATCTATTATTTTATCCCACTTAACCGATGTTCAAATCGGCTTTTATATCTTCGTATTAAATCTTCCATTCTTTTTTATTGGCTACAAGCAAATTGGAAAAACATTTGCGCTATCTACGCTTTTAGGTGTTATCATTCTATCCATTGCTACCTCTATTTTTCACGACTTACCGGTCTTAACAGGTGATCCTCTTTTAGCCACTGTGTTTGGCGGAATTGTTCTCGGTGTGGGAGTAGGAATTGTTATTCGGTACGGAGGTTCGCTAGACGGCACCGAGATATTAGCTATTTTATTTAATAAGCGTACGCCTTTCTCTGTAGGTGAGACGATTATGTTTTTTAATTTATTTATTTTGGGAAGTGCCGGTTTTGTATTTGGCTGGGATCGCGCTATGTATTCTTTAATGGCTTACTTCATTGCTTTTAAAACGATTGATATTGTGATTCAAGGGTTAGATGAGTCTAAGTCAGCTTGGATTATCAGTGAACAATATGAACAAATTGGCGAAGCAATTCTTGCTCGTTTAGGGAGAGGCGTCACGTATTTAAATGGGGAAGGGGCGTATACGGGAGATGATAAAAAAGTAATTTTTTGTGTTATTACCAGGCTTGAAGAAGCAAAGCTAAAAGCGATTATCGATGAGATAGATCCATCTGCTTTTTTTGCTGTAGCAGCTATTGCTGAAGTTAGAGGAGGGAGGTTTAAGAAACGAGATATTCATTAGTGAAGGTTGTCTGCTAATGAGGCTGTCCCGTTATTACATGCAGCAGCCTTTTAAATTTTCTCTCTTTGTTTCTTCGAGTATATGGAATGGTTTATGCCACTTCTGCTGCGTCCTGCTTTGGGCATATCGAACCTCTCTTTTTTCTTGTATATCTTTAAAACAAACATGTAAAATGTCTAAAAGATATAAAAAGAGTACATAGTAAAAAAACAGAAAGAGGGAGTGACATGAAAAAAACGTTAAAAACATTAGGAGTCGGTCTTGCTGTTCTTGTTGCAGTAACCGTGGCTTTTTTTGTCATATGGTCAGGTTTTGATTATGAACCTTCAAAGCAGCTTCACTCACTAGTAGATGAGAAAAAAGTAGTGAAGAAAGACGATTATTACGTATTCAAGCCTCAAACGAACAAAGAGATAAAAGCCGGCTATATTATTTATCAAGGTGCTAAAGTAGAGCCGTTAGCATATGGCTATTATGCTCAGCAAATTGCAAATGAAGGATATCTTGTTGCTGTTGTAGATTCTCCGTTTAATATGAGTTTTTTTAGTCAAAACAAAGCAACGGATATTGTGAAGAGCTACCCGAAGATTTCCGCATGGTTTATCGGAGGGCATTCCCTTGGAGGAGTGAGTGCAGCCTCTTATGCGTATGATCATCAAGATTCAATAAAAGGCTTAGTTCTTTTAGCATCGTATCCGATGAATAAAAATAATTTTTCAACTTCCACTTATCCTATTTTGTCTTTAACCGGTGAGAAAGATGGTTTGTCGACGCCTGGAAAAATTAAAGAAACCAAGCATTTACTTTCAAAAAATACGGAGCTGGTCCAAGTAAAAGGAGCTAATCACGCACAGTTTGGAATGTACGGGAAACAAAAAGGCGACAACAAAGCCAGTATTTCCACTAAAGAGCAGCAGGATGAGCTAGTAAAAAGAACGGTCAAGTGGTTAAACAGTCAAATGAAAAAGTCCGTCAGTAACTAACTGACGGACTTTTTTTCTTTTTTTTGGAAATAACGCTTGAAAAAATAACCAGTCAGTTATATAGTTAGTTACATGAGTAATGAACCACTTAAGTGAGGTAGTCAAAATGAAACAATCACTAGATCATCAGCGACCAATTTTCCAACAAATCAAAGAAACCATCGAAGAGAATATTTTGAATGATGCTTTTCCAGAAGAAGAAAGAGTACCGTCTACGAATGAATTTGCCAAAATGTATCGCATTAACCCTGCAACGGCAGCTAAAGGAATTAATCAGCTAGTTGACCACGGAATATTGTATAAAAAGAGAGGGATAGGGATGTTTGTATGTGCGGGCGCCAAAGAAGTATTGCTTACACAAAGAAAAGAAGAATTTTATAACCGTTTTATCGTTCCCCTGAAAAAAGAAGCACAGCATTTGGGGATTACGGTAAACGAGCTAAAAGAGCTGTTAGACAAGGGGGAAATAAAATGAATATAGAAGCGCAGCTGTTAAATAAATGCTATGGGTCTAAACAAGTGTTAAAAGACATTTCACTTACGCTAGCACAAAATAAAATATACGGGTTGCTAGGTAGAAACGGAGCCGGCAAAACGACTCTGATGCAAATTGTAGCAGGACATATTCCAGTTACGACAGGAGAGGTAAAAGTGGGAAATCAATCTCCATTTGAAAACCGCTCTGTTTTGCAAAACATCTGCTTAATTAATGAAAGCGGAAATTTCAAAAAAACATTAAAAGTCAAAGACGTGCTAAAAATTGCGTCACTTTTTTATCCTTACTGGAGTGAAGAAGCTGCTGAGAGGCTTATGGAAGAGTTCGATTTAGATTGTAATATGAAAGTGAAAGCATTATCTAAAGGTATGGAATCAGCATTAGGAATTATTGTTGGGCTATCTTCTCGAACGAGCATCACAATCTTTGATGAACCTTATATTGGACTTGATGCTGCGATGCGAGCGCGTTTTTATGAGCTTTTATTGGATGAATATGAAGAATATCCACGCACGTTCATTATTTCAACGCATTTAATTGATGAGGTAAGTAATTTATTTGAAGAAGTACTCATTATGCAAAAAGGAAAGCTGATTCTTCAGGATACGGCAGAAAATTTGCAGCAGCGCTGCGTAAGTGTGAAAGGACCTAAAAGTCAAATTGAAGAATATGAAAAAGGAAAGCAAGTAATCCATGAACAAGTATTCGGAGGAGAGAAAAAAATAGTGCTCTTTAATGAAGATATTTATGCTGAAGAGCTTGTCGACAGTTCATTTCATGTAGAAGCTGTTCACGTACAGGATATTATGATTTATCTTACAGCAAATCGTGGAGGTGTAGCATAATGAAAGGACAGTTTGCCGCCATTAGTTATTCGCTCTACGTTGAACTAAAGTATTTAATGATTCGCTTTTGGACGATTCTGTTAGCTTTTGTTGTAGTAGATATTTTAGTGTTCAGTCAGGTGAATGAGCATCTTCTATTAGTAACAAGTATGCCGCAGTACATCTTTTCAGGTATTGTAAGTTTTATTATCATTCGAAAAAGTTTCTCCTTTTGCTTAAAGTTAGGAGCTACTCGTAAAGCATATCTTTTAACGATGACCTGTGTTTTTGCTTTATTTGCAATTGTAATGTCCCTTATCAATGTTGTCATCATGAGCATTTCAATAAAGGTGATTAATAGTTTCAATTTAATGAATGTTCAGCTTTATTATGCGAGCGATTTTATCTTTCATGACCCTACTGTCGCTGTTCACTTTTTAACGGACGCTGTATTTATTTTTTTTATTACAGCAGCATCGTGTTTGCTCGGCAGTATCGTTTACAAATTCGGGCAAACAGGAGGGATGATCACCGGTGCTGTTTTAATTTTACTGTTTACGATTCCAGTGACAAAAGAACCGGTTATTCATTTTATAAAAAGCCTTTCGAACGGGTCGCTGTTACTTACATTCGGAACAATGGTTATCGTAAGCTTCTTATTCTTTCTTATCAACTGGCTGTTTTTAAAAAAAGCGTCTCCTGTCCATCAAGCCTAATAAAAAAGCAATCATTCCTTTACTGAATGATTGCTTTTTTTATTGTACTTTTTTAGAGCAAGCTGCATCAATATCTAGAATCCAGTCGTGAAACTTTTGCTGAAGAAGTTGAAGAGAAGACTGATTGTTCGATACAATGTCCAGTCCGCGCTCGTCGTATAGGTGGAAGATGGTTTCTTTATTCAAATTCACAATATAACACTCTTCTTCAATAGCCGGATGAATATGAAGATCGCGGTTGGCAATTGATTGCAAAAGAAGCTTTTCTTTCACATCATTTGTTTTACAGGCAATAATATACTCAGCGTTATTTAATAATGCTACGGATTGAACTTCTTGTTTCTTCAGGCGAGAGCGAATGAATTTTTTAATAGCTGTTTCTTTTTTCTTTTTTAAAAGTAAATCATCCTGTGCAGCATTCGCTTTGAAAACAAGTAACAGCTCATCATTTTTTTCATGGAGTGTCTCAAAAATTTCATAAGCGCGTGCGTACACATTTTTCATGTATTCTCGTTCCCATACGCCTTTTTGATTGGTAAGGGTAAAGCGGATACCTGCGGGCGCGTTATAAAAAAGAGGTCTTTTCATTTGAACATTTGGAAACATTGTTGTTAAGTATGATTGAAGCCGCATTGTAGTCATACGCAACACCTCATTTAGTTTAGTCCTGACTTAATATGTTGAGTTTAGTCTATCACGTGATTAGCTAAATTTGTAAAGAAGTAATGTTATTTAATCAAAAGGTAACCAAACTGTTATATTTTGTTGATTTTGCATTATTTCTTTACACAACCTTTGCGGATGAACAGGTTTTTTCATACGCCTGTCGTATTACTTAACGTAGTAAAGACGTGAAGAAAGGATGATATACGGTGAAAAAACAGCTTGTTCTTATTTCAATTATTACAGCTGCTTTCTTTGTGCTCATTTTTCACAAAACGATCTTTCAAGAAGGTAATCCTCTCCCCATTGCATGGAGTATTGTAAAATTAAAATCTTCGGGTGAAGATGTTGTTCAAATATCCGATAAGCCTAAAAGGTATCTCATTCATTCAAATGACTACTTAACGTTTATTAAACAAATGAAAAAGAAGAAAGTGAATTTTCAATATCAAGATAATAAAAAATTTTATTTTAATAACGACAATGAACGCCAGCTGTTCGTCAGCAAAAACTATACCGATAAGTTCACGATTATGGAACTAAAGAAAAAAGAGCTCACTGAAGCTGGCGTTGAGTAATAAGAGCTAATCTCTGCCCTGTGTCCCAAAATCTTTAATTTGAACCTGAACATAATAGTCGATGGTCGACTGGCTAAAAATTTCATCCCATTCATGCTGATGTTTTTTCCAAAAATGAGGATGATGAATTCGCACGTAATCATGCAGGTCAATCACATCAGCTTTGTAGTTGTTTTGCAATAAGCGGAGTGTTTTTTCTGCGTCTTTTCGAATGATTTTTTCTATTTTTTTTTCGGTGTTCTTTACATTAGAGGCGGCAAGAGCCTGTTTTGAAGTCTCCCAATCTTCTGATAGCCTGCCGCTTGTTTGAACGTTGATGTCAAAATGAACGGAGTGATTTGAATCAATGCGGGTCTTCACATCTTGCTGAACATCTCCAATTTCATAGGAAAATGGGTATGATCTGTGTTTGCCATAAATAATTCCGCCTTTAATATTCCCCGTTAACCACGTTAAACCCTCCACTTGGTGCTGAGTTAAGGTGAATTTTGCTTTTTTATCTTTTATGATTGCCGCGCCGTCTATTTCAACGCTATTTTTTATTTTAGAAAGCCGCTGTATTAAAAAGCTTTGATCGGTTTTTAACTTAGCCGATAGCTCTCCCATTGTTAGGGGATTTAGAATTTTATTCGTTTTGAATTTATTGTAAACAAGTTCGTAAATTAAGTTTACAGGCGGTACAGACATTCCTTGAATCGTTAAAACGTTTTTAGCATCGCCTTTTGTAACAAACGCAAGGCTGCTGCGCCGTATTTCATTGTCACGGACAAACTGATTGATAAGCGCATCAAGAGGGATGGTCTTGCTCGCTTTTTCTCCTATTAAAAGTGCTCGCTGATGCTGGCTGTATATAGGATCAGATTTCAGCGAAATATTTCGCGTAATTTCATGAATTGTAGGACCAGCTGTTGTAATGTTTTTGTATGGAATGGAAGAAGACATATTTCCGGATTCCGTTTCGGTTAACGTTTGATGAGTCAGCACAAGCTGGTTTTTTCCTGTTTTTGGTTCGATTTTCGATGTAATATCCATTGCCACTCCTATAACAAGAGCAAGTTGTTCAATGTTTCGATGATTTGTGCAGCCGCACAATAAAAAAATGGCCATTATGACAGGAAGACATTTTTTCGTCATTTGAACACAACCTTTTTTATTTTCATTAACATGCTGAAAAAAAGAGGGATAACTAAAAATGTCACTAAAAATGCCCAGCCTAGAACAGTTGAATAATTCGACACGTCGCTTGCTGTTTTGGGCGCTAAAGAGCTCATAAATAGAACGGGCACAAGAAAGATAATATTAGTAGTTGATCGGTTTTTGAAAATCTTTTTAAATCCTGAAACAGCTAAAAAGAAATACATTACAAAGGTTAAAAAAAACTGAAGAAGCCAGACAATAAGTAAAAATAATTCAAGCCTCTCAAAGAAAATTCCTTTTACTTCATGCGTCTGAACAAATTCAATGGTAGGCCAAACGGTTGTTTTTACTTCCGGGACGGATAACGCGCCGACAACTAATACGTAAGTGATAATATATAAAAGTAAAGGAATGGAAAATCCGATGATAGAAACTTTTCGTAAATGATTTTTGTTTTTCATATGCTTTGGAAGAAATACAATCGTTTCAATCCCTAAAAAGGAGACAGAGACGGTTGTAAAAGCAGAAAGAAGCGGACTGAAGCCATCAGCTAACACAGGCTGCAAGTTTTTTAAATCGACCATTCCAATACTAAGAAGATATAAGATAAGAAGAATAATGACCGTTACAGGGAAACATAGCGTCATTATTTTTCCGATAGAATCAATGCCGCCAGTGATTAAATAGACGCCTGTCAAAATAAACGAAAGGATAATTAACTCAATGGGCATCGTTTCCAGTAAATAAAAATGAATCATTTCTGCCATAGCTCTTACTTCAAAACTTGCTACAGATGTGAAATAAACGACTATAGCAAAATTGAATATATTTCCAATCAACTTGCCGGTTACTTCTTGCGAGAAATCAAACATACAGCTAATCGTAAAATACTTAACCATCCAGACTAAAAAAAGAACAATTCCAATAAACAAAAGGCCGTCCATAATAAGTACAATCCATCCATCTGCATTATTTGTCTGGTTTGTAATGCTGCTTGGCAGTGTTAATAAACCGACGCCCAGCATGGTTGAAGAAATAATTGAAATGGCATAAAAGTCTGAAAGAAGCTTGCTTGATTGTGACTGTGATTGTTCCATATGGTCCTCCTTGTGTCAGTTTTATTCCGATTTATTTTTAGACTGTTTTAGACTTTTGTTTGGCAGACGAATATAAGAGTCTTTCCAGGCTTTTTTATTTAACGCAAAAAACGGTTTGAAGTAAGCCATACCAAAACTTTCGAGCTTGGTTAGATGAATGACGAGAACAAGAAAAAACATGGTAACGCCATATAACCCAAAGATTGCTGCAATCATCATAGATACGAAACGCAAAATTCGAAACGAAAGGCCAATTCCGTACTGAGGAACGGTAAAGGACGCAATTGCCGATACAGATACAACAATAATCATAACGGAGCTAACGATATGGGCTTCCACCGCTGCTTGACCAATCACAACCCCGCCTACAAGTCCAACTGTTTGTCCAACAGGAGTAGGGAGACGCAGCCCGGCTTCGCGCAATAATTCAAGCGTCACTTCCATGACCACTGCTTCGATAAAAGGAGAAAAAGGAACGTTTTCTCGTGTGGCCGCAATCGTAATAGCTAGCTCAGTCGGAAGCAGGCCTTGGTTAAACGAAACGAGTGAAATATAAATAGCTGAAAAGAATAGGGTAATAAAAATAGACAAGTACCTTAGTAATCTTAGCAATGAACCGGCTATCCATCTTTCGTAATAATCATCGGGTGATTTCATAATCATATCGAAAGTTGTAGGCACTAAAAGAGCAAAAGGAGAGCCATCTACTAAAATGGCTACTCGCCCTTCATTCACCGCAGCGAGAACACGATCCGGTCTTTCTGTATTTTGTACTTGAGGGAACGGTGAGTAAGGTGCTTCTTCTAAAAATTCTTCAATCATTCCTGAGTCTTGAATGTTATCTAAAGGAATGTCTAATAATTTCTCTCGGACTTGATTCACGATGTGAGTTTGACAGTGTTTATTATGAAAAACGATACTTGTTCGATGTTCCTTTGTATTTCCAATATAAATGTCTTCAATAACCATTTCTTCCTCGGTAGAACGCTGCCTTAAAAGACCAAGGTTTTCATCTAAGTTTTCGATAAGAGCAATTTTAGGGCCACGCACTACTTTTTCTGTTGTAGGTTCACTTAAAGAGCGCTGTTTGGTCATAGACATATTTAATGAGTATGCCGTGGTGCTTTCGCTAATAAACAGCAGGGGCTGACCTTTAAAAAAACACGAGATCGCTTGCTTGTATGTATAAACTTCTTTGTCTTTAATGACAGAAATAAACGAATCGATGTCATCGAGTGTTTGCGTTTCACTTTTTGCTTTTGTCTCAACAACATGCTGAGTAAGATTATCAAGTTTTTCTCCGTCGACTAATCCTTGGAGATAAATAATGCATATATATTTTGTGGGAGACAGCCATAATTTTTTGGAACCAACATCTGTATTTTGACCCACCAAATTTAGAAACGTTTGAACGGTGTAGTCTGCATTGGGCTGAAATTTTGAATCGAGCATAAATAAACTCACCGCCTGTTGTATTAATGAGCTTAGTGTTTACGATGTAAAAACGAGTTATGCGAAAAATGTGGAAGAATAGAAAAGATATGTTATGGTAAAGAAAAGAGGTGATGATATGCTACATTCATTTACGTTAAAAACGAATAAGCGTGACGAAATGATCGACGTTACGAGTCAGGTGCAGGCAGTACTAAGAACAGAAGGGTTAAAAGAAGGGGCTGTAGTTGTTTACTGTCCTCATACAACCGCTGGTATAACAATTAATGAAAATGCGGATCCGGATGTAAAAACCGATATGATCCGACGCTTCGATGAAGTATATCCTTGGGAACATAAGTTAGATCTTCATATGGAAGGAAATACGGCGGCGCACCTCAAAGCGAGCACGGTCGGCTCCTCTCAGCATATAATCGTTCACGATGGGCAGCTGCTGCTAGGAACGTGGCAAGGAATTTATTTTTGTGAGTTTGATGGACCGAGGACTCGTACATATTATGTGAAAATTTTATCGGCACAATAACTTTTTTTCATACGTCATTGTCCAACTTTTTTCTGAAAATTGTTATAAAACAAAGTTAATTTAATATAAATGTTATATAACAGTTAAAGGGAGAGATTGAACAATGGAAAAGATAGGTGCAGAACAAGAAACAGTAAAAAAAGAAAATGAAAAAACAAATTTTACATGGGTGGAAGAATACCCAACCATTTTAGACATTGTCAATGAGTATTACAGTACGTGTCGATAAAATGGGGAAGGCCGGAACAAAAGTATTTCAGTTGAAAGAGGATCCGAACGATGAATCGTTCGGATTTTTTTCATTGTGATGGTGAACGCAGGTTTACTGCATGTAGCTATGTCTCAATATTTTTTTATAAAAAAAGATATAATAGTAGCAATTTTCTTAAAAGGTTTAATATAATAAATATTAGGGTACTGAATTGTATGAAATAAAGATAAAACGCATCGTTTCATACTATTTCCTTTTTTACCGCTAGTACAGCCTTGAAGAAAAAGTTTCATTTGATATACTAACTATACGCTTAGTCTTTAAGATAAAGATGAAGATTCATTGTTATTGTTACACGCAGTGAATGAGCTGCCTTTGCTTGGCGAAAACGTCGTACAAACAAAGACAGATAGCGAATTGTTTTGGGTGCGTTCATTTAGTTCAAAACAGGGAGGCGATTAGTCTATGTTACTTGTACGTATGGCCATGATTGGTTTCTTTTCATTAACAGCCATATCATTGTTCTCTTTTCAGTCCGTTGAAATTATCCATGCCATTATGGACTTTTTCTCATCAGCTGATAAGTACTAAAAAACTATATCTTTTTTAAATAAAAAGAGGATAGCCCTTAGGGGGCTATCCGTCAAAAACCGCCTTTTGGGCGGTTTTTTTATGCTTATAGCTGTGCTAACAAACGCACTGCATTCATTCTCTGATGACAAAGTCCACGTGTTTTTTTAAGCTCAACATTCGTTGAAATAAGTATTTACGTACTGTTCAAACTGAAGCCAATCGTCCACGCGAGGGACCTTTACTTCTTCGTTATACGGGTAGCTCATGGCAACAGCATGGCGACCTGTAGCTTGAAAAGCCTTCAAATTATGCGGTGCATCATCAAATAGCAAGTCTCCGTATATTTTATCTTTTTGGTGTGTAAACACGATATTGTATTTTCCGATAAACGGAAGGTGTTTTTCAACCCACTGCTCTTTTTCTGTATAAGCATAGGTACGGCTGCTTGTGACAATTAAAATGGCAAACCTTTCATAAAGTCGTTTAAGAACCTCAACAGCATGAGGCAGAGGTTTTAAATGTAAAAAAAGCCCCGGCTGATCGAGGTAGTCATAAATTTTTGTGCCGCATTCCGGCTTTACATACTTTTCTGATTCCCAGCATTTTAACTTTTCAACCGATAAGCTGTCGCAATAATCTTTGTTATATTGGTTATGCCAATCCGTCATAAGATCACAAATGACAGAATCCATGTCAATTAAAAGGGTGTGCATTTATTCAACTTCCTTTACAGTATTCATCTACACGCTTGGTTTTGCAATGTAATGTGCTGCTTCTACTATACCAAATCTTTTACATGCAGAAAAAGAGCAAGCCGCATCAAAATCGCACAGCTTGCCCTTTTTATAGAAACTACATTCTTTTAGCACCTAAATAGCGTTTGCTCCAATAGCTCTCTTTCAGAGAAGAGATGCTCACACCTTTAGATGAAGAGCAGTGAAGAAACTGGTTATTTCCTAAATAAATTCCTGCATGAGAAGGCCCTTTTGTATAGGTTTGAAAGAACACAATATCTCCAGCTTTTGGACTTGAGACGCGCGTTCCTTTTTGATAAATTTGAGCTACTGTTCGAGGAAGTTGAACCCCGCCGCCATGTTTGAACGCATAGCCAATAAAACCGCTGCAGTCAAAGCCGCTTGGCGTTGTTCCACCCCAGCGATATCGAACGCCCATATACTGTTTTCCTTTGTTAATCACTGCGTTAGGGTTATAGCGCGCTGAGCTAGAAGAAGATTTACCCTTTGCTGAAACGCCTAGTTTAGCATACGTTCCTTTTCCAACAATACCATCTGCTGCTAGTCCATTTTTGCGCTGAAATGATTTTACAGCAGAAGTTGTAACAGTCCCAAAGTATGTAGTCGTATTCCCTTTAAAATAACCTTTATTTTTCAACGTTTGTTGTAGTTGTTTAACATCTTGATGATTCATGCCTTGGCGAAGCGTTTGGTCGCCTAGAGCCGCTTGGCTGACAATCGGGCTAGTAGAAACAATAACGCCAGCAAGCGTAAGAGCTGCTATTACTTTTTTCATAAAACTAGTACCCCCTGAAAATTTTCCCTGATTTGAGTAAATTCATCATATCATCTTTCGACAGTGTTCTACGTTACAATTTCATTACATATATGAAAAAAATGAAATATAAAGGTGAATATAGTCTTATAAAAGCTGTAACTAAAAGGGTTCTTTAGATGTGCAATATTGCTAGAAAAACTTTGAATATTTGACGGTAAATAACTAAAAGATATGAAAAAGTATGTACATTTAAAATTTAACAAAGAAATATGTTGTGAATTACTACACAAAAAGTTCGAACTCAGGTAAAATGTAGAACTATAATATAGTAGTCATGTATGTGACTTTGATGAGGTGAAAGTAATGAAAAGAATAGGTGTATTAACAAGCGGCGGAGATTCTCCAGGTATGAATCCTGCGGTTCGTGCTGTTGTGCGTAAAGCAATTCATGAAGGTATGGAAGTTTACGGTATCTATCAAGGATATCAAGGGTTAATAGAAGGAAATATTAAAAAGCTAGAAGTTGGAGATGTTGGTGACATCATTCAACGCGGTGGAACTATGCTTTATTCTGCAAGATGTCCAGAATTCAAAACAGAAGAAGGGCGTTTAAAAGGTATTGAAAACCTTAAGAAGCACGGTATTGAAGGCTTAGTAGTTATTGGTGGAGACGGATCATATATGGGAGCTGTAAAACTAACAGAGCTTGGTTTCCCTTGTATCGGTATCCCAGGAACAATTGATAACGACATTCCAGGAACAGATTTTACATTAGGATTTGATACGGCTCTTCATACGGTTATCGATGCAATTGATAAAATCCGTGACACGGCGACTTCTCATGAACGTACGTTTATTATTGAAGTTATGGGTCGTAATGCAGGAGACATTGCTCTTTGGTCAGGTCTTGCTGGCGGTGCGGAAACAATCCTTATCCCAGAAGCAAAAGATGAGTTCCAAGAAATGGTTGATCGTTTGAGAAAAGGCCAAGAGCGCGGTAAAAAGCACAGCATTATTGTAGTAGCTGAAGGTGTAGCCAATGGTAATGAAGTGGCGAAGCAGCTTCATGAAGCTGCAGGTATTGAAACGCGTGTAACAGTATTAGGACACATTCAGCGCGGTGGTTCCCCAACTGCTCAAGATCGTGTGCTAGGAAGCCGTTTCGGCGGTCGTGCAGTCGAGCTTCTGCTAGAAGGTAAAGGCGGCCGTGCAATCGGTATCCGTAAAAATGAAATTGTAGATTATGATATTATGGAAATTTTAGGTGAACCTCACCATATCAATGCTGATATGTACCGTTTATCTAAAGAGCTTTCAATCTAATCACAGTGTTGCTGAGGCGAAACTTCTTATATTGAAGGAGTTTCGTCTTTTTTTGATTGCATCCCTGTCCCTTCGCAGTGTTTACATGTTTTCATGTAACCGATACCAGGAATAACGGCTAGCTTTCCGAGCCCTTTGCAAAAAGTGCAAATTAATTCAAAACCAAACATCGTTCCATCCCCTCTGTACACGTTTTCTTTCAGTTTATCATAAAAGTAGACAAATAATTTTAAAAATTATAGAAATAATTAAAAAAATGATTACATTTGAACAGCGAGTGATATAGTAAAGAGAGAAGACCATTTTACAAAAGAGGAGAGGAAGCGTGATGTTTAAACGAATTTTACTTGCCTCAGATGGCTCAGAGCATGCAGCTAAAGCAACAGAAAAAGCCGTTCAGCTGGCTCAGCTGACGGAAAACAGTTTTATTCAAGTTATTTATGCAGTAGAGGGTGATTCAAGATTAAAATCACTTAGCCGCGACGAGGAACGGGAAAGTCGGATACATACAACAGATGAAATTTTAAAGCAAGGAAACGTGGAGTATGAGATTACGTTTATGCATGGAGACGCTGCTAAAACAGTGATTCAATTTGCTAATCAAAATTCATTTGACCTTGTAGTAATAGGAAGCAGAGGGTTAAATCCTGTAAAAGGCATGCTGCTTGGAAGCGTGAGTTCTAAAATTGCACAGCAAGTAACGATTCCTGTGCTAATTGTTAAATAGGAGAGAAATGCAATGTCAAAACAGTACAAAGAATTAAAACAGCTCATTGATGATGCTAAACACATTTGTTTTTTTACGGGAGCAGGAATGAGCACAGAGTCAGGCATACCGGACTTTCGCTCTCAAAATGGCTTATATCGCCAAAACAAAAGCTTTGTGGACATAGTAGCTGCTGACTTCTATGAACAGTATCCTCATGAGTTTTGGCCGCTGTTTAAAGAGATTTTTCATATTAAAATGCTGCATCAGTATAAAGCAAATACGGGCCATCGCTTTATTGCTGAACTAGAAGAAGCCAAAACCGTGCATGTGATTACGCAAAATATTGATGGCTTGCACCAAGATGCAGGAAGCACGAACGTTTTTGAGATTCATGGATCCATTAAGAGAGCTCATTGTCCAAGCTGTAAAGAAGAGTATGGCTTAGCGTATTTAAATCAGTCGGCTCTCCCACAATGTACAGCGTGTGAGCGCCTTTTAAAGCCAAATGTTGTTCTCTTTGGAGATGCCATTCATCAGTTCGATGAAGCAGTTACAGCAGCGCTGTCATCTGATTTATTCATCGTGCTTGGTTCATCGCTTGAAGTAGCACCGATTAATCAGATTCCGCTGCTTGTGAGCCGGTACAATCGTACAAACATGGTGATGATTAATAAAGAACCTACCCATTACGATTATTTGTTTGATTTGGTTATCTATGATTCCATTGGACAAGTGGTCGCAAATTTATAAGCGTCTATGCATGGACATAGCGCTTTTTTAGCATTTAGTGATAAAGTGTAGGGATGTATCATATGGTGTAGTACATCATCCATTCGCTAATGGATAGAAGGGATGTTTTCGCATATGAGTGTAGGCTTGAGAGTTTGTCTCTTCATTGTTGGTATTGCACTCAAAGTGACAGCTGTTTTGACTTTGATTTTTGAAATGAATCTTGTCCCTATTCACGGAAGGAGTCTCACTTATTATGCTGAAGCGATAGGTGTGAAACTCCCCATTATCTGTTTTGTCCTTGGTTTTTTTTGTGTAGCAGCAAGCTTTTATTTACCTGCTAAAAATCGCCGCACCAGTAAATAGCAAGGGCAGGAGACTAACTAAAACGTTTGACTGCAAAGTTTTTAACATTTAAAATAAAGTCAATAAGTTTAAAAAGAAATAGGATAATTATTCCTTATTCTTTTTAGATATACGGAAATAGAGGTGATTGGATGGGGCAGTGTACCACGTTGGCGAAGTAGCATTATATGCACCAGTGTCAAAGCGTACAATACAGTATTATATAAACCTACATTTGCTTCACGCATATCGCTCTTTATCACATAATCGCTCTTTTAAGACGTTAACAGACTTTAACTTTATAAAGGTTGTAAACTACTAAATTTTTTATAAATGAATGGAAGAGAGAATCAGCGCTGAAGCAACATCATGAAATGAAGCGATGTGAGCCATTGCTTCACATCTAGAACAGCTGAATAAAGAATGACCTGCTACACTAACGAGTGAAACGTGAGATAAGGAAGAAAGACTGGCAGTTTTGCTCCATATAAAAATGTTTATACATTTATCATGTGATTCCTCCTTATATGCACTTTTCCAAGTGATCAGTACAGGGATAGAGTTCTTTATCCAAATTTTTTATTTTTTAGGAGGTGAGTCCTTACTCGTTTTTAAACGAGCTAAGGAACTTGATTGGACATATTTAACTTGATTTTACTAGCGGTACTGATTGCATTAACTGCTTTTTTCGTTGCTACCGAGTTTGCGATTATTCGCGTGAGGAGTTCCAAAGTGGATCAGCTTATAGCAGAAGGGAGCAGCAATGCAAAAGCTGCGAAGCAAGTTATTTCAAATTTAGATGAATACTTATCTGCGTGTCAGCTTGGTATTACAATTACTGCGCTGGGAATTGGTTGGTTAGGAGAGCCTACACTTTCGCATCTCCTCTCACCATTACTTGATCAACTAGGGATAAGCGGAGCTTTAACAAAAGTACTATCTGTTGCGATTTCTTTTGCGGTTGTTACATTTATAAACGTTGTGGTCGGAGAGCTTGCTCCGAAAACATTTGCAATTCAAAAAGCAGAGAAAGTCACTTTATTATTTGTTCGTCCGCTTATACTCTTTTATAAAGTAACCTATCCTTTCATTTGGCTATTAAACAGTTCTTCTCGTTTAATAACAGGGTTATTTGGTCTAAAGCCTGCTTCAGAAAATGAGCTTGCACACAGTGAAGAAGAGCTTCGCATCTTGTTATCAGAAAGCTATAAAAGCGGTGAAATCAATCAATCGGAGTTTAAATATGTAAGTAAAATTTTTGACTTTGATGATCGCGTTGCCAAGGAGATTATGGTGCCGCGTACGGAAGTCGTTTCGATTGACCAGGAAGATACAGTCGAATACATCCTTGAGATGGTCCAAGAAGAGCGGTTTACCCGCTATCCGGTCATCGATGGAGATAAAGATCATATTATTGGAATGGTCAATATGAAAGAGATTTTAACCGAGATTGTCATGAACAACAGTAAGGAAAAAATAGATTTAAAACAGTATATCCGTCCTGTTATTGAAGTAATTGAATCGATTCCTATTCATGATTTATTGCTTAAGATGCAGCGTGAACGCATCCATATGGCTATTTTAATTGATGAATACGGTGGAACAGCAGGGATTGTAACAGTAGAGGATATTTTAGAGGAAATTGTCGGTGAAATTCGTGATGAATTTGATGCGGATGAACTTCCATTAATTCAGAAAGTCAAACCCGATCATTATATTGTAGATGGAAAGTTATTAGTAAGTGAGCTTAACGAGCTGCTTGGCACAACAATTGATGATACGGATGTTGATACAATTGGAGGCTGGGTCTTGACGGAAAAATATGACGTCAAGCAAGGAGAAAGCCTTAGCTTTGATCAGTATGACTTTACCGTTACGAAAATGGAAGGCCATCACATTCAATATATTGATGTGATCAAAAAACGTCAGGTGCATCAAAGCACGGATGAAGCGGTTAATGTGTCGGACATGAACCAGTCACAGGCTTTATCTTCGTAACAAAAAGGCGCATTGCAAAAGAGCAGTGCGCCTTTCTTATGAAAAAAGCGTGCTGAGAAGATGATAAAGTCATATGATGGAACTAAGGGATAATATTACCGCTATGAATCTTGAAATCAATTTGCTTTAATAAAAGTATGAAAACTCTATCAAAACTTTTATTAGTAACACTGTTGTCTGTCACTCTAGCTTTTGGTCTTAATAACACTGCGCAAGCAGCAACCGTACATACCGTTCAATCGGGAGATACGATGTGGAAAATAGCAGTAAAATATCAGGTTGGCGTTTCCGAGCTGATTGAAGCGAATTCTGCTATTAAAAATCCTAATTCGATCTATCCGGGACAGAAAATTACTATTCCAACCGATAAAGCAGGAAGTTCATACGAAGAGCAAGTGGTTCAGCTAGTGAATCAAGAACGTGCTAAAGTAGGACTTAAGCCTTTAAAGTCTAATTGGGAAGTAGCTCGCGTTGCTCGCTATAAATCGCAGGATATGATTGATAAAAATTATTTTAGTCATACATCGCCTACATATGGAAGTCCGTTCGACATGATGAAAAACTTTGGTATTACATACAGTACAGCAGGTGAAAATATCGCTGCTGGACAAGCAACTCCAAAAGAAGTGGTTAACGCATGGATGAATAGCGAAGGTCACCGTAAAAACATACTATCGAGTCAATTTACCGAAATCGGAGTAGGTTACGCTAAAGGTGGAAGCTACGGCCATTACTGGACTCAAATGTTCATTTCAAACTAAAAAAGAAAGGAAAAAAAGCTGACTTAGTAGTCAGCTTTTTTTAGCTTCGAGCACTTTCTAGAAATTCTTTTGGATTGCCAGAAAGCTTTCCGTCCTGCTCAACGATGAGTGTGCGCGTAGGGAAAGCAAATTCTACGCCTTCTTCTTCAAGAATGTCCATAATTTCGAAGTTTATATTTTCTTTTACATCTAAATAATCAGCAAAAACGGTTGTATTTGTAAAGAAATACAGATAGATATTTAGACTAGATTCATAGAAGCCGTCAAAATTTACAAGAATCGTTTCATTGTGAATTTCTTCGTGCTCCGTCAGCATCTTTTTAATTCTTGTCACTACGGTTTCTAACTTTTCTTTTGGTGTATTATAATTCAAGTTTAAATGAAAGGCAATTTGACGTTTTCCCATCTTAGCCCAGTTGATAATAGGCTCATTAGAAAGAGTAGCATTTGGAACCGTTACGACTGCTTGAGCGAACGTTCGAACTTTGGTGCTTCGAAACGTAATATCTTCTACAACGCCTTCAACACTCGGTGTTTTAATCCAATCTCCAATAGTAAAAGGCTTTTCGGTAATAATCACAATTCCGCCGAATAAATTACTAACGGTGTCTTTTGCGGCTAGGGCAAAAGCAAGACCACCTAACCCAAGACCCGCTACAAAGCCGTTTACGTTAAAACCCCATTCTTCTGCGATGATGGATATAGAAAGCATAACAACAACGATGCGGATGAACTTTTCAATAAAAGGAATAATGATTCGATCCACTTGGATATCAAAGCTTTTGGCAAACGTTGCAAAAAATAAATTGGTAGAAGCAGCTAAATTATACAAGCCCCATCCTGCAAGGCCAACAGAAGCTGAACGAACTAAATGTCTTTCCGTGTCGGCTGTTAAAACATCAAAGGGAAGATAGGGAAGAGCAAGCTTGAAACCAATAATCACAAAAATCCAGCGCAGCGGCTTTTCAAAAGCTTCTAAAACGCTCGTAATTAAATTGATTTTTTTATTTTTGACAAAACCAATAATAAACTTAAACAAATAAGTCGTGAACAGCTTGCGAAGAATTAAAAAGATCAGAAAGATCCCAATCGCAATCACGATTTTTTTCCAATCATCTAAAGATGACAGAGACTTCAAAAAATCCATACAATCCTCCTAGTTACCAAAACTGTGCTACAGTTCATTTATATCCGTCAATTAAAGCATTTCTATGTAGAGTGTACGGTACCCTAAATTCATGCTTTTTAAAAGCTTCTTCCCTATTAAAATAGCATAAAAATACCCGTAAATCTATTTAAGTGATAATTATGAATATATCTCTTTTTAGTAAAAGAGACAGACAATAGTCTGAAAATAAGTTGTATAATAAATAGGTGATATTATAAACATTAATTTATCTTATTATTTATTTAAAACGTTCGTTGGAGGGAGAAGCTTTGTTAAGTCAATTAAATAGAATGCTAGAAAAATTGATGCCCTTTATTACGCCGGTCAGCTTACTCATAGGAGTGCTTATCGGTTCGTCACTGAGTCAGTATACCTTTTTAATTCCATGGCTTTTTGCATTAATGACGTTTGCTGGAAGTTTAAACTCAAATTTTCAGCAGTTAAACGCCACCATACACCGTCCATTTCCAATCGTTATGGCCCTGTTTGTTTTACATATTTTTATGCCAGCGTGGGCTTGGAGCGTTGGCCAGGTGATTTTTCCGCATGATGTATTTACAAGCACGGGCCTTTTACTAGCAGCGATTATTCCAACCGGAGTGACTAGTTTTATATGGGTCTCTATTTACAAAGGAAGCATTCCTCTTGCGCTGTCCATTATTTTAATTGATACTCTTTTAGCGCCGCTTATCGTTCCTTATACGCTTTTATTGGTGGTTGGAGACACCGTGCATTTGGAAGCGCTAAAGCTAGTCAAAGATTTATGTTTTATGATTGTCTTTCCATCTCTGTTAGGCATGTGCTTAAATCAATATACAAAAGGAACAATTAAGCAGACATTAGGACCAAAGCTGGCACCTGTTTCAAAAATAGGGTTAAGTGTGATGGTCATGGTAAACGGGGGAGTGATTGCCCCTTATTTAAAACATATCGATAAAAAACTGCTGTTTATCATCGTGATCGTCTTTTTAATGAGTTCAGCTGGTTATTTCTTTAGCTGGATGATTGGTAAATGGCTAAGGTGGGACCGAGCAAAAGTTGTGACGCTTACGTTTTGCGGGGGCATGAGAAATATTAGTGCCGGAGCCGTATTAGCGGTATCTTATTTTCCAGCTCCCGTTGCTGTACCCGTCGTACTAGGGATGTTATTCCAGCAGGTATTAGCCGCTTTATCAGGGCGTTTAGTTCAAAACTATTACCAGAAAAAAGACGCTGAATTTGTTTCATTAAAATAAATGGAAGAAGCAAGGGACGAACCACAGTAATCATAAAGTAAGCACTCTGTTTTAATGATGAAAGATAAGGTGCTTTTACGCTTGCTGCGTTCAAGATAAAGAGATGATTAGAAAAAGAAACGGTGTGGCATACTAGAAAGAAAAAGGTCGGATATTCTTGCTTATCAATATAGCGCTGGCGTTTGTTTTACCTTGGATTTTTGGCACACTTTATTTACATCCTAAAAATCGTCGTTTAATGCCTTTAGTAGGAACTGCTTTTTGCATTTTAGCAATCATTGTCAATGAATTAGGGAGTTATTATGGCTTTTGGAAACTCCGCACTTCTTTAGAAAATGAAGCATTAGAGGCGCTGCCTTTTAATTTAGGCGTCTATCCTGTATTGGCCAGCTATATGATTTTTTTAATCCAGCGAATCGGAAAACCTTATTTTTTTATTTTTCTTATTGCGCTGTTTACAACATTTTTAGAAGGAACGTATGTGCATATGGAAAGAGTTATATACGGAAACGGGTGGAATCTCGGCTGGACATTTTTTTCCTACTGGATTCCGTACAGCGTGATTTATTTATACTATAGGTATTTGGTTAGTCTTAGACTGCTTCACTAGAAGAAAGAAAAAGAAGTAAATATGCACAATAAAAAAAGCCGTGAATATTCACGGCTTTTTTTGTTAGATCGCTTTTTTCGAGCTGGATTTATCTTTTGAATGATCCCACGCATCAATATTATCAAGTCCAGAAATGCTGTCTTGATAGAAGACAGGGTCTTTTCCAGCTTTCTTTTGGGCAAGATAATCTTTGAGTGCGGCAAAGGCAACTTTTGACAGCAGGAGAATTGCGATTAAGTTGACTACTACCATAAAGCCCATAAACAGATCTGCTAAATCCCATACAAGCTGAATTTGAGAAATAGAACCGAACACAATCATTGCAAGTACAGCAACACGATAAGTCATCAGCCAAGCTTTATTTGTGTTCAAGAACTCAATATTTGTTTCTCCATAGTAGTAGTTACCAATTAATGTACTAAAAGCAAATAGGAAAATCATAATCGCAAGAGCGCCTGCTGCCCAAGAACCAATGTGAGTGCTTAAAGCAGCCTGTGTTAACTCAATACCGCTTAAATTTTTATTTGTGTAAGCACCTGAAAGTAAAATGATAAAGGCAGTACTGCTACAAATAATAAGCGTATCCGTTAATACACCAAAGGCTTGAATCAATCCCTGTTTTACCGGGTGGCTTGTTGTTGCAGCAGCTGCAGCGTTTGGCGCGCTACCCATACCCGCTTCGTTTGAGAATAATCCGCGTTTAATTCCTTGCATAAGAGCTGCTCCAAGAGAACCTCCGGCAATTTGCTCAAAACCAAATGCATTTTTTACGATTAACGCAATAAGAGAAGGCATCTCTTGAATGTTCATAATAATAATAAAGAGTGCTACGCCAATGTAGGCAACAGCCAGTACCACCACAATATATTCTGACATTTTTGCAATACGCTTAACTCCGCCAAAAATAATGGCAGCGAAAGCCACTGTCATAATAATTCCTAACACTAAACGATTTGTTCCGAACGCATTTTCAAAAGCAAGAGTAATCGTGTTCGATTGTACAGCATTAAAAATTAAGCCGAATGATAAAGTGATTAAGACAGCAAACAGTCCGCCCATCCAGCGCTTTTTTAAACCTTTTTCCATATAGTAAGCCGGTCCGCCTCGGAAGCCGCCGTCTTTGTCTTTTACTTTGTATATTTGTGCTAATGTACTTTCGATAAATGCTGAAGCTGAACCAATAACGGCAAGCACCCACATCCAAAAGACAGCACCAGGTCCCCCTAAAGCGATCGCAATCGCAATACCTGTAATGTTCCCCGTACCAACGCGGGCTGCCATACTGATGCAAAACGCTTGGAATGGCGAAATTCCGTCTTTAGAAGAGCTATCCGCACCTTCTTTTAATACACGAATCATTTCTTTTAATAATCGAATTTGTAAAAACTTTGACCTAAAAGTAAAAAACAAACCAAATGCAATCAGCATCGCAATCAGTAAGTAGGACCAAAGAAATTCGTTGATTGAACTAACAAAACCTTGAACTACTTCTTGCATAGTTTCACCTCTTCATAAATTATAGTAGAATAATAATAAAAAACGTGAATTTATAGAATTTTCCCTCTATTTAGATAGATCTCCCTATTTCCCCGCTGTTTTTCTTCATTATCCTTGTCGAATCTTGTGGCTAAATCTGAACCTTATATATATATAAAATAATAATTTTGGTCTTTTGTCAACTAACCTCACATGGAAAAATAGGGTGATATGACAAATGAAGCAGGTATGAAAAGGCAATAACAGCAGGGATGAAAGAAATTTCATTTTGTTTCACTTAATTGTTGCTAGAAAATAAAAGTTTTAGGCCAAGTACGCCAAAAACCGTTCCTTTTACATATTTTAATGTGTGCTGAAAGATGCGGCTTTTTTTGACTTTTTTCCCAAGGCCAGAAGCAAATAGCGCAATAAGTGAAAAGATGATGAGCGTTTCGGCGATAAAGATGATACCGAACAAAATCATCTGCAAACTTATATGTCCAAGAGACGAATTAACAAACTGCGGTAAGAACGTGATGAAGAAAATAGCTACTTTTGGATTGGTTAAGTTGCTAACAAATCCTTTTCTAAAGTGATGGTGCTGCTGAACGTTTTCTGTTAATTCCAATGGACCGCTTTTTTCGCGAAACGATTGGTATGCTAAAAACAGCAGGTACAGAACGCCTACAACCTTTAGAATCGTAAAGGCTATAATTGATTTTTGAAAGATAATAGATAGCCCCACTGCGGCTAAAAGAGTATGTACAAAGGTTCCCGTAATAGATCCCAATACGGTTTTGATGCCTGCTTTGACGCCTGAAGCAATACTTTGTGTCATTACAAAAATCATGTCTTGTCCTGGTATTAAGACAATGATAAGTGACACGGCTATGTAAGGTATAAGCCAAGAAAATGTCATGATGATTCCCTCCCAACAGAATTTTAACCATTTCGACAAAAAGTTCTCAAGAGTGTGTGCTAATGAATTAATAGATTAATGGAGTAAAGTTTAGAAGGCACAAAAGCATAAAAAGAGGTTATTTCTCCTAATAAAAATCAATAAAAGATGTAGGAAAAAAATAGGTGATGTTGTATAATAATTCGATATACTTAATTTTTATAGAAAGAGGGTAAAATTTATGAAGTACTGTTTAGCACAGCCAGAGGATGCCG
Source organism: Priestia sp. MDV22-iso46 (assembly GCF_058629175.1). Classification (NCBI taxonomy): domain Bacteria; kingdom Bacillati; phylum Bacillota; class Bacilli; order Caryophanales; family Bacillaceae; genus Priestia; species Priestia sp. MDV22-iso46. Next base: position 749,949 of record NZ_JBZVWT010000002.1, read on the forward strand.
CTATAGTTCACGATCTTATGCTGCAAGCCTTCTCCGTCTATCGCGATTCTGTCCCACCGTCCAGTGCTCTTGATGAAACGATAGAATCTATTATGCAATCGTTAAAGCACGGAAAAGAAGCTGTCATTTTATACGTCGAAAATAAGCCGGTAGCGATGGCGCGTTTTACGCTAGAAGAAACGAGCTTATATTTTTACCGCCTGTCTGTTATTCCTACTTTTCAAGGAAAAGGAATGGCTAAACAGCTTATTCAATGGTTAGAAACATACGCCAAAGAGTGTGGCAAGGAAAGTTTATCATGCAAGGTGCGAATGAGTGTTTCTCGTAATATAGCTTTGTATGAATCAATCGGCTTTTACATAGAGGAAAAAGAAATTGTACATAGAGACGGAGTGGATATTCCCGTAGTAAATATGAAAAAAGAGATTCTAAAAGGAGTAATGGCATGAATAAATCAACTCTTCCTTTACCGCCTCCTGTCTTTCTTTTAATCGGTGTAGTAGCCGTTTCTTTTTCTTCTATTTTAATTAAATGGTCGGAGGCGCCTGCTTCTATTTTAGGAATGTATAGACTGCTGTTTACGGTCCTTTTATTTTTACCGTTTTTACCATGGAGGGAAATGAAAATTCTTTTTAAAAACAGCACGTTAAAAGAATGGCTAATGCTAGCTGTATCAGGCGTGTTTTTAGGGCTTCACTTTCTGTTTTGGATGGAGTCTTTTTCACATACAACAGTTGCTAGCGCTATGATTTTGACTGCGCTTGAGCCGGTTTTCGTAGTGATAGGAGCTTATTTTTTATTTAAAGAAAAAACAAGCAAAGTAGGAATCATCAGCATTTTAATTGCTGTTAGCGGCTCAGTGATTATCGCATCGGGAGATATCGGAGTATCCAAAACGGCTCTTTACGGAGACTTACTTTCTGTCTTAGGTACAGTAGCTGTTTCTGTTCATATGCTGGCGGGGCAAGAATTATGCAGGAAAATGCCTTCAATCATCTATAGCTTCGCCGTTTTTTTAATCGGTGGCCTGGTTCTATTTGTCTACAATATTTGTACAAACGTATCGCTGATTCAATATGACATAAAAGATTGGTGGATCTTTTTGCTTTTAGCACTTATTCCTAATATTTTTGGTCATGCCTTATTTAACTGGCTGTTAAAGTACGTAGATGCTACAACGATTTCAATGGCTATTTTGGGCGAGCCAATTGGTGCCATCATTCTCGCTTATTTCTTGCTTGGAGAAATGACAACTGTTTCTCAGTTAGTGGGAGGAATGATTGTGATGATTAGTGTGATGATCTTCTTAAAGTACAAAGCAGCAGAGCTAGAAAAAGTCATGGCTCTTCAAGAAAAGTCCAATATCAGCTAATTGGATAGGCAAGCAGCACCGAGTATGATACAGTTTATTTATCATTATTTACCATTTGGCGAAAAGGCTTTTATTAAACTATATAAAGCGGGTGTAAATATGCTGAAAAAACTAACGGATTACGTTTATTACTTTCCTCATTCTGAAGAAACGGATCGGCCGGTGCTCGGGCTTATCTGCGGGGAGAAGTATAGTTTCATCGTAGATGCCGGGAATTCTCCTGCGCATGCATCATCATTTTTAGAAGAAGTGGAAAAAATGGGCGTCCCTCCAATCAAAGGAGTAGCTATTACGCATTGGCACTGGGATCATACATTTGGCATTCATGCAATGAATAAGTATACAATCAGCCATCATTTAACAAAGAAAAAGCTGGCCTATTTAAAGACACTGCGCTGGGACGATGATTCCTTGGATAAACGCGTCCAGGAGGGGGAGGAAATTGAATTTTGCCGGGATATGATCAAGAAAGAAATGCCGAGTCGAGAGGCGTTAATTTTACAGGAGCCAGACGTAACGTTTCATCATCATATGAAAGTTGACCTAGGTGGAATCACTTGTTGTATTCAGCATATTGGAGGAGTACACGCGCAGGACTCGTCTATTGTCTACATACCCCAAGAAAAAGTCCTGTTTTTAGGTGATTGTCTATGTCCAGATTTTTATAGCGGTGACTGGAGTTATGATAAAGAAGACTTTGAGCGGATTCAGAGAGAGCTTAAAAAATATGATGCGCAGTATTATCTCTCATCTCATTTTGACCCTGAAACTCCTGAGGAACTTTGGCGAGATTTAAACCAATTGAGTGCGATTGGAGAAATTGTAGGAAATGAAGTCGATTTAGAAAAAGCATGTTTTCAGTTTGAATGTGAAACGTATAAAAAGCCGACAAATGAGCAAAAAGAGAGAATACAGTATTTTGTTAATGGAAATATTAAACGCAAAAGCAGAGAACTGTTTTGATAGTTTATACATAATGATAAATAAGCCCGACTGTTCATACTATGTTATGAGCAGCCGGGCTTATTCAATTGGTTGCGCAGTGATATAAGCTTTAAGTTATGATAGTAAAATAAATAACTTGACGAAATAAAGTTATAAAAATATAATAAGTTACATAAAGTAAGTTGATTAAAAAATGATATATTCAAAAGGAGAAATAATCATGAATTTTCACCGTGCACCTCATGTATTTGTTGGGAAAGTAAATTTAAAAGTAGAAAATTTAGAGCGCTCACTTGCTTTTTATCAGCAAATAATCGGGTTTAAACTTTTAGGGAGAAAAGAGAACAAAGCTCTGTTAACAGCTGATGGACGCACCGCGCTGTTATCGATTGAACAGCCGGAAAACGTTACAGCAAAACAGCCTCGTACAACAGGCTTATATCATTTTGCTCTATTGTTGCCGACTCGTTCTGATTTAGGAAGTATACTGCAGCATTTGTTAAATAGCGGTTATCCGCTTCAAGGGGCGTCTGATCATCTAGTGAGCGAAGCGCTGTACTTGGCAGATCCAGATGGAAACGGCATAGAGATTTATCGAGATCGTCCGTCAAGTACATGGGAATGGAATGACAGTGAAGTAGTAATGGCTACAAAACCTTTAGATGCAGAAGCGATATTAGCTGAAGGAAACGGTAAACCATGGACAGGATTACCTTCAGCTACCTTAATGGGACATATTCATCTTCACGTTTCTGAATTAGGACAAACGGAAAACTTTTATCGAAATGGATTAGGTTTTGAGGTTGTGAGCAATTACCATAATCAAGCATTGTTTATTTCAACTGGGCGCTATCATCATCACATCGGACTAAACGTTTGGAATGGAATTGGAGCGCCTAGTCCTCTTGAAAGCAGCGTTGGTTTAGAGTCATTTACACTTGTTTTTCCAGTTGAAGAAGCAAGGGAGCAGGCAATAAATCAGCTTCGTGAAATTGGAGCAGCTGTGTCTAAAGAAAACCAAGATTTCATCACAAAAGATCCATCAGGCAATATAATTAGATTAGTCCTTTAAAATAAAAGCTGCCGTAATTGGCAGCTTTTATTTATCGCAATGTTCGTCAAAATAGGAAAGAAATGTACACGTTTTTCTCAAATAGTAAGATGATAATGGCGAAAACGGTGTTATTTTCAGGGAAATAAACGAAGAGTCTTATGTTTAAAAAAGTTTGTAAATAAGCGGGCGTGGGAATAAAATACATATCAAGCATCATTTCTTATCGTTATTGAACCTTTATATAAAGTCTTTTCATATAAAACCTTGAAGGAAGGGAGCGGAAACCTGTGAGATATAAAGTGAAACATTGGCTTAGATTAACTTCAGACGAGCGCTATCTTGTATTGTTTGCTACTGCTGCTTTGCAAAAAGAAAAGCGATAAAAGAGTTGTTAATAGTAAGGAAAGTAGCTTTATATGCTAACGAAAAGGTAATAAAAGGCCTGAAAATAATATATTATTTTCAGGCCTTTTATTGTTTTTAAACCTTTTTTAAGTCAACTGTTGAGAGATAGCTTCAGCCGTTTGTTTACCGTTTGTTATACACGCTGCAATGCCTACTCCATAGTAAGAACAGCCGGCTAATGTAATAGCGGGGTGCTTGTCATGCAATTTTTGAGTCAAGCTGCGTACGAGTTCACCGTGTTTAAGGTGATAGGTAGGCATCAATTTATCCCAATTGGTTACGTCGCTTTCAATGGGCTTCTCTTTGATCCCTAAGCTGTTTTCAATGTCCTTTTGTGCCACTGCTAGCAGCTCTGCTTTTGACATCGGCCGCAGGCTGTCAAAGTAGTGACTCGTGCTTTTATAAAATAAGCGAACTAACAAATTCCCTCGCTTAGAGGTGTGAGCCCATTTTTTGCTCGTCCATGTGCAGGCATTGGCGATTAAGTTGCTTGATTGAGAGGCAATAAACCCGGTGCCTTCAGCGGGAAGGTATTCGTCTGGAACGTCATAGCCGATGTACACGCTAATCAGAGAAGAATCTTTTAACTGCTCAAAGTCTTCGTTTAATTCGGGATCGTTCAACAGGTGCTGAGCAGCCGTGTGCGGTGTAGCTAACACCACGTAATCCGCTGAATGGGCTTGCCCCGGCGTACTGATTTGGTAACGTTCACCCTTCCGTTTTATGCTGGTGGTTGGCGTATCTTTTAAGATCGTTACATCAGAAAGCTCTTCTTCTAAGCGGTGAATAATCGTTGATAAACCTTGTTTAAACGAAATGAATTTTTTATTTCCTGCCGTTTTAAATTTTTTTTCATTGGCTCCCATTCCTTTGATGATGCTGCCGTACGTGTTTTTATAGTCGAGCAGATACGGGAGAGTCGAAGAAATCGTGAGTTTGTCTAAATCGCCAGAGTAGACGCCCGATAAAATAGGTGCAATTTGCTTTTCTACTAGCTCTTCTCCTAAAAAATGTTTTAAAAAGAGTCCAATTGAGCTGTCTTTCGTAAACGTTGTATTTTTAGTAATTAAGTCTTTTAAAGCTGTAATTTTAGCTTTTGAAGAAATCAGCTCGCTTTTAAAAAGAGATTCTACGCTTGTTGGAATACCGAACATGGTATCTTCAGGAATTGGAAGCAGCTCATTAGCAGAGTAAATAAACGATTTGCCCGTTTCGTTATAGACTAAATCTTTTGTTAAGTACAGCTCTTCTAGCAGGGGCATAACATTTTCTTTTCGAGCTACAATAGAATCCGCCCCTGTTTCCATGATAAATTCCCCAGCTTCACGCGTATTGATTTTCCCTCCTAAATGGGAATGTTTCTCTAGTAATAATAATTTAAGCGGGAGATTACGTTCTCGTTTTAGTTTCTGCAAATAGTACAGAGTGGTTAAGCCCGTAATTCCTCCTCCAATAACAGCGACCGTTTTCAAAATATTCACTCCTACATTTTCAGCAATTAGTCTGTAATATACGAAAATCATACCACTATGACTAGGAAAAGTGTAATGAATTGATTGTGAACATAGTGTGTGCAAACACGAAAAGAAATATTGAAACTATACGATTAGATATTTTGAAATTACATAAAATAAAAGCTCATACACGTAGAGAAAATGACTGAGACGCAGCAGTGAAGAAAGGAGGAAGCATCATGCTCGGCGGTTTTATGGAAACGCTGAAAAAAGACTGGCTCGCTTTAGTATTAATAAGTGTTCTTATATGCGGTATTACCTTAAACGTACGAGCCGAAGAGAAGAGCGGACGAAGCGGATACATCGAACCAAAGCTAGTTTTTCCTGTGATCAGTGATGTTCATATTAAGGAAACAGGAACGCTTGATTTGCGTACTTTTCAACATGCATTAACGCAATTAAATGAGCAGGCACCGAAACAAGATGCATTTGTAGTAGTAGGAGATTTGGCTGATACCGGCGCGTTAAAAGAATACGACCGCTTTTTTTCTATTTATAATCAAAATAAACAGCCGCAGGCCGTATCTCTTTTTACAATTGGTAATCATGAATACCGGGACAGCGTAACTAATCAGCAAGCGCAGCAGCGTTTTTTATCTAAAACCAAAATGAAAGCTCTTTATTTTCATCAAGTGATAAAAGGGTATCATTTTATCATGCTTGGAACAGAAAGCCGTCTGACCGCCGGTGATTATTCAATCAAACAAATTAATTGGCTTGGAGAACAGCTGAAGATAGCAAAGCGAGACGATCCTAAAAAACCGATTTTTGTCTTTATTCATCAGCCTATTAACAATACACTGTACGGGAAAAACAGATGGGGGATAGAAGTGAATGAACAGCTTCTTTACAATACGTTAAAACCTTATCCGCAAGTCATTACATTTTCTGGTCATACCCACCATCCGTTGGACGATCCTCGTACTATTTTTCAAAGAGATTTTACATCTCTTGCAACGTCTTCTGTTCGGTATATATGGCCTGGTGCTGGATATTTACAAGGTGAACTTCCTCCTGGCTACCGAGATGTGAGTCAAGGTCTTCTTGTAGAGGTTTATAATCGAAAAGTAGTAGTTAAAAGGCGAGATTTTCACGCAAATAAGTGGACAGGAGAAGCGTGGAAAATTGACATACCTGCAGATTCAAAAAAATTTCACTACACGAATGAACGAGATTTAGTAAAACCGATTTTTCTTCCAAGCTCTACTATTTCTGTTATACAAGAAAAAGCTTCATCGAATCAGCTTTATATCCAGTTTACGCAAGCGGTGGATAATCTGATGGTTCATTCTTATCGCATTACCGTCAAAAATAAAAAAACTGGAGAAGTGGTCAAAACATATAATGCATTTTCTCAATATTACAGCGATCCTGTTCCGGATGTTCTAAGTCTCCCGTTATCAGGTTTGCAGCCTCATACTGCGTATCAAATAGAAGTAGCGGCAGTGGATGCGTTTGACAATCAAAGCGACCAAAAATTAATCATTGAAGGCTCTACTAAATAGCTAAAAGAATCCTGATTTTTATTGATTCTTTTAACTTTTTTTCATCTGTTTTTAATGTTATTTTCATTAGATTTTTAAGTGGAGTTGCTACACTGAAACTGTATTTAAAGTAATAATATGTAATTTTCATGAAAGTATCAAAATCAAAAGGAGTTTGTATGAAAGGATCTTTTGTACGTTTTTTAGTAGTAGGGCTGGTCAATACAGGAGTAGGTCTCTCCATTATGTATGTGCTGCTTCATATCTTTCATCATTACTGGGCAGCAACGTTTGTGGGCAACGCAGCGGGGGCAGTCGTTAGCTACGTATTAAATCGAATATTTACGTTTAAAAGCGGAGTTCATTTATCTAAAAGCATACTGCGTTTTATTTTGGTTATTGGCGTTTGCTACGGTTTATCTTACTATATTGGACTGCAGTTCTCCAGCTGGTTATTGCACCAACTTCCTGCTGCTGTGCGTCCGTTCAAAAAAGACGTCGGTATATTGATTGGAACAGGTCTGTATACGCTTTTAAATTATACGGGTCAAAAATACTTTGTATTTAATGCAAAAAAAGAAGCAGCCGTCATACACGAGTAGCTTCTAGTAATTATGAAATGGAAATAGGTGTTAACAGATGAAGAAAGAAACAGCTATGAATAAAGAAAAAACATTGCTTATTATCGCTTTCCTTTTGCTGCTTGCGTATGTATCCCCTATGTTTTTGCTTGGGGAAAATTCACATATACGCGTGCACGATAATTTAGACTCAAATATTACGTGGTATAAAGTTCTGCATCGAAGCGGAGAGCTGTTTGGCTCCAGTCATGCCGTATTACCTCAAATTATTAACGGATTGCCGAGGAATACGTTTGGAACAGAATTTAGCGGTATTCAGTGGCTGTATGGTTTATTCCCGACCATGCTTGCATACAGCCTGAGTCAAACGATCACGCGCGTATTTGCTTTAATTGGAATGTACTTATTATTAAAAAAGCATTTTATCAAAAGCAAGGATGCTTATGCGATTCGAGTGCTTGTATCACTTGCTTTTGCACTTACTCCTTTTTGGCCTTCGGGGATGCTGAGTACATTAGGACAGCCGCTGGCGCTGTGGGCGTTTTTAACCATTCGAAACCGCGAAGGAACGTGGAAGGAATGGCTTACTCTTTTATTGCTTCCGTTTTACGCGAGCTTTGTGCTAGGGTTTTTCTTCTTTTTAGCAGCGATGGGGCTGCTATGGCTAAGAGATGCAGTAAAAAAACGAGCGTGGAATATGCCTTTTTTAAGCAGTATTGCAGCGATGACCGCTGTCTTTCTGCTCATTGAATACCGGCTTGTTGATTCTCTTTTGTTTCCGGAGGCCCCGACGAGTCGAAATGAATTTTTAAGCTCTACTCTAAGTTTCGGACATTCCATTCGCCTTACTTTGAAGAACTATACGCTTGGGCATACACATGTAATGACGCTTCATACCTTTGTCATTTTACCGCTTTCTTTTATTGTACTGTGGATTGTCGCTCGCAATCAGAAAGGAAAGCTTGAAAAAACGTTTTTGCAGTTATTTGTTCTTAATCTACTACTGTCGATTTGGTATGCGTTTTGGTTTTATAAAGGATGGGAGCCGCTAAAAGAAAAATTTCAGCTTTTAAATACGTTTAACTTTGCTAGATTTCATTTTTTACGCCCGCTCATTATTTATTTGATGTTTGCCGTTGGCGGCTATGTTTTATGGAAGCGGGGCAAAGCGTGGAAAAAGTTTGTGTGGGTGTGTTTGGTTTTACAGTTGCTTGTGTTATTTATAGCGAACCCTGAGCTTTATTATCGCTACAATCACGAGCCGTCAGTCAAAGAATTTTATGCTGTCCATCAATTCGATGAAATCAGCAGATATATAGGGAAACCTAAATCATCTTATCGGGTAGCAAGCATTGGGCTTCATCCATCAATTGCTCAGTATAACGGCTTTTATACGCTAGATACGTATAACAACTTCTATCCGTTAACTTATAAACATGAGTTTCGCAAAATCATTGCCAAAGAGCTTGATAAAAATAAAAAGTTAGAAAGCTACTATGATCACTGGGGCAACCGCTGCTATGTGTTTGTTAGCGAGCTAGGGAAAAAATATGATTACCGAAAAGACTCAACGAAAAAAATCCGTCATTTGCAGCTTAATATCAGCCAATTTAAGAAAATGGGCGGTCGCTATATCTTTTCAGCTGTTCCAATCGAAAATGCTGAAAGTGACGGTTTGCACTTTTTAAAAGCATTTAACGATAAACAGTCCGCTTGGAAAGTGTATGTATATGAAGCAAAGTAAGGGGGCAATAACATGAACAGACCTATTTTAACGATTGTTGTTCCATGTTACAACGAAGAAGAAGTATTCACAGAGACATCTTTTCAATTAACTACTGTAATAAAAGAACTGATAAATGAACGTCTTGTATCGAGTGAAAGCACCATTTTATTTGTCGACGATGGAAGCAAAGACAGCACGTGGTCGCTTATTGAAAAAGAAAGCTGCAGCAATTTATTTGTAAAAGGGTTAAAGCTAGCGCGAAATGTAGGACATCAAAATGCTTTGCTCGCAGGACTAGAAGCAGCCCATAAGCAATCTGATTGCGTCATTTCCATTGACGCAGATTTGCAAGATGATATTAGCGTCATTCGTACCTTTGTGGAGAAATATTGGCTCGGGTATGAAGTCGTATATGGCGTTCGAGACAGCAGAGAAACCGATACATTTTTTAAACGAACCACGGCAGTAGGGTTTTACCATTTTATGAATAAGCTAGGAATTCAGCTCGTTCAAAATCACGCTGATTTTCGTCTCATGAGCAAACGTGCTCTTGGCGAACTCATGAAATATAAAGAAGGAAACGTCTTTTTACGAGGCCTTGTACCATTAGTAGGATTTCGCTCCACGGAAGTCACATATGACCGAAAAGAACGGACGGCGGGCGAATCAAAATATCCGTTAAAGAAAATGCTTGCTTTTGCATTCGATGGGATTACATCTTTTAGCGTAGCGCCGATACGCTTATTGACGCTGCTTGGAGGAGCTTCTTTTCTCTTTAGTATTGCGTTTGGTATTTATGCGCTGATTCAAAAATATTTAGATCATACGCAAATCGGCTGGACGTCTCTTATTTTATCCATTTGGCTTGTAGGCGGCCTGCAGCTAATGGGAATGGGTCTTGTCGGAGAATACATTGGCAAGATTTTTAACGAAGTGAAACAGCGTCCTAAATATGCGATTGAAAGAGATTTATATACAAAACACTCATTAGACAAACAAAAAGATTTGCTTATGCATTAATTTAAGAAGCTTCTCCTAAATGGAGAGGCTTTTTTTTGTTAAAGCGTTTATCATAATTTTTAAGTGAACAGGAAATGCTACTACTAAAATTTCTAAGGAGATCAAAATCTATGAAAAGACTATTTTATACAGTCAGCACTTTTTGTTTTGTCTGGCTTGCTTTTGCAGCCATTCATGTCAGCGCTCTTTCGATTGAGAAGCTTCCAATGAAGAAATCATCTGAACAATGGTCGGTTGAACTGACAAAAGCGAGCATGACGGGAGATAATCAGCTAAAGTGGAAAAATAACGTCTATCATACATATGGATTAACCGTTGAAAACATTGGGAAAGACGTAGAGCGCGTGCAGGTCCAAGCTTTTCGGCACGAAGGAAAAAATAAGGCGAAATACAGCTTGTTTTCTCCTATTGAAAGGTCTAACTTAAGCAAAAGCGGTCAGCGTTTTCGCTATGCGAATTTTGCTGTTCCTGGAAAAGCGGCAAGCTTAGACATCATGATCAACTGGACGGACGAACAAGGTAATCATCAAGAGCATTTTGAATTTAAATAAAAGTCTTCGCCTAGGCGAAGACTTTTATTTTGCAGGAATTTATCCTCGCATGTAGAAAACGAACACGAAAGGAGAGATCGATAATGATTGCAAAAGCTACTGAAGAAGAATTACAGGAAATTCGGACGAAATCTGCTGATGCGCTGTTTGAAGGAACAATGAAGCAGTTTCATCCGTCAGCTGAACGCGTAAATGAACTAGTTGGTAGCGCCTTTGAAAAAGGCTGTTATTATTTAGTTTCAAGACAAGAAAATAAACTCGCAGGCTGGGTTCTTATCGGCCCATCTACCGACTTCTTTTCAAAAGAAGAAATTGGCTTTATCTACGAATTATATGTTGTACCGGAATACCGCGGGCAAGGTTTAGCCAAGCCGTTAATACAAAAAGCAATTGATGAATTGTCTATCAAAGGATACCCTGAAATCAGACTCAGCGTTCATGCTGGGAATTTTGCACAGCATGTGTATCGTGACCTTGGATTTGTAGATAAACAAATATCAATGACCTTACAGGTGGTAAAACGTCCGTAACGTTGGTGAATATCAGCGAGTCCATAAAACATAAGATGTTATACACGCGATGAGGTTTGGCAGTGAAAGTAAAAGTAAATAAGTAGCCCAAACGGCTCCTTTATCTAGTACTTCAACGGCTCCTCCACCTGTATTATCTGAGGAAGGGGGATCTTCAAGCGCGTTCATAACTAAAGCTGCCGCAGCTAAAATAATTCCTCCGATGCTTCCCGTTGTTTTGACAATTGCAATATGGAAAGTAGATGAAAAAGCAATAGTAAGAAGCAGCAGCAAGCTTCCCAAAAAAGCAGATAACATATATCGTTTCATGTGCTCACCATCCTTTATGAAATCATACCATATTTTACTTCTTTTTTCTTTTTATTGAAAAGCTATTGACGTAACCTATAAAACATATTAGAATAGCCAGAAATAATTTAAAAACGAAATATTCTTATCTAGAGAGGTGGAGGGACTGGCCCTTTGAAGCCTCAGCAACCACAATTATTGAATGGTGCTAATTCCAGCATAGCCTAGCTCTGACAGATAAGAAGAGGAATCTTTTTCTATGATGAAATCCTCTTCTTAGGAAGAAACATTTCGTATAGAAAAGGTGAGGACATTGAACAGTAGACAAACAGCGTTAAGCACTGATGATTATTTAGATCTATACTTATTAGCCAAAGAAATAAAAGACGAAACGTGGCAGCAGGAAACTTTAGCTGCGCTAAAAACGCAGCAAAATCGTTCATTTGAAGAAAAACAATCCGCCCTAGTTCAAGAGATATGGGAAGATTTTAAACAGTTAAATGAAGATATTTCTTTTACGTATCGCTTGATTCAAAAAGAGCCAACTAACGAACAATTTCAGACTAAATTAAGGCACTTGAGAGAACGGCGGATCACGCTGAGCCGTGAGTTATATTTAGCTAAAAAACAGTATGTTGAACACACGCAATAAAAAGATCCGCTTGATAAACAAGCGGTTTTTTTGCGTGAAAATGTTAGAATCGTTATATTTCGGGTAGTAAATAGATAAGACAAGCAAAGGAGGGATAACAGTGGCCCAAGGTGTATTATGTGAAGTGAATGAGTGCATGTATTGGAAATCCGGAAATAAATGCAGTGCAGAGTCCATTTACGTTGTGAGTCCTGAAAGTAGTCACCATGTTTCTGAAACGGAAGAACCTGGCTGTAAAACTTTTGAACCCGCGAGATAAATGCTAGTTTTTATAAAAAAGCATAAAATGAACGATGCGCTGACGGAGTTGAGTCGGCGTTTTTCTATTTTTTTAAAATACTATTGCTTAAGTGCAATAATAAATACATATTAAAATAGCAGGGCCTATGTCTAATTGTGCGTTTAAACAAAATGATAAGATAATTTTTTTGTTTTTCGACAAAAGAAAAGTGAGAGAAAGGTGATAGAATACAAATATACAGCCTAGCTGTCTTTTAGCACAAACTTATATGAAAGCGCTAACAAAAAAGGCTGTGTTCATCTCGTTTTGACAGATTGGAAAAAGGGGAGACGTTTATGCAGGGGAAAACTCAGGGGAAAGAATTGAAACGCGGGTTAGAAGAAAGACATGTGACGCTGATGTCCTTAGGAGCAGCCATAGGGGTAGGACTGTTTCTTGGATCTGCATCTGCTATTAAATTAGCAGGACCGGGAATATTATTGGCGTACGGATTTAGCGGAATGATTATGTTTTTTATTATGAGAGCACTTGGAGAAATGGCGATTCAAAAACCTGTTGCAGGTTCATTCAGTAAGTACGCACGCGACTACTTAGGGCCGCTTGCCGGTTATTTAACAGGTTGGAACTACTGGTTTTTATGGGTTGTAACATGTATGGCTGAAATTACAGCCGTTGGTATTTATATGGGGTATTGGTATCCGGATGTACCAAACTGGATTTGGGCGTTATCGGCGCTTGTTATCATGACAACGGTTAACTTCTTAGCTGTTAAGGCATATGGTGAACTGGAATTTTGGTTTGCACTTATTAAAATTTTAGCGATTGTATTAATGATTGCCGTTGGATTATTAATGATTGTGTTTGGAATCGGCAACGGCGGCGTTGCGACTGGTATCAAAAACTTGTGGGACAACGGCGGACTGTTCCCGAACGGATTTAAAGGCATTTTGCTGTCGCTGCAAATGGTCATGTTTGCATATTTAGGAATTGAAATGATCGGCGTTACCGCGGGAGAAGTGAAAAATCCGGAAAAATCTCTAGCAAGAGCGATTGATTCTGTCTTTTGGCGTATTCTTATTTTCTACGTTGGTGCATTATTTGTCATTATGTCGATTTATCCGTGGCAAGAAATCGGTTCACAGGGAAGCCCTTTTGTATTAACATTTGAAAAAATCGGCATTCCAGCGGCGGCTGGTATTATTAACTTTGTCGTGCTAACAGCAGCTCTTTCTTCTTGTAACAGCGGTATTTTTAGTACAGGCCGTATGCTGTTTAACTTAGCAGAGCACGGAGAAGCACCAAAAGGATACGGCCAGCTTACAAAAGGCGGCGTACCGGGAAAAGCTGTTTTAGCATCAGCGGGTGCTTTATTAGTGGGAGTAGCGTTAAACTACATTGTGCCTGCCAAAGTATTTACGTGGGTAACAAGCATTGCAACATTCGGTGCGATTTGGACATGGGGAATTATTTTGCTTTCTCAAATTAAGTATCGCAAAACGTTAAAAACAGGTGAAGAGGCAAAGCTGAAATATAAAATGCCTTTATTTCCGTTAACATCTTATGTGTCACTTGCGTTCCTAGCGCTGGTGGTGGTTCTCATGGCATATAATCCAGATACTAGAATTGCAGTTGTCATCGGACCATTATGGTTTATCGGTCTTATTATCGCGTACTATGCAAAAGGATTCCACAAACGAAGTCAAGGTTCAGCTGCAGCTGAGCAAAAGCTAGTGAAATAAAAGAAAAGACCTCTTTCTTGGAAAGAGGTCTTTTTTCATTAATTTATGTGCGAATGATTAGTTTGTTTTAAGGGATCATTGGTACGTATGAATAATGTAGAAAATATTCTATTTATTCTGTACTATTTAGTTAGAGAATTCGTTAATGATTAAGTGGTAATTGAAAGTGGATAAGTATGTTAGTTTTACGCTTTTTAACGCCGTACAGTGCATCGAAAAGTTGGGAGGAAATAGGCAGAAATGATAGAAAGATTTAGTGAAAAAGACATAAAGGATTTGCTAGTGCTATCTAAGTTGGAAAAATGGGATTATAGCGAAGCGGATTTACATACGATTTTTTCATCTGGAGACGTATTTGGTCATAGAAATGAGAAAGGTAACATTGTATCAAGCGTAGCAGTAATTTTGTATAAAAATCAGTCAGCTTTTATAGGAATGGTAATTGTGAGAAAAGATTACCGAAAACAAGGGTTAGCCGGGCAGCTCATGAAGCACTGTTTGCAAACTCTTTCCCCTGAGGTGAATGCCTACTTAATTGCGACAAAAGAAGGTGAGCACTTATATAAAAAAGCAGGGTTTAAAACCGTGGACTATGTAAGTAAATATATAAGCAGTGAATACATACCAAGAGCATTTAAAGCTTCAGGGGTTTATACACGATCCTTAACGAGAAGGGACTTCAAAGAGGTTGTAAAGCTTGATGAAGCAGCATTTGGAGATAATAGAAAGCTATTTTTAAAAAGTAGAATTCAGCAAGCTGAAAAAGCAGTTGTCTTACAAAACGAACAAAATAAAATGACGGGTTATGGTTTAGCGGTTCGTACCCCAAGCAATATCGTGATTGGTCCTGTAGTTGCTCCAAACGCTGAAGCAGCAATGCTAGTCATTGATGAACTAGCGAAGAATTACAAAGAAAAGCTGAGAATTGACCTGTCTTCTCATGAGGAAACGTTAAAGAAACTTATGGAAAATCACGGATTTCAGCTTCAAAATGAGCCTCCTGTTATGGCGTATGGTGTCAATCCCCTACCTGCTAGACAGGGCAATCTTTTTGCTATAGCAGCTCAGGCGTTTGGATAAAAAGAAAGGAGAAGCTCCTTTCTTCGCGTCTACCGAATTCTATCAATTTTAAATCCGTTATCAATTTGATGAAAGCCGACTTTTGGATAGTAGTTCATAGCAGAAGGAGCGGAAAGTAAAATCAGCGCGATTTCTTCGCCGATTTCTGATTGAACGTGTTTGATTAGCTGTGTACCGATTCCTTGATTTTGATAATCTTTTACAACAGCTAAATCCGATAAATAGCAGCAATAGCTAAAATCTGTTAACGCTCTGGCTATGCCAATGAGTTCGCTGTCGTTCCAAGCGGTGATAGTAAGAGAAGCATGATCAAGCATTCTTTGAATTCGATCAAGGTCTTGTGCAGGACGTTTAATACCGGAATGTACAAATACTTCAGCAGCTTGTTCCGCACGGATTGAGACGTTGGTTTTATAAGTGATAGTCATTGCGTCATCTCCTTGATTTATAAGATATAGTCCAGTATATGAAGAACCTGAACTGAGAGTAAGTGTCAGAAACAGCGAATTTAATAGTATCAGTTAGAAAGGAAAGAACACTATGTTAGAGTTAATGCCTTTGCTTGATAAAAGAAAAGCAGATCCCTTATACATGCAGCTTTATATCTACATAAAGAAACAAATTCAAAAAGGTACCATTCCGCCTCTTGAAAAACTGCCTTCTAAACGAAAGCTAGCTCTTCATTTAAGCATTAGCCAAAATACGGTTGAAGCAGCTTATGTACAGTTAGAAGCAGAGGGCTATATAGAGATACTAGCCAGGAAAGGGGCATTTGTAAAAGAGATAAAAAATGAAGTTGTGCTTCAAGAACTGCCTCCCGCCTATGTCTCTTTACCGCAAGAAGAACGGAAATCAACTGTCATTGACTTTAGCCATGGAAAGGTAGACGTAGAAAAATTTCCGTATAACACGTGGAAAAAGCTAACGGTTCAAACTATTTATCATGATGAAAGCCAGCTTTTTTACAGCGGACATCCACAGGGCGAACTGCTTCTTCGCCAAGAAATTGCAGCGTATCTTTATCATTCAAGAGGAGTGCGCTGCACAGCGGAGCAAATTGTGATAGGTGCAGGTACGCAGTATCTTATGTGGCTGCTTTCTGTCACGTTGGGGAAAGAAAAAATAATTGGGTTTGAAAATCCGGGTTTTCACCGAACGAGGCACGTTTTTCAAGAACAAGGCATGTCAGTTATCCCTATTTCTCTCGATAATTCTGGCTTGAAAGTGAAGGAACTGAAAGAAAGCGGAGCGGATGCGGTGTACATTACGCCGTCTCATCAATTTCCTATTGGGATGGTCATGCCGATAGCAAGAAGACTTGAACTACTAGAGTGGGCGGCAGAAACGAACAGCTATATTATAGAAGATGACTATGATGGAGAATTTCGCTATAAAGGAAAACCGATTCCGGCCCTTCAAGGATTAGATCAAGACGATCGCGTTATTTATACGGGTACGTTTTCAAAATCGTTGATGCCTTCTCTTCGAATAAGTTATGCCGTGCTGCCACACCGGCTTCGTACAAGCTATGTGAAGCACTGTGGACTTTTTAAACAGCCTGTTTCAAGGCTTCATCAGCATACGCTCTTTCTGTTTATGAAAGAAGGGCACTGGGAACGCCACTTGAATAAAATGAGAACAACGTACCGTAAAAAACAAGCGCTGCTGCTAGATTGCTTGACTACTATTATGGGAGAACGTGTAGATGTTATTGGAGAACATTCAGGCTTGCATATTCTTCTTGAGGTAAAAAATGGAATGAGTGAGCAGAAACTAATAGAAGCAGCTGCCAAGCAAGGGGTAACGATTTATCCAACGTCTATTTATTATCATAGTGCCGGTGACAACAACACGCCCTATGTATTGCTTGGATTTGCGGGACTGTCTGACGAAGAGATAAAAACGGGCATAGATTCGCTGTTTAAAGCTTGGTTCGTCCAATAAGAAGTGAAATTAAAGAGTTCTTTAAACAAAAAGACTTTAAACGGTCTATTTTAGCGAGAGAAATAGATAAGAACCAGCGCGTTTGATTACACAGACTGCGCCGGTTTTTTGTCTGAAAATCGAGAGTTTGTGAAAATTAGTGAATCTGTAGGTAAAGGAAAGTTTGATAGGAAGAAGATGCTTCTTGTAAGGAAGATACAAATGTATGAAAAAGCGGCGTTACATTCATACGGTTATTTCTCGACCAGTCGTGGTTTACGAAAAATGATTTTCTTAGTTCGGCTGTGAGTTCAAGCTGTACTCCGGCTTTTAGCAGATTATCGTTTACAATATTTTGCTCGCTTGTTCCGGCTATATCAGAAGGGGCGTCACGGACTGTAAAGCCGTGTTTGCGCAGCGATTGCTTTACCAGCTCTTTATAAAGCTGATTTTTTCCGCCTACATATACGATAGGCTGACTGCCGCTGTAGCCGTGAATCGTCAAAACGGACATGCTTTGCTGAGTCATTCCTCTAGCAGTGGGTTCGTCAAAGTTTTCTGAGGTTATGTGCAGAACTCCGTTGTTAGTTGATTTGATGCCTTCGAATAAATAGTAAGAAGCGGAAAAATGATCGGCGAGTTCTTTGGCGACTTCTGATGTACCCGGTTCAATTCCTCCGCCGTGAATGGCCATAATGGATAGGTAGCTAAAGCGCTGCTCGTAGCGAATATCGTAGTCTTGGTGAAGAATTTCGTGCTGCTGCAGTTCGGCATAAGAGGAGTAATAGTCACCGCTTGCATAAGAGGGAGGGAGAATCAAAAAGCAGCACATGAAAGGCAACAAAATGCTTGTACTCCATTTGAATAAACGATTCATCAATAATCACCTCTATTTATCCTATGATAAATAGAGGTGATTATTAGTATTTCCGTCCGATATAGAGTAAATGAGAAGAAAGTCCAAGGTGATAAGAACTTGATGCTTGTTGAATAAGCAGTTGAACGATGCTGTCCATTTCTTCAGGGGACTTTTCTTTCCAATAAGTCCATTCCTCAGAATTAACGGACGAAGCAACGTTAGAGGCAATCAGCTCGATGTATTGAAATCCATGCTTCTTTAAAAAAGGAATAATATCCTCAATATTAGCGTAATAAGCATGAGTAAACCGGCCTTCTTCGGCATGATCAAAGCAGCCTGATTCATAAAAATCATGCAGCGCTTTTGCCGTGTTGTTTGGTTTTAAACGCTCCGGGGATGTTAAAGAAGAAATGACGTGCTGGACGCGCGGCATAAACGAAATAAAGACAGTTCCGCCTGGTTTCGTGACTCGATACAGCTCTCGAACTGCTTGAATACGATCTTGTTTCTTCTGCAAATGATACATTGGTCCAAGCATTAATGCCGCATGAAATTGTTCATCGAAACAACATTGAAGATTCCTGGCATCCGCCACGTGAAAATCATGAAATGCATCATATACCTGCCGTTCTAAAGTTTTTTCTTTGGCTTTCTCAACTAATTGCGGCGTCAAGTCAGTTAAAGTTAATTCGTAGCCGCTTTCCGCTAGTTTCAAAGCATATCTTCCCGGTCCGGCACCGTTATCTAAAATATGTCCGCTGGGAGGAAGGTGCTTTTTGATAAAATGCCAGTTTACTTGAAACTCAATAGGCTCGCGTTCTAATCTTCCCCACTCATCGAATCTGCTGTAATAATTGATGATTTTATCCAATTTGATTAGCCTCCACTTCAAAAATTAGTTATAGTAAATTATAACAAAAATAGAAATAGTTAATAGGTGCGTTTGTGAAAAAATGAAGATGAAGAGAAAGGAGGGGGAAAAATGACCGCAGCTTTTATTAGTCGTCTAGCTCTATCGGGTCTGTTAGGAGCTTTGGTTGGATTAGAAAGAGAATTTAGAGCAAAAGAAGCGGGCTTTCGCACTCATTTTTTAGTTGCTGTCGGTAGCACGCTAATTATGCTAATTTCGAAATACGGCTTTTCGGATGTGCTTCATCAAGATCATATGGCCCTTGATCCGAGCCGGGTTGCCGCACAAGTAGTAAGCGGTATTGGTTTTTTAGGAGCAGGTATGATTATTATTCAAAAGCAGCATATTAGAGGGCTCACAACAGCCGCAGGCGTATGGGCAACGTCAGGAATTGGTTTAACCATTGGGGCGGGTATGTATACAGTCGGCATTAGTGCAACTATACTGGTGCTGATTGGCTTAGAAATATTGAACGTAATGTTTACATCTCTTTCTACGCATTCCATTTTAATTAAGTTTCGTGCAGCGAATCAAGAGGATATTTATGAGCTTCTTGATAAGATTGAAAGGGAAAATATTATGATTTCATCCTATGAAATTCACCGAGATCATCATCAAGGTGAACTGCTCTATTTTGTTGAAATAAAAGGAAAAGCAAAAAAGAAAGGGAATAAAGTAGAATTGATTAAATCGATTCATTCTATGGCTCATGTGTTATTTATTGAAATTGAATAAGTACTTATTTATTTTTTGTCAAAGAGATTAAGACATAACTAAATTAATCTAAAGTCGAACAAATGGATAAAGGGGCCAGTATGGATCGTTTAGTACACCGCAGTTGATTTCCATGCAAGGCTTAGCTTTCCGCGGGCGGCCGGTGAGCCTCCTCGCCGCTTGCGCTCCTACGGGGTCTCACCTGTTCCGCTTTTCCCGCAGGAGTCTTTGCCTTGCCCTCCAATCAACCGCTAGAAGTACCTACATATATAAAACCTACGTTCGGATCTTCCTTCAACTAGAATACTTTTGCTCCAGTCTCTTTATTTGTTCTCTATCTTGCTTAAACTGTTTCGCCGTGTTTTAGCAAAGCAAAAAAAGGCTATTACCTAAATATAGAGAATTTTACTGGAGGTTATAAAATGAAAATTGGAGTGGTAGGCGCTACAGGAAAAGCAGGAAGTTTTATCGTGAAAGAGGCTTTAAATCGCGGGCATGACGTAACAGCAATTGTACGTGATGCGGGCAAAGTAGAAGAAAAGGATGTTCGTACATTGGAAAAAGATATCTTTGATATTACGGCAAACGATATTGAAAGTTTCGACGCAGTAGTGAATGCGTTTGGAGCTCCTGAAGGAAAAGAACATCTGCATGTAGAAGCGGGGCAGTCGTTAATTCATGTATTTAAACAAGCTCCGGACGTTCGTCTTCTTGTTGTAGGAGGAGCAGGCAGTTTGTTTGTCGATGAAGAGAAGACGACGCGTTTAGCAGATACGCCTGATTTTCCAAAAGAGTATAAAGCGACAGCTGACAACCAAGCTCAAAATTTAAAAGACTTAGAAAGTACAAGCGATATTAATTGGACGTTTATTAGCCCAGCAGCATTTTTTAATCCTTCAGGAAAACGAACGGATGCTTATAAAACAGGAAAAGATCATGTTATTTTAAACTCAGAAGGAAACAGCCATGTCAGCTATGCTGATTATGCTATTGCTGTCATTGATGAAATTGAGCGAGGAGAGCATGTAAACGAACGCTTTACCGTTGTATCCGACGCTAGATAAAGGAAAAGCCGCTTTATGCGGCTTTTTTTTGTGAGTGATATACTATGAAAAAAGAAAAGGAGTACAGCAGAAAATGAAGAATACAAAAAACGTAACGCTAGCGTGTTATAGTGAAGCGTACGACTCGTCTATACATAGCTATACGCTGCCTGAAGAGCAGCTTATTTATACGGCACTTCCCGCTGAAGCCTTAGCTAATTGTGAGCAGGAAAAGGACAGAACGCCCGTTTTGATTTTGGCAGAAAACAAAGTAGCCGGCTTTTTCGTGCTCGACGCAGGGGAAGCCGTTAAAGAATATACCGAGAGCTCCGGCGCGCTTTTAATACGGTCGTATTCCATTCATCCTGATTATCAAGGAAAGGGAGTTGGCAAAAAGTCATTGAAACTTCTTCCTTCTTTTATCAACCATCACTTTCCGACTAAAAATGAAGTGGTGCTAGGCGTGAACTATAAAAACACGGCCGCGCAGCATCTGTACAAAAGAAGCGGCTTTGTCGATACAGGCCGGCATATTTTTGGAAGCCAAGGAAAGCAGTTTGTTTATCAGATGGACATAAAAAAAGCTTGAACAAGAGTTCAAGCTTTTTTCTTATATAACAAGGAGGAAGCTAGAGAAAATAGGCAGCGCTACAAGGGAAGTTTTTAATACGGGAGCAGGTACGCGATTTGTAAACTTTGCTCCAATATATGAACCGACCATTGTGCCGACTACTACTTGGATCAACAGCGGAATATCTAAAAAGCCCTGCTGATAATAGCCCATTCCTCCGCCGATGGCAATCGGAATAATAACGAGCATAGTCGTTCCGGCCGACTGACGAATAGACAAGCCTAACACCATCATAAGGCCAAGCTGGATAAATGGAGTTGATCCAATTCCAAACATTCCTGACAGAGCGCCTGTGATTAAGCCGATCAGTAAAGAGTAGACGACAAATTTAGCTCCTGTTGGAATCGTACGTTCTTTTTGCTGGCGGGAAAATAAAAACATTCGCAGCCAAAGTAAAACGCCAGATAATAAAAGCATACCGGCTGTTAGCCATTTTAGCTCGCCTTCTGGGATAAAGGATGAAAGGTTAGACCCAATCCAAGCGCCTAATGCACCGAGGATACCAACAGAGATACCGGATTTTAAAGATACGTTACCTTCGCGGTAATGACTGACTGCGCCAGATAAAGAAGAGAAAATCATTGCGGTAAGAGCCGTTGCAAGTGCAACGTGAACAGATACGCCGTACAGCAGCGTTAAAATTGAAATAATAAAACCTGATCCGCCTGCTCCGACAAATCCTAAGATCAGTCCGACGGCTAACATTGTTAAAACAATTGAAACATCCATAAACTAATTCCTTCTTTCAACACTTATTCTATGCAGACACATAACATTTTTAGCAAGTGCTACGTTCTTCATTTAAACATGAATTTTTTATGACGTCCAATGTATAATTTATATGAAATTGATAGTATTATGTAATAAGTAAAGGATGTGAAAAAATGGAATGGCAGCAGCTCGAATATTTTAATGTTGTAGCTCAAACGGAACATTTCACAAAGGCCGCAGAAAAATTATCAATCGCGCAGCCTACGCTCAGCCGCTCAATTTCTAAATTAGAATCAGAGCTTGGCGTGCCGCTATTTGAACGAAAAGGAAGACAAGTCATTTTAAATCGATATGGCCGGCTTTTTTATGAACGAACGGCTAAAGTATTAAACGAAATGGAAGAAGCTAAACGTGAGCTTTCAGATTTAATCCACCCTCACCGCGGCAGTATTTCGTTTGCTTTTTTAAAATCATTAGGCGCTTCGTCGGTCCCAAAACTAGTTCATGCTTTTTTACAAGAGTATCCGAACGTTCAATTTCAAATTTTTGAGAACGCCACGAACATCATGCTCGATCAGCTTCAAACGGGGGAAATTGATTTTTGTATGTCTTCCGTAACGGAATCTAGGGCAGGAATTCAGTGGGAATATTTATGGAAAGACGAGCTGTACGCGTATGTCCCTGATACGCATTCTTTTGCCTCAAAACAAGTGCTTTCGATTTCAGAGTTGGCTCATGAATCGTTTATCGCGTTAAAAAAAGGATACGGAAGCCGAACAATTTTTGATCAGCTGTTTGACGAAGCCGAGATTGTCCCAAATATTACGTTTGAAGGAGAAGAATTTTTGACGGTAATTGGTTTTGTAGCGGCTCATTTAGGGATTGCCTTGCTTCCTGAAATAAAGGGAGTGGACTTGCGAGGCATTAAAAAAATAAAGCTCAAAGAAGACACAGCTTCAAGGGTAATTGGGATTGCGTGGAACAAGGATAAATATTTAACTCCTGTTGCGAAAAAGTTCCAGGAATTTTTAATTCAGTATTTCAAAGACCATCATACAGGAGGAAAACGATGAAGAAAATTGCTTGCCTGCACGCTCATCATTCGAACATCTCTTATATAGAAAAAGCGCTGCCGTTTGCGAACTGTATGCATTTCGTAGACCCTGGACTTGTACATCGGGTAACAACCGACCCTAAGTTTGCAGCGGAGTCAGCAGCTGCAAAAGTAGAAAAGCAGTTAAAGTGGATGGAAGAATGTTCAGCGAATGCTATTTTACTTACGTGTACGAATTACATTGCTCTTTTACCAGAAGCATTTACAAGCGATATTCCAATTATTAAAATTGATGAGCCTTATTTTCACCGAATATGTGAAATAGAAGAACCGCAGCTTATCGTGTTTACAAATCCGGAGACCGTAGAAGGAACAATGAAGCGTCTAGACGAATTTGCATTTTATCAAAATGTAAAGATAAAGGTTCGCCCTGTTGTGATAGAAGGTGCTTTTGAACTAGTAATGACTGGAAACCTAAAGAAGTATAAACAGAAGGTAAAACATGTCTTACATGAGCTAATAAAAGAGCATAACACTGTTGTTTCAGTGGCACAGCTCTCAATGGTAGAAGCAGCGGAGGAGGTAAGCGACCGTATTATTACGCCTCTTCAACCGTTAGCGGAAGAAGTAAGAAAAACAATTATTAGGTCATAAGAAATGAAAGGAAGAAAAAATAAATGGTAAAATATTCACTTTATTTTGACAAAAATTTCATTTCCTTATATGATAAGTAGTGTTATAGAAACCACTTATTATAATAGGGGAGGCATCGTTTTGTGAAGAAAGCAAATGCACGCGATAAGATTTTAGAAACAGCATCGCGGCTTTTTCAGCTGCAAGGCTATCATGCAACAGGATTAAATCAAATTATTAAAGAGAGTGGGTCGCCAAAAGGGTCTCTTTATTATTATTTTCCAAAAGGGAAAGAAGAACTGGCGATTCACGCTGTTCAATATACGAATAAATACGTACAAGTTCAAATTAAAGAAAGTCTAAATAAATCTTCTGACGCAGCGCAGGCTATTCAGTATTTTATTGAAGAATTGTCCAAGCAGTTTGAACACGAAGAAAGTATTGCTGGTATGCCTGTTGGACTGCTGGCTGGAGAAACGGCTCTTATTAATGAACCGCTGCGCGAAGTCTGCTACGCAGCGTTTCAAGATTGGGAAAAACTTTTTAGAGAAAAAATGATAGAGAGCGGATTTCAAGAGAAGCAGGCAGGAGAGCTTGCAGTTGTGATTAACTGTATGATCGAAGGAGGAATCTTGCGTTCGTTAACAGAGAAAACAAGCGCTCCTTTGCAGCAGATTCAGCAGCAGATTCCAGTGCTTGTTCGTAAATAAAAAGTGAGGCTGGGACATCACAAAATGAATCTAATCTAAAGACTAACAATCGGGATACATGAGCTGAACTGCTTGTGACATCGCTGTTGATTTCCGTGCAAGGCTTCGCTTTCCCCGCAGGAGTCTTCGCCTTGTCCTATAATCAACAGCTAGAAGTAGTTACCTACATGAAACCTACGTTCACTATAATCATAAAAAAACACGAACTATTCATCCTTTTTGATAGATAGTTCGTGTTTCACTTTAACTAAACTATTATGTCCTCGATTCTTTTTTATAGATTGACGGAATTTGGCATATATTGATAAAATTTAAAGATATATTTTCTGAAAATTCTATTTCTTACAAAGAGAAAGAAAGGAGTAGCTTGTGATTTTTACTATTATTCAAGCTGATGATACGTGGGCACTATGGGGAATTTTAGCAATTTGGGCTTCTGTTAGTATTTTTCTCGAACAAAAGTATAAGTGGGCTTCTTTTCTGTCAGGAGCTATTATTGCGCTAGCAGGAGCGCTTATCCTATCAAATTTAAAAATCATTCCAACAGAGTCGCCGGTTTATGATGCGGTTTGGGCGTATCTAGTACCGCTTGCCATTCCATTATTGTTATTTCAAGTCAATATGAAAGAATTATTTCAAGAAAGCCGGAAACTGCTTTTTATTTTCTTAATCTGTGCAGTAGGAACGGTCATAGGGAGCACGGTAGGCTTCTTGTTATTAAAAGATTATATTCCTGAACTAGCAAAAATTGCAGCTGCTATCGGCGCTTCTTATGTAGGTGGAGGGGTTAACTTTGCTACCGTTACGGCCAAATTTGAACCATCAAGTCAAATGGTTTCGGCGACGGTGGTTGCTGATAATATGGTCATGGCTTTGCTGTTTGCCGTGTATATGTTTGTTCCTTCTATGAAGTTTTTTAGGAAACATTTTAAGACACCTCATATTCAAGAAGTAGAGGCTGGGCAATATGGAGAAAATGATCGTCATACGCTTGCAGAAAAATATTGGGCGAAAAAAGAAATTTCGTTAAAAGACGTGGCGGCTTCAATTGGTACATCATTTTTTCTAGTGGTTGCATCGTTTAAATTAGCCGAATGGTTTGGAACAATCATTCCAACTGGTCCAAATGTTTCGGTAGTTCAAACGTTATTACATACTATTTTGAGCGAAAAATATTTATTGCTTTCCACACTTACGTTTCTTGTCATTTATCTGTTTCCTTCTTATTTTAAAAACATTAGCGGAAGCCAAGAAATCGGCACGTACTTCATTTATATTTTCTTTGTTGTCATTGGAGTGCCGGCGTCCATTCCATTAATTGTTGAAAAAGCACCGCTTTTGATTCTATTTGTGCTCATTGTGGGAATGAGTAATTTAATTGTGGGGCTGCTTTTAGGAAAAGTATTTAAAATTGATTTAGAACATATTTTACTGGCGAGCAATGCAACGGTAGGGGGACCTACGACAGCAAGTGCAATGGCGATTGCTAAAGGATGGGGAAGTTTGGTTGGTCCTATCTTGGTAGTAGGAACGCTTGGCTATATTATTGGTAACTATATCGGCTTTGCACTTGGCTATTGGTACTTAACATTTTAAATAAAAAAACGCCGCCTCTGATGACTCAAAGGAGGCGTTTTTTTATTTAGCGTGCTTGACTGCTGATGATCGATAAAAGCGGCCTTTAAAGATATACGTAGCTGTAATAAATAAATAGATAGCCAGTGTAATAGTCGTAATAACAACGGAGGTTGTGCAGATAACACCAATTAAAATAGCGCTTAGTGCAATTAGGGCAGCCCACGTCGTATAAGGAAACCATTTAACAGAGTAGCTGCTCGATGCTTCTGGCTGAACTTTGCGGGACTTTAAGTGTGCGATCGCAATAATCAACCAAATAAACAACACGGTATATCCTAAGGATCCCATCAAATAATCAAATGTTTTACTTCCTGCAAATAAGGAAATCAACACGCCCACATAAAGGGATGATGTACACATTAAGATTGCATAGACAGGAACTTTGTTAACAGAAAGTTTCGAAAATATCTTCGGCACTCGACCGTCTACTGCTTGCGTATATAAAATACGTGATGAACCGTAAAGTCCTGAGTTCATTGAAGAAATAACGGCTAACAAGATCACGGCATTCATAATATGATCTGCTCCGGGAATTCCAATCATGTTAAATACCATCACAAAAGGACTTTGAGAAACGCCGTTCACTTCATTCCAAGGAATCAAGCTCACGATGATAAAAAATGGGAACAGATAAAAAGCAATGATGCGCGTTAATGTGCTGCGCACAGCTTTTGGTACTACTTTTTCAGGGTTTTTTGTTTCAGCTAGCGTCACCCCGATGATTTCAGTTCCACCGTAAGAGTAGATGACAACTAGCATCGCTGTAATTAACCCAGTTGGTCCTTTAGGGAAGAAACCGCCGTGATCACTTAAATTCGAAAAACCCGCTGCGGTATGGTGACCAAATGATACAAATAGTAATAGAAGTCCAGCGATGATAAAGATCACAATGACCGTAATTTTAATTAAGGCTAACCAGTATTCCGTTTCAGCAAATGCTTTAACCGAAAGCAAGTTAATAACTGTGACAATAACGGATACGCCTAAAGCAAGCATCCAAATTGGATAATCAGGAAGCCAGTACTGAATAAAAATAGCTGCTACAACGGCTTCAGCTGCAATGTTTAACACCCACATTTTCCAGTAAATCCAGTCTAAAAAATAAGCGGGGTAGCTTCCTAAAATCGACTGAACTAAATCACGAAACGTTCGTGCGTCACTGTTTCGAACCGCCATTTCAGCAAGACCTTGCATAATGAATAGTAAAATAATTCCGCCAATTAAATAAGCAATGATAACTGATGGTCCTGCCATATCAATAGCTGAGCTGCTTCCTTTAAATAAACCAGCGCCAATTGCTCCACCTAGCGCCATCATCATAATGTGACGTGAAGTCATTGTTCGCTGTAAACCTTGGTTGTCCTTCTTCATGACTTTTCCCTCCACTTTTTTATAAAATAAAAAAAGCTTATCGTCTCCTACCTCATTATCAAATGAGAGAAGAGACGATAAGCTTTAGCTAACCGCGGTACCACTCTTGTTGGCTCTTAAAGAACCCTGCTTAAAACCTGATAACGAAGGTTAGACGTTAAAACTTAGAGAATACTTCTGCATTCTTTCTGAATTACCACTCCTGGGCGAGTTCAAAGTATTATTGGACTACGTTGCACCAACCCGTAGCTCTCTTGACCGAATAATAAGCTTCTACTACTCCCAATCGCTGTGTTTTTGATTAAAATCTGAAAGTTCTTGATGAATAACCATTACTATACGTGCTTCTTTTTTCTTTGTCAACAGCTATTTTTTAAAAAATAAAATGATGGAACTTTGGTTTTTTTAGAACTCAGGACTGGTTATTTTGGTAAAAAAATCAGTCGTTTCACCTAATTTTCACCAACTCTGCTTACATTAAGAAATATGAAAAAGAGGTTGTTTTGACAAATACATAGGTGAGGAGAATGAATAGAGTGAAAAAGATGATGTATGTCCGGTTTGGACTGGATCTTTTAATGGCCGTTACGTTTGTTTTATTTTTTAACAAACAAGTATTGGGAGGGTTAACGTTTCATGAAATTGCGGGGCTAGCGATTGCCGTCGCGTTTTTTACCCACGTGCTGCTAAACTGGCAGTGGGTAAAGAGAGTTACGGTTAAATTATTTGACCGCAAGCTTCCGCGCAGAACAAAGTTCGGTTATTTTTTTAATATCATGCTGTTGATTACGATGTCATTTATTATGATTAGCGGTATTTTTATTTCAAGAGTAGTATTTCCGAATATTAATATTGGTAATGAACAGTGGTTTAAGGTTTCGCATATTTCAGTATCATTTTTAGTGTTAATTTTAGTAGCCGCTCACATAGGCCTTCATTGGCAATGGGTTATAAATGTATGTAAAAATATGACGAAATTCCAAAAGTCAAAGAAAAGCTTGAACATAGCAGCTAAGCTCGCAACCGTTGCACTGTTAGTCGTTGGCATATACGAAATAAATGAGACGGGTTTTCTTGGAAAGCTTGGAGGAGTAACGAGAGTGCTGAATTTAAGTTCCTCAGATATGCCGCAAAAAGGCGGTGGGAAGCCGGATTTTGATCGCCATTCATTTAGCGAGAACAAATCTTCTGCGATGGCATCTGCTGGTCACGAACGTCCGAACTTTGATCACGATGGCGGAGGTTTGGAAAGAGGGATGAAAGGAAAAGAAGGCGGTTTTGAAAGTCCGAATCCTTTTGTTGTAATCGGTACTTATTTTGCTATTATGTCGGTTTTTATTATTGTTATTTATTATATTGAAAAAATATTAGCAGGAGTAAAAAGACGCAAAAAAATGGCGGGTCCGGCTGCGGAAATTTAAAATAAAAAAGCTTTCTATTTCACTGTTTTTTCATCGTACAGAAGTAAAATTATTTATGTAAAAGCGAATGCTTTGCAAAATTAATATGAGATAAACTTAGGTGGTGGAAATGGTGAAACAACACACACAGCCTGAAACGGAACATAAGAAAAATTGGTTTATTAATGCGCTATTGAATTTTGGTATTTATAAAAAAGGAAATCGGCATCTATACGAACTGACACTTCAAGAGTTAGAAGCTCAATATGTAAAAGTAAAAGCATTTATGTATAATCAAGAACCTCTTTCGCAATGATAAAAAGGCACTCAGTGTATGAGTGCTTTTTTATATGAGAAAGTCTTATTCTTTGACAGGCAAAACTGTACAGCTTAAAATAACAGTATATTTTAAAGTTACAGTTTTAAATGACACATATTAGTAGGAAAGAAAACAGTTTCTACCTATAATATGCCAATATTTTTGACCGTATCATTTTTGGAGGGAAATAAAATGACAAATAAAAAGTATGAGCCGCTTTTACAGCCATTTACTTTTTCAAATGGCATCAAATTAGATAACCGCGTTATTCTTGCACCTATGACAAATTTTTCATCAAATGAAGATGGAACAGTATCAAATGCAGAAGTAGACTATTATGTACGACGTTCAAACGGTGTTAGTATGGTCATTACAGCATGTACATACGGAACGCCGAACGGCAAAGGATTTCACGGAGAGTTTGCTGCAGACAGCGATGAAATGATTCCTAGCCTGCGCCGTTTAGCAACAGCAATTAAAGATCAAGGAGCAAAAGCAGTTCTTCAAATTTTCCACGGAGGCCGCATGTGTCCGCCTGAGCTTGTTCCAAATGGAGAGGTTGTTAGCGCAAGTGCTGTTGCTGCAGAACAAGAAGGAGCACCGGTGCCTCGAGAGTTAACAAATGCAGAAATTGAAGGCATTATTCATGATTTTGGTGAGATGACGCGCCGTGCTATTGAAGCAGGATTTGACGGAGTTGAAATCCACGGAGCAAATAACTATTTAATTCAGCAGTTCTTTTCTCCGCATTCTAATCGCCGCGAAGATAAATGGGGTGGCAGCGTGGAAAAACGCTTAACATTCCCGCTAGCAATCGTAGACGAAGTAAAGCAAGCCGTTTCTAAACATGCAAAAGAGCCATTTTTAGTAGGCTATCGCTTCTCGCCAGAAGAGCCTGAAACGCCCGGAATCACAATGGCTGATACGTTGAAGTTAGTTGATGCACTAGCAGAAAAAGACCTTAATTACCTTCACGTATCCCTAATGGAATTCTGGTCAAAACCGCGCCGAGGCGTGGAAGATACTCGTTCACGTATTGAAATTATTCAAGAGCGAGTAGGAAGTCGCGTGCCTGTGATGGGCGTAGGTTCTATTCATACAGCAGACGAAGCAGCAGCAGCTCTTGAAACGGGTATTCCACTGCTTGCGATTGGCCGTGAATTAATTATAGATCCAGACTGGGTTCAAAAAGTCAAAGAAGGCCGCGAAAATGAAATTGTGACAACATTAAGTAAAAAAGATCAGGAAAAGCTTGTCATTCCTGATCCACTGTGGCAAGCCGTTATCAACACGCCAGGCTGGTTCCCGGTTGAAGATTAAAAGAAAGACAGAAAAGCGCAAAGACGATGGGACTGCCCCCGTGTCTTTGCGCTTTTTGCTTCTTCATGGAATAGCGCTTTTGAACCATTAATTTACAAATGGGCTTCTTTATGTTTGAATAATAATAGTTTTCTGAAAGTGAGGTAGAAAAATGAAAGCAGGCCCAATGGTAAAAATGATGGTTTCAATGAGTATTTTTGGTTCAATTGGCTTTTTCTCCACACAAACTGGACTGCCTTCTTTTGATTTAGTATTTGTTCGCTGTATTTGTGCAACGCTTTTTCTCGGAATGTGCTGGTTTGTAACTGGTGAATATAAAAGGGAGAAATGGAATGCCAAAGAAATAAAGCAGATTTTACTGTGCGGAATATTTCTTGTGTTTAACTGGGTATTTCTATTTAAAGCATTTGAAATGATGTCCGTTACGGTAGCTATTTCTGTTTATCAACTTGCGCCCATCTTAGTATTGCTTCTGGGAAGCTGTATCTTTAAGGAGAAATTAACGGTTCTTGGCGTTATGTCTATTTTTATTTGTTTTGTGGGAACAATTCTGATTATTGGGGTGAAGGAACTTACGATTGATGGCTTCATGTCGTCAGGAATACTGTGGGCGCTTTTAGCCGCTTTGTTTTATGCATGCACGACGCTGCTTGGCAAAGGAATTATTCATACGAGTGCTTACGCTGTTACATTTCTTCAGACTTTTTTAGGAATTTTTTTATTATTGCCGTTTGTTCACTTTAATGATTTTCATCTCCTCACAACGGCCAATTGGACAGCGATTTTAGTAACAGGCTTTGTACATACTGGTTTAGTGTATTATTTGTTTTTCGACAGCCTGCGCTACTTAAAAACTCAGGTAATTTCAGTTCTGGTATTTTTAGATCCAGCCGTTGCTATTTTATTAGATACAGCATTCACGGGATTTCGCCCGACGCTTTTTCAGCTTGCAGGCATTGTTTTGATCTTTTTAGGAATGCTTTTTACTTTGAAGCCAAAACCTTCATCTCAAAAAAGTATTTCCAATAGCAAGATTAAAAAGATCACATAGAATTTCTATTTAATCTGCAGGTGCTCATTTATTAGAAAAAGGGGAGCTAGTCATGAAAGTCAGTAAGCAAAACGCAGAACACTATGTGTGGGGAGGAAAATGCGATGGGTGGCACCTAGTGAAAAATAAAGACGTAAGTATTATTCATGAGCGCATGCCCCCTCATACGAAAGAGGTAAGGCATTATCACACGAGAGCACAGCAATTTTTCTTTGTATTAAAAGGAACAGCTGCTCTAGAAGTAGACGGAATTATTTATGATGTAAAAGCACATGAAGGAGTAGAAGTACTTCCATTCATTCTTCATCAAATGATGAATCGTTCGAGCGAGGAGATTGAGTTTCTTGTTATTTCACAGCCTTTTGCACAAGGAGACCGCGTAGCTGTTTATGAAGAGGAAGACTAAGCATAGATAAGTCTATTTTTACTAGTCCTAACAGTAAGCGAAGAATACCGTCCAGTACAATAGTACCTTTTCATTAAGTAAGTGAAATATTATGCCTAATAAATATAAAAATACTTTTATTGCAGAGTAGAAATGTGGTAAATTAATATGTATGCAATATAGGGAGAACAAAATTTACAAATTAACAATTGTGTAATATTAACATCACGATAAAAAATAAGAGATTACAAGTTAATTTGTAAATTTTGTAGATGACTAAAAAAAGAGATGAAGATGATATTGTTTGACAAATTGAATCATTTTCGGGTAATCTTTTGCAGGACGTAACCGTTACGATTTGATGTAGGGGACTTTCCTGAGATTAGCTGAACATGAAATCTCTACTTTTTAGTGAAAGGAATTTGAAAATGAAAAAACTATTTTCAAAGCCGTTGTTTTACTTTTTTATAGCGGTTTTATTCATGTGGATCAAGTCTTACATGTCTTACAAAGTGGAGTTCAACTTAGATATAAGTGACTCAATGCAAAAAACGTTATTGTTTATTAATCCAATTAGTTCAACCCTGATCTTCTTAGGATTAGCATTGTTTGCAAAAGGAAAAAGATCCATCGTTTGGACGCTTATTCTTAGTACAATCATGACGGTCATTTTGTACAGCAATATTTTATATTATCGATTCTTCAATGACTTTGTGACATTGCCTACTTTAACGCAAACAAGCAATGTGGGTCATATGGGAGGCAGTATCGCTGATTTAGTAAAAGCTCACGATATTTTTTACTTTGTAGATATCATTTTACTGATTGTGCTATTGTTTGTTAGAAAAATCGAATGGCCAAAAGCACGTCTTAAATTCCGCTATACGTTCATGGTACTAGCGGCAGGAGCTATCGCTTTTGCAATTAACTTGCACTATGCTGAAAAAGATCGCCCTGAATTATTAACAAGAACATTTGATCGCAACTACCTAGTGAAATATTTAGGAGCATACAACTACACGGTGTATGATGCAGTTCAAACGTTTAAAAACTCAAAGCAGCGAGCATTCGCAAGCAGTGATGACTTAACAACAGTGAAAAACTTCAGTACAAGTCACTATGCAGCTCCAAATATTGAGTATGCCGGTAAAGCAAAAGGGAAAAACATTATTAAAATTCATCTAGAATCATTTCAGTCATTCCTGATTAACTACAAGTTAAACGGGCAAGAAGTAACGCCGTTTTTAAATTCATTAGCAAATGGAAATGAATTTATGTATTTTGATAACTTCTTCCATCAAACAGGACAAGGTAAAACAGCTGATGCAGAGCTTATGATGGATACGTCATTATATGGCTTGCCTCAAGGATCAGCATTTAGCTTAAAAGGCCGCAACACGTACCAAGCAGCACCAGCGATCTTAGATCAAGAGGGTGGCTATACGAGTGCCGTTTTACACGGAGACTATAAAACGTTCTGGAACCGTAATGAAATTTATAAGCAGTTCGGTGTGGATAAATTCTTTGACGCAAGTTATTACAATATGACTGGTGATAACAAAGTAAACTATGGATTAAAAGATAAGCCATTCTTCAAAGAATCTATGCCAATGCTACAGTCATTGAAGCAGCCGTTCTATGCGCATATGATTACATTAACAAACCATTTCCCATTTGTCCTTGATAAAGGCGATGCTAGCATTGAGCCGGCAAACACAGGAGATGGAACGGTAGACCGTTATTTCCAAACGGCTCGTTATTTGGATGAATCACTGCAAGAATTCTTTACAGAGCTAAAAGCTTCAGGCTTATATGACAACTCAGTTATTATGATTTACGGTGACCACTACGGTATTTCTGAAAATCATAACAAAGCAATGGAAAAAGTTCTTGGTGAGAAAATTACGCCATATAAAAACGCTCAGCTTCAACGCGTACCGTTCTTCCTTCACGTACCAGGTGTAAAAGGTGGAGTGAACCATACGTACGGCGGTGAAATTGACGTAGTACCTACGCTTCTTCACTTAGTGGGAATTGATAGTAAAGAGTATGTTCAATTCGGTACAGATTTATTATCAAAAGACCATGATCAGGTAGTAGCATTTAGAAACGGTGATTATGTTTCTCCGAAATACACGTCAATTGACGGCAAGTATTACGATACAAACACAGGAGAAAGAATCACAGCAACAGACGAAGCGAAAGCTTATAAAAAGAAAGTTGGAAGAGAGCTAGAACTTTCTGATAAAGTGTTATACGGTGATTTATTACGATTTAATAAATTAGATGACTTTAAACCGGTCGATCCATCAAAATATATGTATGGAAAAGACCAAGAAACAGAAAAGTAATGTAAGCTTTCACACCATACAATCCAAACAAGCAAGTAGAGGAGCTTTTTAAAAGCTTAGCTACTTGCTTGTTTTATGAGAACTTCATTGAAAAAGAAAGCTGGTGACAGAAACGTGGAGCGAACAAGACGCAAAAGAAGAAGAAGAGTTCGATGGGGCAGAGTGTTCTTTGCTTTGTTGTTTCTTTTTATTATCGTTGGAGGCATATACAGCTATTTCCAATATAAGCAAGGGCTATCGATGGCAAGCGATGGTAAATTTGCGGATGACGGCACGACATTTGAACAGTTTCAAGGCAGTCTCCCAAATAACGGAGAAGTAAATATGCTGCTGTTAGGAAGTGACTCGCGCGGGGAAAAGCATTCTCGTACAGACTCTATTTTAATTGCTCACTACGATTCTAAAAGCAAACACCCGAAAATTGTTTCCCTTATGAGGGATATGTATGTGGATATTCCAGGACACGGCAAGCAAAAGCTGAATGCTGCTTACGCGTTCGGAGGTCCTGAGCTGCTGCGTCAAACGATCAAACAAAATTTTGATATCGATATTAACTATTATGCAGTTGTGGACTTCGAAGGGTTTTCAAAAATTGTAGATACGATTGCACCTGATGGCATTGAAGTAACCGTGCCTCACGATATGTCTTCGGGAATTGGTATGACACTTCACAAAGGTACCCAAGTTTTACACGGTGAACAACTGCTTGGCTACGTACGTTTTCGCCATGATAACATGAGTGATTTTGGACGCGTTCAGCGCCAGCAAGAAGTCGTTTTAAAGCTTAAAGATGAAGCAGCAAGCCTAAACAGCGTGTTTAAAATACCGAAGCTTCTCGGCGTAATGGATCCTTACATCGATACAAATTTAGATACAAAAAGCATGATGCTTCTAGCTAAAGATGTGGTAACAGGAAACATGAAAGATGTTCAAAGCCTGCGACTGCCGTTAGACGGATCATTTGAAAACAAAACGTATAGCGGTGTTGGTATGGTGCTTGATATTGATTTAGATAAAAATAAAGAAGCGCTGCAAGAATTCTTAAATGACAAATAAAGAAAAGCCTCGAGACGCATGTCTCGAGGCTTTTTCCTTATACATAGACGATGATGCGTTTGAATGACGTAATTAAACTGGTCACTATACCAGAGCATACAACAATGAATAATGAATAAATAGCTGTATCGTTTTGAAGCAGTAAAATACCTGAAATAATAATAGATGCGTCAATCACTAAAATGATGATGCCGGGGTTTAAAGATAACCATTTCGCAAGTATCAGAGAAAATAAGTCGACCCCGCCTTGACTTGCGTGCTGCCGGAGCATGATGCCGGTTCCGATTCCGTTAAAAACACCTCCAAGGCAAGCGCTTAAGATAATGGGAAGGTGAAAAATCCCGTGAAGCGGAAACAGCAAATCAATCATAACGGCTGAGAGAACCATGCCATAGATAGCATTTAAAAAATAAGAGCGGTTAAAACCCAGGGCGAGAAGGTAAATCGGCAAGTTTAAGCAAAAAATCATCACACCTACTTTATAGCCAAGTAAATAATTAATGATTAAGCTAATTCCGGTAATGCCTCCTGTTACAAGCTGAAGCGGAAGAATAAAAACGTTAATTCCGATACTAACAAACACACTGCCAATTCCAATTGCAATCAATTTTTTATACATGCTGTCTCATCCTTGTCTATGAATCTCTTTATATGTATATGAAGACAAGCAGAGTTTCAGCACAAAGACCGCTTTAGAAACCATAATGAACGGATTAAATATATGCAAAGGAAGCTGTTTTAAGATGCAAATGTGTTGCATAAACATGGTTCACCATAGACAATAAGAATTAACGAAGAAGGTAAATGGAGGAGAAAAAATTGATCGTTCGAAAAGCTAGAGAAGAAGAAACATCATCTATTGAAACAGTGACGCTTGCTGCTTATGAGCAATATGCAGCTGTAAAATTAGAAGCACACTGGAAAAGATATCGAAAGGGAATTTTACATACCCTGAGTGAAGAAAAGAAATTTGAGTGCATTGTAGCTGAAATCGATGGAGAAATGGCAGGAAGCGTTTTGTTTTATCCCCCAAATACGGATGTATATGGAGGATTGTTAAAACCATTTCCATGGGCTGAAATTCGTCTGCTGGCAGTTGCTCCGTCTCATCGCCGAAAAGGAGTCGCCAATGCGCTTCTTGAAGCGTGTGAAAAAAAATCTCGGGAGCTAGGGTGTTCTTATTTAGGTTTACATACAGATCATTCAATGGAACATGCCATTAAGCTGTACACTAAAAGAGGTTACGTTCGCTTTCCTGATAACGACTTTTATCCGGTAAAAGATTTGCACGTTATGGCATTTAGAAAATCAGTTTAATAAAAAAAGCCTTTGAAATCAATGATTTCAAAGGCTTTTTTGAGATTCTGAATTTAAAATGACAAAAGCGAGAAAAAGAATAGCAGAAGCTAGCCAAACTGCTTTTGTCCCTAGGGTGAAAGTAGAAATAGAACCTAACAATGCGCCGCTCAAAAAAGAGAGGATAATGGCGTTAAAACGAAGGCACTGATAAGCAGCGTTTTCATCGCGTTTGAATATAGCATAGTATGCTGCTTGAGAAGCAGTACGAAGGTTTCCGGTTGTCATGGTTGTATTATATGACCATTTTATCAAAGTTCTAAATGAAGAAACTTGAAGAGCAGCAACAAATGAAATTGTTACTGTAACCAACATATTAGGAACACTAGACGGTAAAAAACCAACGATAATGAGTACGACAATTTCTAAAAGCAATACGATACGAGAAGTATCAGGGAGTACAGATACAAATCGCGGTTGCTTAAATGTTTCGGTTACAGCAACGCCTAGGATAAAGGCTACAATAGGGGGAATATGAAGAAAAGCTTCTGTCCATTGACCTTGCGCTGCCTTTACACCTAATAAGACGATATTTCCACTTTGTGCATTTGCGAATACTCCGTTTCTGCTTATATACGTATAAGCATCAAGAAAACCTCCCACAATAGCTAACAAAATTCCAAGAATAACTGAATTTGCCGTTGCAGCTTTTTTGAATCGTTTCGTTAATTGTAAAAAGTAAGATGATTTGTTTGTGAGCATGTCTTCCTTCTGCCTCCTGAAAATCTAAGATGCATTATCTAGTATAAGCAAAAGAGAAGCTTTTCTTCAATTACTGCGATTTCATATAAAAAAGATAGGGTAGGTCCCTATCTTTTTTGTAATTTATATAACGTGACGATTCCAGTGGCGGTGAGCTGAAATAGCTTCAATAAATTCATCTGTAAAGCGTGTAGTTTCTCCAGTTACGACGCCGGGACTACTATCTAATCCAGCAGCTTGCAGCCACTTAACACCTTCATCCGTCGCGCCAATTGGTTTAAAATGCTTGAATGCTTCTTGAGCAAACGTCAGTGCTTCTTTACGAAACTTCTCATCAACTGACGAACTTCCGACAACATAAACCGCATCGAATAAGACAGAGTCACTTGTTAAGAAGGTGTGCTGTACTTCAAGCTCTGACCCGTCTGTTCCTTTTACGTTTTGGAGGGTTGTGCTTACAATTTCAGGCTGAATGCCCTGTTGTTTTAAACTGTTTAACACCTGTGATAGGTCACTGCTAAAGTCATTAGCTACAATGACAGCTACTTTACGCGTATTCGGCTTTTTAATCGTTTGCTCCTGACTAAGAGCCGGAGATGACTTGGTCACTGGCGCGTCTTCTCCAGATGGAGGCGTTGCACCAATCGCTTGTGCTACTTGTTTAGCTAGCACTGTACTGACGTTGGCAAACATATCAACGACCTGCTGCTGAACAGACTTGCTTTTTACTTTTCCAAGTTCAAAGCTAAAAGCACTGATAATATGCTCTTTTTCAGGGGCGCTCATGCTATTCCAAAATAGCGTTGCCTGTGAAAAGTGGTCTTTAAAACTTTCGCTGCGGCTTCGAACTTTTCTTCCTTCCACTTTTTCTTGATAGTGAGCATAACCGCCTTCTGATTCAGGTACAGGAGCCGGCGTGTTGGTTGCAAGAGAGTTTCTGTGATAGCTGACAGGTCCTTTGTTAATCGTTTGACGTCCGTAACCGTCTCGTTGGTTGTTATGAAACGGGCATACTGGACGGTTGATTGGAAGTTCGTGAA
The DNA here is from genome assembly GCF_058629175.1 of Priestia sp. MDV22-iso46. NCBI lineage: Bacteria > Bacillati > Bacillota > Bacilli > Caryophanales > Bacillaceae > Priestia > Priestia sp. MDV22-iso46. Next base: position 788,308 of record NZ_JBZVWT010000002.1, read on the forward strand.
AATTCGGACCGCCAAGACGAATAAGCTGGGTATCTGTGTATGAAAACAATCTTCCTTGTAAGAGAGGATCGTTAGAAAAATCAATTCCCGGTACTACATGCCCCGGATGGAATGCGACTTGTTCCGTTTCGGCAAATACGTTGTCCACATTTCGATTTAAGGTCATTTTTCCAACTAGTTTGACGGGAATGTCTTCTTCAGGCCAAAGCTTAGTTGGATCGAGAATGTCAAAGTCGAATTTAAATTCATCTTCCTCATCTATGATTTGAATGCCTAGCTCATATTCAGGATAGTCTCCGTTTTCAATCGATTCCCATAAATCGCGACGATGAAAATCCGGGTCTTTCCCAGAAATGGTTTGAGCCTCGTCCCAAACGAGGGAATGCGTTCCGAGCACAGGCTTCCAGTGGAATTTGACAAAATGAGCTTTTCCTTCTGCATTAACTAAGCGAAAAGTATGTACGCCGAAGCCCTCCATCATACGCAAACTGCGTGGAATTGCACGGTCTGACATTGACCACATGACCATGTGAGCAGACTCTTGGTTATTGGCGACAAAATCCCAAAACGTATCATGTGCTGAAGCCGCCTGCGGCATTTCGTTGTGTGGCTCAGGCTTAACAGCGTGAATTAAATCCGGAAATTTAATCGCATCTTGGATAAAGAACACGGGAATGTTATTTCCAACTAAGTCATAGTTTCCTTCTTCTGTATAAAATTTTGTTGCAAAACCACGGGCGTCGCGCACCGTTTCAGCTGAACCTTTAGAACCTGCTACAGTAGAAAAACGGACAAATACAGGTGTTTTTACAGACGGATTCTGTAAAAATTTAGCTTTTGTATATTCACTGAGAGAGTCATACAGTTCAAATTCTCCGTGAGCAGCGAAGCCTCGTGCATGAACGATGCGTTCAGGAATGCGCTCGTGGTCAAAATGCGTCATTTTTTCACGGAAATGAAAGTCTTCCATAAGGGTTGGACCACGTTCACCCGCTTTTAAAGAAAATTCATCTTCGGAAAGCTTTAACCCTTGATTGGTTGTGAGCGCTTGGTTTCGATCATCTGTTTTAAACTGCTCGAGCTGTTCTTGCTTGCTTTTTTCATTTACAGGGTGCTTTTTTGTCATACCTGTCTTCCTCCTTGATCTTCAGTTAATAATCATTACAAAATGTGTACCCTATCAAAAGTTGAAGCAAACAGAAATGTTGGAATTTTTTCGTAGGAAATCCGTTATTTTCTTGTTATGATTATGAATAAGTATTCATAAATACAAAAATAAAAGGAGAGGGGATACATAGATGAAAACACGGGTAACAGATTTATTAGGGATTCAATATCCAATTGTACAAGGAGGTCTTGCGTATTTAGCGTACGCAGAACTTGCCGCTGCTGTCTCAAATGCAGGCGGGCTTGGACAAATCACAGCTATGACGCTCCGAAAACCTGAGAAACTACGAGCTGAAATTAAGAAAGTACGTTCTTTAACTGAGCGTCCTTTTGGCGTTAATTTTGCTGTGGGAGGTCAAACAGAAGGTTCTTATAAAGAACTTCTCGACGTAGCAGTAGAAGAAGGCGTGCCGGTTGTTTCCATAACAGGAGCAAATCCCGCACCTATTTTTGAGAGATTAAAAGGAACGGGAATTAAAACGCTCGTACTGGTAGCCAACGTGCGTCAAGCTCAAAAAGCCGAGAAGCTAGGAGCAGATGCTGTCATGGCAGTGGGGCAAGAAGCAGGAGGACATATCGGACGTGAGGATCTGGGTACAATGGTATTAATTCCTCGAGTAGCTGCGGCTGTGTCAATTCCGGTTTTGGCAAGCGGAGGGATTGGAAACGGACAAGGATTATTAGCAGCGTTATCATTAGGCGCTGAAGGGATAGAAATGGGAACACGTTTTATCGCGACAAAAGAATGTGTAGATGCCCATGATGCATATAAACAAGCTATTGTAGAAGCCAAAGAAACCGATACTGTGGTTATTAAACGTTCGTTCGGGGCACCTGGACGCGTATTGAAGTCCCACTACACTCTTGACATTATCGAGCGTGAGCAGCAAGGAGAGAGGTACGAAGAGTTAAAAGACGTCATTAGCGGAGGGGCAAACTGCCGGTATATTTATGAAAATAAAATCGATGAAGGCTATGGATGGGCAGGCCAAGTCGTTGGACTGATTGATAATATTCCAACGGTGCAAGAGCTTTTTGCCAGTATGATAGAAGAAGTAGAAGCTGGTTCTAAACGACTGCTGAGTATATTGGAAAAGAAGTAGAGATACAAGCCGTCATACCGCAGCAATTATTCGCATATTTATAATCTATATCTCTAAATGAGGTGAGAGAATGAAAAGGATGCGAGCATTTGCTATTATGACGTTTTTAGTAGTAGGTTCAGGGTATGCAGTTTTTACTAAAAAAGAAGAAGTTTTCAAGACTCAGCAAGCACAAGTGTACGAAGAAGCAAAGCCTGTTATTAAACAAATGGACAAACTGGATATTTGGCATAAAATCAGCAGCGGTTTAACTGAAGCGGGCTATGAATCAAGGGGCGTGAATTCTTCCCTTTACTCAAAAGACAGAGTAGAGCTGGATGTGTATATGGAGCCTTCCGTTTCAGCTGATGCCAAAACGCAAGAAACGATTAAACAAATGGTATATAAAATACTCGAAGAAAATAAGTTTCAGCAAAAGGCCTTTCATGTAACAATTAAATTCCTGCCCGAAAAACAAGCAAAATAGACTTGTCTCGGCCAGGAAATTTTTTTGTTAAAATGCTTTTTCATTGGCTGCTGGAATACTCTCTGGGAGAGAAATTTCAGCATTTTTGGGCTGATACGCAATTTTTCCGTCCAGCACATCATTTGCTTTTTGTAGATCTAATAAATTTTCCCATCGTGCGATAATAAAAGCAGCTACCGCATAACCAATAATATTAACTGTAGTCCGGTAATTACCCATAAAGCGATCAGGAGCGAGCATCAGAGAAACGGCTGCTACCGGAATGGATCCGGTTGCTGCTGCGGTAGCAGAGAGAGCAACAAAAGCTGATCCTGGAATACCAGCCATTCCTTTAGACGTAAGAAGAAGAACACCAAGCATTAAAAGCTGATCAGTGAGGCTCAAATCCACGCCCGTTGCTTGTGCTAAAAAGACGAGGGCAAGAGACAAGTAAATGGAAGCACCGTCTAGATTAAACGAATAGCCCGTAGGTACAACAAGGCCGACGACTGCTTTGTTGCATCCTGCTTGTTCGAATTTATCCATGAGCTGCGGCATAACGGCTTCAGTGGAACCCGTAGCAAATGCCAGCATAATTTCTTCTCGTATATATAGAATGACTTTCCACAAACTTAATTTTAAATAGATTCGTAAAATAACAGCTAAAACAAGAACAAATGCTAGACAAGCAATTGTCATAGCGATAAACAGCTTTCCGAATGCAGCAAGTGTTCCAAGACCGTACTGACTAACTGCAAATGCCATGGCACTAAACGTGGCAAGAGCCGTTAATTTCATAATGTATCCCATAATTTTAAACAATACATCATTTACTTTCTCCAATACATTTAAAAGTGTCTCTGCTGTTTTTCCACTTATATGGACAAGCGCGATGCCAAACAAACAAGAAATTAAAAGCACTTGAAGCATGGAGTTGCTTGAAAAAGCACCAACTGCACTGTCTGGAATCATATTAAGAAAAAAATCACCTTCACTCGGAAGTTCGGAGCCGTTAGTTTTCGCGTCCACTTCGCTTGTGCTTAAGCTTGAAGGATCAACATTCATACCGGTGCCGGGATTCATTACGTTTGCTACTAATAGACCGATTAATAGAGCGAATGTTGTGACAATTTCGAAGTAAAGAATGGTTTTTCCGCCGATACGCCCAACTGTTTTAATGTTTCCAACCTTGGCAATTCCAACAACGACTACTCCAAAAATAAGAGGAGCAATCAGCATTTTGATAAGCTTAATAAAACCGTCTCCAATCGGTTTCACAGCATTCCCGAAGCTTGGCCACAGATATCCTACGGCTATGCCAAGTACAATCGCCATCATAATTTGAAAGAAAAGACCTTTATAAAAAGGTTTTTGCTTACTTTTTGCCGCTGTTTGTGTCATGTGTTCTCCCTTCGTCGTACAATTTTTTAGATATCACAATAGATGTTATGTTTTTTTACATTTTAACGTAAGGTTGTTTGAGGTGTCATTGGTCTCTTTGACTAAAATTCAATAAAAATATTAGTTGAAGTGTATAAGAAGGGAAGGGAGTGGTTTAAAACATTATTATTTTTAATATAGATCTTTAAAAAAACTAATAAAAAGCACATGCAAAGGCATGTGCTTTTATTTGTTAAATTAATTTAATTCCGCTAATTAGAATGATGGTTGCCATAATGGCTTGAAGCGGTCTTGAAGGCACTTTCGTTGATAAACGGCTTCCGATTAACACACCTGGAATAGATCCAGTTAATAGGTTAGCAGTCAACATGTAATCCACGCTTCCGAAGCTTGCATTTAAAATACCAGCCACCGTAACGAGAAGAAACGCATGTGCAATATCAGTTCCAACTAGCTCAGATGTTTTTAGCTTAAATAAGTACAGCATCGCAATCGCAAATAATGAGCCCGAACCAATCGATGTTAGTCCGACAATGAATCCAAAGACTACACCAATTCCGATTGTTAATCCTTTTTTCTGATTTAAGTCCATTTCTTGAAAACGATTTGGGCGAATGAATTTATCAAAAAAGACGCGAAAGATAATTGAAATGGCAACCAGTGTCATGACATATCCAAGAGCGTGCTTAATAATCGTTTCTTGATGCTCGTGAAAAGATGGAAATGCATGAAGTGTGACAATGGCAAGAACAGCGCTCGGAATACTTCCGAAGGCTAAATATTTTGCTAATTTAAAGTTAATGGTTCGCTGTTTATAGTGCTGAGCGACTCCAAATAATTTTGTGATAGAATTGTAGACAAGATCTGTTCCTACGGCAATGGAAGGGTTAATGCCGAGTACAATCAGTAAAGGTGTTAATAAAGCGGCGCCTCCAACTCCCGTTAAGCCTACTAGGGTTCCGACGAATAATCCCATTAAGGTAATTGATAGTTCCATGTTTCTTCCTCCTACTCTCAAAACCAAGTACATTGATCTGATTATAGAGCATTGTAGCTCATATGTAAATAAAATTCTGAATATTTTTAGTGGAGTTGAAAAGGTTTTCTTTGCCTTCACTATTTTGGGGAACGGACGATAAAGTCATAGGAAGTTATAAAAAAGTAAATAGAATACGTTTATTTGTCTATGATTACGCTCTAATTTGTGTTACAAATGTAAATGCAATAAAAGAGTTTATTTTTATCTCATTTGAAAGACCGGTGAATACATGAGTTTTGTCACGAAAGATTTGTTAATTAATTTTTTATTTATTTTATTGGCGCTGTTTTTAGTGCAGATGTTTTATTTAATCAAGTATGCTAAAAAAATTCATTGGTGGAAAGATCGTTATATCGCGGTATTTCCGATTTTAGCTATTATCTTTTGCCTTTTGTTTCCGGTTAACGGAGCTTATGTCCCCGATGATTATCGAATGGATTTACGAAGAATTCCTTATATTTTAGGAACGCTATATGGAGGCTGGCCGCTAGGAAGCTTGCTTTTTGTCTTTATTTTACTGCTGCGCTTGCTAATTGGCGGGTACGATGTAGGGTTTTTATCAACACTAATTGCTCTTCCGATTTTATCCATTCCTTTATTTTTCATAACAAAATACTTTTTACATTTCTCATTAAAAAATAGAATTATCGTGAGCACCTGTCTTAGTGTAATCGGTTCTTTATTAGCTATGCTTGTATCTATTTTTGTCTTGCACGTAACAAGCATTCCTATTAGCGTGTGGGTTCAATTCGCGATTTTAGATGTAGCAGGCATGTTTGTCATTACCATACTGTGGGAAGCGATACGGGCAAATTTACTAGTGCTGCAGCGCCTGATGAAAGCAGAGAAACTAGAAATTGTCAGTCATTTAGCTGCCAGCATCTCTCATGAGGTGCGAAATCCTCTAACGGCAAGCAGAGGATTTATGCAAATGCTGCAAGAAGATGAAAAAGAACCTGCTAAAAAACGCTACATTTCCATTGCGATTAATGAACTAGATCGTGCAAAAGAAATCATTGATGATTACTTGCTGTTTGCCAATTCTGCTCCGGAACGAAATGAAAAAATGAATATTTCAGAAGAGATTCATCATGTCACCCATATTATGACGCCTCTTGCCAATATGAATGGAGTCGCTATTGATTTTACATTTGATGAAGAAGTGAAGTTCTTCGTAATGGGAGAAAGAAGAAAGCTTCAGCAGTGCCTAATCAATTTATTTAAAAATAGTATTGAAGCCATGCAAAATGGAGGCACGTTAACCGTTAAAGTAACAAAAGAAGGCGGAGCTGTTATTGTGGATATTATCGATACAGGCTGCGGCATGACGCAAGAACAAATCAACCGGCTAGGCGAACCGTATTTTACAACAAAAGAAAAAGGTACGGGGCTTGGAACGATGGTATCTTTCAGCATTATTCATTATATGAAGGGAAAAGTGAGTGTGTCTAGCATAAAAGGAAAAGAAACGTGCTTTTCACTTCAATTTCCACTTTGTGAATAAAGAGACTGGAACAAAAGTTATTTAGTTGAAGGAAGATCCGAATGAGTTTGATTCTTGAGCGAGAATCAAACTCATTCGGATTTTTTCATTGGTAGGGTAAATGTAGGTTTCATCTATTTAGTTGCTTCTAGCGGTTGATGAAAGGGCAAAGCGAAGACTCCTGCGGGAAAAGCGGCACAGGTGAGAGCCCGCAGGAGCGTACGCGATGAGGAGGCCCACCGGCCGCCCGCGGAAAGCGAAGTCTTGCACGGAAATCAACAGCGATGTCTCAAGCGGTTCAGCTCATGTATCCCATTTATTCGACTTTAAATTGGAATGATTTAGTTATGTCTTAATCTTTTTTAATGAAGTTCACTCACATACTGATCAATCATCGTTTGCAGTTCCTCTAGGGGCGTTTTACTGTTGTTAACAGACAGCTGCTTTAACGATTGAAGGGCACTATCCACAACAAACTTGCGGGGATTTGATTGTTTAAACAGCTCTTCTTCAATAAAACTAATAAGCTCTGTGCATTTTTGACGCTCAAATTCATCAGTAAATTGTTTGTGAACCTGTTTTTTTAAATCGATAAGTGCTGCAGAAATGTCCTGTTCTATTTGATTTTTAGTATTCGGGCAAGATGGAAGCCATTCTTTAATCGTTTGCGGATCGAGCAAAATGTCTCCTGCATTTGCTACTTCGTCTACAAGAGGAAGCAGGCGCTTGACACTGTAGCTTATGATCTCATGCGGGTCAGTATTTGTGCCGTTAACCATAAAATTATAGTGAAAGTTGCGATGAAGCATGCCAAGAAACATAATTGCACAATCTAGCAGGTACGGTTTCTTTTCTTGTCCAAATAAATCAATGAACCGCTTGTAAACCCAGTTTACTTCAATAAACTGGGTTTTTTTTATGTATGCTTTTAAATCAGGATCATTGGAAACAAATACTTCTTCAAGTAATGTAAAAAATTTATGTTTATGATGGTTTTTCATCTGTGCATCAATCTGTTTAACAAATACATCTACATCGGTCAGGCTTTTACCAACCAGCAGCTGGTTTCGCTCTTGATCAATTGTTGTATGAAGCCAGGTGAAAACAGCGATTAATAATTCATTTTTTGAAGAAAAATAGTTGTAGAATGTTCCTTTTGAAATGCCGCTATAATCAATGATGTCTTGAATAGACGTAGCTTGAAATCCTTTTTCAACGAAGAGATGGTGTGCATTTTTTACAACTTGCTGTTTTCGGTTATTCATTATTATCACCTAAATATAAAATTAGACTCATGGTCCAACTTTATGATACATGATTTAAAGCGTTTACACAAATGTTCTTTTTTAAAGAAATGGACGATATCACGACAACATATTGATATAAAAGGGTTATAGGAGTAAAAAAGTCGATAAAATAAAGGACATGAACGCAAGATTTTTCGCTTGCATAAATTGAACTCACAGTATAATATACTCTATGTAGAACATGTGTCTAAAAAAATGAACTTGAAGTATAAGGAGGTACAATAATGAGTCAATCGATAAATCAAATGGAAAAGCCGCCTTATGGCATAATTGCTATTTTGTTAATAGGCGCTTTTATCTCATTGTTGAATGAAACGTTATTAAACGTGGCGCTGCCATCTATTATGAAAGACTTAGATGTGACAACGTCAACTGTCCAGTGGCTTTCTACTGGTTATATGTTAGTGAATGGTATTATGATTCCAACTACCGCTTTTTTAATTCAGCGCTATTCTGTCAGAGGCTTATTTTTAACGGCTATGACTTTATTTACAGCAGGAACCATACTTGCCGGCGCTTCGCCCGTATTTTCGGTCTTGTTAACCGCTCGTATTATTCAAGCATCAGGCGCAGCCATTATGATGCCGCTTTTAATGAACGTATTGCTCACAAGTTTTCCATTAGAAAAACGAGGAGCTGCTATGGGGATTTTCGGTTTAGTTATGATTTTTGCTCCGGCAATTGGTCCTACATTATCAGGGTGGCTAATTGAACACTATGAGTGGAGAATGCTGTTCCACCTTGTTACGCCAATCGCGGCAATTGTATTAATAGGCTCTTTCTTCCTATTAAAAGACAAAAAAGAAAAAGTGGAAATCAATTTGGATTTCCTATCACTTGTGTTATCTACGATTGGATTTGGAGGACTTCTATACGGATTTAGCTCAGCAGGGGATAAAGGCTGGGATTCTGTGGAAGTATACGGCACCATTATCGTAGGAGCTGTGGCGCTGATTTTATTTATTACGCGTCAGTTCAAGCTGAAAACACCTATGCTTGAATTCCGCATTTTTAAATATCCAATGTTTGCTTTATCATCAACGATTTCAATGGTGATCACAATGGCATTATTCTCAGCCATGCTGCTAATGCCAATTTATGTTCAAACGGTACGAGGCATTTCTCCGCTTCATTCAGGATTACTAATGCTTCCGGGTGCGCTGCTAATGGGTGTGATGTCACCGATTACCGGAAAATTATTTGATAAATTCGGAGCGCGTGCACTGGCTGTAACGGGTCTAACGATTACAGCCGTTACGACGTATTTCTTCAGTAACTTAGAGCTTGATACGACGTATACAACGCTCATTACGCTTTACACGCTTCGCATGTTCGGAATGTCTATGGTGATGATGCCGGTTATGACAAACGGGTTAAATCAGCTGCCGCAACGCTTTAATCCGCATGGTACTGCGATGAATAACACGCTTCAACAAGTATCGGGAGCTATTGGTTCGGCTCTTTTAGTAACGGTGATGTCAAACCGTACAGCTACGCATGCAAAAGAGCTCGCTCAAGATGCAATGAGCGGAGCAGGAGCAGCGAATGCAACGGCAGCCGGGGCAGCTCAAATGAAAGAACAGATTGGGATGCAGGCAATGGTACAAGGAATTAACGATGCGTTTGCCGTCTCAGTAGTACTAGTGGTGGTTGCCTTAATTCTTTCATTGTTTATGAAACGCGCCACGCCGGCAAGTGAAGATGAAGTGATAAAGGAAAAAGCAGGACGCGAGCAGTTTGCTAAATAAAAAAGAAATCCCCGCTGAGACAGCGGGGATTTCTTTTAGCTTGTATATCTAAAGCTTAAGCCCATTTTCTTTAATAATTTCCGGTAGCCGATGGACGTTTGATCAGCCATAATATGCGCTTCCATCTGCAGGTCTAAAGGCAAGTCTTCAGGTTTTTGGTTTTCAACCATTTCACGGTCTTCGTCAAAGACGCGAAGGTTAAAGTCATACACACCTTCAACGGGAGAATCTTTGTCAAAGTTTCGAGCGATTGGTGCGAATAAACGTGTTTCGCGGGCTGAAATAGGAGAGACTGCATTCATAATCCACAGCTCTGCGCCTTCTGGGAAGTATACTTTTAGCGTAGCTGTAAACGGCGGATAAACATCAAAGACGCGAAGCCATTTAAAATCAGGTGGATTTAAATGCTGCTGTTCTTTGGAATAATTGCTCACGGTGCTGGTATATTCTACATGAAGCCCATAGTCTGTATCGCTTACTTTATATTTAGGCACAAAGGCGTTGTTTCGATCACCAAATGTGTCCGTGTGCACCCAAGCAAAATGAGCTACGTCTAAAAAGCCTTCCATTTGACGACCGGCCGAACCCATGATATCAAAGCTCGGACAAACAATTTGCTGAAAATCAGGGTCCTCCCAAGCATCGAAGTAAGGCAGGTTATCTTGTTCTCCTGTCAGGGAAGTCCATACTAATCCAAATCGTTCAATAACTGGATAGACGGCCATACACAGGCGGGGAGAAATGTTGGCATCAGGGTGAGCTGGAATCGACGTGCATGCGCCGTCCGTTGCATAGCGGAAGCCGTGGTAAGGACAGACAATTTCATCATCTTCCACCCAGCCCATGCTAAGCGGGGTGCCTCGGTGAACGCATAAATCACGAGCCGCTACTACTTTGTTTGTCGTGCGGTATAGAACTAGATTTACATCTAGTAGTTTTACGGACGTTGGTTTCTCTGTTACATCACTGCAGCGTGCGACCGGGTACCAATACTTGGCGAGCGTCGTCCAATCTTCCAGGCTGAACGTGCAGTCTCTTGGGTAGGGAGTTGCCGTTTTTGATTTGGTCATGGTTGGTTGTTGTTCCATCTATTTTCTTCCCTTCTTTTGTAAGCTCTTTTACTAAGGGTAATATAAAAAAAGAAAATTCACACAATTTATGTAAGGAGTTCTAACATAAAATATGGAACTTTGTAGAAAGTGCGAATTTCAGAAGACGCAAATTAGAGAATATACCAATAAAAAAATTTAAAAAAGCGCTTCCTAAATAAATTTAAACGTGATATAATTTTCCAAGACGCTGGTGTAGCTCAGTAGGTAGAGCACTTGCATGGTAAGCAAGAGGTCGCAGGTTCGATCCCTGTCGCTAGCATACTAAAAAAACCTTCTTTCTTGTTGAAAGAAGGTTTTTTTATTTGTGTTGACTTTAAAATTCTTCTCCGAATTATTCTTCCCCGCCTTGTGAAAACTTTAACAGTTTGATAGCCTTATTAGGAGGCTATGAGAAAACATGTGTATCTTTTCCACTATGTCTTATGAATCATATTTAGAAATATTCTTAAAAGAATGTTTATTGCCTCTAAGTATTGGGTACACGAAACTAGGGGTTAAATTTCAACAGGGAGTGTGAACGATAATTTGATTACGTTTAAGAATGTGTCAAAGCAATATCCAGACGGTACGACCGCCGTGAAAAATATTAATCTAGAAATTAAAGAAGGGGAGTTTTTCGTTTTAATTGGTCCGAGTGGGTGTGGGAAGACAACCACCTTAAAAATGATTAACCGTCTTCATGATATTACCGAAGGAGAACTATACATAAAAGATAAGCTCGTATCGGCCCACAACATACATAAGTTACGCTGGAACATTGGCTATGTCCTGCAGCAGATTGCTCTTTTTCCTCATATGACCATTGCTGAAAATATAGCCATTGTACCCGAGATGAAGCATTGGAAGAAAAACAAAATCAAAACGCGCATTGATGAACTGCTTACCTTGGTAGGACTAGACCCAAAGCAATATAGAAACCGAAAGCCGTCTGAGCTCTCAGGTGGCCAGCAGCAACGTGTAGGTGTAGCACGTGCCCTCGCAGCCGATCCCCCCGTTATTTTAATGGACGAACCCTTTAGTGCCCTCGATCCGTTAAGCCGCGAACAGCTTCAGCAAGATATTATTAGCTTAAAAGAAAAAATCAAAAAAACATTTGTGTTTGTTACGCATGATATGAGCGAAGCGATGACGCTTGGAGATCGTATCTGCCTGATGAAAGATGGGGAAATTGTTCAAGTTGGAACCCCGGAGGAATTCATTCAAAAGCCTAAAAATGAATTTGTAAAAACATTTATTGGAAATCAAGGCAATGCTTTATTTGAGACATTGGATATGTTTGTCAAAGAAAGTGAACAGCCAGACGTAGAGCCTACTGAAGAGCTAGCTTCAACCGCCACTGTTCAGCAGGCAATGGACGCCCTTTACGACCATGAAGCAATAGCCGTGAAAAAAGGGAGCAAACGCATTGGCGTTGTAACGCGCAAAAACCTATTAGCGTTTCTTTCTGATAAAACGAAAGAAGGAGGAACGCTGTAATGAATGCACTAAGCACATTATTAGATCAACGAGGAGATGCACTGTTTCAAGCTCTTCTTGAACACATTCAAATTTCCGTACTGGCTCTTGTTATCGCCGTATTAATTTCAGTGCCGCTCGGACTGTACTTAACGAGGCATGACCGCATTGCTGAACCGATCATTGGCGTAACAGCCGTACTGCAAACCATTCCTTCACTCGCTTTATTAGGATTACTGATTCCTCTTGTCGGAATTGGAACCTTTCCCGCGGTTATTGCACTGTTTTTATATTCGCTTCTTCCTATTGTACGAAATACATATACCGGAATTAAAGAAGTGGACCCATCTTTAATTGAAGCATCCAAAGCCATGGGGATGAACTCGTGGAGACGATTAATCAAAGTAGAACTTCCTCTAGCACTTCCTGTCATTATGGCCGGAATTCGCACAGCGATGGTACTCATTATTGGTACAGCGACAATCGTGGCTCTTATCGGAGCGGGCGGACTCGGAAGCTTAATTTTGCTTGGTATTGACCGAAGCGATAATAGTTTGATTTTATTAGGAGCCATTCCAGCCGCATTATTAGCGCTTATTTTTGATGGAATTCTGCGAACGATTGAACACTCAGCTAAAAAAGGGTCCAAAAAACGCTCGTTTATTATGATCATCGTATTAATACTCATTCTTGTTTCTCCGTTTGCAGCGATGAGCGCAACAAAACCAGACCTTGTTATCGGAGGGAAGATTGGTGCAGAACAAGATATTTTAATTAATATGTACAAAGAATTAATTGAAGATCAAACCGATATGAAAGTAAATCTACGTTCGTCGCTTGGGAAAACGGTATTTGTATTTGAGGCTCTGCGTAACAAGGAAATTGATTTGTACCCTGAATATACGGGTACAGCCATTGTGACGCATCTAAAGGAACAGCCGGACAGCAAAGATGAAACAGAGGTGTACAAGCAGGCAAAAGAAGGATTTCAAAAGAAATTCGGCCTTGTCTATTTAGATCCAATGAAGTTTAATAATACGTACACATTGACCGTAACAAAAGAATTCGCTAAAGAAAATAATCTAACAACTATTTCAGATTTGGCAAATGCAACAGATAAAGTAAAAGCAGGGTTTACGCTTGAGTTTAAAGATCGCGAAGACGGCTATGTAGGCATTCAAAAAGAATATGGCCTTACCTTCCCGAATATTAAAACGGTGGAGCCGAAGCTTCGCTATCGCGCTGTAGAAAAAGGCGATATTAACGTGCTTGATGCTTACGCAACGGACCCTGAAATCAAACAGTTTGGTTTGAAAGTCTTAAAAGACGATCAGCAGTTCTTCCCTCCGTATCAAGGAGCGCCTGTGCTTCGTGAAGATACGCTAAAAGAGCACCCTGAACTGAAAAAAATCTTAAATCAACTGGGCGGTAAAATCAGTGATGATGAAATGCGTGAAATGAACTATCAAGTAAATGCGAAAGGAAAAACGGCTGAAGAAGTTGCTCATCAATTCTTAGTGAAAAAAGGATTAATTAAGGAGTAAAAACGAAGAAAAAAGCTAGGACAACAGTATGTTAGTTGAAAGAAGATCCGAACGATGAATCGTTCGGATCTTTTTATTTTAGTTGTTTCTAGCAGTTGATTGGAGGGCAACGCGAAGACTCCCGCGGAAAGCGAAGCCTTGCATGGAAATCAACTGCGGTGCAAGAAGTGATCCATACTTGATTATTTACTCCATTCGTCCGTCTTTAGATTGGCGTGATTTCGTTATGTCTCAATCTCTTTTTAATGCGGGAGAAGCATTAATGAAAATGAGGCCTTATGAACAAGCTAAAGGTACCGAATTTGTTTTCTGATGGAAGGGAGGCGCTTTTATGAATTCATTTTTTACGTGTCATCCTGTACAACATTCCTTTCAGCTTTTTTCAGTTGAACATCTTGTAACTTTAGCTATTATCGTGATCATAGGAGCATTTATTTTTTTGTGTCGAAAGCAGCTGCGAAAAAAGATGTTTGTGTTCATTTTGCTTTCACTGATTCTAATTGCTTCAGAAACAGCCTACCAGGCTTGGGAAATCAGCTGCCATCAGTGGTCCGCTGAAACTTCCTTGCCTCTTCAGCTCAGCGATATAGTCGTGCTGCTGGCTGCTGTTATGCTGATAACCAAAAGCAGGCTTCTTTTTTATTTTGTGTACTTCGCAGGAATCAGCAGCTCTGTTCAAGCGATGATTACCCCGGACCTTGGCGGCTATGCGTATGCCCAGTTTCGCTATGTGCAGTTTTATGTATCGCATGGCGGTGTGGTACTTGCTTGCTGTATGCTAATTGCTGTCTGCAGATATGAGCCGACGTTTCGTTCTTTATGGGTAAGCGTAGTATCTGTTAATCTGTACGGAGGTTTTATCTATGCTATGAATCGTTTACTCGGGGCGAATTATTTATATATGATGAAAAAGCCAGAGCACGCTTCCTTACTGGATGTTCTTGGACCTCATCCTTGGTATTTAGTATGGATTGAAGGAATCATGATTCTTAGCTTTCTTGTCCTTTATCTGCCGTTTTGGGTACATAAAAAAATTAAAGGTGATAAAAACAAAGTCAATTTTATTGAAGCAGAATGATAATACTGGTAGTTTATAAGTGTAAACTAACTCAGATTTTCTGAAGGAAAAGGAAAGAATGACTGAACAAGCCGTTAGAGGCAAGCATAAAAATAGAAAAGAATAAAGCAAGCACAAATATCAGAAGGAGAGTATCAAAATGAAAACACTGGTTATTTTAGCGCATCCAAGCTTAGCATCTTCTCGTATTAATAAAGCGTGGGCAGAGCGAGTAAAAAAAGAAGAGAATGTGTACGTTCATGATTTATACGCAAACTATCCTGATTTCAAAATTGATGTAGAAAAAGAGCAGGAGTTAGCTGTTCAATTCGATCGTATTGTTTTTCAATTTCCATTTTACTGGTACAGCTCACCAGCACTCTTAAAAGAGTGGCAAGATGTTGTCTTAACATACGGCTGGGCTTATGGAAGCAAAGGTACTAAACTTCAGGGAAAAGAGTTTGTCGTAGCTACTTCGACAGGGGGCCCTGCAGAAGCTTATCAAGAAGGGGGATACAACCGTTACCCAATGAATCATCTGCTTCTTCCTTTTCAAGCTATGGCAAATTTAACAGGTATGAAGTTTCAAACGCCATTTTTATTTCAAGGAGCAGGCGGTGATCTGAGTGACAAAGTTATTCAAGATAGTGCAGAAAGCTACGCTCGATTACTAAGATAATAAAAAAAGCCGCGTCACAGCGGCTTTTTAATTTGCGTTTGTTCGTGAGAAAGAAGTAAGCAGCTTTTGAGGAGCGATATCTAATCCTTCAATTAGTAGTCCTGTCATAGCCGTTAGACTCCCGACTTCAAAAGATTCCCCGGCTCTCCAAAATGCTGATTCACCTTGTTTGATATAAATTTTCAGTCCGTTATCGCCAGCTACCCAGCCTTCCCCGTGAACGACTAAAAGAAGCTGTGGAATCGTAGCTTCTTGACGAGGGGTATAATCATTTTCTTGAAAAGATAAAAAGCTGATTTTGACATCTCCAGTATGAGAAAGTAATGGGTTTACTTTATAGGTAGAATGAAGAAAGGAACGCTCTTCTTCAGCTTGAAAACCATATAATTTCATCATTTCATCTCCTTGGCTAAAAAATATAAAAAGAAGTCCTTCTCCTTTCATATACGCATGTAACAGCAAAAATAGAACTCCAAAGAAACGGCTGTTTCTAGGAAAATGGCTTCATTTTTTGTCGAAGCTGAAAATTTTTTGAAGGATAGGGAGGAAAAACAGAAGTTTTTTTGAATAGTATAAAAAAGGTGTCCGCTAATGGACACCTTTTCCTAATTTAAAAATGATTGTAACGCTTGTTTGTTTTCTTCAAGGTCGATGCTTAAAACAGCACCAATACCGGATATTCGTTCGTTTGAATAGGAACCTTCAACCGGTAAACGAAGAGATTTTAAATCTGGCTGATTTCCAACTAAAAAATCTTTTCCTATCACAATAAATGTTTTTGGCGGAATATTTGTATCCACATATGGATCAATGACTCCCCATAGCTTAGGAGCTTTCGCCAGCGTCTTTACTTGAAGAGCTTCATCCATTAATTTACCGATCACTTCTTGTTGACGCTTCACGCGCCCGAAATCACTTTGGCTATCATGTCGGAATCGCACGTATCCTAGTAATTTATCTCCGTGAAGAGTTTGTTTTCCAGGTTTTAGCGTCATGCCAATTCCTGATGACATTTCGTGCGGCACGGTAACCGTAATTCCCTCAGGGGCAATCGTATCGGCAACTTTAGAAAAACCTTTAAAATCAACAACGGCATAATAGTTTACATCTATGCCGAAATTTTCTTTAATTGTCTTACGCATTAATTCGGGACCGCCAAATGCATAGGCTGAATTTAATTTGTTTTTGCCATGTCCGGGAATATCCACATATGAATCACGCATCAAAGAAACAATTTTAGGCTGATTGCTGTCTTTGTCATAATGAGCAATCATGATTGTATCGGCACGCGAATGTTCTTCACCTCGAGAGTCAATTCCAAGAAGCAGCACATTCATGCTATCTAAATTGGCACTTGCACCATTAAAATCAAATTGTCCATCTTTCCCAAAAGCTCCGTCTGCTTCTGCTAACCCTTGTTGGTATTGATAATACACATACGCACCAGCGGCGATTACAAAAATGAGAAAGAAAAGAAGTAGCTTTCTAAAGCGTTTCTTTTTTCTTTGCTTTTTTCTTTTATGTTGTTTACGTTCTGTACGTTCTTCCAAATGTCTCACCATCGCATTCAAAAATATTAATACTTTTTTGTTTGAAACCAATTATGCAAAAAATTATAAAACGACATAATAAAATTAACACTAAGGAATTAGATTAGCAAGTACGTTCACTAGTAAATCTGTGAAGACAGCTAAAATAAGAGAAGTGTACAAATAGAAGAAAGAGGAAATAAAGGTTATTTTTTTCGAGGATATTTGTTATAATCTATCATAGTTAGGGAAAAAGTTCTGTCTTTTAAGAATGGAATAAGAGGAAAGTCTCTGTTTGTGGAGAATCAAATATAGGTCTAAATGTAGAAAAAAGGAGTGAAGCGAATGAGTATATATGTGTCATCTTCGAACCTTGTGCTGATTCCAGAAGCGGCGTTAAGTCATTGGAAACCTTATGGCGCGGGGGAATTGACCGGAGCTATTATTTCAGGTAAAGATAGTGCTGAAATAATTAAAGAGCTTAATCAATCGTCTATTCTGCCTTTTACAAGTTTTTTCTATCGAAAGCATTTTGTTATTCTGTTTGATAAAGAACAAGTAAAAAATCATTTTGAACAGCTGCTTTTATTATATAAATCTCAGGGCTATATTTTTTATTCTTCTACTTTATACGATGATCACTGGTCCCAGGTCCTTGAAGGAACGAAGCAGCTGTTGACGGTAAATGGACAGGTGGTGCCGGTGCTTGAGCTTGAACAAAACGGTGAATTTGATGTTGTGCGTGATGAAGGCGGTCTGCACATTGTGATAGATGATGACGAAGACGAAGAGAAGCAGCTAGAAAAAAAAGTTCATGAGCTTCCGCTTGAAGAAGGTACCTATTTTATTGGCGATCCCGGATTTGTTGAAAACCGAGACATGCTGGTAAAAGAATATTTTCCTAAAGGTACGTACGAATTTATTTATAGATACGGAGAAAATGGCTGGCTGATGAAAGTAAGTATTCAGCGAAAAGCGATTAAAGAGCAGCTTACTACTCTTCACGCGGCTTTGTCTTAACCTCTATTCATTGTACAATATTGCTAAATAACTATGTTATAATAGTAATATTGCACAATGAAAGGGGTTTTTTTAATGGAAGCACGTTTACAAAAAGTCGTATCGTGGCTAGAAGAAAAGAATGTAGAAACGGCCTTTATTTCGTCAACCGAAAACGTATTTTATTTAACTGGATTTCACACGGATCCGCATGAGCGTTTGCTTGGCTTATTTGTGTTTACCGAAGCGGAGCCGATGCTTGTTTGTCCATCAATGGAAGTGGGACAAGCAAAAGAAGCCGGCTGGAAGTTTGATGTGATTGGATATGAAGACCATCAAAATCCTTGGGAACTTATTAAAGAAGCTTTACATAAACGAAACGTAATAGATGTGAAAAAGGTTGCTGTAGAGAAAGAGCAGCTGCTGTATGCGAGAGCCGAAGAACTGCTTAGCCTATATCCAAACGCTGAGCTAGTCGGAGCAGAAGAGAAGTTAAATCAGCTGCGTTTAATTAAAGATGAGCGTGAAGTTGAGATTCTGCAAAAGGCAGCTGCCTTAGCTGATTTTGGTGTAGAAGTAGGCGTAGCTGCTTTAAAAGAAGGCGTTACGGAAATGGATGTTCTGGCTAAAATTGAATACGAGCTAAAGCGAAAAGGAATTCGTGAGATGTCGTTTTCAACGATGGTTTTATTTGGTGAAAAAACGGGAGAAGCGCACGGGAACCCAGGTCTTCGCACGTTAAAGCCAGGAGATATGGTTCTGTTCGATTTAGGTGTAGTGCTAGACGGATACTGTTCAGATATTACGCGTACAGTCGCTTACAAGTCCATTAATGATAAGCAAAAAGAAATCTATGAAACGGTACAGCGCGCCGAGCAGGCAGCTCTTGAAGCTTCCAAGCCCGGCACTCGCATTGGCGACTTGGACATGGTAGCACGCAATATTATTACAGAAGCAGGGTATGGAGAGTATTTCTTGCATCGTCTTGGTCATGGTCTTGGCATCAGCGTGCATGAGTTTCCTTCAATGAGCCGCAACAATGATGATGTGCTTCAAGAAGGCATGGTATATACAATTGAACCGGGTATCTATATTCCAGGACTCGGAGGCGTGCGTATCGAAGATGATGTAATCATTACAAAAGATGGATACGAAACGTTAACGAAGTACCCAAAAGAATTACAAATTATTTCATAATAATGTCATAAAAAATAGAGGCTGCCATGGTGCAGGCTCTATTTTTTATGGGAAAAGAAAAAATTGGTTAAGGTTTCTTGTTTGCTTCTTGGTACAATTTCATAGTATGTTACGAAACGATAACATTTCTATCACATTTTCTAAAAACTATATCGTAAGCGAGTGCAGTAGTATATGCTGTACAGTAGGGAGCTTTTTAAGGTCGCAAGCAAGGAGGTTTTTTATGAGTAATTTTACAAAAGATGAAGAATTAATTATACATAAAGCAATAGATGTATTTGGTCAAAAGGATCGAATTGAAGATTATTCAGATGAAAGAAAAAAGCATGGTATTCACGTTGTGGCGTGTGAAAACCATCCGCGTCAAGACGTAACCGCGTATGCAACGCTCGGTGGACATCAATGTCCGACAGGCTATACAGTTGGAGGGATCCCGCTTCGAATTGAAATCGTTGGGGCTTGTCATGAGGAATTCGGTATTTATTCTGCTATTTTAGCAAACTGTATTTTCCATATGATGAAATCTCATGTGTCCATCTTCCCAGGAGCTATTTATAAAGACGTTATTGCAGTCCTTGATGACAGCTTTCATATGCAGCACATTTTGCTGATTCCGCCGTTTTTATGGGATAATTTTTCAACGATTGAACTATCTGATAAAAAAGTAGCGTTCCTGCAGGCCGTTCCGATTTCAGAAAATGAACGTGCTTTTGCACTTGAGTACGGGGTAGATTCGTTGCTAAGCCGCTTTGATGCTGAGCAGGTGAATGTCTTCAATTTAGAAAGAAGATCTGTTGTATAAACAAAAAGAGCGCCGACTGAGACGCTCTTTTTTGTTATTGATTAGTAGGTCAATTCTTTTTGCGGTATAGCTTTTTTATGACTCGTTTGGTAGCTGTGAAGCACCATGCCTGCTATGATAACTCCCATTCCAACCCAAGAAAGAATCGATGGCAAAGGACTTGATAGAAGGAAGACCTCTCCTAGCAGTGCAAATAAAACTTCCATCGATTGTGTAGCTTCAACTGCACCTAACTTTTGAGAATCTTTTTTAACAAGGTCGGTTGCTGCAAAAAATAAAACTGTTGCACATACTCCTGAAAGTAAAGCAACTAAACTGCTTTGATAAATCTGAGTTGTTTTTGGTAGTCCATCGGTCACGTAGGCATAGACAGAAAGAATAATCCAAAACGGCAGGCTTGAAAGCGTCATTCCAAGCACGCGCTGAAACGTATTAAGTGACGACACCTCCATCATTTTACGGTTGCCAAGCGGGTACGCAAAAGAGGCAATCAAAATGGGAATGGTACAAAGCAAGGCAGTAGCGGCCGACAGTTCAGTCGCATGCTCAAGCTGCATGAGCACAACTCCTATTAAAATAATAAACGAAAAACCTAGCTGCTTGAAAGGAATGCCTCCTCGCTTCTTTCCTTCTTTGTAAAACAAAGGAGCTAGGAGAGACCCCGATAAAATTGTGATTTGCCAAGTTCCTGCAATAAGCCAGCCGGGACCGTAGGCTGAAGCAAAACAAAGAGGAGCGTAAAATAAGCCAAATCCAACCGTGCTCCAAAGCAGCCATTTTTGCGGCTGGGCTTTTATTTCTGCCACCACAGGTTTAATACCACCCCAAAAATAAACGAGCACAAGCAAAAGAGGTACCATAAAAAAATAGCGCAGCGACGCGCTCCACGCCCAGCTGCCTCCGGATAAATCCATCGCTCGATTTAAAACGAATGTAAAAGCAAAAAAGAATGATGCAGCAATGCCTAATAAAAGAGGCTTCACTTGGATTCCTCCTCACTTGTCAGCGCTTCACCTAGCGTCAGCCAGTTCGTTTCGACAAGCTGCGTTGTCAGTGCGGCATCTTTTTGACGACAAGCGTTTATGATTTCTTTGTGCTGATCAACGGAAGCAAGACTAGAAAGAGAAGAAAAGCGAGCTATTTCTAAACGCTGAATTTTGGCGCTTGTTTGTTTTACAACACGCTCTAGCTCTATATTGTTCGCCCGTTTTAAAAAGACGGAATGAAATGCTTCATCCGCTTCAATCGCTTTAAGGACATTTCTTGTTTTGATTGCATGTTCTAGAGATTGATTGTGTTTGATTAGTTCGCCCATATCTTCTTCTTGTAACGAATTACAAGCCAGCTTAGCAGCAAGTGCATGAAGAGCTGCGACGACAATAAAAGATTGTTTTGCCTCCTCAAGGTTTAATGGAGCCACTTTTGTAGAAGAGCCAGGTGTCGTTTGGACAAGGCCTTCATCTTCAAGTCTTTTTAATGCTTCTCGAACAGGAGTGCGGCTAACTCCAAATTGCTCAGCCAATTCTTTATCCTGAAGCTTTTGTTCCGGCTGAAATTCAAGCATGACAATATTATGTTTAAGTGTTTGATAGACTTCTTCTCTTAAAGAAAGTCGTTTGAGAGGTTGAATGTCATTTTTCATAAAACCAATATATCGCATATTACATTAAATAACAATGTGAAAACTAAAAAAACTTCGTCTAAAAAGCAGACAGCTGCTTTTTAGATGAAGAGCTTAATTACTGCTGCGCAAAGATTTAGATAAAATGCTCGCAATCGCTTTGCTGTGCTCAACCTGCGTTTTTTTGGACTCTTTTCGTTCAAGAGCTACTTTTTGAAGACTTTTTTCTTCTTCAGTTTGAGCAATAACTTGAGGAACGGGGGCAGGTTTCCCGTTTTCTAATGCAACAAAGGTAAGAAAAGAAGTAGCTGCAATACGCTTAATGCCCGTTAACAAATTTTCGGCAATCACTTTAACAAAAATAATCATAGAGCTTTTTCCTGTAACAACAACGAATGCTTCATATGAAATAAAATCTTCTTCGGTGACGGGTTCGATAAAGTCAACGTGATCAATGGAAGCCGTAACACACGACTTTCGGGAATGTTTAGCTGCTGAAAGAGAAGCCGTCATGTCCATGTCAGCGACAATTTTCCCCCCAAAAAGGGTGTGGTGATTGTTTAGGTCATTTGGAAAAATGTGCTGTGATTTGACTACTCGTGAGACGCTGCAAAGTACTGCTTTTTCACTCATTGAAAACACTCCTTCAAACTGTTTATATGGTTTAATGTATGTTGACTACTTGTTCTTATGTATACAAGTTATAGAAAGCCTTTTCGTAAAAAGCTCTTCAAAAGCTTCTATATGGTAAAATAGAACAAATATGAAAGAGAGGATGAGAGCATGAACTTAACTCAATTTTCTAGAAGAAAATATACGGATTCCCCTACATCTTTAGAAAAGCTATCGGTTTTATCTCAGCAGTTAAATGGACCTTCAATTTATATGAAGCGCGATGATATGCTTGGACTGACAGGGGGCGGAAATAAGACGCGCAAGCTTGAATATTTAGTAGCTGATGCAAAGGCGCAAGGAGCAGACGTGCTTGTAACGTGCGGTGCGATACAATCCAATCACTGTCGTTTGACGCTCGCTGCGGCTGTAAAAGAGCAAATGAAATGCGTGCTCGTACTGGAAGAAGGGGAAAATAAAGCAAGCGATCAGCCGACCGGAAACTATTTTCTTTATCATTTATTAGGCGCTCATGACATGCGGTTTGTCGCTGAAGGTTCTGATTTGACAGCGGAAATGAAAAAAGTAGAGCGAGAGCTAATTGAAAAAGGTCATAAGCCTTATTTAATTCCAGTAGGAGGTTCGAATGTTATCGGTGCAACCGGATACGCTGCCTGTGCACAAGAGCTGCTTATGCAAAGCTATGAGCAGCAAATAAAGCTTAGCCACGTGGTTTGCACAAGCGGCAGCGGAGGCATGCACGCAGGATTAGTGGCAGGCTTTCAAGGTCTTCGAAGTGACGTATCTGTTATTGGAATGAATGTCAGTCGTGCTAAAGAAGAGCAAGAAGTAAAAGTTGCTAAGCTGACGAGTGAACTTTATGATCATTTACATAGTAAAACGCCTTTTAAAAAAGAAGAGATTGTGTGTATGGATGAATACGTAGGTCCAGGGTATGCTGTTCCGACAGAAGAGATGGTGGAAGCAGTCAAACTTGTGGCCAGTACGGAAGGGATTTTATTGGATCCTGTGTATACAGGAAAAGCGATGGCTGGTCTAATTGATTTAATTCGAAAAGGTTATTTTAATAAGGATGAAAATGTGGTGTTCGTCCACTCAGGCGGTTCACCGGCTCTTTATGCCTATACATCATTTTTTTCATAAAAAAGCAAGGGATTCGACTCCCTTGCTTTTTTAGTTTATATAGGAATAGTAAGTGAAAACGTTACTCCGGTGTCTGTATTTTCAGCCGTAATTGCTCCATCGTGCATCGTAACAATACGCTTTACAATGCTTAAGCCAATACCGAATTCACCGTTTGCTCCTTTTTTAAACGGTTCAAACAAGTGTTGAAGCACGCTTTGATCAATCGGCGGACCATCGTTGCTGATTGTACATTGAACGTTCGTTTGGTGTTTAGCAAGTGAAAGTGAAACCTTGGTCTCGGCATAGCGCAGCTGATTGTCGAGTACATTTTCAAGAACTTTTGTCCATAGCTCTTTGTCTCCTTTAATTGTTGCGTTTGCGTCGTCAAATTCCCACTGTATTTCAGGGCGCCTCCACCGCAAGCGATCCACTACTTCATGAAGAAGTGCAGTAAAATCAAAGTCATCTTGTGCAAGCTGATGAGTGGACATATAGTCAAGCTTGGTTAAGTAAAGCAAATCGCGGATTTTTTTCTCAAGATTTTTAGATTCATCTTCAATAACTTTTACCGTTTGAGATAAATCACCTTTTGGATAAATGCCGTCTTGAATCGACTGAGCGTAGCTTTGAATAACCATAACCGGTGTTTTTAAATCATGTGAAATATTTTGAAGCAGCGTTTGCTGTGCTTCATCTTTAGATACGAGCCTTTTGCGCATTTGCTCGATCGAGGCGCCTAGCTTGCCAATTTCATCGGAACGGTTGACTGTAACGGGCTCATGCCAATTTTGTTCGGCAATTTTTTTTACATCTTTTTCAAGCGATACAAGCGGCTTGCTTAAATATCTTGATAGCCAAATAGATGGAAGCCAGCTGAACAGAAATACAATTGAAATTACAAAAAGCAGCTGTTTAAACAGAGTAGAAGTGAGCGCGTTGCGATACGTATCCCACGAAAATGAAAGCAAAAAAGCAGGCTGTCCGTTTACGCTTACTTTTCGAATTACATAAAAAAGCGTCCGGTTGCCGAGATCTTTTTCATAGCGAGCGACGATTTTTCGCTGACTGATTGCATCTTCCTGTGCTTTTCTCAAAAAGTCTTGAGGCAACACCCGTGATGAAAAATAAGAGATATCCGCATGTTCAGGCAATAAAATATGATCCACGGTTCGATTGCCAAGTGTTGGTTCACTGTCTTCATTGCTAAAGTAGTATTCACCTGAGCGGCTTGGCAAGCCGTATTCTTTTAAAATATGCTGTTCATTTTCAATAGTGGTATAAATTTCATTCGTGAAGAACTGCCTGAGCGTCGTTGGGAATAAAATAGCGAGCAAAATTGAAATAAGCAGTAAAATACCGGAGATGACGAGCCAAATTTGAAATGCAAGCGACTTGTTTTTCATGCTTTCATCATCCGGTATCCGTATCCGTAAATCGTTTCAATTCGTGCTTGCGGCATTTTTTTACGCACGCGCCTTACTAAATCATCCACCACTCGGTCTGTGCCGAAATAATCTTCTCCCCAAATGAGATTCAGCAGCTGCTCCCGTGAGAAAGCCTGTCCAAGGTCTTTTGAGATAGTGACAAGAAAATCAAATTCTTTAGACGTTAAATCAATTGGCTTTCCATTTTCACTGACCGTACGGGTATGTAAATCGATTTCATAAGGAGTCAGCGTAATGGTATCGGTTTTCTTTTGATTGGAACCATATACGCGGTTTAGCAGTTTGTTTGCTCGAATAACTAGTTCACGAGGCAAAAAAGGCTTTGATAAATAGTCGTCGCTGCCCATTTCAAGCCCAAGAACCCGGTCAATATCGGCATCGCGGGCTGAGATGAAAATAACAGGCACATGTGGCGTTTGCTGCTTGATTTCGCGAATGAGCTGATACCCGTCAATGTCAGGCAGCATAATATCTAAAATCCACAGATGCGGAGGAGTTGCAATCATTTCTTTGGCGTCCGTGCCGTTAAAAAATGAGCGAACGTCCCAGCCTTCTTTTTGAAGGTAAAGGGTTAAAACTTCGTTTAAATTTTGTTCATCCTCTACTAAATATAGTGTAAAGCTCAAATTTGACACCTTCCTCTGAATATATGAAAATTAAGGTAAATAAAGCATATTACGCCATATATGCGCGTTTCTTTAAAGGTCTATGTACCCGCTATTATACTACGTGTTTGCTGTTATAAAGAAATTTTTCACAATTTCACACATTGTTTTGATACTTATCCCAAACTTTTATTTTATAGTATAGATAACATAAAATTTGCTACGTTAAAAGGAGTGTTTTTCATGGATCCACGTGATTATGAAAGAGAGCAAGAACGAAAAGAAGAATATGAAAACCGCCAGCAGCGCTATGATCAGTATCAGCCTGCGTCATCATCACAGCCTCCAAGAAGACGCTTATTTCCAGTGATTGCATCTTCTATCGCCGGAGCAGTGCTAGGGGGAGGAATTGTGCTATACGGTGCTCCGCAGCTGGGGTTAATAGATTCAGCTGATACGCAAACAGCGAATCAAACAACGCAGACTCAAACCGCAACAACAACGAGCACCACGCCTCGAACAGTAAGCACAACCGTGAATCAGTCAGATCTTGTTTCAGTTGTAAATAAAGTATCAGCTGCTGTTGTAGGCGTGAACAATATTCAACAGCAAACAAATCCATTTTCTGGAGATACCCAAACGCAAGAAGCAGGAACGGGTTCCGGTGTTATTTTCAAAAAAGAAAATGGAAAAGCATACGTTGTGACCAATAACCACGTTATTGACGGCGCAAGCGAAGTAGAAGTGTCACTTTCAAACGGACAAAAAGAAAAAGCTAAGATTGTCGGAGCTGATGCGCTAACGGATTTAGCGGTGCTTGAGATGTCTGACAAAAATGTTGAACAAGTGGCGAAGTTCGGGAAATCATCGGATTTAGTAGCGGGTGAAACGGTGCTTGCAATCGGAAATCCTCTTGGTGAACAATTTTCTCGTACGGTCACACAAGGTATCGTGAGCGCAGCAAAACGCTCTGTCCCTATTTCAGAAAATTGGAACGTAGATGCAATTCAAACGGATGCGGCGATTAATCCAGGAAACAGCGGCGGTGCCTTGATCAATTCTTCCGGTGAAGTAGTCGGTATCAACAGTATGAAAATTTCAGAAGACAATGTAGAAGGCATCGGCTTTGCTCTTCCAAGTGATGAAGTGCAGCCGACGATTGAACAGCTGATGAAAAACGGAAAAATAACGCGTCCATATATGGGGGTAGGTCTTCAAGATGTAGGTCAGCTTTCAGCTGCAACAAAACAAAACCAGCTAGGCCTAACCAGCGATACGTCTGAAGGAGTTGTCGTAACGACGGTTGAACCATTCTCTTCTGCTTCTGATGCAGGTTTACAATCAAAAGACGTGATTGTTGCCATCGATGGAAATGAAGTCAAAACATCCAGTGATTTACGTCAATATCTATACACAAAACGTAAAGTAGGAGACACGGTAAAATTAGACGTGTATCGAAATGGAAAAAAACAAACTATTTCTCTGAAGCTTTCAGAGCAGCAGGATAACAATGGATGAGTTCAACACCGTTAAAGCTGCTGCTAGCAGTATTAACAGCGTTAGGATTTTTAACCGGCTGCGAAGGGAAGCATTCAAACACGATGTTTCCTTCTGTAGAAATTAGTCAGCTATCTTCTACCAAAGAACTGGCAGCGTATGAGGGAGGCAAGGTGACAGGAGCTGAATTCAACCGTTTTTTAGCCGTTGAAGGGTTCTTAAATCCAGATGCTCCGCTAAATGATACGAGCTACCGCAAAGAGTTATTGCGGCAGCTTGTTATGCAAAAAATCTTAATTTCGCATCTAAAGACAAGCGATAAAGTACAAAAACAAGTCGAGGATATGTGGAAGCAAATTAAACGCTCATATGACGAGGATACAAGAAAACAAGGTTATGAAGTGTTAAATATTCGTTCCAGTGATGTAACCAACCAGCTAACGAATCAGTTTAAATTAGAAGAATATTTTCGTAAACAAATTACGTCT
The DNA here is from genome assembly GCF_058629175.1 of Priestia sp. MDV22-iso46. Lineage (NCBI taxonomy): Bacteria > Bacillati > Bacillota > Bacilli > Caryophanales > Bacillaceae > Priestia > Priestia sp. MDV22-iso46. Next base: position 815,789 of record NZ_JBZVWT010000002.1, read on the forward strand.
GATGAACTAACTGCTTACTATAAACGTATTGAAAACGATCTAACGCGCGTATCTTTTACGCAGCTGGCTTTTTCGACTTTACATGATGCCGCTGCCGCTGCGGCTGAACTGCAAAAGGGAACATCGCTTCAGGACGTTCAAAAAAAATATGCTGATGTCCAGACAGTGAGCAAAATAGAGAATGCTGATAATCTAAAGCTTTCAAGTTTATCTCCCTCTTTTATAGATGTTTTAAAAAAACAGCACATCGGAGAGAGTAGTGAGCCCATTAAAATGGGTAAAGTCTATTATATTCTTATTTTAAAACAAAAAGATAAAAAAACGGAATCAGAAGTCAAAGAAGAAATGATGAAAGAACTTGTTTTGAATCATATCAACCGGTATATCCAGGATCAACTACCAAGGTTCCACGTGACTTTCAACCTTAGGTAGTTCCCTTTTATATAGATTGATTGTTTTCAAAAAACAAGCAGGTAAAAGAGCTTTCTATTAATAGAGAGCTCTTTTACATTTTTAAGTAGACAGAAATGTCGGCACCTGATAAAATGAAGTTGTAAAACTTTCATTATTCGGAAAATTTATACCCTCCAGCTTTGGAGGGTTATTTTTTATGCTGTTGGACGAATAAAAGAGGCTGGGACAAAAGTAGTTTAATGGAAAGAAGATCCGAACGATGAATCGTTCGGATTTTTTCGTTAGTATGGTGAACGTATGTTTAATCTATTTATTTGGTTCTAGCTGTTGATTGGAGGGCAAGGCGAAGACTCCTGCGGAAAGCGAAGCCTGGCACGGAAATCAACAGCGGTGTCAAAAGTGATTCATACGAGCTTATTGATCCCATTGTTCGCTTTTAGATTGGACCGCTTTCGTTAGGTTTCAATCACTTTTCATCTTTTAAATGACTCAATAATGCAGGAGCCATTTCCACGTGAGAAAGGGCGATGTGTGAAATCGTTTTGGCATAAGGTGTAATTTCGTTAATAAATTGTTCGAGTACGTGCAGGTGAGGAAGCTGAAGCTTTGTAATAAAGCAGGCTTGCCCGGCGATGCGTTCACAGAATAAAGCGTAGGGATACTGAGAAATAAATCGTTTAAAACGCTCGTGCTCTCCGTTTTTCATGGTTACTTCAATAAAACACGACACGGGCAAATGCAGCTTTTCATAATCAATATCGATCGTATATCCTTTTATAACGCCAAAGCTCTCTAGCTGCCTTACTCGCTCTGCCACCGAAGGAGGAGACAGGTTAATTTGTTTTCCTAGCTCTCGTAAGGAAAGGCGGCTGTTTTGCTGCAGCGCCTGCAAAATCGATAAATCAATTTCGTCAATTTTCAATTGAAAACCTTCTTTCTCATTAACGTTTCATTTGATTAGTATTAGTAGATAAGATGTTTTATATGTAATCTGAAATTTCCATTTTTCTTACTATAATAATTAAAAAGGAGTGAGTAAAAAATGGCAAGAGTTTTGTTAGCAAACGAAGAGGGAACAAATTTTGAAAAAGCATTGAATTTAATTCCGCATGTAAAAAGATTGTATGATGAGCTTTACGACACGCTTTGGAACAGCGATATAGTAGAAAAAGAGACTAAGGAAAAAATTAGGCTTTATCTAGCAGGTGTTAACGGCTGTGAGACGTGTATGAGCATGTCATATATAGGCGATGAGACGCTTAATCAAAAAGTGTTAAGAGAAAAAGAGCTGGAAGAAAAAGATCAATTACTGTTTCGATTTATTGATGTATACCGGGTGCGTCCAAGGGAGTTGACGGATGCTGATATGAATCAATTAAAGAAATTTTACAGTGATACGCAGCTGTTAGAGCTTTTGGCTGTTATTAATTTATTTGATCAATTTCACAAAATGATTGTCAGTTTAGATTTATATGATTTTTGCAGCTTGCAGGGCAAGTGAGATCTTCCCTAAAAATATCTTGACAGACAAAATCCACAGGAGTAAGATAGCTTTCGTGAAGTGAAACGCATCATGAATCGAATCGATTATTCTAAAAAATAGATCATAGACATTTGAATAAAAATCGCTTAATCCATTACGGAGCGGAGGACCCATTATTTACGCACATATTGTGCTCCGGGGTGAATCCTTAAAAAGGTAGGGTTACTCTTAAAACCCGAATCCGACAGCTAACTTCGCAAGCGTTTTGAGGGGGAAGAGTGTGGGAAAACACAGGAGCCTTCCTGTGTTTTTTTGCGCTTTTTTTAAGAAAAGGATGTAATTTTTTAGGAAAAGTATAAGCTAAGAGAACACACAGCAGTTGAAGAAAGGAATAAATACATTATGAAAAAACAGTTTGCTGTATTGGGATTAGGTCGTTTTGGAGGCAGTTTGGTTGAAGAGTTTGCTAATCTGGATGTGGATGTGCTCGCTATTGACCGCAATCAAGAGGTAGTAAATAAATTTAGCAACTCAGCTACATATGTTGTGCAAGCAAACGCGATTGATGAAGCTAGCTTAAAGGGGCTAGGTATCCGCAATGTTGATCATGCGCTTATTTCGTTTGGAGATGATATCGAAGCAAGCGTACTCGCAACCATGCTTTTAAAAGATATGGGCGTTAAGCAAGTATGGGTAAAGGCAGTGAATATGTATCATCAAAAAGTGCTCGAAAAAATAGGAGCGGACAAAGTTATTCATCCAGAGCGCGATATCGCTAAGCGTATTGCTCATCACGTGGTGTCAGAAAAAATCATTGATTACATTGAACTGTCAAAGGATTATAGTATTGTCGAAATTGTCGCCTCTAAGAAACTTCATAATAAAACGCTGTTTGATTTAAACATTCGTGCCAAGTACGGCTGCAATATTATCGGCTTTCAGCGAAAAGACGGGGAAATGGTTATTTCGCCTACCGCACATGAAATAATTGAACAAGGAGATATGCTGATTGTTATCGGACATAATCGCGATTTGAACCGTTTTGAAGAAGAAGGAGTTTAACTCATGAAAAAACAAATCATTAAACTCACCCCTCCGCAGCTGCTTGTCTCTATTTTTGGAGGAGGAATTATTATTGGTGCTTTTCTATTGATGATGCCTTTTTCTACTACTGAGCCAATCCGGTGGGTAGACGCCCTTTTTACATCTACTTCCGCTATGACAGTGACCGGCTTAGCCGTCGTAGATACAGGTACACGTTTTACCGTCATCGGTCAAACGATCATTATGCTGTTAATTCAAATAGGCGGTCTTGGCATTATGTCATTTGCCGTGTTGATTTTTATGATGCTAGGTAAAAAATTGGATTTAAAGAGCGTATGCTCGTTCAGCAGGCCTTAAATCAGACGAGCGCCGGCGGAGTTGTGCTGCTAGTTAAAAGGCTGTTTATCTTTTCATTTTTAATTGAGTTTGTTGCACTTATCTTCTTAGCAATACGCTGGGTTCCGGAATTCGGATGGTCTAAGGGATTGTTCTTTAGCTTGTTTCATTCGATTTCTGCTTTTAATAACGCAGGGTTTGGACTGCTGTCTGATAACTTAGTTCAGTATGTAGGAGACCCTATTATTAACATAACAATTTCTTTTCTGTTCATTATTGGCGGGTTAGGGTTTACCGTCCTTGCTGATATGTGGGTGAAAAAATCGTACAAAAAACTAACGCTGCATTCAAAAATTATGATTATCAGCACGTTTGCGATTAACGTGACTGCAATGCTTTTTATTTTTTTCTTAGAGTACGGCAATTCACATACGCTTGGAAATTTATCATTAGGGGACAAAGCATGGGCGTCTTATTTTCAAGCAGTAACGACAAGAACCGCTGGATTTAATACGATTGATTTAGCTCACCTGCATGACGCAACGGTGTTTTTAATGGTTTTATTAATGTTTATTGGTGCAGGAAGTGCGTCAACGGGAGGCGGTATCAAACTAACAACGTTTGTGGTAATTATTTTTTCAGTATGGGCATTTTTACGAAGCAGGGAAGATATTGTGCTCCTAAAGAGAAGGCTCCTTCCCCTTCACGTGTTTAAGGCACTAGCCATCACGATGATTTCAATTATGTTTGTGTTTGGGGCCATTTTCCTGTTAAATATTTCGGAAAACCTGCCGTTTGTAAAAATTATGTTTGAAGTTGTTTCTGCGTTTGGAACAGTAGGTTTATCGATGGGAGCCACTCCTGAACTTTCGTACTTTGGACGCGTGATTATTATCTTTATCATGTTTTTAGGAAAAGTGGGGCCATTAACGCTTGCATTTTCATTATCAAAACAGAAGAGAGAAGCTGTACGATATCCAAACGAAGATATTATGCTAGGGTAAGAAAAATCGCCTCCAAGGAGGCGGTTTTTTATGTTATTTATATATTCAAGACATATAAGAGGTTACGCACAAAACAGTTGCGATGAATAAAAAGAAGGCAAAGACAAGAACAATGGGCAATTTGGAATGTCGGCGCATTAAAGGTCCCCCTTTTTTATAGTAAAAAATCTCTTACTATATATAACGAAAGAAACAAAAATATGATTCACTTTTTTAGCGAAATTTGAAGGTTTTTCTCATAAAAATCCGCACCCCTGTCCTAAACATTTTGCCAAGCTGTTGCATACACTAAAAGCAGATAACAGGAAGTGAGGGATGATACGTGGAAAAACAAAGTTTTGCGTTAATCGTTGTGTTATTTGTTTTACTTGTTATTGTAGGTGCGTCTGGCTTTCGCTTTTAAATGTTAGTTCTTTATTTGCGCATAGCCCCTGTCAAGAAGGGCATACTAGGCGGAAGTGAAAACCAAAAATTTCTTCAATATTGCCGAACAATGAGTTCCTCTACTCATTTATCTAATCGGTATGTAGCCATGCGAAAGCATGGTTTTTTTGTCGTAAGAGGATGAATGATGTTCATCCTCTTTAGGAATTAATAGTAGCAAGAACACCCTACGATTACTAATAAAATAAATAAAACAACGATAAATGAAAAACCAAAACCGCCTTTTGCGCCCATATGTGTAACCTCCTTTAATAAAATTCTCTATATCCTATGTACTAATTGGGTTAAGTGATTAAGAAATTTGCCTATTTTTTAACGGTAACGATCTTTTGAGAAAAATGAAGAACACTTACTTTTTTCATTTGTGCAGAAATCCTTTATGATAAAGAGGAAAAGGAGGGCAAAGTGGTGGGAATACATGTAGAATACGTCATGAATCAGCTAGAAGAGGGTAAGTGGAAAGAGATCAAACGCGAAATTCAACAAGAAATGAAGAAAAAACCTCAAGCATCTGATTTGTACTGTTACTTAGCAGTTTGTTTAGCAAAGCAAATCGAAGAATCAATTATTTTTGAAAAAATGGTATTGAATTTAGAAATGGACCGAGCTCTTCATCAGGCATTAACATTAAATCCATCTTCAAGCTTGGCGCACTTCGTTCGAGGAATAAAATACCGGGAAACTCCGCTTATGTTTGGAGGGAATTACGAAAAATCGCTGTCTTATTTGCAGCGGGCGCAAGATCTTGGTTTTGAAGGGATTATGCTGCCGCTCGAACTCGCCAAAACCTATATTCAATTAAAAGAAATGGAAAAAGCGAAAGAACAAATCGTCTATGCCCGGGAAATCAATCCTACTCACGCGGATATTAAAAAAGTCGAAAACATGCTGCAAACAGGACGGTGAATCAAAAGTCCTGTTTTATTTTTGGTTTTCAGGAAATATATGCTGATTTTCATAAAGAATTGCTTTTTATATAACAATAAGAATATTTATAGAAATTTTAAGAAGTGCATGTAAGTCCAACGACTTCTTAACTGCTAGATTTTCTACATTATTAGAGCGTTCAGTCTACGTAATTCCAAAAATAGTAAGAAACTATCAGCCTATGGATAAATTGTTAGAAAATATAGATAATTGTAAATGGATAGAGAGAAAAGTTAAACATGCGACTAACTAAAAAAGCAAAGGTCTGATTTACTTTGCTTTTTATTTATACACATATGTAAAAAATATCATAATAAACCAATTTATTCTTTGTGAAATCCATCGTTTCAGACGATGTAAAATAATGTATTTGAAGGAGGAGACCCAGATGAAGGTTATGAAGATGTTGGTTATTGCATTATTTAGTTTAAGTTTAGTTGTCACACCAGCTGCTGCTGAAGTTCCGGGTGTCGACCATTCAATGAAACGAGGTGCTACACAAGGAATTGTAGCGGCATCTCACCCGCTGGCTGCTGAAGCGGGAAGGAAAGTTTTAGCTGAAGGCGGAAACGCTGTGGATGCGGCAGCTGCCATTCAATTATCTCTAAACGTTGTGGAACCGATGATGTCAGGTATCGGCGGCGGCGGCTTTATGATGATTTATGAAAAAAAGAAAGATAAAATTACGATGCTAGACAGCCGTGAAATGGCACCAGCTGATGTCACGCCTAAGCTGTTTTTAGATTCAAAAGGAAAAGTCATCCCTTTCAGTAAGCGTCACATAACAGGAAAAGCAGTTGGAGTTCCTGGTACGCTAAAAGGAGTAGAAACAGCCCTTAAAGATTATGGAACAATGGACTTATCAGATATTATTAAACCAGCTATTACTCAAGCAGAACAAGGAATCAAAGTAAATTGGTCGATGGCTCAGTACATTGATGAAAATGTGGACAAGCTTGAAAGATACCAAACGGCCGGTAGTGTATTCGTGCCGAATGGCAAGCCATTAAAAGAAGGAGATAAGCTTGTTCAGCCGGATCTTGCTAAAACATTAAAGCTTATTCAAAAAGAAGGATCAGACGCTCTTTATAAAGGAGAAATTGGAAAAGCGCTTGTTAAAGAAGTTCAAAAACGCGATGGAAGCATGACTATGGATGATTTGAAAAATTACGTTGTAAAAGAACGTGAGCCGGTCAAAACAACTTACCGAGGCTACGATGTGGTTAGTGCGGCTCCTCCTAGCTCCGGCGGATTAACCGTGCAGCAGATTTTAAAGCTAATGGAAGGTTATGATGTAGAAAAAATGGGTTCCAATACGCCTCAGTATTTGCAGCATTTAACGGAAGCGATGCACTTAGCTTTCGCGGACCGCGCGGCGTATATGGCAGATGAAGACTTTTACGAAGTGCCGAAAAAAGGACTGTTAGATGAAGATTATATTAAAGAACGTCGTAAATTAATTAATCCAAACAAAGCAACGCCTAATGTCAAAGAAGGAGACCCTTGGAAATATGAAGGAAAAGAAAACCCAAATAAAGCAACAGTAAAGGAAGAAAATCCAATCGGCCAAACGACTCATTTCTCTGTTGTAGACAAATGGGGAAACATGGTTTCTTACACGACTACCATTGAACAAGTTTTTGGTTCAGGAATTATGGTTCCTGACTACGGATTTATGCTCAACAATGAAATGACGGATTTTGATGCCACTCCGGGAGGCGTGAATCAGGTTGAGCCTAAAAAACGTCCTCGAAGCAGTATGTCTCCAACGATGCTGTTAAAAGACGGAAAGCCGTTCATGGCAATTGGTTCACCGGGAGGCCCAACCATTATTGCGTCTGTAGCAGAAACGATTATGAATGTTATTGACCATAAGATGCCGATTCAAAAAGCGATCTTAACACCTCGTATTTATTCAGGCGGCTATCCAACCGTAAGATGGGAACCTGGCTTTAGCCAAGATACAATTCTTGAAATGATGGCTAAAGGACATGGGTTTGAAGAAAAGCCTGAGCATATTGGAAACGTTCAAGCGGTTATCTATGACTATGAAACAGGGAAAATGTACGGAGGCGCTGATAATACGCGCCAAGGCACGGTATTAGGAGTAGACGCAATTAAATATGTATCCAAACAGCCAAAACCAATTAAAGAAGAGAAAAAAGGAGAGTTTACAGTTGAAGTCAACCGTGCCGTTTATCCATTTACTGATAAGCAAGTGAAGCTGATTGATGGAAAGCCTTACGTTCAGTCCGATCGCCTACTGTTAGGCTTAGGCGTCATTGATTCGAGTGATTTAAAGCTATATAAACCAAATCATCACTCTTATTTATCAGTTATCAAAGTAGCAAAATCCCTTGGCTACAAAGTGAAATGGGACGAAGAAAAGAAAGTGGTCTCATTAGAAAAAGATCCTGGTGAAGACGATGCCGGCGATGATGAAGACGGAGACGTTATTACAAATTAAAAAAGAGACTGGGACAAAAGTATTTTAGGTGAAAGAAAATCCGAACGATGAATTGAGATTCTTGATGGAGAATCCAACTCGTTTGGATTTTTTTTATTGCTATGGTGACCATAGTTTTCGTCTATGTAGTTGCTTCTAGCTGTTGATTAGAGAGCAAGGCGAAGACTCCTGCGGGAAAAGCGGACTAGGTGAGACCCCGCAGGAGCGTATGCGACGAGGAGGCTCACCGGCCGCCCGCGGAAAGCGAAGCCTTGCACTGAAATCAACAGTTGTTCATCTTTAGATTGAATGGATTTTGTTATGTCGCAATCTCTTTTTTATGAAAGCAAATAAAATTGGCGATTTTAAACGAAACGACAAAAAAGTTTGCATGTTTTGCTAAAAAGTTGTAGAAATCGACAGTTTTTTTGGCGTATGTAAGAAAACCCGTGATAAAAAGACTGATAGAATGCTACAAACAAAGTTGGCATCATTTTTGCATAAGAAATAGATGAGGGGCTGTATCAATGAAAAAAATACATAGTTAAATAAACACCTATGTTTACTTCACACAAAATAAAATGCAACGGAGGTATAGAAAATGAAAAAAGACATTTCAATTATCGGTGTACCCATGGATTACGGACAAACAAGAAGGGGTGTAGACATGGGGCCGAGCGCGATTCGCTATGCAGGTATGAATACACGCTTAGAAGCTCTTGGCTATACCGTACACGATGAAGGGGATATTAAAGTAGAAATTAAAGAGCGGGCAGACGTAGATAAAAATACGAATTTGAAAAACTTAGCGGCTGTAGCCAGCGGAAATGAACAGCTTGCTGCAAGAGTTGAAGAAGTAAGAGAGCAAGACCGCTTTCCGTTAATATTAGGCGGAGACCACAGCATTGCGATTGGAACGCTTGCAGGAGTCGCGAAAGGTTCAGAAAATTTAGGCGTTATTTGGTATGATGCTCATGGTGATTTAAACACAGCTGAAACATCTCCATCAGGCAACATTCACGGCATGCCGTTAGCGGTGAGCTTGGGTATTGGACATCCTGTACTTTTAAATATTGGAGGGTATACCCCAAAAATTAAACCTGAAAATCTAGTTATTATCGGTGCACGCTCATTGGATGATGGTGAAAAAGAGTTAATTAAAGAAAAAGGAATTAAAGTGTATACCATGCATGAAATTGATCGTTTAGGTATGACGCAAGTGATGAAAGAAACGATTGATTATTTAAGCGGTACAGACGGCGTGCACCTGTCGCTGGACTTAGACGGCTTAGATCCGGATGATGCACCAGGCGTAGGTACACCTGTAAAAGGCGGCATCAGCTACCGAGAAAGTCATTTAGCAATGGAAATGCTAGCGGAAGCAGACATGGTGACATCTGCTGAATTTGTAGAAGTGAACCCCATTTTAGATCAGCATAACAAAACTGCAGAAGTAGCGGTTGCGTTAATGAGTTCATTGTTTGGCGATAAGCTTTTATAAGAAAGAGCTACTTACAGGTATCGTGTAGAAGAAAATCTATTATGATCCAATAAACGGTCATGCAGGGTTAATCGGCTGCCATCCTCGCTACGGGGCTGGCGCCATTTGAAAAACATCCGGCACTAATGGACTTCAGCCATGAAGAGCTACCCAGTAAGCGGCTATAAAAACAAAATAAACCTAAAAAAATGAAAGCGATTTCATTTTTATGCAGCAAAGGGAGGAAATGGGATGAATATTCCACAGGGACAGCCAGGAGAATTAAAAAGAACGATGAAAACAAGGCATCTTTTTATGATATCACTAGGAGGATGTATTGGTACCGGTTTTTTCCTTGGTTCAGGTTATACCATCAATGAAGCAGGTCCGATGGGAGCAATGATTTCCTACTTAGTAGGAGGGATCATTATGTATCTAACGATGCTGTGTCTTGGAGAATTATCCGTTGCTATGCCAGTTGCAGGATCGTTTCAAACATACTCCACTAAATTTATCGGCCCTGCAACCGGTTTTGCGATTGGATGGCTGTACTGGCTAGGATGGGCAGTAACGGTGGCACTTGAGTTCTTAGCTGCCGGACAATTAATGCAAAGATGGTTCCCAGACTCGCCCGTTTGGTTATGGTGCGCCATTTTTGGAGCGTTAATTTTTTCACTAAATGCACTTTCAGCTAAAGCATTTGGTGAAACAGAATTTTGGTTTTCAAGCATTAAAATTTTCGCCATCATTATGTTTATTGTTGTAGGTGGAGCGGCAATGTTTGGACTCATTGATATGAAAAGCGGACAGGAAGCACCGCTTCTATCAAACTTCTTTGCCGAAGGGCTGTTTCCAAATGGCGTAACCGCTTTGCTGATCACAATGATTACGGTGAACTTTTCGTTTCAAGGAACAGAATTGATTGGAATTGCGGCAGGAGAAAGTGAAAATCCGGAAAAAACAATTCCAAAAGCGATCAAGCAAACGGTTTGGCGTACGCTTTTCTTTTTCGTCTTATCCGTGTTTGTCCTAGCAAGCATGATTCCTCGTGAAAAAGCAGGCGTCGTAGAAAGCCCGTTTGTTGTTGTGTTAGACAGTGTAGGTGTACCTTACGCGGCGGATATTATGAACTTTATCATTTTAACAGCTCTTCTTTCAGTCGCAAACTCTGGATTTTACGCGGCTACACGTATGCTTTATTCTCTTTCAAGAGAAGGAATGGCAAGTCCTGCGCTTGGAAAAGTTAACAAAAGAGGAGTTCCATTTAATGCACTATTAATTACGCTTGTGATTTCATGTTTTTCTCTGCTTTCAAGCGTAGTGGCAGCTAAAACCGTTTTTGTGTGGCTGATTTCACTCGCTGGACTCGGCGCTCAAATTGGCTGGATTGCGATTACAGCTTCACTGCTTGCGTTTCGTCGTGCTTACGTGGCTAAAGGTGGAAAAGTGGAAGATCTCAAATTTAGAACACCTCTTTATCCGGTTCTTCCTATCGTAGCGCTTATTACGAACTGTATCGTTATGATCAGTCTTGCGTTTGATCCCGAGCAGCGAATGGCGTTATACTGCGGAGGTATTTTCTTTATAGGCTGCTATGTTTATTATTATTTGAAAATTCGAAAACAAAATCAGTCAAAACAAGAGCAAGAAGTTCAGCTTGCGGAAAATAAACGAATGATTATTTAACATAAAAACCCGGAAAATCACGATTTTCCGGGTTTTTTATGTACTCGTTTTTAGCTATCCAGTGTTGTCTCTTCATTTTTACGGCGGCGAAGTCTCCATAGCGTGATAAGGACAACAAGTGTAAGAACAATACCGCTGCCGAGCAGGATATGACTCACTGTTTTATCCTGCTTTTTTTGGCCTTGTTCAAAATATTTTTTATACATCGCCACGGCAGCTTTATTTTGCTGGTGTTTTTTCGGAACGCTCATTTCTTTTCCGAGCTTCCAGCCGTCTTTATAAGCTTTTTGCTGCAAAGGTTTCACATCTTTATTCGAATAAAAACCTGCTTTGTACCATTTTTCTAGTTCGGGCTTGTCCTGAAGATTTTTAGGCGCTCTATAGGTCTGATAAGTGAAAGCTGAGTCGTATCCGTCTGCTTTTACGTCTTTTTGCTTTTGTTTCTGTCCTTTTTCATATCCTTGCTCAAAGGCTGTTTGCAATTCGCCTTCTGCTTCTGCAGGTACTTCTAATGAAAGGTCGTGATAGCCTTGTACGTAGCCCTGCTTTTCAAACTGCTTTTTTTGCTGCTTCAGCACTTCGGCTTGAGCGGTTTCAAAGCCTTCTGTAAAAGCCTGACGTGTGACATCCTCATCATCATACATGCTCGGAACACTCATTGAATCATTTTCAAGACCTTGGTCATAGCCTTCTTTTTTTGCTTTAACAGATAAGTCCATTAAAGAAATAGCTTTTTTGTAGCCTTGAACATACCCTTTATTCCAGTCGGATGACTTAGAAGGGAAAGGGTCGATTTCTGATTGAATAGTAGCATGTTTGTAATCAAGGACGCCTTGCTGATAGCCTTCCTCTTCGCCGGCAGCCATTTCATTTTCTTGTTCAGTCTTAAGTTCTTCCTCTTTTTGCTGCTGTCCTTTTTTATATCCTACCGTATACCCCATCATAAACCACGTGAATTCTTCAGAAGATTTGTCCAGTCCTGTTGTTTGATCAAACTGTTCAAATTTTTTCTCTGCGTATCCATCTTCTTCTCCAAGCGAATAGCCTTCTTGATAGAGAGAGTCAAAAATAGCTTTTACATCTTCAGTTGTATCCACGTCTGTTGACTGGTCCAAAACGTCGGAAGAGGAATCCGGGGAATCAGGAGTAGCATTAGAAGGGATGGGATCACTTGCAAGAATAAGTAAGCAAGCTGTACTAATAACGGCTAATTTTTTTTTCATCATTTCTTCACCTTTTAGTTCAAAGTCAATGTTTATTTTGTAGTTTAAGCGTACAGCTTTCTATGTAGAAAGGCGTGTAAAAGTTTTTCCAATTATGAAAATTATAACATTTAAATGAGAAGGAGAATAGGTGGTAAAAAGGAGAAATATGTGTTTTTTACGGAGTTTTATTTTTGTCGCTGTTTTGCTTTTTTCACTTTAAATGAACGATAAAACACTTCAGCTACAAAACAGAACAAAAGGAAAAAAAGGACAAATAGTTCAGCGAACTCCATAACACGAAACGGACTGTAGGCATTTTGCAAGGCCATGGAAAAACTAAATCCTTGCATCATATCCACTCCAATAGAAAATCCCATTAAGCATCCTAACAGCAAAGCTGATATCCAAACGATTTTCATACGTCTCACTCTCCGTTTTTGTTTTTTTCTTAAAAACATTCTACCGATAGTTTTTGTTATTTTTTTTGTCTTACGCTTTGATTGCTCTATTAAAAATTGCATACAAAGTATTTATTTGGAAAAAGCTAAAAAAAGAAAAGAAAGGTGTTTTTAATCGTGCCTTCTTTATTTAAAAATAAAAAAAGCAAAGACAATAAAAAGGAAACGGAAGCTTTGTCATCAGAGGAACAAGCGACAGTCCTTTATTTGTAATGAATGTGATGCTGATGCTGTTAATTATTTATACGGTGCACAAAGGACTTGAAGTAATAGCTAGAACGGCTAGACGTGTTTTTTATGATTGCATTAGTAATCGTAGGATTTGTTAAAATCAGCGTCTTTTTTTACGCTGTGATTGTTGGACTTTCCACACTGTTTAAGGTGAAACGACCTTCTGCGCTGACATATCCTGTGGGCACGGTGATTTTATTTTTTTCTTGGACAATTGCAAGTAATGTTCAAGAGCATTTAAAAGAAGGGCTAACGATTATGCCGGTGTTGCTTTTTATCCCTTTTCACTTAGTGATTCCGTTTACGCTGCTCTGTATAGCATTTATTAAACATCGCATAAAAAACAAACGCGCTGCAGCCATCCTAATGGCTGCAGCGCGTTCGTCCGCTATCCGCTACTGCAAATGCAGCTGCTCCCGCTCTTTTTTTACTTGTTCTAGCTGTGAAATCGTAACAAGCTGATACCCTTGTGCATGAAGCTGCTTCATAATTTCAACCGCTGCTTCGGCACTTGTTTGGTAAATATCATGCATTAAAATAACTTTTCCGTCTCCGACTTGGCTCATAACTGCTTGAACGGAGTGAGGAACGTTTCTATATTTCCAGTCTTCGGGATCGATATCCCATAGAGTCACGCCAACATTTCCGATATAACGTCTTACATTTGCGTTCACGGCTCCATAAGGAGGGCGTACATGCAGTGGTTCATAGCCGCTCACTTGTTTAATGAGCGCTTGGGTATCGCCTATTTGGTGTTTGACCTGCGCTTCGTTCAAACGTGTGAGCTGAGGATGATCCCAAGAGTGATTTCCCACTTCGCTTCCTTCCTTGACCATACGTTCGATTGTTTCAGGATAATATTGAACGCGGCTTCCTAACACAAAAAAGGTAGCGTGCCCGTTCACTTCTTTTAATCCATCTAAAATCACATTGGTAGATGAAGGGTTAGGTCCATCATCAAAGGTCATCGCAACGACTTTTTTAGTTGGATCAATAGGCGCTCCTTGCTGCGGCATTTCGTTAACGATATGTTTTGGAGGCGTTTCTTTGACTTTATTTTTATTTGCTGCTTCGTCTTTGTAAGCATCGCTCAGCATGTCTTTAAATAAATCTTTTTGGATAGCGATTGTTTTGGTTTTCGTTTGTTCAGCACCTAGCTGATAAGGCTTAAAATAGATCACAATACTGTTTTCAAGCAGCGCAAACTGACTGAAATTTTGATTAGCTGCCCGAGTTCCTTTTTGAAGGTCCGGGTCAAAATCAGCTGTTTTCATTTGTTTTTTTAATTCAGCATATGAAATAGCCGAAAGGCGATCTAAATAGTTTGCATTTTCTTTAAATAAATTCTTTAACGTCATTTGTTTTTGAGCAGGCAGGTCAAAGGTAAAGGTTTTGAGAGAAGACGTTCCTTTCTCTCCATTTACAGATTCATATTCATCAAAGACAACGCTTAGCGTTTGCTTGCTGTAATGGACGATTTTATATGTAATCGTTAATTCAGATTTTTTCTTTTTTGACTGCTTCTTCAGCTTTTTTTCATAGTGTGCCACTTGATCTGTTACGTAAGCTTGAATGGATTGATCGATTTCTTTTTTACCAAAGGAAGGGTAGCTAATGGCATAGCCTCCGTAGGTAAGGTCCTTAACTAGCGTTTGAATTTCAACGTTTGGATAGGTTTGATCTGTTTGAATACTTGCCGTTTTTTTCTCTGTACTGTTTGCTTTGACGATATACCCTGCTGTACCAAGAAACAAAATACAGCATCCAAGCAGTGTCAAAATACGTTTGTAGCCCATGGTTTTCATGTAGTAATATTCCCCTTTTTGTATATATCTACCTAATAGACGCATGAGACCATTATTTAGTTTTACTTTTTTTAAAAAAAACCAAACTATTTTTCTACTCATTCCGTCTACCTTATAGATGTACTTCAGCAAGAGAAAATAGAAGGGTATGAAAGACGATGAAAAAACATGATGCACATCAGGTACTCGTAGCGTGCGTAACCGAGCATAAAGCGGATTTTTACCGGCTTGCTTTTAGCTATGTAAAAAATCAAGAAGATGCGCTTGATATTGTGCAAGAATCGATTAAAAAAGCACTCATTTCAATGGACAGTATCAAGGATATTCAATCGATTAAAAGCTGGCTTTATAAAATTGTTGTACGAACAGCAATCGATTTCCTGCGTAAGCATAAACGTCTAACGTTTATGGATGATGAAGCGCTTGAGTACTTGAGCAGCGGACGTGAAGATCAGTATAAAGATATCGATTTAAAGCAAGCAATGGATCAGCTGCCGGTTAAATATAAAACCATTATTATTCTGAGGTTTTTCGAAGATTTAAAAATGGACGAAATTGCGGAAATCATTGAGGAAAATGTAAACACGGTAAAGACAAGGCTATACAGAGGGTTGAACCTGTTGCGGATTACGATGACGGAGGAGGACTTAGAACAATGAACGAAAAAATAGAAAAGTTAAAGAAGCAGTATCATGACATTCCTATTCCAGACGAATTAGATGATGTTGTTGCACAGGCACTTTCTTCACATCCCCGTAAAAAGAAATCCTATATTTGGCCGAGCACGATTGCGGCAGCAGCGGTGATTTTTATCACAACGGTGAATGTGAGTCCAGATGCGGCAAATGCAATGGCAAAAATTCCTGTGCTTGGAAAAGTAGTAGAAGTGATCACATTTGATGAACTAAAGCAAGAAGAAAAGCATTCTCGTATTGACGTGAAAACACCATCGATTTCAGGCTTGGAAAACAAAGGTCTTCAAACAAGCTTGAATGAAAAGTATATAAAAGAAAATGAGCAGCTGTATGAACAGTTTAAAAAAGAGATGAAAACATTACAAAAAAGAGAGAAAGGAAACGTGGCTGTCAGCAGCGGCTATGATATTATGACGGATACCGATGATTTGCTTGTGGTTCATCGATATGTGGAAGAATCGAGAGCTTCAACGTCGAGCGTCAATCAGTACGACACGATTGATAAAAAACACGAAGTGCTCGTTACGCTTCCAAGTTTGTTCAAAGATAAAAGCTATATAAAGGTCATTAGTGAAAATATTAAACAGCAAATGAAAGATCAAATGAAGCATGAAGAGGGCAAAATCTACTGGCTGACTGAAGAAGATATGGATCCTTTTAAAGAGATTGCTGAGAATCAAAGCTTCTATATTACAAAAGATCACAAGCTTAGAATTGTATTTGATAAATATAAAGTCGCCCCAGGATATATGGGAAACATTGAGTTTGAAATTCCGACAGACGTTATTTCAAACCTTCTGGTTGGTAAACGGTATATTCATTAAAAAACAGGCGTGAACGCTGAACGTTCACGCCTGTTTTTTACATAAAGAAACGTTAAAATTTATTTTTATGCAAAATAAGTTGAAATATATAAGCAATCATGTATAATATTTTGTATATATTTTCATTCTTTTTGTTTATAAAGTCTTAGGGGAAAATGATGTGAACGGTTGCATTTCTAGAGAGGAAGTGAAGAGGTGAAACGCACGTTAAATCAAGATACGATTAAAGATGCTATGCTGTTTAATCAGCTTGTGATGCAGGTAAGCAAAGCTCTTTGGAAGTCTACTGAAAAGGATTGGGAGCAGTGGGTTAAGCCGTACGATTTGAGCATTAATGAGCATCACATTTTGGGGATTGCATATCAGCTGGAAATTGCGTCGATGACCGACATTTCAAAACTAGGCGTCATGCATTTATCCACAGCTTTTAACTTTGCAAAAAAATTGCACCTGCGGGGCTATCTTACCCTTTCTAAAAATGAGAAAGATAAGCGGAATACATACGTACAGCTCACAGAAGAAGGAAAAAAGATGTTTTTAAAAACGCTCGAGGATTATAATCCTCTTGAAAATCCTTTGTTTCAAGGAGCGATGCCGCTGCGAGATGTTTACGGAGAGCTGCCTGACTTTGTTGAGCTGACGGCTCTGATTCGAAGCATATACGGAGAGGATTTTGTCCAGTTTATCGAACGTTCTTCTCAAGAGCCCGCTAGCTTGAAAAAATAAAAAAGCCTTCTTGTGCAAGCTGAGAAGGCTTTTTTGCATATCAACTTTTTTCAGTTAACCGTTCAAGTTCTTCTGAGGAATGGGCCATCTTCTCAATTCGGAGAGACAGCTGCTTCATTACGCCGGCTATTTTTTCAAGCTCTTTTTTTGTTAGAACGGTTTGCTGTTTGTTCTCGGTTGTTATGCTAAGAACGTTTGTGAAAAAAGAAGTAATGTTGTTCATATTGTCAGCCGTATCTTTTGTTAATGTAGCGACTTCTCCACCTAACGCCGAGACGCTTTCGATTTGTTTTTGAATGTCTCCGATAAAAGTTGAAATATTGGAAATAGATTTCTTCGTTTCTTCTGCAAGCTTCCGTACTTCCTGTGCCACCACTGCAAACCCTTTTCCATGCTCGCCTGCTCGAGCAGACTCAATCGAAGCGTTTAATGCTAATAAATTTGTTTGCTCAGCAATAGAAGTAACAATCGAAACAATTTGATGAATTTGCTGTGATGTATGTTCGAGCGTTTTCATTTTGTTTTGAATGAGCGACGTATTTTTTTGGATGCTTCCAAGCATGTTTTGTTCTTCTTTTAATTTTGCTTGACTCGTAACGGATTCCTTCTCAATGACTTCTGCTAGTTCAGAGCTTTTGTTTGCATAAGAGACGACGTCAGAGGATTGACTGTGCATTTGATTCATAAACGTCTTCGTTTCTTCAGATAACGAAGAAAGGATAGATGATGTACGAGAGATTTCTAGCTGAATCTTCTCTTTTTGAGTCTGAAGTCCAGCGCGCTGCTCGTCATATTCAAGCTCATAGGCTTTTAACACAATTTGCTGCTCTAGACTAATAAGCTTTGTCATACTTGCAATAAAAGCCAGACATTCTTCTTTTGATTCCATCGTACGTTCACATACTGAAAGAAGCGACGTAAATAAATTTTGAAATGCGCACAAATACCAGTTTGGCTCAAGTCCAATTTTAACGTGCATCTTGGAAATTTTTTGACGTTTTACCACAAAAGCATCATCTATTTGTCCATCAAACATTTCTAAGATATGCTGTTTTAACGTTTGTTTTAATGCATGGACGCTGCTATGCTTTTCGATAATCTCAACCAAATGGGCCTGTTCTCCAATAGCTTTGTAAAAATCATTCACGATCTCCTCGATGGCGTTCAGCGCGTGAACTTGAAATCTGGCAACCCTTTCGAGATCCTCTGCTGTTAAGGAAATCATGTTAATCTGCTTTTTTATCACCGGGTCCGATACATGAAGCTTTACAGTGATGGATTCGACAGCCGCGGCTTCGGCATGCGCTTTGTTTCGTTTAAACCAATTCATGTTTATCACCTTTATTTGCTAGAATAGTTGTTTTTCTCTTCTTCTTATATTTCGGCGTTTTACATCCAAGAGTTGAGGCTGTTTAAGAAGATTGTTATCAAATTGTTATCTTCTATTAATTGAATTGTTATCCGCAGATGGTATGGTTGTACGGTGCTTAAAACATGATTCGGGGAGGAAACGAAATGAAAAAAATGCTATCGGCGCTTCTTGTAGGAGGAGCTTTATTTGCAAGTCCGGCAATGGGACACGCTGCGTTTGGCGACACGGTTTTAAAACAAGGGATGACAAATGATGATGTTGAACAAGTTAAAACGGTGTTAAAAGATAAAGGATTTTTAAAAGGCGAAGTATCGCGTTATTTTAATTATGAAACAAAAAAAGCGGTTATGGCTTTTCAAGAGAAACATAATCTAGAAGCAGATGGAGTTGTTGGAGAGAATACATACAATGCATTAGGTAAAGGCGGCGTTGTAGAAGGCGAATCAGAAGTGAATACGGATAAAGTAATCAGCAAAGCAAAATCTTTAATGGGCACGCCGTACAAATGGGGCGGCACTACACCTTCAGGATTTGACTGCAGCGGATATCTTCAGTATGTATATAAAGAAAGTGTAGGCGTTGATATTCCCAGAACGGTTGAAGATATCTATAAAGCAGGTGAAAATGTAAGTGAACCGCAGGTAGGAGATCTTGTGTTCTTTGAAACGTACAAAGAAGGCCCTTCTCATGCAGGCATTTATCTTGGAGACGGAAAATTTATTAACGCATCGTCTTCTAAAGGCGTTACGATTAGCGATAAAAATTCAAGCTATTGGAAAGATCGCTATATAGGAGCAAAGCGTATTGCAGCTAACTGATTTATCATTTAATAGATACAAAAAGGCAAAGCCTAAGGGCTTTGTCTTTTTTGTATTGGTTTCAGTAGGTGGGAGGTAGGTAGGGGATTACCCTATACAAAATGGACTAGTCAAGTGCGTATTTGTATGGAAATATGACAAAAGTTCTGTCACCTTTATGATACAGCTTGTATATATTGATAAAGTAATCTCTCAGGTTACGTCAATTGTTGTAGGTAATTTGAAGGGATAACAGTATAAAAAGGAGGAACAAAATTTATGTTTTTTTGTTGTTACCGTCGCTATGTAGAAAAGATAAAACACCTTTTGTTTTCAAATCGATTTGCTGAATTTATTCAGGAAAACACAAAAAAAGCAGTAGAAGACGTTGTTTATTCTGACACGTTTAGAGAATATGTGATCAGTATTATTAAAGAATCTCAAGAATCACCTTTTAAAGAAATTGCCGAGCAGTATATCGGGAAAGAAGTTGTGATTGAAACAACCGCTGGTCCACTAGAAGGTGTTGTGACATTTGTAGGAGATGATTATTTGGAATTAGTAGAGTCTCCAACGTCAACGGTATTGCTGCCATTTACAAGCATTGTGACTATTCAAAGCGCTTAAACGAAAGGAGGAAAAAATATGTTTCAAGATGCATTACGAGAAAATGTAGGTTCATTTGTGCAAATCATCACAGCTATTGACGTTATTAATGGAACACTGCTTGCTGTTACGGAAGCAGCGGCTGTTGTACGTACATCAAGCTCATATGGCGAGCCTGCAGATGTAACCATTCCACTAGTATCGATTACGTATGTTCGAATTTTCAGCGGAGTTGAGTGAGATTGAAAGTATCAGTGATTATTCCAGCCTGTAACGAAGCTGATTCTTTGTTACCTGTCATTAAAGAAGTTCAAAAAATGAAGCCGTTTGAGATTATTGTCGTCGTAAATGGATCCAGTGATACAACAAAGGAAATTGCCGAGGGTGCAGGCTGCCGCGTTGTTTATTATGAAGAAGCTCTTGGTATTAATATTGGAAGGGCCATTGGGGCTAAAAAAGCAAAAGGAGATATTTTGCTTTTTTTGGACGGAGATATAGCGGTTCCTCATGAGGAGCTGATGAAATATACGAAGGCTATAGAAACCGGTCATGATATAGCGTTGAACAACCTTTCGTGGATTATGAAGCGGAAGGTGCGTCCGCATCCGGTTTCCGTTGCGAAATACATGCTGAACTTATGCTTGCAGCGTGAAGATTTATCCATTCAAGCATTAACAGCTATTCCCCATGCTATCAAGAAAACATCAGCAGCTAAAATTGGATACGAGAACTTAGCTCACCCGCCTCTTGCTCATACGATTGCTCTTTTAAAAGGAATGTCAATCGTTGCACCGTGTTCTTCAGACGTTATTTATACCAATAAGATTAGAACCACCCACAAAACCATTCCTACCAATTCTCCTTTCCCTATTTCCACTAACTATATTATTGGAGATCATATTAAAGCGTTAGCTCATCTTATCGAAGAAAAAGGAATAAGAGGCGGGCTCACAGATGGTGATCGAAACCGAGAAGTTGTTTCCGCTTATACACCGAATGTAAAACGGAAAACAGGAGTTAAGTACAGTGCTGTTATTCCGGCAGGTGAAGAAAAAGAGACGATTGCAAACGTGATTAAAGAAGTAAAAAAAGCCGGAGTGGAAGAGATCATCGTGGTTGCCAACGGAGCCGATGAAGTAACGGTCAAACGAGCGATCGAAGCCGGAGCTACTGTTCTTCATTACAAGCAGCGCCTTGGACACAATGTACCTCGAGCAATTGGTGCGATGTACAGCAGCGGTGAAGTTTGCTTGTTCGTAGATGGAGATATTGTTATTTCCGCGGAACATTTACGTCCATATTTAGAAGCGGCTGACCAAGGAGTTGATGTAGCGCTTAATAATTTAGAGTGTCTGCTTGACGAAGTGCATCCCATCCACTCTGTAAGTGCGGCGAAATATTTTCTTAATATTGTTTGCAAACGTCCGGATTTAACCATTAATACAACGACGGCGATTCCGCATGCAATTAAACGGGATGTAATGGAGAAAGTAGGCTACGAATCTCTTATTATTCCACCTTTATTTCAATTAAAAAGTATCATGTACGGCTTTATGGTTCAGCCTGTTCATTTTGTGGATGTGGCGCGAACGAACCGGATTCGAAAAGAGCATATGAAAGTCAAAGGTCTAGCAGCATCCACTCAGAGAATTCTAGGAGATTATGTAGAGGCCATGGCGTACTATATTAGCCAAACTAGTGAAAGAGGCGAATTTCTTCCGGACATACGAAGACATGATCTTTTGTTTGAGGTGTTAAACAATGAATAAAAAAGTTGCCGTTATTGGTCTAGGGTATGTGGGACTCCCGCTTGCTCTTTTGTTTGCTAAAAAAAACTACACCGTGATTGGACTTGATATTGACGTTCGGAAAATTGAAGCGCTAAAACAAGGGAAAAGCTATATTCCAGATGTACGTAATGATGTGATTCAAAGTGAGAAAAACTTTCAAGCATATGAATTAAAAAAAGGTATTTCCGCATTTCAAGCATGCGATTATGTAGTGGTGACCGTGCCAACACCTATTACAGAGAATCATAATCCGGACTTAGGACCCGTTATTAGCGCATCTACGTTTTTGAAAGAACATATGGTAAAAGGACAAACAATTATTTATGAAAGCTCTACCTATCCAGGCACGCTTGAAGAAGTCGTTTTACCTATTTTAAAGGAGTCTGATTTGCAAGCAGGAGTTGATTTTTATTTAGCATATTCTCCAGAGCGAGTCGATCCAGCAAACAAGTCGTACGACATTGAGTATATTCCAAAAGTGATTAGCGGCTACAGCAAAGAATGCCTTCATCATATACAGATATTTTACGAAAGCATTTTCCAGCAGGTTGTACCTGTTTCTTCTCCGAAAGTAGCGGAAATGTGCAAGCTGTTTGAAAACATTCAGCGCCTGGTCAATATTTCGTTGGTGAATGAAACAAACGAACTGTGTGGGGAATTAGGAATAGATTTTTATGAGGTCTTACAAGCGGCATCTACCAAGCCGTTTGGGTTTACTCCTTATTATCCAGGTCCCGGAATAGGGGGGCACTGCATACCTGTTGATCCGCTTTATTTCTTATGGAAACTAAAGCAAAATGGGCTAACGAGCGAACTTATTGAAGCGGCTCATCATATTAATGAAGAAATGCCAAATAAAGTGATTAGGCGAGTTGAAAAGCAGCTTGACGCAAATGAAAAGCGCGTGTTCGTGGTAGGCGTTGCGTATAAAAAAGACGTAAATGACATACGTGAATCGCCGGCGCTGACCGTGTGTGAAGGTCTTTTAGAAAAAGGGTATGAATTAACGTATCATGACCCGTATATTGACTCTGCCGTGTTTAATAAGCAAACGTACTTTTCTGTCCCGCTTACAAAAGAGGAAATCGAAAAAAGCGACGTTGTACTGGTATTAACTGACCATAGTCAGGTGGATTGGTCAATCGTAAAAAATGCAAAAAAAGTTGTAGATACAAGAGGTATTTTAAATGAATGAAGCCGCTGAGTTATTCAGTGGTTCTTTTTTTAGGGGTGATATTAATGAAAACTCTTTCTGTCGTGCTGCCTGTTTACAATGAAGAAGACACGCTAAAGACCGTGCTTAAACAAATTAAGAAAGTGAATGTGCTTGAGATTATTGTAATCGCAAATGGCTGTACCGATGCTTCAGTAAAAATAGCAAAAGAAGAAGGGTGCATGGTAAAAGTAGTGGAAAAACGCCTTTCTCCCCATGAAGCAAGAATGGAAGGAGCCAAAGCCGCCAAAGGAGATGCCGTCTTATTTGTAGACGGAGATATTATTCTTTCTGCTTCTGAGATTGAACGTTTTGTGCAGCCGTTGTTATTTGGACATAGCGATGTGGTGCTAAACAAGTGGGAAAAAACAAAGATAAATGCTTTTAACCGCAGCGAAATGACGTGGAGCGCGGTCTTGCATCATGCGCTTGGAAAGCCTCATCGTGCCAACGCTTATTTAAAAGCGCCTTACGGGGTGCTGTTAAGTGTATTGAAGAACTACTGGGAGATGCCGCCTCTTTCTTTATTTGTGACATTGTTAACGCAGTATCGTGTAAGCTCGCATATTACCATTGAAACCCAGGGAAAGGGAAGCTTTCGTCCTTTCGATCGCCCGCTGCGCAGCAGAGAACGAATTCAATCCTACCAGCAGCTTCTTCAAACATACTATACGCTTGCGTCAAATCGTAAAAGGAGAGTGGATATGCTTGCGCAGCCCATTCCAGTTGTTGAGTACGGCTGGGGGAAACTATCATCTTTTTATGGAGGCAAACAGCTGTCTGTTATTGTTCCGGTTTGCAACGAAGAACAAACAATCAAACAAGTGATTGCAGAAGCAAGAAAACTTGAGCCGTTAGAAATCATTGTCGTGATTAACGGTTCCACTGATCAGTCGGAGGCGTATGCCAAAGAACAGGGTGTCAAAACCCTCGTCTACGATGAACGGTTAGGGCATGATTGCGGAAGAGCTGCGGGGGCCCTTGCAGCAATGGGAGATATACTTCTCTTTATAGACGGGGATTTTGTTCTTTCAGCTCAAGAGTTGTATCCGTTTGCTTCAGCGGTAGCGAGCGGCGTTGATGTAGCTTTAAACGTATGTGAAGATGAAGAAAAGCTCACGCATGTGGTGCAGGGGTGGAAGTACGTATTGAACGAGACAATAGGAAGAAAAGATTTATTAATGAGCTCCATGACGGCTGTTCCTCATGCCATAAGCAGAGAGTGTCTGGAGAAAATTAAGCCCGAATCTCTTGCTGTACCGCCTTTTGCCCAAATAAAAGCCATCATAGAAGGTTTTCATGTGCAGGCCGTTCACCATGTTGATGTAAATAAATTTAACCGATTTCGATATTCTGAACACCTATCATTAAAGAGCCATTCTCCTACGGCAGAACTCATTATTCAGGATCATATTTTTGCATTTCTATCGTATCTTCAGCGCGACTGAGCAGGGAGTATTGCCTTACTTCCAAAAGAAACGTTTAAAATGAGATAAAGAAATTTGCTGATATCTTGTTTTTCTGTTCTAACCCCTTGAATTTGTTCACAGTTGTAACTAAAATTGTTACATGTGCAGACAAAAGTAAAAAAGGAGGAAAAGAAATGAAAAGCTATCAGCTTGGAACGTTTTTACTTCGTCTTATGTTAGGGCTAACGTTTTTTATTCATGGCCTTGGCAAATTCCAAAGCGGTATTGATAATACGGTCGGTTTTTTCCACAGCATGGGCATTCCTGCGTTTTTCGCTTATGCGGTTGCGGTTATTGAATTCGTAGGGGGAGCCGCTATGATTCTTGGATTTCAAACGCGTTTAATCGGTGTCTTGTTTGCGATTGTGATGATTGGCGCTATTTTTACAGCGAAAAGCGGTGCTGGTTTTACAGGCGGCTATGAGCTTGAGGTTGCCCTTTTTGTCGTTTCGCTTCATATGATTCTAGCAGGAAGCGGCGCGTACGCGTTAGACAACCGATTACAAAAACCAGAAGAACATTATTCTTAAAAAGGTAGGCGCTATGCGCCTACCCTTTTTTGTAAAAAATATCCTTCTATCGATTCATTTTTACTAAAATATACAGCTATCATTTTTAAGAAAATTCTTATATATGGTACTATTTGGTCATAGATGACTATACAGTCATTCTATTTGAACGATACGGGGAGGTTTTAACATGAAAACCGAAAGAGAAAACGGAATTGTCCGTCAAGTGAATACGATTCAAACAAAAGAAGAGCGCTTTAATCCTTTTTCATGGTATGAAGAGATGAGAAACAGCGCGCCTGTGCAATGGGATGAAGAAAGGCAGGTATGGGATGTTTTTCACTATGACGGAGTCAAAGAAGTGCTAGAACAAAAGAATATTTTTTCTTCTGATCGAAGACCTCCACAAAACCAAAGACAAACTGCTCTAGGAACGAGCCTAATTAATATTGATCCGCCTAAGCATGCTGAAATGAGATCGCTTGTTAATAAAGCTTTTACGCCTAAAGCAATGAAAGCATGGGAG
The DNA here is from genome assembly GCF_058629175.1 of Priestia sp. MDV22-iso46. Classification (NCBI taxonomy): domain Bacteria; kingdom Bacillati; phylum Bacillota; class Bacilli; order Caryophanales; family Bacillaceae; genus Priestia; species Priestia sp. MDV22-iso46. Next base: position 841,279 of record NZ_JBZVWT010000002.1, read on the forward strand.
CCTAAAATTGCGCGTATTACAAATGAATTATTACAAGAAGTGGAGCATCTTGAAGATATTGATATAGTCGAGCATCTGTCCTATCCGCTTCCGGTTATGGTAATTGCCGATATTTTAGGCGTGCCGATAGAAGATCAGCGTCAGTTTAAAGATTGGTCGGATATTATCGTAGCCGGTCCTTCTAATAACGAACGTGAAACGCTCGAAAAATTGCAGCAAGAGAAAATGAAAGCAAATGATGAGCTAGAAACTTACTTTTATCGAATCATTGAAGAAAAACGCACGCGTCCAGGAGATGATATTATCTCCGTGCTTCTTCAGGCAAAAGAAGAAGGGAAACAGCTAACGGATGAAGAGATCGTCGGTTTTTCTATTTTGCTGCTGATTGCAGGAAACGAAACAACCACAAATTTAATTTCAAATACGATTTATTGTTTAATGGAAGATAAAGCTTCTTTTGAACGACTCAAACGTGAGAAAGAACTTTTGCCTTCTGCGATTGAAGAAGTTCTTCGCTATCGTTCACCCGTTCAGGCTCTTCACCGAATCGTAAAAGAAGATGTGATTCTTGCAGGTCAGAAACTAAAAGCAGGGGAACACGTCGTTCCATGGATGGGATCTGCGCACCGAGACGCGGAGTATTTTGAAGACCCGGATGTATTTAAAATCGATCGAAAGCCAAATGTGCATATGGCATTTGGAAGAGGCATTCATTTTTGCTTAGGAGCACCGCTTGCTCGAATAGAAGCAAAAATTATGCTGGCCGAGCTGATTGACCGCTATCCGCAGATGGACTGGAGCCCGGCATTTGAGTTAAAGCCGATTGAAAGTACATTTGTATACGGATTAAAAGAATTATTAATTCGGAAAAACGTATAAAAAAGACTTCCCACAAGTCAATTTCACTGACCTGTGGGAAGTCTTTTTTTATGTAGATTCGCTCTAGAGACTATTCTTATAAACTTTTAAATTCTTATCAGCAAATTTCTTATATCCAGTAGGTAGGATACGACCTGTTACTTCGTACGTTATTTATAAGAAGGGCAACGATTACAATTACAATCGATCCTATTAAAACGGGATTGATAATATAATTCCAAGAAGAAGCGCCTAAGATCACAACAATGGGGTCTGCTCCTGCGGGTGGGTGAGTTGTTTTTGTAAGCATCATAAAGAAAATGGCTAGGCCGACTCCTGTTCCTAAAGTGTAAGGGTTATTACCGAATAAATGATAGATGGTTAACCCCACCAAAGTCGCTACTAAATGCCCTCCAATAATATTTCTGGGCTGCGATAGAGGAGCGTTCCAAAGGCCAAATGCTAATACACAGCTGGCTCCAAAAGGGGCCATAAGCCAAGGGCTTGATGTAAGCTGAGTCAGTATAGCTAGAAGTAAAATACTAACCGTTCCACCGACTAAGCCTGTAACTGCATCTTTTACGTCAATTTTTAAAGGGCTTCTCGCGGTTGTTATCATTTTAGAAAAATATGATTGCGTGTATGAAATGTCTTCCTTTGCCGACGCTTTAGGTGAACTATTCATCTTTATATAAAACCTCCTTTATTTTTCAATCATTTTACCTCTTTGTAAATTAACCTGTCAATAATGATTTTAATGGTTAGTTTTTGTGAGGTAAAAAAAGCTTGAATTCATGATTAGAATTCAAGCTTTATTTCACCCCTATCCTTTTTATCTTGAAAACGCGCCGCTTTTTGCCTGTTCCCGCAGATTTTCATCGAGCACCATTTACGTCTTCCAGTTGTATCAATAAATAACAATACACAGTCAGGGTTGCTACATCTTCTTATTTTGTTTAGTTGGCCTTCACTGATTAACTGCAAAGCATCTAATGATAGTAAGGAAAAGAGTTTATTTACGATGCTCCCGATTGGGATTTGTACTAATTGCTGTGCATGAACTTTAAAAACATAAGGAGCTTTTTCAATATTTCTTTCTAAAGATACTATCCACTTTGAATCAATGGCATTTCCATCTGCTATTGATTCAAAGTTGTTTCTTAAACACAATCGAAAATCATATATAAGATGTAACACTTCCGTTAATTCACTCTGGGACATAGTCAATATTGTTTTATCAAGAGAAGGGATCTCTTCACACATTATATGAAGCCAGTCTAACAAATCTTGGTCTTCACTTAGTAACTCGTGACGACGGCCATGACTGACGACTTCAGTATTTACTAAATTGAGCGAAAGAAAAGGGGAGATTAAAGGGAATTTTTTTCTTTTATTCATATCGTTTCTCATTCCTTACTCTTTTTCTGCTTGAATTCTCGCTTCAGCAATTTTATCGGTATGATCATATCCCCATTTAAACATCAGCTCGATAATAGGGATGAGCGTTTCTCCAAAGGATGTCAAATAATATTCTACTTTAGGCGGAACTTGTTTATAGACTTCGCGGTGGATAATTCCGTCGCGCTCGAGTTCGCGAAGCTGCAGTGTGAGCATTCGCTGCGTCACACCAGGAATGAGTCTGCGCAGTTCATTAAAGCGGCGGCGTTCCTTCGATAATTGATACAAAATGACGCTTTTCCATTTGCCGCCGACTACATCAACGGCTGCTTCCACAGGGCAAGAATAGCCGTGAGGCTCCCATTTTGTTAAGTCGTATTTCATAGTGATTACTCCTTTTATCAGTGAGTTCAGCTGCATTTGTGCTGTTTATACTATAGCACGTCTTATTTGATAAAAACATGGAAATGATTCATGGAATTATTGACGGGAAATTAAAAAATTAATGGAAATAATTATGAGTTTGTTGTATGATGAAACTATGAAAATAACTTTTCTATTAAAAAGCGAAATATTTTGAAAGCGCTTTATTTATAAAGAACGACAGGGGAAAGGGCGGAGGAATGATGAAAAGATTTATCAAAGTAGAAAAAAGAAATCATGTGGCGGTTGTACGAATGAATCAGTCAATGCTTAATCGTTTGAACAGTGAAGTCATGTATGAGCTGCAAGAAACGATGAATGAGCTGCAGCACGATGCGTCGGTTGGATCTATTGTATTTATGGGAGAGTACTATAAGATGAACGGAGATCATAGAACAACTTCTTTCCTACGTGAAGAAACAGGAAGGCTTTATCAGCCGATTCATGCAGTAGCAGCTCGAGCGATTTTTCAGCGTATTTCATGTAGCTCCAAACAAACGATTGCGCTTCTTACAAACTTTACGTTTGGCGGAGGATATGAGTTAGCTTTAGCATGCGATGTACGAATTGCGGAAGAACCTGTGCAGCTAAAGTTAACAAACGGCATGACTGTTAGTGCGCAAGAAGCGTGCAACATGGGCAAAGTGCAGCACGTTGTGCAAAAAGGAAAAGGATTAGAATATTCACTTGCGCTGAACGCATTAGAAAAGGAAGCTTAAAAAACGCTTTCACTTTATTTTTATAAAGTGAAAGCGTTTTTATTTTGCTTTGTTGATAAAAAGGTATTGAAAATTCTGAAAAAAGGAGTAGAATGATAACAAATCTACTTATTTTAAATAAGCAAAGGAGCTGGTATCAATGCCATTCATTTTTAAAGAAGCGGTAGTCGGATTGTTTACAGCGGCAGCAGCAGGTTTACTGGCGTTTCAAGGGGTAGAAGTGGTGTCAGCCATCATTCATCTGCTAACTTTTTGGAAACAGTAATAGCTAATAAGTAGAGGAACGACTTATAAAGATAAGGGGCTTGAGATTTTCTCAGCCCTTTTTGTTGTGGAGTTCATTATTTTTCAGTATACTAACGGTGGAAATTAAGACATAATATGGTTACATAGCAGGGATTTACGAATTCAGTAGGGAAGTATGTAGACTCTGAAAAAAATAAACAACGATCGCTTTTACCCGGTAACAAGTTCTGTTATCGGGTAACGTGTGTAAGGGGTGTGGATAAGTGAAAGACAAAAATTTAACAGAAGAACAGCAGCGAGTTGATTGGGTAGTAGAAGAAATCAGCCAAAAAGCTGAAAAAATAGGCAAAAGCGTAGGAAATGTAAAAGGCGAAATTGTCGATTTGCGAAGCACGTTTTGGGACGATGTCACGGTTAATATGGATGAGCCGGATGATGTGATTGAGACATTTACGAGTATTAAGCAGCAGGCAGAACTTTTAGCTGAACGTGAAATTACCCATAGACAAGCGTATGATCAATTAAAAACATTAAAAAAACTAACGCAATCCCCTTATTTTGGACGTTTTGATTTTATAGAAAATGGTGAAAAAGAAGCGGAAGCTATTTATGTGGGCGTGGGCTCTTTAATGGATCAAAAAGATGAAGAGTTTTTAATTTATGATTGGCGTGCGCCTATTTCGAGTCTTTATTATGATTATTCACCGGGAAAAGCGCAGTACGAAACGCCAGGTGAAGCGATTAAAGGCGAGATGAAGCTAAAGCGTCAGTTTATTATCGAAAATAGCGTAATTAAAAGCATGTTTGATACAGGAATTACCATTCGAGACGAGCTGCTTCAAGAAGTGCTCGGACACAATGCAAGCAGTCAAATGAAAAGTATTGTAGCGACTATTCAAAAAGAACAAAACCAAATTATTCGAAATGAAAAAAATAAAGTGCTGATCGTTCAAGGGGTAGCAGGGAGCGGTAAAACGTCTGCAGCTCTTCAGCGCGTGGCTTATCTTCTCTATCATCACCGAAAGCAGCTGACTGCAGAAAACATGATGCTGTTTTCACCAAATCCGCTTTTTAACAGCTACGTCTCAACTGTTCTTCCGGAGCTTGGAGAAGACAATATGAAACAAACAACGTTTCAGCAATATGCCGATGGCCGGTTAGGAAACGAGTTTGAAGTGGAGGACTTGTTCGTGCAAATCGAATATTTGCTAACGGAAAAAGATGTTGCGGCAAAAAAGCAAAAAATGCAGGAAATTCGCTACAAGGCAAGCTGTGAATTTAAAAAGCAGGTAGATGCGTATATTGAAGAACTGTCTACTAAAGACATCATTTTTAAAAACATTAAGTTTCGCGGCGAAATCGTGTTATCTGCTCGGCGTCTGCTGTCTTATTTCTATTCGCTTGATAAGGGAATTTCCATACCTAACAGGATGCAGCTCGTTGCGGAATGGGCGCTTAAACTCATTAATCAGCTTGAAAAGCTTGAGCGCAAAAAAGATTGGGTTCAAGAAGAAATTCAGCTTTTAGAAAAAGAAGATTATGTAGAGGCCTATCAGCACCTGCAGAAAAAGGAAGGCTACACGGAAAGTTCATTTGACGACTTTGACCGGGAACAAGCGTATTTAGCCAAAGCGGTTGTAGCTAAAAAAATGAAATTTATTAAGCAAGCCATCAAACAGCTTAAATTTATCGACATTCGCCGTATCTATATGCAGCTGTTTGAAAGAAATCACCTTTTTTCCCACGTAGAGGGATGGGAAGACACTGCTAAAAACACGGTGCAAAGAGTCATGAACATGAAGCTGTCTTATGAAGACGTAACGCCTTACTTATATATAAAAGATCAAATTGAAGGGCGTAAAACCAACCCTGTCATTCGCTATTTGTTTATTGATGAAGCACAGGACTATTCACCGTTTCAGCTGGCGTTTTTAAAAGAGCTGTTTCCGCATGCCAGAATGACGCTGCTTGGAGACTTGAATCAAGCGATCTATGCGCACGCCTTGAACGCACCGACCATTCTTTCAAGCGAACTGTACGAAGAGAAAGAAGCAGAAACGCTGACTCTTACGAGAAGCTACCGATCAACACGTCAAATTGTCGAATTTTCAAGGGATATGGTAGCAAACGGTCATTTAATTGAGCCGTTTAATCGAGACGGAGCGAAACCGACCGTAACGGCTACAGGCGACGTGCAAAAGCTGCATGAGGCAATTATACACAAAATTAATGAATTGAAGCAGCAAAACTATAAAACGATTGCTGTTATTGCCAAAACAGCTGAGGAAAGTCGTCAGGCATTCCAAGCACTGCCTGAAGCGATGTCTGCAAGGCTGCTGACAAAAGAAACAAGTTCATTTGAAAAAGGCATGCTTGTTCTGCCAGCTTACTTAGCAAAAGGAATTGAATTTGATGCCGTCATCATTTACAATGCATCGAGTGAATGTTACCAAGATGAATACGAGCGAAATTTATTTTATACAGCATGTACAAGAGCGATGCATGAGCTGCACCTGTTCTCGCTTGGTGAAATCAGCCCGTTTATATCAAATAAAGAAACTTATGAATACCAAAGTCAATAAAAGAAGGCAGCCAGTAGGCTGCCTTCTTTTATTGACTTTCAAAATGCAGCAAATACTTCACCAAATAAAGGCCTGAGTTTGTTTTTTCTTGAAGAGGAATGGTCAGGCATGTGACGTAATAATACCCGTTTGGAATATCATAGCTTAAGGTTTCAGATAGGACGCTTTTGATTTCAATCCCATCGCTTTCGACGTGAAAAGGAAGGCGAGTGGTCTTTTCAGCCTGTGATACGTCTAGAGTTTCGTTTACCCACACTTCAATAATGGCTTTTGTGTTCGATACGGCTTCAAATGAAATAGCTTTATCGTCTGCGACATATCCTTTTTGAATATCTTCATCACTCCAGTCGTGATGGGGTTTTGGCTGTCCTTTTTGAAACAGCGTAAACTGATGATAAGACATGGTTAGCTCTTGTTCTTTCCATTTTGTTTTCATGATTTCACCTCTTCAAAGTAAAGCTTGTTCTGCTATTATTGAACGATAAATTGTACGCGTGTACCATCTGGATACTGTTCTAACTGATTTCCAACCCATGAGCCGGCTCCACGGTTATCAGAAGGTGAAATATAGCGAATGTCAGCTCCTGCTCCGCCTTCTTCGCACATAGCCATTGGCCATTCATCACGGTCATAGCCTGTTTTTGTCGGATATCCTTTCAGCGATTCTTCCCGGTTCGCTTCAGCACCGTCGCGATCAATTGTGCAAACGGAAGAGTGCCCAGCGGCAATCGCGTCACGAATATGATCACCCGTTTCAGGATATCGGTCTAACGGAAAATAAAGCGTCGCATCATAGTTTACTTCAGCTTCCGTTTTTTCAGGAGCTAAAAAAGCTGCATGTCCCATAAACCCTAAAACACATGCCATGATAATGAATAGACTTGCCATTAATTTTTTCCCGTATGTAGCCATTTCAAACCTCCAGTATAAGTCGTTTTTACAGCTTAACTATACTCTCAGATTGCTAAGTTTAGATTACAGGACAATAAATACGGTGTAAACAAGTATTAACATTTATGCTAAACTTCCTTTACTTGACATCATACCCTAATAGGTATAAAGTTGTGTATACATTTACTTCATGCGTACAGCTTAAAAGCAAGAAACGCAATCATGCACGAGCGGAGGTAGTAGTATGATGGAATATGATAAGCAAGTTAAAAATCGTTTAAAACGAATTGAAGGTCAGTTAAAAGGCGTCTTAAATATGATGGAACAAGGAAAAGACTGCCGTGACATTGTGACACAGCTCTCAGCAGCTAGAAGCGCAATTGATCGCACAATGGGTGTTATTGTCAGCACTAATCTTGAACAATGCGTAAGAGAAAGCATTGAAAAAGGCGAGAATACCGAAAACTTAGTAAAAGAAGCAGTAGAGCTGTTAGTAAAAAGCAGATGAGACATTCGTTTCATCTGCTTTTTGTTTTAGTATAGGCTGCTTATAAGGATAAAAACGGCTATTCCTAAACACAATACGGATAGGAACAGCCGTTTTTTAGGTTTATCACGTTTTAAGAACAGGAAAGATATATGGAGAGAAAGGAGGAGGTCAAGGTGAGTGATGACAAAAAGTCACCAACATATAATCATACGGAAATTCATCATAAAATTGAGGCTTCTCCAAAAGCGCCGGGAATCAAAGCTGCTTTTCGCTTTAACCACGCTTCTTCTCCGTGGGTAAGAGGAATCAGCTCAGGCTTGTCTTCAAGCCTGCCGATTTTGATAGGAATTTTGTTTGATCATTTGCAGTACGGACTCATTGCAAGCATTGGCGGCTTTACATATCTATATACAAAAGATGAGCCTTACGCGCAGCGTGCCGTTAAGTTATTTTTAGCTTTGCTTGGCGTTACGCTCTGTTTTACACTCGGCTCATTATTTGCTGACGTAGCTTGGATGAAAACTATTTTATTTGGTGTTATTGGAGCTGTATCGGTTTATGTTTTCGGAGCCTTAAAAATTCCAGGACCTTCTGCCATGTTTTTTGTCCTTTCATTTGCTGTGAGTACGAGCATTCCAGCGCCGAATTTGCAGGCTGTTTTTTTGCACGCAGGACTCGTTTTTTTAGGAGGGACACTATCTTGGTGTATTAGCATGAGCGGCTGGCTTATTAACCCACGCGGACCTGAAACTGCCGCTGTGGCGAAAGCGTACAGGCAGCTAGCTTCATTTGTCGGGTCTCTTGGTACGGAATCGTTTCACGCCGAGCAGCATAAAACGGTTGTCGAGCTTCGAGCAGCGGAAACAGCGATGAAACAAGCGAAAATTAATCGAAAAAAATCATCGTTTGCGCATCGTCTGTTTTTATTAAATCAAAAAGCCGAAGGGCTGTTTATCTTTGTGATGGCCGCTGCGAACGATTTTAATCCAGCTGTTTCTAAAAAAGCACAGGCAGTGATTGAAACGTTCGCATCCGAAATGGCCACGTTAAAAAAACATAAAAAAATTCGAGACGTTCGAGAAGAAATTGAAGAGCTGTCCATTAAAGAAGAGCTGCGTACATTGCTATTGGATGTAAATGACGTTCTTCAAATGAAAGAATTAAAAGAAACGGAGTATATTCAATTTTCACAAGGCAGCGTAAAAACACGGTTAAAAGCTGCTTTTCACAAGCGTTCGTATGTGCTTAAAAACGCTTTGCGCTACGGAATTATTATGATTGTTGCCGCAGCGGTTGCCTACACGACAAATATTCCAAGGTCTTACTGGATTCCGCTTACGTGCGCAGGAGTGATGCTTGGAGCAACCGTTCGTGCAACGGTTCAGCGAGGTATTCAGCGCTCTGTCGGAACCATTTTAGGTATTTTAATTGGAACCGGGATTCTAATGCTTGAACCAACGGGAATCGTCATTGCGCTCATTGTCTTTGTGCTTCAGTCGACGATTGAAATTGTAATTGTCAAAAACTACGCGCTCGGCACGCTCTTTATCACACCGAATGCTCTTTTAATTGCTGAAAGCGGTCATCCTGATAAAGCGATTAGCTACTTTACGTCTGCTCGAGTGATTGATATTGTCATTGGTTCTATTATTGGAGTGGTCGGCACGGTATTAATTTTCAAACGAGCTTCTTCACTTCGTTTGCCATATTTGCTTGGAGATGTGATACGAAAAGAAGGACAGTTTTTAGAAATGCTAAGCACCGAACAAGATGAAGAAAGAATTAAACGAGAAAGAAATAAGCTTCAAGGAGAACTCGTTAATCTTCGGGCGCTGTACGATAATGTGATTGGAGAATATTCTAAAACGGCCGTCAAGCTAGAAGGGTTGTGGCCTGCAGTTGTCGCTACACAGCAGTTAGGTTATATGCTTCTTGCGTCGTTTGAAGGATATGAGCTTTCAGAAACGGAAAAACGAGAGCTTCAAGAAACATTTGCTCAGCTAGCTGCAGCAGCTGAGCAAAAACGAGCGCCAAAGCTTTCAAGTGTTCCGACCCTGAAACACTACCCTATTATTCAAGGAGAAATCGTCGCTTTATATGAAAGTCTTCAGGTAGAAATATAAAAAGCACGGAACCCAGGGGCTCCGTGTTTTTGTTTTTACATATCCACAACTTCATTTACCGTTTTATTTACATCGTCACGCGTCATTTTTTCTTTTCCTTTCATCAAGGCGTTTAATGTTCCATCAGCAAGCGCTAACGGAATTTTACAGAAATGAAGGATCGGAAGCGATTTGACATCTTCTAAATATTTCTTTCCTAGTGAAAGATTGCGGCGAGCGTAGGCAAACATATCTTCTCTGCTCCAATTGTTAGGAAAGAAGCTGACTCCGCGCTCTGAATCTTCCGAGGTATTACGCAGGATATTAACAGACTGCAAGCCGCGTCCAAACGCAATGGCTAATTCTTTGTCTGTTTCCGTGCCGTCATACCATTTCCAAATGTCATTAAGCATCACACCTACTAGACCAGCTACGTAGAACGTATAGTCATCTAAATCCGCTTCATTTTGAATATGCCAGTCTTTTTCTACCCAATCGGCCATTCCTTTGGCCATAATAGAAGTTGCATCTAATACTTGATCTGCAACTCCAGTCGGACAAAGCGCAATCCAGTTGCCGAGCTGAAGCGTTACGTCAGGTAAATCAGCTTGATAAGGACCTACTAATGCCATGTACTCGTCTTCGTTAAAAGACTTTTTTAACAGGTCACTAATGGCGTAAAGCAAGCGGCTTTTTACACCGGCTTCTAGCTCAGGGTGATCTTCAATTTCATCAATTGCCCTCATACATAAGTAAGCAGATCCTACTGCATCCTGCAATTCTGCCGGCAAGTGGCTAATTGGAATAAAAAATGTTCGGCTTGTCTCTTTTAACATCACCATTGCGTTGTCGCGTAATTTGTTGGGTACACTCATTGATAACTAGCTCCTTTTTACATATCCACATGTCAAATTAGTTTAAGTTTTCATCTTATATACTATAGTAACAAAAAATGAGCATTTAATGGAGTTTAAAGATTACTTATTACCGATATTGTCATTATTTTGTAGTATTTGAACAGAGAAACTTGTAACATATACAAGTTTACACTACGATAATACTCGTTCACTCTTCGTTTTACAGAAATAAATGGTTTATTTTTAAGAAAATTGCTGTCATGCTAATGAATTAGGTGAGCTTTTAAGAGAGTATTCAACAGTGGGTTATACATAATATATAGGACAATACAGAGGTGAATGTATGAAAATTTTAATTGTAGAAGACGATGATAAAATATATGAATTAGTAAAAGAGAAATTTGAACAGTGGTCATTTGAAGTGGCTGGAGTAGAAGACTTTCAAAAGGTAATGGAAGTATTTATTGCAGAAAGCCCAGAGCTTGTTATTTTAGACGTGAATTTGCCTGTATATGACGGGTTTTACTGGTGTCAGCAAATACGTACAGTTTCAAAAACTCCTATCGTCTTTCTTTCCTCTCGTGAACATCCAATGGATATTGTTATGGCAATGAATGTTGGGGCAGATGACTATATTCAAAAGCCGTTTAACTTGGATGTTCTTGTTGCTAAAGTGCAGGCGCTTCTGCGCAGAACGTATTCATATGGAGACACGATTTCAGACGTTATCGATTGGAACGGCGCGGTGCTAGACTTAAAAAAAGGAAGTTTGCATTACAACGATCAAGAAATTCATTTAACGAAAAATGAATTTTTTATTTTACGGCTTCTTTTGGAAGAACGAGGCAAGATTGTATCGCGAGAAGAGCTTATGCGAAGGTTATGGGAAGATGAGAAATTTGTAAGTGACAATACGCTTTCTGTCAACATCACACGCATTCGCACCAAGCTGGAAGACATCGGGCTGAATGATAAAATTGTGACCAAAAAAGGCCAAGGATATTTGGTGAATTAAGATGTGGAAAAGTTTTTTAAGAGAAAGGCTAAGCTGGATTTTATTTGTTCTTATATGGCTGAGTGTAATCGATGCTCTGCTGCTGCTTGAGTATGATATTAAGGTATCGTCCACTTCGTTTTGGTATTTGAATCTTTTAACGCTGTGTCTACTGGTTCTGTTTCTTTTATGGAGAGGAATAAAAGAAAGAAGATTTCTAAAAAAGTTAAGCTTAATGCTGCGGCATGATGCGTACGATTTACAAGAAATGCATTCATACGTTAGAACGAAAGCAGATGAAGATATGCTGAGTCTGCTACAGCATATAGATCGTGTGTATCGCAGACAAACTCATGCTCTTCACGTACAGCAGCGAGAGCAGCAGGAATATGTAACGACTTGGGTTCATGAGATCAAGACGCCGCTTACTGCGATGAAGCTGCTTATTAATGCTCATCGTACAGAGCTTTATAAATGGCCTTGGCTAAAGGATATTGAAGATGAGTGGATGAAAATTGACGGATTAGTAGATCAGAATTTATATTCTGCACGCCTGCAGTACTTAGAAAAAGATTATCAGGTGCAGGCAGTGTCGCTAAGTGAACTTGTTTTTCCAAACGTTGCGTACTTCTCAAAATGGTGTATTGAAAAGAAACTGCATATTGATGAAAAAAATCTAGACATACTGGTGCACACTGACCCAAAGTGGATGCAGTTTGTTGTGAGGCAAGTGCTGTCTAACTCCATTAAATATAGCCCTCTAGAAGGAAAGCTTTCTTTTTTTAGTGAAGAAACGCCAAAGTACGTAAAGTTATTTATCGCTGATCAAGGGAAAGGGATTCCAACTCAAGATCTTCCCCGGGTTTTTGAAAAAGGATTCACAGGAAATGCGGGAAGAAAAACGAAGGGAGCTACAGGGCTAGGACTGTATTTTTCAAAAAAAATTACAGATGCTCTTGGCCATCAAATAGAGGTGAATTCACTTTTACACGAAGGAACCACGGTGATTCTGACCTTCTACAAACCGAATTCTTTTGATAACCTTTCAAAAATGTAAGATTGCACGCTGAGATTGTCATCTGCTTCAAACGAATCTTTCCTTGTTTCAAAGTAAGATAGAGCTATACACAAGGAGGGAACGTACATGAAGAGAAAGTGGATTAGCCTCTTAGCTCTGCTTTTTGTTGTAGGAGCAGGTATAGGAGGAATAAAGATTTATCAAAAAGCCGCAACGGAGCATCAATACGGGATTATCCCAAAAGAAGCAAAAAAAGTGGATGAGTATGGACGAGTTCAATATACAATTTCAGTGATAAACGAAAAAGGACAAACAACGTTTCAAACATTTACAACGATTAAACAGTTAAAAGAAGGAACGGTTATTGACCTTTTCGTTCGAGGTAATGAAGTTCGGAAATATGACATTATAACAAAAAATGAGCTGCCGCAGCGAGTGAAAAGCGTGTGGCCTACAAAAGAACGAAAGGAGGAGGAAAAGTGAGCATTGTTCTTGAAGGAAAAAATGTAACCAAAACGTTTGGATCAAGAGGAAATGTATACGAAGCGCTAAAAGGAATTGATTTTACAATCGAAGAAGGAGAGTTTGTCGGTATTATGGGACCATCTGGAGCGGGAAAAACGACGCTGATGAACATTCTTTCAACGATTGACCGTCCAACCGATGGCGAGGTATGGATTCAAGGGGAAAACGTGGCGCTCATGAAAGATAAGAAGCTGTCTGCTTTCAGGCGCAATCATTTAGGGTTTATTTTTCAAGATTATAATTTATTGGATACGTTAACGGTAAAAGAAAATATTCTTCTGCCGCTTACGGTTACAAAAATGTCTAAGAAAGAGATGGAAGCGAAGCTTAAAGACACCGCAATGCGACTAGGCATCTATGAGCTGGCGGATAAGTACCCGTATGAGATTTCTGGCGGACAAAAACAGCGCGTTGCAGCAGCGAGAGCAATGATTACGAATCCAGCCGTTATTTTCGCCGATGAACCTACCGGAGCTCTTGATTCCAAAGCTGCTTCAAGCCTGCTTGAAAAGCTGTCGCAACTAAATCAAGAAGACCGTGCCACGATTATTATGGTGACGCATGATCCGCTGGCTTCAAGCTACTGCAGCCGCGTGCTGTTTATTAAAGACGGACAAATTTATACGGAGCTGTTTAAAGGCGAACAAACGAGACAAGCATTTTTTAAACGAATTATGAACATTCAAGGCGCATTAGGCGGTGAAGGCTATGACCGTATTTGATCTTGTTAAAAAGAATATGCGCAAAAATATTAGCCGGTACAGCCTTTATTTCTTTTCAATGATTTTTAGCATTATTGTGTACTATGTGTTTGCTACACTTCAGTACGACCAATCGATTTCAAAGGTTATTGGAGAAGAGCTGAGGCTGCAGGGCATTTTTAATGCTTCAAACTACGTTCTGCTTACCTTTATTGTTGTCTTTATTTGGTACACAAACTCATTTTTTATCAGGCAGCGTAAGAGAGAGCTCGGGCTGTATCATTTAGTCGGCATTGAAAAACGTACGATTGGAAAAATGATTTTCTATGAGAATATGCTGCTGGGGATTTCTTCTCTGGTGGTCGGTATTTTACTAGGTACCGTGTTTTCAAGGCTGTTTGTGCTGTTTTTACTAAAGCTTATGGGACTGTCGCTTTCTATTACGCTCACATTTTCTCTTCAAGCGGTTTTAAAAACAGCCGTAGTGTTTTTAATTGTTACCATTTTTATATCGTTTCAAGGCTATTTTATTATGTACCGCTATACGCTATTAGATCTGTTTCAAGCAGAAAGCAAAAGTGAACGCGTAAATAAAATGAATTCAAAGCGATCAATTGTAGTGGGAGGACTTGGTATCTTACTCGTTGGCTACGGGTACTACCTTTCATCAGGAAACATTGTGACGCCTAAGTTTTTTCTAATTGTAGCCGTTGTACTGTTCTCGGTCATTTTCGGTACATTTTTACTTTTTAAAGCCACAATTGAGTGGCTGATGGGACTTTACCGAGAGCATGCAAGCGGATACTATTCGTTTGCAAATATGCTAAGCGTTTCTACTATGATGTATCGAATTAAAGCAAATGCACGAGTATTAACTCTAATTACGATTTTGTCAGCTACTACACTTGTAGCAGTTGGTGTGACGTATTCCTCGTACTATAACACAAAAGCCGACGCCAGAAGTATGCAGCCTTATGACTATACGCTGCACAGCAAAAACGCAGCGCAAGACTTTATGGAAGTACTGCGTAAGTTAGATATCCAATCAAATCAGTATGTGTATCATATCGTGAAGCACTCTGCTGATTTATCGGACTTTCGATTTATTACATCTGGTTATTACGGAGATGGTGAGCGAATCAGTTTTTTAGATGAAGAAGAAGTGCGGAAAAACGGCGTTTCGGTTCCTTCGTTAAGTGCAAACGAAACCGTTGTTTTTGATTCGATGGCAAAAGGAAAAGTGTTTAAGCCTAGTACAGGTAAAACGGCAGTTGTGCAGCTAAACAAATCAGAACAGCTTGCTTTAAAAGTCGTTAAATCAGAACCTTCACTTATTCTTGACTCTGAAAGTGCCGGCTATCAGTTTGTAGTCAATCACGACACGTTTATCAAACTTTCAAAGGCTGGACAAAAGCAAGCGGTGTACGTGTTTAATACGGATGATGAAAACAAACAAAATGAACTTACTAAGAACTATCATCAAATCGCAAAAGTGGCTGGAGAAAGCCGTACTTCATACTATGATGTGTTTCAGGCAGGCTTAATGAGTAAAGGATTGTTTATTTTTATTGGAGGATTTTTAGGGCTCGCCTTTTTGATGGCAACGGGCAGTATTATTTATTTTAAGCAAATCTCAGAAGCTGAACAAGAGCGCAAAAGATTTGAAGTACTGCGTAAGCTTGGGTTTTCAGTGTCTCAAATGATGAGCACCGTGCGAAAGCAGCAGCTGTTTACGTTTGGTTTGCCTTTAGTAATTGGCATCTTGCACAGTCTATTTGCGCTGAAGGTCATTACAAACTTAATCGGTGAAAGTCTGATAGTCCCTGTTTTAATAGCGGATGCAGTATACGGGATTATTTATTTTCTTTTCTACTGGCTGACAATGAATTACTATCGAATGGTAATAAAGCGACTGTAAAGAAAAGACTGTTTCGATAAATGAAACAGTCTTTTTTTGTTAGGAAAATAAAAGGTATGGAGTAGCGAAAACCTGAATATAAAAAAGGGTATATAAAAACTAGAAAGTTGCAGGGGAGGGGAAAGATGTGAAAGCAGATGCTGTATTTGAAGGGGGAGGCGTTCGAGGAATTGCATTCACGGGTGCGATTGAAGCGATGGAAGAAAGCAACGTAGAATGGCAGCGTCTAGCAGGTACGTCAGCAGGCTCGTTAATTGCGGCTCTTTTGGCGAGCGGCTATAAAAGTGGTGAAATTCGCAAGGAGCTTCAAAACATGGACTATGCCAAGTTTCGCGGGAAAACGATCATTAACCGAATTCCTCTGATTGGGAACTTAATTGAATTAATGATTCATTTAGGTTTTTATAAAAATGATTATTTGGAAAAATGGGTGTACGGTTTGCTGCGTGAAAAAGGAATTGAAACGTTTGCGGATTTGCCGGCAGATAAGCTGAAAATTATTGCCTCAGACATTTCGAACGGACAGATGCTTGTACTGCCTGACGACTTGCCTCGCTACGGAATGCAGCCAAGCGATATGAAGATTTCACAAGCCGTGATGATGAGTGCGTCCATTCCTTTTTTCTTTCGTCCCGTCATCTGGAAATCCAAAGGGTTCAAGAGGTCATACATTGTCGATGGAGCGCTTTTAAGCAATTTTCCGATTTGGCTGTTCGATACGGAGCATCCGCGTTTCCCGACGTTTGGTTTTCGATTTGTAAAAGAAGAAATTGATACAGCCGCTGTTATTCCGACGCCGGTCCATTTATTTAAAAGTATGTTTACAACGATGCTGCAAGCTCACGATTTGCGGTATTTGAACGCGGAGACAAAAGAACGAACGGTGCAAATTCCAACCGGTGTGATTACGGCAACGGATTTTGCCTTAAAGGAAGAAGAAATCGAATTTTTATATGAATCTGGTTATATATCAGCAAAGCGCTTTTTAGAAAAATGGGATTTTGAACAGCATAAAATGAATCGGACCGGACGTCAGCTGACACGAAGAAAGCTCCCGTAACAGGAGCTTTTCTACGGCTGTTTTAAAATGTGGACTTCAACAGCTTCGCCTTTTGCCGGAACGGAATACTGAACGCTTTTGTCTTTTTTAAGCCAAGCTTTAACGAGCTGTCCTTTTTTGTATGTTTGATTATCCGGAATTTTTACATAAATAGGCTGTACATCGCTAGAACCAAGTATTTCTTTTGTTGTATAGTCAAGCGCGGTATCTCGCGGAATGACGTTTGCAATAAGAATTTCATCTTGTTTCACTTCTAAAATGCGCCCTTGAACTAAATAGCCGGCCGGCTTTTTTGACTGCTCGGCATTATCAGAACAGCCGCTTAAACAAATAAAAAAGAGAAGAAAAAGTGCAGTTGATTGAACGGTAAACTTCATAAAATCTCCTTTCCGTTTCAACATGACTACCATTATAACGCGTTTGACCATTTCTTTTCCAGTTTTCGGAGAAAGCAAGAGGTAATCGTTGACGTTATTTCAGCACGCGTGATATGTTTTAACTCATAAATGCTATTTTTACTAGAAGTCACGCCTAGTACGGGAGGTCCTTATATGGATGTTACCTTTTTAACCAATGTTATTCGACATATATTGGAACGAGATAATTTTGTCATTGACTTTGAAGAATCAGATGAACAAAATATTCACTTTTGGCATCGAGACGAGCCGTTTCGCCTTTTTATTTCAGAACAAACGGAAAGATATTTAGTATGGACCGTTTTTGAAAATGAAAAAGAACAGTGGAGCGGAAAAACATTTCTTCAAGAAGTGACGAATACGTGTAAAGACTGCAGTGAGCCAATCGCGCACTGGATTTATAAAGACGGAGGCAAAGCAGGTTATTGCGATCATTGTCTGAACACGTTTGGAAATGCGTATTTTACAAATGCTGATGATATCAAGCAAAACCTTCATTTAATTGACGGTTCTATTTGTTTTATTACGGATGAAACCGGAAGCGATTGGTGGATTGCATATGAAGGATTCAAACGAGTAATTGCAAGATTAGAAGAAAATCCCGATCAGAAAGTAGAAATGTACAAGCCCGAATATCCGGTTTTTAAATGGGAAATACATTTTCTAACGGAAAACAATTCTGCTAGCTTTAAGTTCAAAGATGACTTTGCATCTGGAATTGTACCGAAGGGAAGAATACTCTAACATCCTTGTTATAAGGGTGTTTTTTCTTATAATGGGAAGTTTTTTTGAAAAAAATAATTAATTTAGTTTAAAAAGAAGGAATTAAAGGGTAAAGAGTAGAAGATATATCACTATAGGAAGAATGGGGGAAATAATTATGACAACTACAACAAATTTAACACTGGGGTACAAAATGTACACGATTGATTTTAGCCGTCCAACGCAGTCTAACGAGGCACTGCTTGATTTCTTTAAAGATGTGCAGCACAGACAGGGAAATAACGCAGAAAGCTTTTCTAAAACATTAATGGAAATCGAAGAAATCAAAACAAAATATGTAGATCACGAAATCGTACAGCTGGCTAAATCGCTTGAACAGCAAATAAGCCGCTCAAATGCAGAAAAACTTGAGGTCTGATAATCACCAGAAATGGTCGATTTATCAGACCTTTTTTATATTTTTATCGATGTAGCACTTTATACTTGGCTAAAGGGCAGCCAAGTATAAAGTGCTAGACCTATGCGGAAGTTGCCCTCCCTTGCGGGCTGCCAACTTCCGCATAGGTGAACCTTTTGGGGTGAAGTCAAGGGGACAGGATATCTGGTAGTATAGGTTTTTGGTCGAGGATAAAATTCTGTACATTTCAAAGGATGTTTGATTTCATCAAAAGTTGTAGATGAATAGACTATCAAGTCGTTGGAGGCGTTGTATGGTTGGAATTTGCAGCTGGAAGTGTGCAGTGAGTGGAATAAGTATTGCAAGTGTCTACAGTAAGCAGCCGTCGTGGCAGCGGGAGTGCTATTTGGTAACACCTGGTAAAGTTTATTATGAGTCGTGCTATCAAGGGTACGGAGAGTTTGAGGGAATGGATATTTTTTGTTTGATGAGAGAAAGCGGAGCGGAAAAAGAAGACAGTGAAGGGGTAGCAGCTTTTAAGCCTAAGATTGTGCTGGCGAAGTATTACAGCGGACAGCGTTATGAAGAACTGCCGGAATCAGAGCCGTGTCCGTACGGAGGCTATTTTTTTGAAGGGTGGAAGGAAGGATAGCGAATATACATAAAAGCTAAAAGCTGTAGAGATATCTCTACAGCTTGTTATTAACGTCTTGTTTCATCGACAGATTGTTCTAAGTCACTTACTTCTTGCGTAATTGTATTTAATTCTTCTTGCACCGCTTCAGCTTCAAGAACAGGATCTTGAACGATTTCTGTCGTTTCAAGCTCTTCTGCTGCAGCCGTTTCTGCAAGCGGCTGTTCTTTAGCAGTGCGCAGAGATTTCACTTTGTTGACAACTTGCGAAGATTGTTCGGAGACTTTTTGTGAAAGACGAGCCGTGCGCTGTTTGAGGTCTTGGCCTTTTGCATATACCGTTTCTTTCACTTGACCTGTTTTAGCAAGTGCTTGATTCGCTCCGTCTTGAATAGAAGCACGCAGCTCTTTTCCTGACTTTGGCGCTACTAGTAAAGCTGTTGTTACACCCACTACGCTGCCTACTAACGTGCCGACTAATAACTCTTTGCTTCCACCTTTTGTTTCTTTACCCACTGTTTCTTTTACGTTTTCTTTTGTCATGACATTTCCTCCTTTTATAATATGTAATATGAAGGGTTTACCATTTTGTTGAATACTTCCTGCAAAACGCAAATGATTCGCTAAAAAAATGTGCAAGTGCCGTCGGACGCTCGTACAGGCTGGTGAAATTTGATTGTATATAGTATTCAACCACCTGACAGAAAAACCTTCTTTTCTGCTATAAAAACAGAAAAAAACTTATCTATAAAATCCGACACAAGAAAACGACAACATTCGTTCTTTGGTAGCATTTTCACTTGAAATTTTATATCATAGAGTGCAAGGAGAATACGTTCTCTTTTTTTTAGATGCTGGAGGGATTGAAGAGATGGCTGAATCGAAGTACAAAACGATTTTAGAAGCAAAATCTGGTGAGTTAGAAGCATTAAAAGACAAAGCAATCAAAGACAGCTGGCAGCCGATTTATCATATTCATCCACAGTACGGGCTGATGAATGATCCAAACGGATTGATTCAATTAAATGGTGAATATCACGTGTTTTATCAGTGGTATCCGTACGGTGCGATGCATGGAATGAAGCACTGGGCTCATGTGAAATCTACGGATTTAGTAACGTGGGAACGCCTTCCGGTTGCGTTAACGCCAACGGAAGAATATGAATCGCACGGCGCATACTCAGGCGGCGCGATTGAAAAAGATGGTCAAGGGCTGCTGTTTTATACGGGGAATGTAAAATACGAAGACGGCTCACGTTCAGCTAATCAATGTATCGCGATGCTAAACAGGGATGGAAGTGTGGAAAAATACACGCATAATCCAGCGGTACGAGGCGTTCCTGATGGGTATACAGGACATGTGCGTGATCCGAAAGTATGGAAAGAAAATGATACATATTATATGCTGCTAGGCGCTCAGCGTGAAAACGAAACGGGCGCGTTAATTGTGTATGAATCAAGCGATGCGCTTCAGTGGTCATTTAAAGGCGAAGTTAAAACATCGCTTCCTGACTTTGGCTATATGTGGGAGTGCCCGGATTACTTTAAACTGGACGGAAAAGATGTGTTTGTCTTTTCACCGCAAGGAATCAAAGCGGATGGCCACGATTTTCATAATATTTATAATGTGATTTACGCGGTGGGAACATTCGATGTGGAAAGTTTAACGTTTGAAATGGAGTATTACCGTGAAATTGATAAAGGGTTTGACTTTTATGCACCGCAAACGTTCCAAGATGAAAGCGGACGTCGCTTGCTGTTTGCATGGATTGGAAACCCGGATGTTGACTACCCGTCAGACGAATACGGGTGGGCCCATGCCTTAACGCTTCCTCGTGAGCTTTCGCTTGAAGGAAATGAACTTGTTCAAAAGCCTGTAGAAGAGTTAAATAAGCTTCGAGATCAAGCGGTTCATTTTAGAGGAACGCTAAAAAATGAAGAAGTGATCATTGATGAAGCAACAAACAATGCATATGAAATCAATATGACGTTCCGCGAGATAGCGGCCAAACAGTTTGGTTTAGAGCTGTTTAATAGTAAAGAAGAAGAGCTTCGCCTCGTGTTTGATACAGAAAAGCAAGAAGTGCGACTCGACCGCTCTTCATTCCACCATCAATATGCAACGGAATACGGTGTGGTTCGCTCTGAAAAATGGACAGCGTCAAACGAAGTCGATGTTCGCGTATTTGTCGACAAAAGCATCGTCGAAATTTATATAAACGGCGGCAAAATTGTCTTCACTTCCCGGGTATTCCCGAAAAAAGATTCCAAATCAGCTGTAAATGTATTTGCAGAAGGAGCTGTGGATTACCGTATTGATTATTACGGTATGTCGCGCGGTATTTAATATAATAAATAAGAAAAGCCAATGAAGACCATTCATTGGCTTTTTGGTTTCTATAAAAATAAGATACAAATACATGAAGCAACTAAATGAGGAACAGCTGCAATAATAAAGCGTTTCATCCATTCTGTATCCTCTCGCTGCCGGACAGGGGTAAAGTAAGGTCCTCTCGTTTCAAAACGAAATGCGTCCAGTAAGGTTACGAGTGCAATTGCCGTAAGTAATATACCAAGAGGGCCTGAAATATAGTAAATATACTGCCAGTTGCCTGCTGTAATAGAAATGATAATCACAATAATTAAAGATATAATGCCAGATATTAATCCTGTTTTCAAACTCAAAATCTCCTTACATCCAGTTTTTGCTTATCTATTTTACCATAACCGAATGAAGGTTTGTATATACGGCTCGGGGCGGATATTTACTTCTTAATTGACCTTCTATGTAAGTATCTTCTCGTATAAAATGAGTTTCCTAGCAAAAGCAGTGTCCCTAGAATCCAGCCAGCTGCAGGGGAATAAGGAAAGATATTTTTTAAAGCCATCCCAAAAGAAATAGAGGCTGCTCCGAGTATAAATAAAAGCAGCGTGATTCCTTGACGTTTTTTCATATGTACCACCTCTCTTACTAATTTTACCATAAAGTGTGAGTGTAGTAGAATGAAATGTAAGGTGTTATACAAAAAAGAAGTATATGGTAAAAATTAAGAAGTAGGAAGGGGAGAGGGATGCAATGATTAAGAAAGGATTTATAGCAGGTATCGTGATGGTCGGGATTGTTCTTGCTCTTGCTGCTTTTACAGGGAAGTGGAGCTATCTCTATTTTGTGTCAGGCACAATGGGAGCAGTATCACTGGTTTTAGCTTTGGCATACCTTATTGACAGTATTGTGCTAGGAAATACAGGCACATTCTTTTCAGCCAAAAAGACGCGCAAGGTGAGCCGAGTTGAAGATGCAAAACGATTTGGAGCTATTGCAGTACCGAACGTATTAGCTGCTTTGATTTATGTAGCCGCTGGTTGATGAACAGGAGTCTATAAAAAACAGCTTGAGGTATAACCTCAAGCTGTTTTTATGCGTCAATCTGAACGTTTCTTTCCCGTTTATCACGCAGCGGCATCAGCATACTCACAAATCCAACGCTTACGATGATGATTGCCGCCGTTAAAAAAGTCGTCTGAGCACCTGCAAGCTTTACGACTATGCCTCCAAGAAGAGGAGCAGTAAGTAAAACGGCACTCGTTAAGGTGTTAATGAATCCGTACACTTTTCCGAGGTGTTTCTTGTCGCTGTACGTTTGAACGATATAGTTAAACAGCAGTAAATTAAGCCCGACTCCGGCCCCTCCAATAGGTGCAGCAATCAAAATGAAATAGCGTGACATAACGGCTGGATTAAAGCAGCTAATGAAAAATAAAGCCCCTCCAAATAGAAGCAGTCCCAGTGATAAAAGTCTAAATGGATGGTGAACCTGTTTTTTTCTATTAAGATACACTCCTGTTGCTAGCGCTCCCAGCCCGATTCCAGAAAGCAGCCAGCCGAGCATTTCCGGATGGTGAGGCAGCACATCTCGAAGGAAGATGCTAATTTGAGCGTCAACAAGCATGACTACAAAATACGAAAGGTGAAACAAAATAACGACGCGTAAAAGGATTGAGTGCTGAAAAACGATTTTCCAGCCGGTTGAGTACGTTTCTTTCGTTTGATGGGAAGAACGAGCAGCTTGCCCTTGAATGTTTTTACCTGCTTTTTTAAGTGAAAACAGCACCGAAATAGAAATCATACAAGCTGCGGCATTAACTAAAATACATGCTTTTGGCGTTGTGATCGTCAGCGCAGCGGCTCCGAGAAACGGCCCTACAACTTTGGCAATTTGAAACATAATGTTTTGTAAGGTAGAGGCCTGCAGCAGCTGGTCTTCTTTGACCACTTCTCGAACGTAAGCCAGCTGTGCGGGCACTTTCATAACAGAACTCATAGAGCGCAGGGTCAGTACCCCTAGTGCCAAAAGCGGTTCATCTGTGAAAAATAACAGACATGTGAACAGAAGACGGACTAGTTCAGACAGAAACATCAGCTGTACCTTATCGTAGCGGTCCGCTAAATTTCCTGCTGCTTGACTTAGCAGGATGCTAGGCAAAGCGTACGCGACAGGAATAAGCGTAATCCATAGGGAATTTGCGTGCCACACGTATGTAAAAAGCGTCATCACCGCAAACATATCAAATAAATCTCCGAAGCTTGCCGCAGTGCTTGAAATAAATAATTTTTTATAAGAAGAATTAGCAAACAGCTTTTCTTTTTTCAATACCTTCATTCCTTTATATGTTGTTCGTAAAAAATAATCGCATCTTCAATAAATTGAAGGACTTCGCTGTCAATAGGGTAGAGATTAAGTGAACTTGATGCCTCAGGAGATTTGCGAACATCCCAAAAGGCTTTTTCTAAAGCCGTATGATGACCAAACAGTTCACTGGATAAAAGCAGTATATCAGCTGCAATTAGTTGTCCATCTTCAGATTGAGGTGCACGCTGGTGCTTTAAGCAAAGCTGAACTCGTTTTATGATGTTAATCCATTTATCGGCACTCGCATTCTCCATTTTAGGCAAATTATGCTGCAGAATCTCACTTTCTTCTATTGAAAGCGAAAGCAGATCAGTCCAGCTGCTTTTAGTAGTAGACTGATTGTGAACTAAGGGAAGGAGCTGCTTCCAGTTTAATTCACCTTCTATTTTTATACTGTTGCGAAGAGTGTGAGTATGTTCTAAAGCCTGTTGAATTTCTGAAGCTTTTTGCTGAAGTTTTTGTTGATGAATCGCTAGAAGTTTATCAATACTCACTTGATGAAGAATAAGTTCAATATCTCGCAAAGGAACGGCTAAGTTTTTTAAAAGAGTAATTTTTTCTAGTGTGACTAAGTCTGTTTCTGAGTAAAGCCGCTTTCCATTTTCATCTTTTGACGATGGATGAAGCAAGCCGATTTGATCGTAGTAACGAAGCGTACGCACCGTGAGGCCTAATTTTTTAGCGGCTTGCCCAGTAGAAAAATAAATCATTTTTAACCCCTCCAAAAAAATGCTTGCAGGTAACGTTACGTCACCTTTTACACTGAATATATGTAAAAGGGAGGCGAAGTAAATTGAAACAAAAAAATCAAGGATTATGGACAATAAAATCATTCGTAATAATGCTGGTGGTCACGTTTATTGCTGTGCCTGTTTTCATTGAAGGAGCATTACAGCAAGCTTTACAGTCGCTATTTAAAAGTGACCTTTATGCTGGAACAGCTACTGGATTTGTCATGGCAGCTGTGTTTTTATCAGCTCTGTATTGGCTGATGGTTCAGGCTGATGATAGAAAAATTGGTTTTCAATCGTTTTCAAAGCGTTACTGGCCGCTCATTCTTTTTTTGCTTTTGGTGCTGATCTTAGGAAGTGTAGCAATTGTTGTGCTCATGGAATGGTTTGGTATGACATATGAAAATAAAAAAACAAACAGTTTACAGCAGGACCTGTCGCTGTTTTCATTTATACTTGCTTTTGTTTCAGCCGCTGTAATCTCACCTTTTTATGAAGAGATAATCTACCGAGGATTTTTTTATACGTGGCTGAAACGTAAAGGAGGAATTGTGTTTGGATTAATGGGAAGTTCGTTTATCTTTATGCTGGTGCATATTCCAACGTACAATACCTTGCCCGTTAACTTTTTATCAGGTCTCGTGTTTGCCTGGGTGTACGAAAAAACAAAGTCGTTGCTTCCAAGTATGATCATTCATGCTTGTTTTAATGGAATCGCCGTTATTTTAACAGCAGCAGCTTAATGTAGTTTCGATAACGAGTAAGCTATGATTTATCTTACCATATTATGTATACTAAAGAAGCGAATTGCAAAAAAGTAAGCGAAAAATGAACCGGAAAACTGCTAGAAGCACTGCTGTTTCTAGCCGTTTTTTATATATGCACGCACGCTTAAGGCTTGTCTTAAAGTGGACGTTAAGGTGTATGATAAGAGAGGTTAAAGACAGCAATAAAAAGGAGAGGGTATCGATGCAATATCGAAAGCTTGGAGAAACAGGTCTGGAAGTGTCAAATTTATGTCTAGGTACCATGGCGTTCGGACGATGGATTGACGAAAAAGCGTCGGCAGCTATTCTACATAGCGCCATTGAAAATGGCATTAACTTCATTGATACAGCCAATTATTACGGAAAAGGGCAGGATGAAGAGTTTAGATACGGCACAGGGGAATCTGAAGAAATAATTGGACGTGCGTTAAAAGGAAAAAGAGATGATGTGGTGCTTGCGACAAAAGTCGGAATTGCCGTAGGAAAAGGCAAAAATGATAAAGGCCTTTCACGCACACATATTATGAGAGAAGTGGACAATCAGCTGCGACGACTGCAGACGGACTACATTGATCTTTATCAAGTTCATCTTTTTGATCCGAATACACCTATGGAAGAAACGCTTCGCGCGCTAGATGATTCAGTTCGCCAAGGCAAAGTTCGTTATATTGGCTGTTCCAATTACGCGGCGTGGCAAATCGCAAAGTCTCATCATATTAGTGACAAAATGAATCTTGAAAAATTCATTTCAGTTCAGCCTCAGTACAATCTTCTCTCTCGTGAAATTGAACAAGAGCTGCTGCCGTTTAGTCAATCTGAAGGTGTAGGCGTCATGGTATACAGTCCGTTAGCGCGCGGCATGCTTTCAGGAAAATATAAAACATCAAATGACGTGCCGCCAGAAAGCCGTGCTGCGCATGGTGAAAAGCTGCTGCGAAACTACTTTACAGACCGAAACTTTCAGCTGGTGGAGCAGTATCGCAAGTTAGCAGAAAAAAATAAAGTCAGTTTGTCTCAGTTTGCTCTTGCGTGGGTGCTAAATCAGCCCGCTGTAACATCAAGCATTATCGGAGCTAGCAAATTGCATCACGTAACAGATGCAGTTGAAATCAGCGATTGGATATGGTCAGAAGAGCTATTAAATACTGTGAATTCACTATATTGATAAAAAGTCCGCAGGTGCTCCTGCGGACTTTTGCGTTTAAATTTTAATTTCTTTTTGCATTATTTTTGCTTCTAGCGAGTCGTACAAAGCGAGCTTATAGTTAATTTGTTCAAGGTATTTAAACGTTTTGGCCATTTCTTCTTCTACCGCTTCTTTATGATGAAGCATCATGTTTTTTCGTTCTTTAATTGTGCTTTCGCCTTGTTTATAGAGCTCTACATAGCGCTTGATTTCTGCAAGCGGCATGCCCGTTGAGCGAAGAGCTAAGATAAAACGGATCCATTCAACATTTGTATCATTATAGAGGCGCTTTCCGTTTTCATCACGTTCTATAAAAGGAAGGATTCCTTCTTTTTCATAGTAGCGTAAAGTTGGTGCGGAAAGCCCGGTTTTTTTATTCATTTCTTTCATGCTATAAGACAAGATTGTTCACTCCCACTTGTGAATCGTAAAGCTTACTTTAAGGTATATGATAATCGATAGTTGAGTGTTTTATCAAATTCTTTTTCGGTTGTTAAAAAATATGGAACTTTTATACAGTTTGTCCGTAATAACAAGTAGACAATAATAAACTTACTGTAAAAGGTTAAGTAAAGGAGATAGAGTAATGAAAAAAATAAAATGGATTAGTTTTATACTGCTGCTGATTTCAAGCGGAGTCTTTTTTATCAATCATCAGTACGCCATTTTACTAGCGGCTTGGACTGCTTACGGAATGGCTTTATCAATCCTGGTTTATTTCTTTTCATACGGTATTAAGGATTCAAATCAAGAGTAAAAAGCGTATACGCTTTTCTTATTGTTTTCAAAATAAAAACAGAAAATGAAAGGGTGGAAGAAATGGGAGAACTTTTTTGGATGACTTTGTTCGGAGCCTGTATTTGGGTGCCAATAATTTGGAATAAAATTGCGATTGGCAAGCGCATCGCACACGAAGAAAAGAAAGCAGGACGTGATTTAACAGGGGAAATCAATCCGTTTACCGGAGGAAGAATGTAAATAGAGATTAAGACATATCTAAATTAATTCCATTGAAAGACGAACAAATAGGATAAATGAGCTCGTATGAATTACTTGTGACACCGCTGTTGATTTCCGTGCAAGACTTCGCTTTCCGCGGGCGGCCGGTGAGCCTCCTCGTCGCTTACGCTTCTGCGGGGTCTCACCTGTTCCACTTTTCTCGCAGGAGTCTTCGCTTTGCCCTCCAATCAACAGCTAGAAGCAGCTACATACATGAAACTTACATTCAGCCTATCCATAACAAATCCGAACGAATTTAATTCTCTACCAAGAATCTCAATGCATCGTTCAGATTTTCCTACCCTAAATTACTTTTGTCTCAGTCTCTTTATTAGTAAAGAAAACAATAGTTTAATTTTGTTATTAATAGTATAATTAACCATATTTATTTTGAATAGAAAGGCTGATGAAAAGGTGTCAACATTCTTTTTGGCCGGCATGGTACTTGTGCTGGTGATGATTGTTTTTTCGCGTACGCTGTGGGTGCCCAGGGGAATGGCAGAACGTCTCAGCAAGAAAAAGTGGTTTCAAAACCATTGGCTGAGCGGAGGCTATTTGTTTGGCATTAACGCGCTGTATTTTGGTACTACGCTATGTTTACTCTTCCTTCCTACCTTTACAAATATCCCTTATCTGCATCTTGTGCTCATGTTTGTAGCGACGATTGTAAGTATTCTCACGTGGAGCGCCTTTAGTGCAGCGTGGAAAGGATCATTTAAAAACCGTCTTAAAATGGCTTTAACGGGAAGCAGCTTTTACTTGATATTAGCACTGATCATGGTAATTCAGTGGCTAAGCGTTAAGCCTCTGTATCCAAATGAAGATACGTTTATGCGAGCTTTAGGATGGATGCTTGGCTTTTTTGTATCAGCCGTCGCTTTTAGTATATGTTTTATCTTCATTGCGTTTCTTGGAAAACGTTCAGCACGTGTGTAAGGATATCATCCGTTTATTAACGTTCTTTTCTAGTTAACTACTATTGACGAAAGCAGGGGTAAACGTGATTCGAGAAATTTTAGCTTCCGATGCAGCCGTTTTTTTAGCGTTAAATAAAGAGCTTGATCGAGAAACAGCATATATGCTGTACGAGGAAAATGAGCGTGCGACTACGCTTGAACAGCAGAAAAAAATGATTACAACTTTTTTAAAGATGCCGAACTCGACCATTTTAGTGGCGGAACAAGACGGACAGCTTGTCGGACATTTATCTGTGATTGGCGGAAGCGTTAACCGAAAAAAACACAGCGTATACTTAGCTGTTGGCGTGCTTCAATCTTATGGAAACCGAGGCATCGGCACTGCGTTGTTTGAAGAAATGGAGAAATGGGCAGCGCAGAGCGGCATCAAACGAGTGGAGCTAACGGTTATGACACACAATGAACCGGCCATTTCGCTGTATAAAAAGATGGGTTTTAAAACAGAAGGGAAAAAAATATGTTCGCTCGTTGTAGATGGAAAATCAGTCGATGAATATTATATGGGGAAGGTTTTTGAAAAAACGTGCTTAAAGGAGAAATGAACATGGAAACGACGATTGTTCAGTTAAATGAATGGGTGGTAAAGCTTCCTAAAAAGCTTGAAGTACTCTCTGAAGCAGCGGCGTCAAACCGTCCTGCTCCTAAGAATTGGTCACCAAAAGAAATTGCGGGTCACTTATGCGATTCAGCTATTCACAATTTGCAGCGGTTTATCAACGTGCAGCATGAAAAAACACCTTTAGCCCTGACGCCTTATAAACAAGATGAATGGGTAGAACTGCAGCACTATCAAGCTACGTCCATGGCAGAAATAGTTGCCCTATGGCGCAGTTTAAATAAGCAAATTGCTTCCGTTCTTTCCCATATACCGACAGAAAAGTATATGTATCAATTTGAATTAGAAGGTGGAAAGTTCGTTTCGCTTGAGTGGTTGGCTAAAGATTATATTGCTCATTTAGAGCATCATATTAAGCAAATTGACGCTCAACTGCCGCTAGGAGGCAAAGTGAATGAAAAAAGAACATAAAAAAGAAGAATCTCAGGTGAAAGTCGATTTTAGAGCAGGCCGCGCCTATGGTGATCATGAATACATAGAAAGTTCAAAAAAAGGCGTGCTTCTTGCTTTGTTACCAGTTCTGATCATTGCCGGAGGTATACTGTTTCTGATGGTAAAATGACAAAAGCCGCATTATAGCGGCTTTTTTTCATAGAGGTGCTGGGTTTTGCTTTCTTTGGGATTGTTGCGGCTTTCTAGAGTGGAAAAGCCTGCGTGTTCTGCGACTATTTTAGCTGCGGAAGGAAGCGTTTCGACTCTTTCCCAAGATTCTGGATTCCACAGCTTTGATCGCTTGAATGCTTTGCTGCAGTGGAGAAAGCATTCTTGTACTTCGACGCCAATAGCGAGCAGCGGAGCTTTATTGTGAACCGCCATTGTTTCAAGCAGCGCTTTTTCTTTTACAATGCAAGCTTTGCCGTTAATCCGCAGCGTTTCTTCTATGCCTGGAATCAAAAAAAGCAGCCCTATTTGAGGATTAGATAAAATATTTTCCAATGAATCTACTTTTTGATTGCCGCGCCTCTCTGGAATCAACAGCTTTTTCTCATCGACGACTTGTACAAAACCAGGGTGATCACCCCGCGGAGAACTGTCGCAAATTCCTTTATAATCAGCTGTAGCGATGATGACAAAAGGGGAATGTTTAATAAATTCCCGGCAGTGTCGATCTAAATAAGGAATTATTTTTTGATGCGCCAATTTGTTAGGCGCGCCGACTATACGGCGAAGCTCTTCTTTCGTTTTTACTCGTTCTTTAAAGTGACTGTTTTTCATTCCTCTTTTCACTCCTACTGTATGCGTATACTGAAAATACCATTTTTATATATGAAATACTATATTTTTATATTTGAAAAACAGAAAAATCAGTATATTTAAATGAAGTAGAAGTGTTATAACGCTAGCTTCGGTCTTTTTTTAAATTTTTGATTGCGTTATCAAATATGTCATTAACCGTTTTCATATGTTCGCTGACAAGATGATTCGAGTCTTTTTCTCGCTGGCGCATGTCTTTTAACAAATCATCCATATCATCTAGCAAACTTTGAAAATACTCATCTTTTTGTTCTTCTTTCATTGTGGAATCGTCCATTTCATCAAGCTTATCGAGCTTATCTTCAATTTTTTTGAAGTATTCATCTCTCAAGAGTCTCACCTCATTTATAAAGTAGCTTTCTGCTTATTGTATGCAAAATGTTTGTTTGCATGAGTAAGAAGTAGAAAGTACATAAATAAAAGGAGAATCTGAAGAGCTCATTTACTCCTTAGTAGGTTACTTTTTAGTTCCCATATTACTTTGAAGTGCGTACTTTTTTTTATTGTGTATATGCTTCATAATAAATTTTGTCAGGAGATAATATGACATTTAATGAATAGATCAGTCGTTGAGTTTACCTTCATACTGATCAATTTCTAAAATAGAGTTATAAAAATTTCAGGAGGTTTTATGAATATGAGAGAGATACTGCAAGGAAAACTAGGTTTTGGAACGGCACCACTGGGCAATATGTATCGTAATATTCCAGAAGAAGAGGCCATCGCGACGGTCGATGCTGCTTGGGAAAGCGGCATCCGTTACTTTGACGCAGCTCCTCTTTACGGAGCTGGCTTAGCCGAGATACGCCTTGGTGAAGCCCTGTCAAAAAGAAATCGCGATGAGTATGTGCTAAGTACGAAAGTAGGTCGCGTTATTTCAGATGAACTAGAAGACACATCTTTACGTGATATGGGAGAAAAAGGCGGGCTTTTTGAATTTGGCCGTAAAAATAAAATTATCAATGACTACAGCGCAGATGCAACTCTTCGTTCGATCGAGCAAAGTTTAAACCGTTTGAAAACAGATCGCTTGGACTTTGTGTATATTCATGATGTCGCGCAAGATTTTTATGGAGATGAGTGGGTAGGACAATTTGAGTCTGCTCGAACGGGCGCATTTCGTGTGCTTACACGCTTGCGTGAAGAAGGAGTTATTAAAGGATGGGGACTTGGAGTAAACCGAGTAGAACCAATTGAAATCATGCTGGAGCTGGAAGAAGCAAAGCCGGAGGTCTCGTTGCTAGCTGGCCGTTACACGTTATTAGATCATGAACGTGCGCTGCAGCGAGTGATGCCCGAAGCCGTAAAGCATAATATGGACATTGTTGTCGGCGGACCATACAGCTCAGGCGTTCTTGCTGGAGGTACGCACTTTGAATATCAAAAAGCATCCTCAGACATTATGGCAAAAGTAGAAAAAATCAAAGCTATTGCAGATCGTCATCAGATCAGCATTAAGGCTGCTGCTGTCCAATTTTCACTCGCTAATCCAGCAGTTGCTGCTGTTATCCCCGGCGCTAGTCGTCCAGAGCGTATTGCTGAAGACAAAGCAGCATTAAACACAGTAATTCCGGCAGCCTTCTGGGAAGAAATGCTTGAACAAAAGCTTGTAGCTCCTCATGCACCGCTGCCAATTAACGTTAAGTGAAGTTAGAGGATAAATGTTTAGTAAGTAGAAAAAGTGTCTCAAAGTTCCGATTTTGAGACGCTTTTTTTGTTTTGAGACAGAGGTTTATAAAAGATTTAGTGGTGTCCGGTTATAAAAACGAACGTTTTAACGATTTTTCGGATGTAATATTCGTTTTAATATTGAATAACCATTTTGTATTTGATACATTTAGAAGGTGAAAAATATTACTCGTATATACTTGGAAATATGGTCTGAGTGTCTCTACCTGATTCCCATTCAAAGAACTGGACTACGAGTTAAAGTATAAAAATGTTCGGTTTATCAATACATAAGCGTTACGCCGTGCTTAATTTCTTATACTTTGACTCTAAAACCCTTAGACTATCAAAAATGTTCTAGGTTTTTTTCTTTTGTCCAATCATCGAGTGTATGAAACAGCAAAACGAAATGGAGTGAAAGTAACGATTTATGAAAAACAAGATGTTAAAAACAGGGACTTTACTTACTATTGGTATGGTTTTACTGCTATCTGTACTTGCCGGGTGTAACTCAGCTTCAAAAAAAGAAGCCGGAAATAAACAAAACCAGAAGCCTATCATTGTTCAAGGGCCGATGCCGATAGAAGCGCAGAAATTCGCTAAAAAATTAGAAAATGTAAAAGAAGAAAAGTCAGGGAATTTTGTTTTTTACAAGGGAACTGTCGATAATTATCCGGTCATTGTTGTTAAAACGGGAAAAGGAATGGAAAACACGGCAGCTGCTACAGCGATAGCTATAGAAAAATACCATCCTAAAGCGATTATCAACCAAGGAACATCGGGCGGACATGATGAAAACCTGAACGTATTTGATATTGTATTAGGGAAGAGAACAACAAACATAGGCTCTTTAAAAACAGAAGATAAAAAAGAAGGCGAAGGAATGGATCCTACTGCTTGGAAGCCGATGGATTTAATGGCTTCTGAAGGAAGCGCTGGAGAAGATCCTGATGCTGAAAAAGCTCGCTATTATGAAGGAGATAAGAAGTTACTTGCGGCTGCAAATGCAGTAAAAGATACATACAAAAAAGGTAAAGTAGTTGAAGGAACGATAGGATCAGCGGACACGTGGAATAACGAAGTGGATCGAATTAAGTGGTTCCACACTAAGTATGGGACGTCTGTAGAAGAAATGGAAGGCGCAGCGGCAGCACAAATTGCAGGAAGCTATGACGTTCCATTCTTAGGTATCAGAGTGCTATCTAATAACAAAGTAAACAATGGAAAATATAATCCAAACACAGCAGCCGCTTGTCAAGATTACGTTTATGAAGTAATTAAACGCTATATCAGCGCAAACGCCAAGTAAATCTTTGTTTGAAGTTTTGATGTGTTGCGTTATAATTAAGTGAAAAGAAGCTTATTGATAGAAATTCATTACATATGTTTTTTTATCTTTGGTGACTTGATGATATGTAAATATATGGCGGGCTGGATAACAAGTATTGAAAAATGCTGAGTCGTTAACCCATCATAAGGAAATTTGTACAACTATGCACAAATTTCTTTATGATGGGTTTTTTTGTGGAGGAGTGGAGGTACTGGAGACAACTAAAAAAGCAGCAGATTCTCAGACAGGCTACCAAGTTTTGGACGCTTTACGAACATAAATAGAATCAATGTAAGGAAGTTAGATAAAAGGAAGG
This sequence comes from Priestia sp. MDV22-iso46, assembly GCF_058629175.1. Taxonomy (NCBI): domain Bacteria; kingdom Bacillati; phylum Bacillota; class Bacilli; order Caryophanales; family Bacillaceae; genus Priestia; species Priestia sp. MDV22-iso46. Next base: position 874,765 of record NZ_JBZVWT010000002.1, read on the forward strand.
GATACAAAGATGTTCAAACTATTTTTATGTAAAAAAAGGAAGTATCTAATTACGACATATCAATTTATTTTAAATATCTCGCTGATTGTCCTTGGGTTTATACTTGTTTATTTTTTATTAAGAGAGCTTTTTTATATTATGAATGATGCCTTAACGGGAAATAATAACGTTCATAAAATTCTTGGAAAAGTATTGGTTTTCTTTCTATACTTTGCTTTTGTTTCAATGATTATGACTTACTTTAAGGAAAGCTGCCATTTCCCGTTAAGCTATCTTTTATATATTGGAATTACCGCCACAATACGATTTATCATTGTGAATAACAATTATCAAATTGGAAGTTTATTTTTATCGTTAGGAATTATCGCTTTAACAATTAGTTATTTAATGTTAACAAAAAAAAGATTAGAAGATAATGAAAGGAGAATTTGAGCATGAGTAGAAATAGAGAGCATGAATTTAGTAATTTGGTGCGCGAAATCCGTAAAGAGCAGGTTGGGAACGGACCTAGAGAAATCACTACTCGTTTTATAGATACATGGGCGGTTAGTGAAATGAAAGGCAATCTTACGAATGTAGAAAAATTTATGATAACTTCTCCTGAAGGCAAAAGGATGGTTCATGAGGCACGTACAGAACTAGTGAAAAAAATTTATGATTGCTCCGAGATACGAGATAAGTTTGAAAAACTTGTTCATGCAAAAATTGTAAGAGTTTTTTCAGACATTAATATTGAAGAAGATGTTGCGATGACTACTTTTGTTTTTGATAGAAAGTTAGATAATTAACTAACTAAGATAAACTCCTTGGCGTACGAAGCAATCGAACTGCAAAAACACCAAAAACATAGCAGATATTTGCTGTTGTGGTTTGGATGGAAAGATTAGTATGACCTTAAAAGGAATACGGTTTATTAACCATAAAAGAAGCTGTCGCTAAGTCAAGCTTTTTGCTTAGCAGCGATAGCTTCTTTTAAACATTTATCTAGAAAGAGTTAAAGTTTATATAACCCTTCATACTTTTTTTTCAAATAATTAATTAACGGCTGAGCATCAATTCTACCTATAGAAAGGTTAGTTAAGATCTCTCTTGGCGTTTTTAGTTTTCCATACTGGTGGATATGCTGTTTTTGCCAGTCTGCTATAAGTGATAGGTTTTGACTCGAAATGATTTCATCAAAGTCAGGATTGTCTTTGATTACGGCTTCTCTTAGCTGAGCTGCATAAATGAAGCCTAGATTGTAGGAAGGGAAGTAGCCAAACGCTCCTCCGTACCAGTGGCCGTCCTGTAACACCCCGTCACGGTCTGTTTCCGGTTTGATTCCTAAGTACGCTTCATATTTTGCATTCCATGCGGAAGGAAGATCCGAAACGCGAAGCTTGTCAGCGAATAAATCTCTTTCTAGCTCGTAGCGAATGATAATATGCAGCAGATAGGTAAGGTCATCTGCTTGCAAACGAATGAGAGAAGGTGTGACTTCATTTAAGGCAAAGTAAAGAGTTTCAAATGAAATATCACCGTAGATCGCAGGTTCTAACTCTTTGAATAAGTGAGCGTGATTTCTCCAGAAGCCTTCGTGTTTTCCAATGATACGTTCCCAAAAAAGAGATTGAGATTCATGCAGTCCCATAGAAGTGTATGCGCCTAACCCTGTGTCAAGCAAGTCGGAGCTAATTTGCTGGTTATAGATAGAATGTCCGCCTTCATGTAAAAACATAAAAGCTGCCAGTTTTACATTGTGTTCGTCGTATCTTACTGCAAGCCGTGCGTCTTGAGGGTGAATGCCTGCACTGAACGGGTGGGTCGTGGTGCCGATTTGGCCAGACTTAAAGTTATAGCCAATAGCAGTGAGAAGTTGTTTTCCGAGCTTCTGCTGATTTTCTATTGAAAACGGCTTGTTGAGAAATGATGTATCATGTGTAACCGAAGAGCGTTTAATTTTTGTCAGCAAAGGAAGAATAGCATCTTTAATTTGTTGAAAAAGCGAATCGATGGTTTCACTAGAAACGTCGGGCTCATATTCTTCTAAAAGCTGTTCGTAAGGAGCGAGGTGAGGATTACGGTACTCCGCAAATCTTTTATGCATATGAATCAGCTGCTGCAGGTTGTCTTCGATGAGCTTAAATTCATTTTGCTCTCTAGCCTGTGACCAAAGAGCATGAGTAGAAGCTTTTAAAACGGAAAATTGATAATAATCCTCTAGCGGTACAGCGGAAAGTTTTTGATAGATGTTCCAATAGTGCTGTACTTGTTTTTGCTGTAGTTGATTTAGATTTTGTTCTTGAAGATGCCGCAATTCTTTTGCAAAGGTTGGATCTGTTTGCAGTAGGTAAAGCTCTTTTGAAAGCGTACCTTGAATGGTTGCATGCTGTTTTTGGCTATTAAGAGGAGCGGATGTTTTTGCGTCCCACGATAGAAGAGATAAAGCTTGCTTATAGTGTTCAATCCTCGAAATATGTTTTTTAGTATGAAGACGGCCGGTAGAATTCATCATATCCTCCTTTAAAGAAATTAACTTTACCTATAAACATACTAGGAATTAGGGTTTGAAACAAGATAAATTGAATCAGTAATTGCAAAGAAATAGTTTAATTTTGCTAATTTCACAAACAAATGGAAAGGTGGTAGGATGGTTAATATTCATACTAACCTTACAAAAATAGTGGGTTTTAAAAAGCGATTTTAAACATTGGGGGAATGACGTTGAAACAGGTTAAGGTAAAATGGTTATTATTTATTGTGATTGCTTTATTTGTCGCAGGTTGCAGCAATAATCAAGCGAGCTCAGGGAATAAAAGCACCAGTGCCGCTCAAAAAGACGGAGGTACGCTAAACATTGCGTTTCAAAGCGAGCCAACGACTTTAGATCCTCAAATTACAGGGAATTCTTCGGTTAAAGATGCGGCGCGAAATATTTACGAAGGACTCGTTATTTTTGATAGCAAAGGTAATGTAGAGCCTGATTTAGCAGAAAAGATTGACATAAGCGAAGATAAAAAAGTCTACACGTTTCAGCTGCGAAAAGGGGTAAAGTTTCATAACGGCAAAGAAATGACGGCGGACGATGTAGAAGCTTCGATTAACCGTTGGATCAAGCTATCTTCACTTGGTAAAACAAACTTTGTTGGTGCCCAGGTTAAGAAAACAGGAGACTATACGGTTGAGCTTCATTTGAAAACACCAAATGTGAATACACTGGCACTACTAGCAGATCCAATTCCAGCAGCCGCTATTTTTCCAAAAGAAATCATCGAAAAAGCACCTGCTGAAGGAGCTACTGAGTTCGTTGGTACAGGACCATTTAAAGTGAAGGAATGGAAAAAGAATCAATATATCACGCTAGAGAGGTTTAAAGATTATTCTTCAAAAGGACGAAAAATTAAAAAGACACCTCACGTAGATGAAATTAAAATTAGCTTTTTAAGCGATGAATCTACTAGAATTTCAGGCATTACAGCTGGACAGTTTGACATTGCCTTAGGTGTTTCAAGCGACAATGCGGCTCAAATTGAAAGTACGCAAAACGTTAAGAACAAGCTGGCTCCAGGCGGATTCATTGGTTTATTTTATAATACACAAGAAGGGTTCTTTAGCGATTTAAATGCTAGAAAAGCCGTAAATGCCGCGATTAATGCAAAAGATATTTTATCAAGTTCATACGGCGATTCCGATTATTATGAACTGACTTCATCGATTGTCAATAAAAAGTTTCCGAACTATTACAGTGAAGCAGGAAAAGAAGAGTACAATCAGCATGATGAAAAGAAAGCAAGAAGCTATTTAAAAAAAGCTGGATACAGCGGGCAGGAACTGCGTCTTTTAACTTCACGCGATTATCAAGATCAGTACAATACGGCTGTTATCGTGCAGCAAGAGCTTGAAAAAATCGGTGTGAAAGTAAAGCTAGAAGTGTATGACTGGGCAACGTTTACAGATAAAGTAAATGACCCTAAAGCATGGGATATTTACCCCGTAGACTGGGCGGCGCGTTCAACCATTTTTCAAGGATTTTGGACGTCAGGAGGAGCACCGGTTGAAAAATCAACAAAATACTTAGATAAAATCAAAGCGGCTGCTTCTGTAAAAGATGCACGACCAGCTATTGATGCTACGCAGAAATACGTATGGGAGGAGCTTCCGTTTACGTTAATTGGTCATAAAGTCAACATTAACGCGGTATCTAGAAATGTAAAAGGCTATGACTTTAACTTAGGACCTGTATTTTATAACGTGAGCGTGAATAAATAACATAATGTAAGAACGAGCAAAAGTGGTTTTATACAAAAAAAGTTACGAAAGCGGCTGGGACAAAGAGTATTTTAGTTAAAGGAAAATCCGAACGATGAAGATTCTTGGTGGAGAATCTTCATCGTTCGGATTTTTTGTAATGGGTAGGTTTCATGTATGTAGCAGCATCTAGCTGTTGGTTTCGTCATGTCTCAATTTCTTTCGATTATCTGTTTTTCACGCCGCTCATTAGTAAAAACAAAGGAATACGCATTCGACGCTCGTAAGTTTCAACATTGTCAAAGTGTTCTTGTTGAGGGCACGCTTCCTTTAAGTTTGTGATCGTAAAGCCGCTTTGCTGCATCAAAGAAAAGTACTCTTCAAGCGTGCGATGATACTTTTGAACGTATCCGCCCATCCAATGCTGCTGACGGAATCCCATTGAGAAGTAGTTATCCACCGTCCAGTTTGTGCGCAGAGCGGAAGGCTGCAAAGTGGAAGTAATGACTGGGTGTTCAACGGAAAAAATAAATCTTCCTTCAGGTTTGAGTGCTTGATTCACTTTAATGAAAATGGAGGCTAAGTCTTCCATGTAGTGGAGAGACAGTCTTGCAGTAACCAAATCGTATTCGGTGCGTGGTGGAGTATAATGCTCCATCGATTCATGGAGCACTCTTGCATTTGGATAGTTTAAAAGCTGTTGCTGAGCCGCGTTTATCATATTGATCGAGCCGTCTACTCCGGTATAAGAGAAACATCCTTGTTTCAGAAGCACCGCGCCAAATCCAGCGTTTCCGCACCCTAAATCTAAAACGTTTGCATCTTTAACATCACCTAGAAGCTGTAAAATAGCGGGTTTTTCAATCGTATCGTTGGCATTTTCTTTTTGCTGCCGGTGTTTTGTATAGGCCAAAAACGCCTCGTCATTATCGTAAAATTCAGCTCCTGTTGAGATTTTCAACTAAATCAGCCTCCTCTATGCAAAGTACCTCATTATAATCATATATTCAAATTATTTACAATGATTTCGATAGATGTGGAAATGATGTTTTATTTTGGAGATAGTGCTATCATGTGGAGTAACCGGCTTGTACACATTTATGGAAGATAAGTCTAAAAGCTAAGAGTTGGGTATAGAAAGGGTCACTCTATGCGTAACTCTTAGCTTTTGCTTTGAAGTCGTAGGGAACCATTTGTTTTGGCGTCGTTCTTATTTTGATAATTTTTCAACAATTGCTGCGTCTATTTGCTGAGATAATACGCTGTTAATCTCTTTTTCGTTCTCCACTTTTTCTAAAATTAGCTGCTTATTACCTGTCTTTATTTTTAACATCGTACCTGAGTGGATGGAGAAATCATCTCGCAGCTTTTTAGGAATAGTAAGTCGAAAACGGTCATCAATTTTTCGAGATTGAGCCGTAAATGTTAAAGTCGTTTTCTTACCAAAACTCATTTCATATTTTTGAATCACAATGTTATTTTCTTTGTTAATAAAAAATTGGACCTCCATGTTTGCATCCAATTCGACTGACGCTAAAAGTTCAGAGGTGAGCTGAATCTGCCGTCCAGTTAATGTTGCATAATAAGGAGGAGACGCCGCAGGTTTTCGTGAAAGCGCTATCGATTTTTCGTCTCTTTTTTTCATAACAATTTGCTGTTCTACCACGTATAGTTCTACATAATCAAAGGGCTTAAGTTCATAGTCATCTCGCAGGGATCTTGGAATGACTATTCTACCTATATGGTCAATTGTTCGAATGAAGATATGAGAAGGAACGGGGACATTTTCATCATGATGATCGATAATAATCCAATCATCACAGCTCCGTAAAAAAACTTTGTCGTTCGTCTCGAGTTCTGTTAGTTGCATAAACAAAGAAGGAAGGGATACTCTTCCCATTTCGTCAATTATACACTCTTCTTTTTTTGTACGCATCTTGCTACTTAATCCTTTCTAAAAACATTTTAGATGGGGTATGTTACTTAAATTACACAGCATTTATTTCTTTGTCAAATGAAGCAAATGAGTATTTATTCATCCTACAGATTGAGAAATACAGGAAGTTTGACCTCATTCAGTAGATGCACAGCTGTCCCGTGTAAATAATCATCATCTGAAGAAAACAGTTAATCTGTTAATTAGAAAAGCATAGAATAAAAGCGTTTTTCTTTCTTTTGATTTTATTGTCGGAAACAAAGGTTTAAAAAGAAGCTTCCTCCCTTTTCTAAAGAGTAGGTTTTTTATTAACAAAATGCAGCCGGATTTATGCTGAATGATGAATAGATTTATGCATATTAAGTCTAGAAAAAAATTTCAAGCGGTGCTTTTTTCACTTTTTTGGGAGAGCAGTTATAGTTGAACAATAAAGAAAAAAGCTCAAAGCAATGAGCTTTGAACCAATTTTTATCGTTTTTCAACCAGCAGTAAGATGAAGGTAGCCAGCGGTCCTAAAGCAAGAGATAATAAGAACCAGTTCAGACCCGTTCGATTTTTACCTTGCGCTAATCCGGCATTAGTTAAAGCCAGCGTTCCCCATTCTGCAACGTATTGATTATCCATATGACACCCCGCTAATAATTGTTTCTTTATTTGATTAAAAAAAACTATATTAGCATAAATATCCATATTTTTGATTGGAATTCCTTAATTAGGGTGGAGAAACGGTGAATTTCTTCAAGAAGCAAAATTCCTATTCTCCTTAACTTAGTGAAGGTAGTAATGAATAAGAGAAGGGTGCACGTAGTAGACGTGAACGTATTGAGGACGATGATAGTGAAACTGATGCATATATTGATTCATAAGTCTTTGAATGGCGTTATACACATTGGGCGGATAGCCATAATAGCCGTGATGAATACCAACTCGAAACAAGGAAACGGGCGTCGTGTTATTGGTTCTGCACATTGTTCTACACTCTTCTGCGCTTTTAACCTTGCGCAGCTGCTCCACCCGCTGGTGCTCCGCCCGCCGGCGCAGCTTTTCGCTGTCCTAGTTCTTGATCGAGTATAAAAATAGCTGCAGGGTTATTTTGGGCGATTTTTAAGCGGTCTACAATCGTTTGGGCTTGAGCTTCTTCGTCGACTTGCTCTCGTAAAAAGTCCTGCACGATGACTAAAGTTTGAGGGTCGTTCGCTTGGCTGATAAACTGAAACGCTTGACGATAAGAATTCGTGACGAATTTCTCATGCTCCAGTACTTTTTGAAACGTTTCTAACGGTGTCCCAAACTCACTTGGCTGAGCAGGCAAAGAGCTTAATTCCACCGTTCCGCCGCGGTCAACTAAGTAGTCGATGAGTTTTAGCATATGGGTGCGTTCTTCTTCAGACTGCAGACGCAGCCAGCTGCCCATTCCTTTATAGTTTAATCGATTCATATAGTTAGACATAGCTAGGTATAAAGTCGAAGAGGCATGTTCAAGTTGAATTAAGTTATTGAGAAGTTTTGAATTTATTCGTTCATATTTGTTATTCCTCCTCAGGGAAAGGATTTCTTTACTATACTTGCTGCAACCATCACACTTTTTCGTGATGAAAGAAATCTACAGTGATACTATATGTCACTTCTTTAAGTAGGTAACTTGCCCATCCTTTATTGGTGCTTCTTACTTACATATAAGGGTTGTATAATATAGGAATAAAAGTAGTTTAAAAGTATCTTTTTTTAGATGGTTAAAATTACTATGTTCTATTTAACCAATTTAGTGATAAAATTGTCACTCTGCGCAATTTTAATTGGTGTGAAGGAGTCAGAAAAATGAATATGCAACACGTATTAATACCTGGATTTGAAAAGCTTGCGAGCTTTGTTTTCTGGTATCCATTTATCATGTCTTTATTTTGGATTGCGGGCACGCTTATTTACATACGCTATCGTGACCGAGATCCTAAAGTTGATTTTTCAGCAGTTGATTGGCCGTTAGTGAGCTTTTTAGTGCCTTGCTATAATGAAGAAGAGACGATTGAAGAAACGCTTAAGCACCTTTTGGCGTTAGATTATCCGTCTAAAGAAATCATCCTTATTAACGATGGAAGCACGGATGGAACAGCTGATATTTTAAAGGAAATCAGCAGAAATCACCCTGAAGTTCGTGTGATTCAGCTTTATGAAAATAAAGGAAAAGCCAACGCGTTACATTTAGGTGCACACGCATCTAAAGCTGAGTTTTTAATCTGCTTAGATTCCGACGCTATTTTAGATCAAGACGCTCCGTATTATCTAATCCATCATTTTCTTCATAAAGGGGAACGGCTGGGAGCCGTTACCGGAAATCCGCGCATTCGAAACCGTAATACACTGCTGAGTCGCATTCAGCTAGTTGAGTATTCTTCTATTATCGGTTCTATTAAACGAACACAGCGAATTTTAGGAAAAGTAATGACGGTCTCAGGTGTAGTGGTGGCTTTTCGAAAGAAAGCACTTGTGGACGTCGGGCTGTGGGATCGCGACATGATTACGGAAGATATCGCCGTGAGCTGGAAGCTGCAGCAGCGCTTTTGGGATATCCGCTATGAACCCCGGGCATTGTGCTGGATGCTTGTGCCCGAAACCTTAAAAGGAATTTGGAAGCAGCGAGTACGCTGGGCTCAAGGCGGACAAGAGGTAATGCTTCGTCACTGGAAAGTGTTATTAAAATGGAAGCAGCGCAGAATTTGGATTGTATACCTAGAGCAGTGGATCAGTACTTTTTGGTCATTCGCATGGCTGTTTGTGACTCTAATGCTGCTTGTTACCGCGAGCAGTCCTCAAGATATGCTGTTTTGGTTTACGTTTACGTCATTTTCCCTTGTGTTTATGAGCTTAATTCAGCTGTTTATTGCGCTGAAAATTGATTCGAAATACGACAACGTGAAGCGTTATTACGTATGGGCTGCATGGTACCCAGCGCTTTACTGGATTGTGAATACGGTTGTGGTAATAAGTGCATTTCCTCGCGCTATCAGATCTAGAGTGAAAGGAGGCTATGCTACATGGAGCAGTCCAGACCGCGGCTTAACGAAGAGCAAATCATGATTCAAGCCAAACAGCCTCTTGCTCGATTAGTGATAAGTATCATTATTTCATCTGTTTTTTGGCTGTATTGTGCCATTGTTCTTTGGTTTTTCCTTTCAGCTGTTATCGGCGTAAATGACCGTTACAGCGGGGTATTAAAAATTGCGTTCAAAACGACGAACGGCGAAATTCGAACGTTTTTAGTGATTGGACTCGCTATTTTTTGCTTCTTTTTCCTGGCTCTGTTTTTATGGAGATTCTACAACAAAAAGAGATTTGGAAGCTTAAACCGACGGAAAGAGCCGGCGTATACGAGTATAAAAGATTTAGAGCGTCTTGAGCTTTTATCCAAGAAGCAAATTCAAGAACTTCAGCGTGCGCATTACATTGAGTTTAATGTTAATCCGTTAAAACATACTGAGGAGAGGAAGCACGCATGAAGAAATATGTATTCTTTCTTTTGATAGCGGCAGCGGTAGTTAGCTTTGTTTTCTTTAAAGTAGTGAACTGGGAAGACAAGGCGAAAGCCACAACGACCGTGGAGCCAGCGCTTGAGACGAACGGATGCTTAGGCTTAAATTATCATCGCGTGCGCAAGCATAATTGGTTTAACCGAATTGTCAGCTCAGTTACAAAATCTAATGAACTGACAGAGTACAGCGTTTACAGCAATGATTTCGAACATCAGTTGAAAAAGCTGAAGGAACTTGACGCTACGTTTATTACGCCAAAAGATATTGAAACGTATCAGCAAAAAGGCACGTTTCCAAAACGCTGCGTATGGATTTCATTTGATGATATTGACCGTACTGTTTATCAAAACGCGTTTCCCATTTTAAAAAAGGAAAACATTCCGTTTACGCTATATGTAATCGCAGGACAAGTGGGGGCAACGGATTTTCAAAATTTAAACATGGCTTCGTGGAGTCAGCTAAAAGAAATGAAAGACAGCGGCCTTGCGACAATCGGTTCTCATACATATGACATGCACCGCTTGGAAGAAGACAAGCCTTTATTTCTGACGCCTGCTAAATACAGCGCGTTTGCCCGTGATTTACGACAAAGCAAAGAAACGATTAAGAACCATTTAGGAATAGACCCGGTTTACTTTGCGTATCCATACGGCAACACAAATGATGACGTAGCTAAGATTGTGAAAGATGCTGGATTTCACCAGGCAGCTATCCTAGCGCCGCATCTTATTACAAAAGACAACGATCCTTATTATCTTAACCGAATTGTTGTATACAACAAAACCTTTCAACATCTTATTCTTCCGTGGCTGACACGTACGAGCTCATGAGAAGAAAGTGGAAAAAGAAGCTGAGACAAAAGTATTTAAATCGAAGGAAGATCCGAACGATGAATCGTTCGGATTTTTTTATTGTTAGGGTGAACGTAGGTTTACTGTATGTAATTGCTTCTAGCTGTTGATTGGAGGAAAAGGCAAAGACTCCTGCGGGAAAAGCGGAACAGGTGAGACCCCGCAGGAGCGGAAGCGACGAGGAGGCTCACCGGCCGCCCGCGGAAAGCGAAGTCTTGCACGGAAATCAACAGCGGTGTCTCAAGTAATCCATACTAACTCATTTATCCAATCTATTCACGAAAAGGTATGTCAATTAAGTGAAGAAAGTACACTTTCATTTCTATAAAAATCATTTTAATGTTACCATATAAAAGTTGTGATAACAGACATGGATAAACGAAACGAGCTATCAATTCTTTTACAAACTACGCGTAAGAAGTTTGTGAAGGTGAAAAGAGGAAAAACAGCGATCCTACGCTTGCTATTTTAATAATGTAAGGCAATCGGACAGATTAATTCGTTGTCCGTTGCTGATTAAATTGTATTCATTATTCACGATTCCTCTCTATCATTTCGTCATGGGTTTTGTTTTATCGTTAAAATTTTGATAAAGGTGTATAGGCTATGGAAAACAGGCATTTTGAATATAAATTTAAAGAAGCGCTGAAAAAACTAAATGATATTGAACTTGCGTTAAATGAATCATCGATTGTAGCGATTACGGATAGTCGCGGATTCATCAATCACGTGAACGATAAATTCTGTGAAATTTCTAAGTACGAAAGACATGAGCTTCTCGGTCAGGATCATCGTATTATTAATTCGAAACATCATTCAAGCTTGTTTTTTAAAGAGTTATGGAGCACGATTAGATCCGGTAAGGTATGGCACGGAGAAATAAAAAATAAGGCAAAAGACGGTTCGTACTACTGGGTGGATACAACCATTGTTCCTTTTTTAGATGAACGAGGCAAACCGTATCAGTACGTATCGATTCGCAATGATATTACAAAACGAAAAGCATATGAAGAAAAAATTAAGCAAATGGCTTATTATGATCCTTTAACCAATTTGCCTAATCGCTACTGGTTAAACAAGCAGCTGAAAAAATTACTTTTAGATCGAGAATCTCCTGAACTGCTGGCCATTTTATTTTTGGATTTAGACCGCTTTAAATCAATAAATGATACGCTTGGCCATCATCACGGCGATGTGCTGCTGAGACGCGTAGCAGAAAGATTAAGAAAATGTATTCCTTCCTCTGATTTTATCTCGCGGCACGGGGGAGATGAGTTCATTTTAGTGCTGCATTCACTAAAAAATGTTGAGGAAATTGAAGAAATGACCGAGCAGATTGTAAAAGAAATGTCGCTTCCTTTTTATATAGACGGAGATAAAGTGCTAACCTCTACAAGCGTTGGCATCAGCCTATTTTCAAAGGAATGTCAGCAGCATATTATTCCAAAAGACGCAGATGAACTAATCGACCGGCTGATCAAGCAAGCAGATATTGCGATGTATGTAGCAAAACGGAATGGACGAAACACATATGAAATGAGTTCGTCTTCATCTAATGAACGAATAATTAAAACAATCAGCATGGAGAATGAGTTAAAGTATGCGCTAGAAAGACATGAGTTTCAGCTCGTTTATCAGCCGTTAATCGATTTAAAGACGTCTGGTGTGATAGGGGCGGAAGCGCTTATCCGCTGGGATAGTGCAAAATTTGGTACCGTCTATCCAAATGAATTTTTGCCTATTTTAGAAGAAGTGGGTCTAATTGTGCCAGTTGGCAAGTGGGTGTTAGAAGAAGCGTGTAAGCAGATGAAAGCATGGACGGAGCTGAATTCAAAAGCGAGTAAAATAGGAGTGAACGTATCACCTATTCAGCTGAAGTCCTCACGATTCGTAGCGGAGATGGAACAAATTTTGAAAAAAACGGGCCTTGAGCCGCACTTTCTGGAACTTGAAATCACTGAAAGCGTTATTCAAAACAGTCAAGAATCAAAAAAAGTGTTAAACCGTCTGCGGAGTCTAGGGGTAAAAGTGGCGATGGATGATTTCGGAACGTGCTATTCTTCTCTTAGCTATCTGAAACACTTGCCGATTAATACGTTAAAAATTGATAAATCATTTATTGACGAATTAGACGAAGTCGGAAAAGTGCTGGTGGAAACGATTATTCAAATGGGAAAGAAACTTAACTTTGATCTAACTGCAGAAGGAATCGAAAACGAAGAACAGCTGCAGTTTGTGACGGAACAAGGCTGTCATATCGGTCAAGGGTATCTATTCGATAAGCCGCTTTCTCCTGAGGAAATGAGCCGTTTGTGGAATTGAAGGAAAATCATATGTACGGAAAGAAGCTCTTTAATAGAGCTTTTTTTTTATGGTTTTTAATCGTATGGAAGGAGTGAGAAATTCGTGAAAGAGTACGTTGGAATCTGCACAGTATGTCAAAAAAATGTGTACTGTTTAGAGGGCTTTTTAAACGGTGTGGTTGTTGAAGGGAAGCTTGTGTGCTTGGCGTGTGAAGAAGAGGAGAAGCGTGACTCTCATAAAAACAAAAACTAGCTACCTGGGGTAGCTAGTTTTTGTTTACTGCGCATTCACTTTTTCAGCTTGCCAGTAATACTCGCTGAACACATCTGAAAAGGCTTTGACAGTGTTTGTAAGTTCTTCCATATTGTTATCGACGCCGCCTACTTCAATTAAAATGGAGCGGTCGGATAAGTCTTGATTATATAACCCGTTATTGCCGCTTGTTTTCTTTTTGCTTAATACTCCGCGGCTAAGGCCTGGATATTTTTCCTCTAGCTTTTCATGAATCGCTTTGGCCATTTTAACGTTTTCATCAAATTTCGGGTTTGCTTCACCTAATACAATCATCATTTTAGCGTACGATTTGCCGTTGATAGCGGCCGTTGTTTTTTCTTGGCGCAGTGAATCCCGATGAATATCAATTAAATAATCGACGTCTTTGTTTTGCTGAAGAGCCGTTTCCACCACGCTGCGAGACATCGCATAGGCTCGTCCTGTACCCCAGCCTTTTTCATTCAGCTTTTGCGTCATATTAGTTGTATCTACTTCCGAACCGATTCCGTCTGCTTTTAATTCCATTCCTAGCATTTGACCAACGAGCGTGATGTTGGTTTTGTTATCAACGGCTTTATTTTCGTTCGCTTCACCTTGCATACCAAGTAAAGGGAAATAAGATTCCCAGCTGTGCGTGTGGTAGATGTACACAACTTTTTTGTCTCCCGTACTTTGCTTGGCCTGTGTTTGAGACTGTTTTTTGCTTTCTTCGTACGTTTTGCTTTCAGCAGGATCCAAATCACGCTCGCCTGAAATGCTTTCGAGCGGAGGAGCCGATTCATGAGGAATCGTGGTATAATCCGTTCCTTCACCGGCTAATAGAATATGAGAATCAAAAATAGAAAATCCGGGCAGTTCTGATCCAAATAGACTTCTTGTATCTGCCACGCGAATATTCGTCGCAAGCTGCAGGGCGACAGAAGAGAGAGGAGGCGGGGAGAAGTCTTCTTCAAAGGCATGAGAGAAATGATGGTTTTCCGTATGCATGAAGTAGAACAAGCTTTGGGCTTTATAATTTGATAGTGCTTGATAGACAACGTTTGAGCGCAGCGTATGCTGAAGAGTTGAATACGTGACGGTAAAAATAGCGGCAGATGTTAAGAGAACAAATAGTATAGCGATAATTAATGATTTATAAGAAAGGATCCAAAAAAGCTTTTTAGGCTTTTCAGTGAACTTGTTTTTCATAGAGTAAACCTCCTCTAATAAAATTTTGAAATCAGCGGATGAGAACTCTAAGAGGAGAATGTTATGTATCTACTATTTACTCTATTAAAAAGAAATAGAAATATGATAGAAACCATGATATTTAACACCACATAAAAAAGTTTATATTAGGGTATACTGTAAAAAAATGATGCGTGTTGGAGCTGGTTAGATGAACGACTCATGGGTTTATCATCATTTTATTAATACATTTTTATTTCCTTTAACAATGTTTGGCGTGGCATTTTGTGTGCTAGGGGTGTTGCTGTACATGCTGTGGAAAGAAAAGCAAAAAGAAGGACCAAAAGAAAACAAGAGCTCTTAAATAAGAGCTCTTGTTTTGTCGAACATTCAGTTGGAAAAAGGGAGATTCACTTTCTCTAAGAACTCCATTCGGTTGCCAAAAGGATCAGTCACATAAATTCTTTCGACACCGGTAATGTTTTTGTCTTCTATAAAAGAAATACCGAAGCTAGTCAGATGATCTTTGAACGCAGGTAGATTTTTAACGTGAAAGCCTGGATGCGCTTTTTTTGCGGGTGAAAAGGTAGGTTCAACACCAATATGCAGCTGATAAGAACTAAATTCAAACCACACGCCGCCGCGCTTTTTTAGACTTTCCGGCTTTTTGACTTCTGTTAAGCCAAGAACGGTTCCGAAAAAGTGTCGTGCTTCGCTTTCTGAATTCGGGGGTGCAGCTAGCTGAATATGATCAATATGCGTCAGTGTAAAAGTCATAAACATTCCTCCTTAAATAGTAGAGTACTAGTTAAGTTTACGTGATGTATACGTGTAAATAAATGACAAAAAGATGATGCTTTTTATAAGAAAAACTTATTGTTTTATATACATATAACACCAAATGAGGTATATTTTATTTTGTTGTTATTTAGGAGAATTGGAGATTAATATGGAATATCATTATATGTTAACAAAAGATGATTACGTAGCTTTTAACATGCATCACGCTCAACATTCGGAAAGAGTACAAAAAGTGCTGAGAGTTCAGCGATGGATGTCGCTTATTTTTCTTCTTATTCCTTTGCTTGTTTCGTGGGTTGAAGGAGAATTTTTACTTGGCATGTTCGTAGCGTTTGCGCTGCTTGCGGTGCTGTGGTTTTTATTTTATCCGAAGTATTTTTACGGAAGTATTAAAAAGAACATTGTAAAGGTAATAAATGAAGGAGATAACAGCAGTCTGACGGGTGAGTATACTATGATGGTTACGGAAGATGGCTTGGTAGAGAAAAGCTCGAAAGGAGAAGTGAAGACTCCTTGGTCAAGCATCACTCAAATTAAAGAAACAGATGAACATATCTTTATCCTTGTTAGTGCAATGAGCGGATACGTTATTCCTATAAGCGCATTTGCAGATGTAAAAGCGCTACAGCAGTTTAAAGAAACGTTGAATGCTGCAAGAGTCGGAAAAACAGGCTGAGTAGTAATAATAATGTGAAAAAACGCCCTCCTAGATACTTTTCTAAGAGGGCGTTTTTTTTAACAGCAGTCCCAGTTGTACAAAACATCTCTAAAGTTATGGTTGCGAAGATCTTCTTCTTTAATGAAGAAATTGGCCACTCCCGCATCACCAAACATAATATCCGCTTCGTCGTCCATGGCGAATTGAAGAAGCAGAACGTTGTATGCACGCAGCGCTTCATCGTAGTCTCGAGGATCGCTTTGAGTGAAAAAAGCGTATCCGCCCATTTTATGATACTCGCCCGTAAGCTCATCCCAGTAGATTTCTTCCATTTCTTCATCGTCAAATAAATCTGATTCTATATCGTTATATTGATAGTCAGTAGGAGACACAGGTTCGCTTTTTATTTCAAACTGTAAGCCTACTTCTTGAGGAATAGGGAACATATCTCGGTCAACGTCCTCTAGGTATGTGAAATCGGTTGTTAACTTGTTTTCGTCGGTTGTTACATCTTCGTAAAAAACGACGCGAAAGTCTTTTTGAGACGTAGGGTGATCAAAGTCAAGTCCGTACATATCGCCGGCGTTTTCATTATCAGCTCCGCAAATGAAAAATTGAAGCATGCCTTGAATGGGCATATTTTTATAGGAAGGAACTTCAGAAAAATTGATTTGTGCCATCAGCAGCATCGGCTTGCCCTGAGAATCAAGAGGATGATTCGCTTCTAGAGGAAGGTAGGGGTTGCCGCCAAACTTGCTTTCATATAATTTTGGACTGTTTATGACCGTATTGATGTGGACATAAGGCTTACATGTTTTTTCGATTTCTTTTCGGTAAGGTTCTAGCTTAGGAGGCAGTGCTAATTTTGATAGAGGATTCATATGTACTCTCCTTTTCGTTTGTAATAAAAAGAACGTTTGTTCGTATTTATATTTTAACTTAATACATGCTGAAAGGGAAGAGAAATAGGATAAAAAAATCCCTTTGCAGAAGCATCTACAAAGGGTACAAAGAAATGATAGCGTTTTCATTATGATGCTTACTGAATAGATTGCTTATTTAGAAAAGAATCCTTTTAAAGCAAATGCGACGTTTTGCGGTCTTTCGGCTAAGCGGCGCATAAAGTAGCCAAACCAGTCGTTGCCAAACGGAACGTATACGCGCATTGTATAGCCTTCTTTTGCAAGGCTAAGCTGCATGTCTGTGCGGAATCCGTACAGCATTTGAAATTCAAACTGCGTGCGCGGGATGTTGTTTTTGTGAGCGAACTCTTTTACTTTTGCAATAATATGGTGGTCGTGAGATGCAATAGCCGTGTATGTTCCGCTCAGCAAGTGCTCTTCAATAATTCGCATATAGTTCTCGTCAATTTGGGCTTTATCTTGAAACGCCACGGTTGGTGATTCTTGATACGCGCCTTTTACCAATCGAAGAGGAATGCCTTTTAGCTCTTTTACGTCTTGTTCAGCGCGGAACAGGTAAGCTTGAATAACCGTTCCAACATTATCAAACGTCTCGCGAAGCTCTCGTAAAATATCTAGTGTCATTTGACAGTGGGCGTAGTCTTCCATGTCGATTCGGACGAAGTTATCGTATTTTTTCGCCGTTTCAAGAATGCGGCGCATGTTCTCAACGCAAAAACTGCGGTCAATATCCAAACCAAGCTGCGTCATTTTGACAGATAAGTTGCACGTTACACCGGCTTGCCCCATAGCTTCCAGCGTTCTGACATTATATTGAGTTGCTTCGATAGCTTCTTCTCTGCTTGAAACAAATTCCCCTAAATGATCAAGTGTGCAAACCAATCCTTTTTCATTCAGTTCCCGTACTTTTTTAATCGCATGTTCAATTGTGTCGCCAGCTACCACTTGAGCTGCACCAAAGCGAAGACCCCATTTTTTCGCCGCTTTGTTTAGCGCTTTATTTTGGGAAGCGTGAAGAAACACATTTTTAGATACCTCTGCTAACATAAATATCTCCCCCTATAGAAAAAATCCCTTGTTGTTTTAAGATAGAGCAGCCTAGGGCTGCTCTACTGAGTATTAA
The DNA here is from genome assembly GCF_058629175.1 of Priestia sp. MDV22-iso46. NCBI lineage: Bacteria > Bacillati > Bacillota > Bacilli > Caryophanales > Bacillaceae > Priestia > Priestia sp. MDV22-iso46. The sequence continues at coordinate 892,555 of NZ_JBZVWT010000002.1, forward strand.
AGCGTTGTGCTTGTTGTTTTTGCTTGCAGGTGCAGAATCAAGTAATCAGGACCGCCAGCTTTTGAATCTGTTCCTGACATATTAAATCCGCCAAACGGCTGGTACCCAACGATGGCACCTGTACAACCGCGGTTGAAGTAAAGGTTTCCGACGTGGAACTCTTCTTTTGCACGTTCGATGTGCTCAGGCGTATTTGAAAGAAGGGCACCTGTTAAGCCGTAGTCTGTGTTGTTCGCAATTTCCATCATATGATCGAAGTCGCGCGCTTTGCAGAATGCTACGACTGGGCCGAAGATTTCTTCTTGCATTAAACGTGCTTTTTCATCTACATCTGCAATGATCGTAGGCTGAATGAAGTAGCCTTTTGAATCATCTGCTTCTCCGCCCGTCATTAAACGGCCTTCTTCTTTACCGATTTCAATGTACTTTGTAATTTTGTTGAAAGAAGCCTGATCAATAACAGGTCCCATATACGTGTTCACATCTTCAGGACTGCCCATTGTTAATGTTTTTGTCAGCGCAACTGCTTTTTCAAGAACGATATCGTATACGTCTTGGTGAACAACTGCACGAGAGCCTGCTGAACACTTTTGTCCAGAGAAGCCAAATGCTGAATACACAATAGAAGAAGCAGCTAAATCTAAATCAGCATCTTTATCTACAACGACCGTGTCTTTACCGCCCATTTCAGCAATAACGCGTTTTAGCCAGATTTGACCAGGCTGTACTTTTGCTGCGCGTTCATAGATGCGGCAGCCTACTTCACGCGAACCTGTAAATGAAACGAAGCGTGTTTTTGGATGATCTACTAAATAGTCGCCAATTTCGCTTCCGCTTCCCGGCACGTAGTTCAGTACGCCGTCTGGAAGGCCAGCTTCTTTCATTACTTCTACAAATTTTGCTGCGATAACCGGTGTGTTGTTAGCCGGTTTTAATAGAACTGTATTTCCTGCTACGATTGCTGCTGCAGCTGTTCCTGCCATGATCGCTAACGGGAAGTTAAACGGTGAAATAATAACCCCGACACCAAGCGGAATGTAGTTAAATTTATTTTCTTCACCTTCGCGGCTCTCAACAGGCGCACCGTCTTTTAGCTGCACCATTTGGCGAGCGTAGTATTCAAGGAAGTCAATTGCTTCTGCTGTATCAGCATCTGCTTCTTTCCACGGTTTTCCTGCTTCTTTCACAAGGTAAGCTGAAAATTCATGCTTGCGGCGGCGAATGATGTCCGCTGCGCGGAAAAGAATATCTGCTCGTGCTTCCGGCGCTTCTTTTTTCCACGTATTAAAGGTAGAAAGTGCTGCTTGCATTGCTTTTTCAGCCAAGTCTTGATCTGCTTTTGACACGCGGCCGATAATTTCTGCTTTATTTGCTGGGTTAATGGACTGAATTTGATCTTCTGTTGTAATTAATTCTCCGCCAATTACAAGAGGATAGTCCTTGCCAAGCTCTGATTGTACAAGTTCTAATGCAGATTCAAATGCATCTTTGTTTTCTGCAATCGTAAAGTCTGTGAAAGGCTCGTGTTTGTATTGTTTGATTTCGTTGATATTCATTGTGTTCATTTTCATTACCCCTTTTTTTAGAAAATTTGCAACATAATTAATATTCCAACACCCTATACCTGTATTATAATCATCTTATTCTCGTTTTGTACATAGTTTTTTAACAAAAATGTTCAAAAAATTTAAAAATAAACACTTTTGTTTAAAGAACCAATGAATCTATGGCTTTTATAGTGATTTTGAACAAAACGAAAAGAAAGGAGTGTTGGTAAAATATAAGAAAAGATGTTTTGAAGTAAAGAATTACGATAGGGGAAAGAGTTTATCGTTAGTAAATTAAAATGATCTTCCTTTCAAAAAAACAATAGACAAAGTTGTTCAATATAAATTATCATATAATTCGAAAAGTAATTTTTGTCGAATGAAGCTATCTTTTTCGTCAAGTGAAGGCTTCATTTGAATGTACAGATAAAAGGAGGGTAGGAAAACGGCAGTTATTTGTCCACATTATTGTAAGGGCTTACATATTTAACGCGCGATGCGAAGAACGTGTAATTCTTTAAATGACGGTTCCTATAAGGAGGATTTTAACATGAGTCATCAACCGCCTGAGTTAAAAAAAGAATTAAAAATTCGACACATAACCATGATTTCTTTAGGGGGAATCATTGGTGCCGGTTTGTTCATTGGAAGCGGAACGCTCATTAACGCAGCGGGTCCTGGTTCCATTTTTTCGTACGCGTTTGCCGGTTTGCTGGTGATTTTAGTTATGCGAATGCTGGGGGAAATGTCTACGGCTAATCCTTCAAGCGGCTCGTTCGCCACATATGCTAGAGAAGCGCTTGGACCGTGGGCTGGCTACACAATCGGCTGGCTGTACTGGTTTTTCTGGGTAATTGTTATTGCAGTTGAAGCGATTGCGGGTTCAACGATTATTCAATATTGGTTTCCGTCTTTACCGTCTTGGGGCGTGAGTCTGATCCTGACGTTTTTACTAACTTTAACGAACTTATACTCTGTTAAATCATTTGGTGAATTTGAATACTGGTTTTCGCTTATTAAAGTAGTTAGTTTAGTACTGTTTTTACTTTTAGGAGGAGCGATCATCCTCGGTTTAATACCGGGAGTAGAGTCTCCGGGAGCGTCGAACCTTCTTCATAGAGGAGGATTTCTTCCAAATGGAATCAGCTCCGTCTTTTTAGGAGTGGCGATTGTCATGTTTTCTTTTATGGGGACAGAAATTGTTGCAACAGCCGCTGGAGAATCGGCTCAGCCTGAGCGAGCGATCACCATCGCAACAAATACCGTTATTTATCGTATTTTAATTTTTTATCTTGGGTCAATTTTAATTTTAGTGACCATTCTTCCGTGGGATTCTTCAAGCTTGATGAAAAGTCCGTTCGTTTCGATATTAGAGCTGGTAAACGTTCCGGCAGCGGCTCAAATTATGAACTTTATCGTACTGACTGCCGTTCTTTCTTGCTTAAATTCAGGTCTATACACGAGTTCTCGTATGCTGTACTCAATGGCGCAAAAAGGAGACGCGCCGCGCATGTTTTTAAAAGTGAATAAAAAAGGCATTCCGTTTAATGCCATTGTAGGATGTACCGTGATTTCTTACATCAGCGTTGGTTTTAACTATCTTTCACCTGATAAAATCTTTTTATTTTTAGTAAACGCATCGGGAGGCGTAGCGCTTCTTGTGTACCTTGTTATTGCTTTTTCACAGCTTCGCATGAGAAAGAAATACGAAAAAGAAAAGCCGGAAGCATTAAAAATCAGAATGTGGCTGTTTCCTTATTTAACGTATGGAACGATTGCGGCGATCACAAGCATCTTTATTGCGATGGCATTTATTGATTCACTTCGCACTCAGTTTTATCTCACGCTGCTGATTGCTGTATTTGTGGTATGTTCGTACTTCTTTATGAAAAAGAAAAAAGATGATAGTTCCCTATCAGGACAGGGAAATAAAAGAATTTCTTAATAGAAGAGAAAATCATCACGAGGGCTAGGAGGAAGTAAATTGGCAAACAAAGAGTTAAAAAGAGGGCTTGAATCTCGTCATATCCAAATGATTGCTCTTGGAGGAACCATTGGGGTAGGGTTATTCATGGGTTCAGCAAGCACCATTAAATGGACGGGGCCATCCGTCCTGCTTGCGTATGCTATTTGCGGCGTTTTTATTTTCTTTATTATGCGTGCAATGGGTGAGATGCTCTATTTAGAGCCAAGTACGGGTTCGTTTGCGACATTTGGTCATAAATATATTCACCCGTTAGCTGGCTATATCACGGCTTGGAGCAACTGGTTTCAATGGGTGATTGTCGGCATGGCAGAAATTATTGCAGTCGGAGCTTATATGCAGTACTGGTTCCCTCATTTACCGGCGTGGGTTCCCGGAATTGTCGCCATGGTCATTCTCGGTGGGGCCAATTTAATTTCAGTGAAATCTTTTGGAGAGTTTGAGTTTTGGTTTGCAATGATTAAAATTGTTACGATTGTTCTCATGATTATTGCTGGTCTTGGCCTTATTTTCTTCGGTCTTGGAAACGGCGGCGAAGCGCTTGGGCTGTCGAATTTGTGGGCAAACGGCGGTTTCTTTACAGGCGGATGGTCAGGCTTTTTCTTTGCCCTGTCGCTTGTTATTGCTGCCTATCAAGGAGTAGAGCTTATTGGAATTACAGCAGGAGAAGCAAAAGATCCTAAAAAAACGTTAACAAGTGCAATTCAAAGCTTAATTTGGCGTATTTTAATTTTTTATATCGGCGCCATCTTTGTGATTGTAACGGTGTATCCGTGGAACGAGCTGGATTCACTCGGCAGTCCGTTCGTTTCTACATTTGCTAAAGTAGGAATTACAGCAGCGGCGGGCATTATTAACTTTGTTGTCATCACAGCAGCAATGTCTGGATGCAACAGCGGAATTTTCAGTGCAGGACGTATGCTTTACACGCTAGGTATAAACGGTCAGGCTCCAGCCTTTTTTACAAAGGTTTCTCGAAACGGTGTGCCTATTTATAGTACCGTTGCGGTGATGATTGGCTTAGCGGCGGGCGTTGTCTTAAATTATATTGCACCGCCAAACGTTTTTGTGTACGTGTACAGTGCGAGCGTGCTTCCAGGTATGATTCCGTGGTTTGTGATTCTCATCAGTCAAATTCGTTTTCGAAAAGCAAAAGGAGCGGCGATGGATCAACATCCATTTAAAATGCCTTTTGCTCCTGTGACGAACTACGTAACCATCGCGTTTTTACTTATGGTGCTTGTAGGCATGTGGTTTAATGATGAAACGCGCATATCGCTGATTGTCGGCATTATCTTTTTAGCTATTGTCGTACTGAGCTACTATGTACTAGGTATCGGAAAGCGTGCGGAAGTACGGTCTTCTGAAAGACGTAAGCTAGTGAAATAAATGATTTTGTAAGGGAGGCTATAAAGCATTTTAGTTTAAGGAGAAGATCCGAACGATGAATGTAACGCGTTCGGATTTTTTTATTGGTATGGTGAACGTAAGTTTCAGCTCATGTATCTCATTTGTTCGTCTTTAGATTGGATTGATTTCGTTATGCCTTAATCTCTTTTGGACAGAGGAGAAGAACCGAAGTCAGCGCTTTTCTTAGGCTGTTTTCTTCTTTTAATAATGAGGTGCATGGCAAGAAGGAAAAAGAAAAAAGAAAAAACCAGAGTCAAAACGGCGTGTTCAGGCATAAGATAATCCAACTCAAGCGAAATGCAAACGGCGTTTTTCTTGAGGAAAGAGTAACTAAAGAAAAGGAAGTGTTCGTATGTCTGGAAACGCTGGATATGGTCATGGATCTGGTTTTGCTTTATTAGTTGTATTATTTATTTTATTAGTGATCATCGGCTGCAGCTGCTACGGCGGAGGCTTTGGCTGGTAATTCACTCATTTCAAAAGCCCTATAAGGGCTTTTTCTATGCTTATAAATAACGCTTTTTCCCGTTTTGATAAATGTTTACATGAAAACCGTTTACTTCACTCATAGAGATTTTAGAAGGAAAGTCTGCTGCTTTGACAGAGGAAATGATTTCCACAGTTTGATACGTCTTTGGTTCCAACGTAACAGTATGAAGCCTAGGCTTATTCATCATAAGTAAAAAAGGGGTATCTTCTTTAAAATAGGAGCGCTCATCCAGTGCTACTTCAAACGTAACGGGTTTTGAGCTGTGATTTTTAAATGAAAGGTCACAGGTGCCCGTTAATACGGTTTCTTCTTTATTTCTCTCAAATGTACAAATGCTGTTTTCTGCATCGTAAGAAACGACATACATACCTGGTAATACGGTTTTTTGCATCGCTTCAACCATATGACCAGGACCCGATATGACAATAAACGCAGCTAAAATCGTTAGTTTTAAACGATGACGATTTAAACTTTTGTAAAGGGCAAAAAGACCAAGTAAAAGTATAATTCCCCATGCATTGCTAGCGTATTGAATTCCCGTCATTGTTTCTTCATCTCCATAGATGGGAAGACCTAAAAAAGAAAAGACAGAATGACTGAGCGGCGTTGAGTTAGGAAAAGGGATGTTTAAAATAAAAACAGCTAGTAAAAAGGTGAGTCCTTTTATCAAAAGTGATCGTTCACGAATCATGTTGTTCCTCCTTAGCTATAAATCACGTATCATTATATACTATTATTATCTTTTTTTGTAATTAATGGTTATTTTATTGCGTGGGTGGAAAGAGAGTAGAAAGTAAATTGAGAAAAAATGTGCATGTCCATTTATAAGTGGCATAGTTCTTAGAAAGCAGGATATAAAATATTTATTTTTGTGGAGATGATACATATTGCTGAATGAAAAAATCTTATGCCGCATCACAATCCAGATATGTTGGTATCCTCAAAGCTGCCCGTAGGCTTTTAGCAGATACGTAATTAGTATAAAGTCTGTCTTAGAACAGAAACTTGCTATTTCTAAATTGATATGTTACACTAAGGTTAATTATTTTTGTTCGGTATGAAATTGAAAGAAGAGAAATATTCTTCAATAGAAATTTTTATCTGGAAATAGTACGATTGAGCAAGGGTAGTAATATATGCGTGGAGTAATTCCACCACTGGAGGAAATAGTATGACTGAAGGTACAGTAAAATGGTTTAATGCAGAAAAAGGTTTCGGTTTCATCGAAATTGAAGGCGGAGAAGATGTATTCGTACATTTCAGCGCAATTCAAGGCGACGGATTCAAATCTTTAGATGAAGGTCAAAAAGTGACTTTCGACATCGAGCAAGGTCAACGCGGTGCACAAGCTGCTAACGTTGTAAAAGCATAATTTTATGCAATCCAAAAAAGACTCCGACTTTGGACGGGGTCTTTTTTTATTGTAGCAAACACGCAGGTAACGGAGGAATACGTATGAGTAAAGCAAAAGGTAAAGGCGGCACGGGGCGAGGCACCGGCAAAAAAGGGTGGAACCGCTGGCAGGCGAGTGCAAAAAAGAAGAAAAATGCAAAGCCTTATAAAAGCAAGGGAACAAAAAATGCTGATAAGCCGGAAGGCAACTAATCCTATATGCGCAGTATCATCTGCAACTTCGACTTACTCTGCTTGAGTAAGTTTATTTCATATGGAAGTATTTTTTTATTGCTTTTTTTACAGATTGCCGTCACTATATGAAATAATAAAGTGATTTATGTGAATTTTCTATAAAAATTGATTTTTTTTGCAAACACTTTCATATTTCGACAACCTTTTTGATTTTTATCGGTTATACTTCTTTATAATAGATTATAGAAAGATGCAGGGGAGCATAAAGTGAGAGAGGAAAGCGACAGTTTACTCTGTACGCTTTTTACGTTTCTGGACCGTATTGCAGTAGCGTCGTAACAAGTAGATCATGCATCAGTTTAGAACACATCAAAACTCAACTAAGTGTAACGGGGGGATATGAGTGAGCGTAGGCATCGTAATTGAAAAAGTTCAAAATTATGCTATGTTAGAAGATCATGTTTTGGTTGAAATGGTTCATAGTGGAGACGAAAAATCATTAGAGTATTTAATCAACAAGTATCAAAATCTTGTGAGGGGTAAAGCAAGAAAATACTTTTTGATTGGTGCTGAAAAAGAAGATATCGTCCAAGAAGGAATGATTGGACTGTACAAAGCAATTCGCGACTTTAACGAAGACAAGCTAACATCTTTTAAAGGGTTTGCGGAGTTATGTATCACAAGACAAATCATTACGGCAATTAAAACGGCTACTCGTCAAAAACACGGTCCGTTAAATTCGTACATTTCATTGGACAAGCCTCTGTATGATGAAGAATCAAACTATACGCTGATGGATATGATTCCTGGCGATCAAATTGCTAACCCGGAAGCGGTGCTGATTCATCAAGAAAAAGTGGAAGACCGCGAGTTAAAAATTGCGGAAACACTTAGTGAATTGGAAAGAAAAGCATTGACGCTGTACATGGACGGCCATTCATACGCTGAAATTTCGAAAGAATTAAATACGCACGTCAAGTCAATTGACAACGCGCTGCAGCGTATCAAAAGAAAGTTAGGTCGAGACGTAGAAAGCAGACAAGCTATTTCATAATAGGTAAAAAACAGCCGGACCTTAAAGGGGGTTCGGCTCTTTTTCACGGCCTTTTAAAATGTCTTGAATAATTTCAATATGAACAGAAGCCCACGATTGTTCACGGAAATGAAGGAACACGCTTGGAATGAGAATAAAAACATACAGCGCCACAAAAATAATCCAAAACCAGCTGCCGTCTTTAAATAAAAATTGCTGCAGCCGCTGGGAAAATAAAAAAAAGAGCCAAGGCAAGGCAGAAACAAGGATAGGGATGACGCCGGAGCCATTTTTTTCTTTGATCATTCGGTAATACACTTTTCGCAAAGTAGCGCTGTCGAGCGTAAGGTAAAGCTGCCGAATCTCTTCCATTTCCGCTAATTCATCAATTTCTTCTGCGTTTTGGTTTTGATGAGCCGCTTTTTTCAGTTTAAGGTAGACTTTATGAGCATCGCCGCGCAGTGAAAACATATACCAGCCTCCCGCATATTGTTTCGTCTTCTTTAACAGAGTTTGCAGGTGCATGTAAATATATACAAAAAGTTTCGTGATACGAAAGAATAAGAAAACAGAAGTGAAAGCGTAAATCATTAGTAGAAAATGAGAGAAAAAAGCTGATTTTCGCTCTTTTTAGACGCCTTTACACATCAAGTAGCAGCACATATACTAATAAAAGAACAATTAGTTACCTAGGTAAATAAAATAGAAAGGTGAGGTGGGAAAAGTGAATAACTTGGTGTTTCATGAACTTCATCAAAAGTCGAGATTGTCTATTAAAGAAGTAAATGAAGTGTTAAAGGCGTACGGGCTATACAGCTCACAGTATTCAATTTTATTTTGTTTAAAGCGATTCGGCTCAATGACGCAAACAGAGATTTGGCAGTATTTAAATGTCGAAGCGCCAACGGTTACCCGCACGTTAACAAGGCTTGAAAAAAGCGGATGGATCGTTCGAAAAGCAGGCAGTGATAAACGAGAGCGCATCGTTTATTTATCTCCTCAAGCGAAGAAAAAGCTTCCGGAAATTCAGCAAGAAATTGAACGTTTAGAAGAAAATTTGCTGATTGCTTTATCCGACAGCGAACAAGATCAGCTTATCTCGTTATTAAAGAAAATTTGTAAATCTACAGAAAAGGGTGAAATGAATGACGAACCAGCAGGAGCCAATCTGGACTAAAAGCTTTATCAGCATTGCGATTACCAACTTTTTTATTTTTGTCGTATTTTATGCATTGCTGACGCTGCTGCCGATTTATGTATTAGACGCCTTAGACGGCACGAGTACGCAGGCAGGGCTTGTTATTACCATCTTTTTATTATCTGCGATTATTGTTAGACCATTTTCAGGGAAAGTCATTGAAAACATTGGAAAGAAAAAAACGCTTGTATTTAGTACCCTCATTTTTGCGCTTTCTTCCTTCTTGTATATGCTTATCCACCATTTTAACGTGCTTTTATTACTACGCTTCTTCCAAGGAATTTCATTCAGCTTAGCGACAACCGTCACCGGAGCGATTGCAGCGGATTTAGTTCCCGCTAAGCGACGAGGAGAAGGACTTGGCTACTTCGGAATGTCAATGAACTTAGCCGTTGTTGCAGGGCCGTTTTTAGCACTAACGCTTCATCAGTACATGGCATACAACATTATTTTCCTTGTATTTGGCGTGATTATGCTCGTTGGCTGGCTGTGCGGAATGATGGTTAAAAATCTTCAAGAAAACGCTGCTCCGTCAGTAAAGAAATCATTTTCACTGAGCGATTTGTTTGAAAAGAAATCCATGCCGATTTCATCTGTAGGTATACTCGTTTCTTTTTCGTATGCAAGTATTATTTCTTTTATTTCTGTGTACGCACAGTCGCTTGGATTGATTAAAACAGCAAGCTTTTTCTTTGTCGTGTTCGCAGCTGCGATGCTGATTTCACGACCGTTTACAGGAAGATTATTTGATAAATCTGGCCCAAACATTGTGATTATTCCATCATGTATTGTCTTTGCGATTGGTCTATTTAGCTTAAGCTTTACACATTCTTCTTGGATGCTGCTGTTTTCAGGTGCGTTAGTAGGACTAGGCTACGGAACGCTGCTTCCTAGCTTCCAAACGCTTGCGATTCAAGCGGCGCCTGCTCACCGAAGCGCATATGCAACTGCTACATTCTTTACGTTTTATGATAGCGGTATTGCGGTTGGTTCATTTGTATTAGGAATTGCAGCAGGTGCTTTAGGGTATTCAAAACTGTACTTTGCGCTTGGTATTTTTGTTCTTTTGATTACACTTTACTACAAGTGGATTGCAAATTTACGTCAAAAACAAAAAGCAGCAAATATCCAGGTGGGCATGAAATAAAAAAGCTCGGCGTAATATGCGCCGAGTTTTTTTCTGGATTTTTTACAGGACTTTGGAAGGGAAGCATATTTAAGTCAAAAGGTACTAGCCAATTCCTATCCATCTGCACCATACTTTAACAGGGGAACCATTTACATATAAAACTTCTTGGATGAAATAAAAAACAAAGGAGAACAAATATGAAAGTAATGAAACCTCTTATGGTCACAGCGTTAGGGCTTAGTCTTGCCACTTTTTATGAAGGCGCTTTTCCTGCAGAAAAAGCTGTGCAAGTACAGGCTGCAACAGATGAAAACGTGATTGCTGACAAAGCAAAAACGTATGAAGGAGCGGATTATACGTCTGGAGGAGAGACGCTAAGCGAAGGGTTTGACAGCTCTGGCTTCGTTCAATATGTGTTTAAGCAAGCGCTTGATACAACGCTTCCTCGTTCCGTGAAAGAACAGTCAGAGCTTGGAACAGATATCGATAAAAACGAGCTGCAGGCAGGCGATGTATTGTTTTTTGACACGGATGAAAACGGTGAAGTGAACGTAGCCGCTATTTATATCGGAGACGATGAAATGATTTATGCATCTTCTTCAGATGGAAAAGTTGTGGTGAAAAACATTTCAAGTAGCGCGTATTGGTCATCACATTTCGCCAAAGCAAAGCGCATTACAGGAGCACCGGAAATTGCAAAAGATAATGAAGTCATTGCAGAAGCATTAAAACATCTCGGTACACCATATGTATTCGGAGGCGAGTCGCCAACGGACGGCTTTGACTGTTCTGCATTTGTTGCATATGTATTTCAACACGCATCAGACGTGTACCTTCCGAGATCAACCGATCAGCAGTGGCAAGTTGGAGAAGAAGTTGCTCGCGCAGATTTAAAGCCAGGAGACGTTATCTTTTTTAAAGATACGTATCGTGAAGGGATTTCACACGTCGGCATCTACGCAGGCGGCAATCAGTTTATTCATGCCAAGCGCAGCGAAAATGTGACGGTGGATTACCTGACAAGCAGCTACTGGACGTCTAAGTACGCAGGAGCAAGACGCTACGATGACTTATCGCTGTCAAAAGACAATCCATTTGTGACGGAATCTCTTAAATATGTAGGAGAAGTACCTTACGCACAAGGTGGGACAAGTCCTTCTACAGGCTTTGATACGGCTGGTTTTGTTCAATACATTTACAAAGAAGCAGCTGGAAAAGACATTCCGCGCTATGCGAGTCAGCAGTGGGAAACAGGAGAAACCATTTCAAAATCTGACTTGAAGCCAGGAGATCTCGTCTTTTTTGAAGGAAGTTCGCTTATTCCATCTATCTATATTGGAAATGATTACGTCGTTCACGTATCTACATCTGAGGGCGTGAAAATTACAAACTATAAAGTAGACAGCTACTGGGCGCCTAAATACCACGGAGCAAAGCGCATGCCATAAAGGTAAAAAACCAAGACAGTCTGGGGCTGTCTTGTTTTTTTAATACGAAGTCAATTGTTTTTGTATGTCTTTGATTCGCTCTAGCGTTATCCCTTCCCGCTGCTCGACGGCTAAAGGGTGATCGGTCGGCTCTAATTCAATGAGCGGCCGTGTTCCAACAGATCTTGTATGCACTTTTGTTTTTAAATTTAACGTTTCCGGATAGCCTGGAATTGAAACTGAAAACCAGCCGAAATAAGGCGGTTCATTTTCTCTTTTGTCACTTTCCCATAAATCTGTCATTCGGCGGAAATTTTCTTCACTTAAAGAAACCCATATGTTCCAAGTGAAAAATTCTTCTTCATTAAGAACAGGAATTTCAACACAGCCTCTAATGAAAAAATGTTCTTGATTCATGATACAAATCTCTGAATATAGTTCAAAGTCGTTTTGTCTTTCGTCGTCTGACACGTCATAATAGTAAAAAGGAGCTTCACTTGTATAGCTCATAGGCAAAGCAGGCTGAGGGTGTTCACAGGTTAAGTCTTTATAGTGAAGTTTGTTCGTTTTCTTCTTGCCATATAATCGTCTTCTTCGCATATTATTTTAGACTCCTCAGATAAAAGTATCTTCATTATAATACAAAAAAATGGCTGCTTAAGCGTATAATGTGTAAAAAAGTTTGATCCCCCGTATCTTTTGAACTTCCTTTAATCGTTTAGTAAATAGAGAGTGCAAAAGGAGTGAAAATCATGTCACATTCAAAAAAAATCGAAACACAAACAGAAAGCTTTGACGATGCCTGCTGGAACGAGCATTACCCAAAATTGCAGCAGTACTGCCGCTTTTTAGCACAAAATGTGTGGGATGGAGACGATATTGCCCAAGAAACGTTTTTAAAGGCTCAGCGATATAAAAGTGAAGAGCATAATCTGTCTTCTGCGCTGCTGAAAAAAATTGCGTATCATCACTGGATTGACCTGCTGCGAAAAAGAAAGCGTGAAGGAATAGTCGAAGAAAAAGCTTTGGAACAACAAGCTGAAAAGCATACGTTTGATAGTAAGGGATACTCGGTCGAGCTGCTGATTAGCCAATTTACGCCGAAGCAAGCGGTAATCTTTTTCTTAAAAGAAGGATTCCGCTATCAGCTGAAAGAAATCGCTTCGATTTTACAAACGTCAGAAACAGCGGTAAAAAGCAATTTGCATCGTGCCAAGCAGCGGTTAGAAAAAGACGGGGAGCCATTTTCCACAGATTCTTTTTGGAATGAAAAAGAACGAAAAGAGCTGTCAGAGCTTTTTTATAAGACGCTAGAAGCGCAGGATCCAGCACTTTTGATTCAGGCTTTGCCTTCCTTAAAAAGTGTCATTCAAAAACCAACGTATACTCCGACGTGCACTCTCTGCATGGCTGCATAGCCGTATTACGTGTGATAAGGAGGATATATATGAGCACGATTCCATATGTAATTGAACAAAGTAACCGCGGTGAACGTTCGTATGATATTTATTCGAGGCTGTTAAAAGACCGAATTATTTTAATTGGTGATGAAATCAATGATCATATTGCCAACAGCGTGGTCGCACAACTCTTATTTCTTGCGGCAGATGATCCTAAAAAAGATATTTCACTTTACATTAACAGCCCTGGAGGTTCGACTTCAGCAGGGTTTGCGATTTATGATACGATGCAGTATATCGAACCGGATGTTCAAACGATTTGCACGGGCATGGCTGCTTCTTTTGGCGCACTGCTTCTCCTAGCAGGAGCAAAAGGAAAGCGCTATGCACTTCCGAATAGTGAAGTTATGATTCATCAGCCGCTAGGAGGAGCTAGAGGGCAGGCAACTGAAATTGAAATTAGCGCCCGGCGGATTTTAAAATTGAAGCAGCATATTAATGAAATCATATCAACACGAACGGGACAGCCGGTTGAAAAAGTGGCAAACGATACGGAACGAGATTATTTTATGAGTGCTGAAGAGGCAAAGGAGTACGGAGTTATTGACGGTATTCTGTTGCCGAAATAAAGAGGTGACAAGGAAGCATAGACGGCAGCGTCTATGCTTGCTTTCTATAGAAATAAGAAAAAAGACCTTAGCATTATCTTTATTTTTCTTAAAAAGGTAGGTATTATATAAAATATAGCAGATTTTAGAAAGAAGGTTTTACACATGCAAGAAGTGATTGGAGTAGAGCAGCGGTCTCTGTTTCAAAAAGTATTAGTAACATTTATTTTTTCGTTATTTATTTCAACAGTTGGCTTATACGTAGGTCAATATGTGCCGCCGGCTTATTTTATTCCGTTAGCGATTGCTGAACTTGTGATGCTGGTTGCGGCATTTATGTTACGAAAGAAAAAAAGCGTAGGATACGGTTTTACATATGCGTTTTCGTTTATATCAGGCATCACGCTGTTTCCGATTGTTAGCCACTATGCCTCAGTAGCGGGAGCGCAAGTCGTTCTTTATGCGTTTGGAAGTACGTTCGTTATTTTTACGGTGATGGGTGTAATTGGCGCAAAAACAAAAAAAGATCTAGGGTTTTTAGGCAGCTTTTTATTAGTGGCGCTGTTAGCATTAGTGTGCATCAGCATTTTCTCGCTGTTTAGTCCATTAACAACGCCTGGACTGATGGCATTTTCAGTGATTGGTACCATTGTTTTCTCACTATATGTGCTGTATGATTTTAATAAAATGAAGCACGGTGAAATCACTGAAGAGCTTGTTCCGATTTTGGCATTGTCTTTGTATTTAGATTTTATTAATCTATTCATCAACTTGCTTCGCTTTTTCGGTATTTTAGGAAGCGACGATTAATAAGAAAGAGGCTGGGACAAAAGTGTTTTAGCTGAAGGAAGATCCGAACGTTGAAGGTTCTTGATGGAGAATCTTCAACGTTCGGATTTTTTTATTGGTAGGATGAGCGTAGATTTAATCTACTTAGTTGCTTCTAGCTGTTGATTGGAGGACAAGACGGAGACTCCTGGGGGAGAAGCGGAACAGGTGAGACCCCGCAGGAGCCTATGCGACGAGGAGGCTCAGCGGCCGCCCGCGGAAAGCGAAAGTCTTGCACGGAAATAAACAGCGGTCTAATAAGCAAGCCATAATAGATCATTTGCCCAATTTGTTCGTCTTTAGATTAAAGTGATGTAGTCATGTATCAACCTTTTTTTGTTTTAGTTATTCTCCGCCATCTCCATCCTCGCTAACGTCATCCTCTGTTTTTTCATAGTTTGGTCCGGTAGCGTAAGGTTCTTTAAAAAACTTGTCAAACCACGTGGAGCTTGTAGCGACCGCGCCGTTTTTAGCGTGAATAAATTCACTGATTGTATATATTTCAACGACTTGCTTTCGATATTTCCGAAATAAAAATGCGCTGGCAACAACGCCAATGCTGATGATTATATACGTATTCATGAAATCCTCCTTATAAAAAGGTTAGTGTTATGTATGCCGGATAAAGAAAGGATATGCGAATCTAAAACAAGTTCGTTTAGTGGTGCGAGTCTTTGAAAAAATGGTAGTATAGAGCGTGCTTAGTACACAGAGAACGTAAACTTTTTTGGAAGGATGCATGCTAGTGGTGAATTTTAAAGAGTTTTTTACTATTTCTTCATATGAAGTAGTTGAATATTGGAGTCGAACAGAAAACGGAAAGAATATAGATGAATACGAAGTGATGTTATATAACGAAAACGTCAGTCAAACAGAAAATGTGATGATCAAGTTTAAAAAGGTGAGCGATGAAATAGTAGTTGAAAAGGTCCAAACTCTCTCTTATTTTGATCAACAGCGTCTTAAACACCCCTGTAAGATTTGCGGCAGCGAAATGATGGTAAAAGAGAACAGTAGCGAAGAAACAGAAGTTTACGTGCATGATTGTTCATTTAACGGTGAGGAAATAGAGGATTGTTTAAGGGAACTAGTACAAAATGAACTTTTGCAGGATGGATTTACTCAAGAAGAATTTGAACGGAACTATGGAGTTAATTATCGTGATGACAGTAATAAAGAATATGGCTTTTACGATGCGCAGCAACGAAATACTTTTTATACCATCTTTAACGATAGTGTTTATCACACCTCTTACGCAGGACCACAAGAGCTGCGCTGTAAGTTTTGCGGGATGGATGAAGAGCTGCTTGTTGTAGACGGAGCCTTCTATCAGAAATGCGCAGTGTTAACTCCACATACCAATCGAATTATTGATATGATTGAAGCAAGAAAACAAAACGAGCCGAACGTAACAAAACGTCCATGAGAGGAAAGGGGGTTGGCAGCTGCTTTATAACCTTCTTGGTAGGAGTTTGCAAAAAACATAAAAAAAGAAGCTTCCTTTTGAGCGAAAGGAAGCTTATCAAGTTTGTACCTATAGGGCTGAGTGCTGCGTAATTAAATAGCTATCGGAATAACCGACGAATCATTAAAGTAAACAACTTCTGAAAGAATACTGCAGCCTTTCAGCTTTTTTAGCTGAGAGAGCGCTTCTTCTTTACTGTCAAACTCGTACATTCTCATTTCACCTTTTCCTACATAACACGTAATTACATACATTTTAGAAGTACCTCCACCTATCATTTATCAATTTATTAATAAAAAGCCATGACAGCTTTTATTCCCTATTAAAATAGTGTAAGTGCGCCTGTGATGATAGCAAGGACAATTAGAACAAGAGACGTCAAAATGGCCCATTTAAATGCAAAGCGCTGATGTTCACCAAGATCAACACCTACCATACCTACAAGTAAGAAAGTAGACGCAACGAGCGGACTTAATAGATGAACAGGTTGTCCGAGTACTGAAGCTCGCGCAATTTCCATTGGATCAATTCCGTAAGAAGCTGCAGTTTCAGCGAAGATAGGTAAAACACCAAAGTAATAGGCATCGTTACTCATCACAAATGTAAACGGCATGCTTGTTAAAGCGACGATTGTCGGTAAAAACGAACCGAGTGAATCAGGGACTAAATGAATTAACAGGCTGGCCATTTCGTCAACCATTTTAGTGCCGGATAGTATTCCTGTAAAAATACCAGCTGCAAAAACAAGCGCTGCAACGGTTAACGCGTTGCCTGCATGAGCCATTAAACGTTCTTTTTGATCCTCGAGTTTTGGATAGTTAATCATAAGAGCAAGCGCAAAACCAATCATAAATAAAACGGAAACAGACCAAATGCCAGAAACTAACACGACCATGAGTGCAATGGTTAAAGCTAAGTTAATCCAGATTTTTTTAGGCTGTGTAATATCTTCTTGAGAAGTTAAGGACGCGTCTTCAGCAAAAGCAAGCGAGCTTTTTAATTCAAACTGCTCGATGTCAATAGCACCAAGTCGTCTTCGCTCTTTTTTCCCAAGGATATAGCCTGTAAAGATTACCCACAAAGCTCCGCCAATTAACGTTGGAAGAAGTGGAATAAAGAACTCTGATGCATCGAGGTGAAGGGAGACAATCGCACGAGTAGCCGGGCCTCCCCAAGGCGTCATGCTGCTCATGATACTAAGAGAAAGCATCGCAACTGTCGTTAACACTAACGGACTCATATTCAGGCGTTTATAAAGGGGAAGAAGAGCAGAAACCGTAATCATATAAGTGGTTGTACCGTCTCCGTCTAGTGCAACTAAAAGCGATAAAAGAGCCGTTCCGATGACGATTTTAAGCGGATCGCCTTTTACGATTTTTAACAGCTGCTTAATTAGTGGATCAAACAGTCCAGCATCAATCATAACCCCAAAATATAAGATGGCGAACAGCAGCATCGCAGCTGACGGAGCTACTTGTTTTAACCCTTCTAGCATCATGTCTCCGACGCCTTTACCAAACCCTCCAATCACCGCAAAAAGAAGTGGAATGACCATTAAAGCTACGATAGGAGACATCCTTTTTGACATAATGAGATACGTAAAGACAATAATCATTGTAAAACCTAGTAGTGCTAGCATTCAAACAACCTCCTTTATTTTCCCTCTTTTCTCTGAAAGCGTTTTCTTTTAGAGTAAAAAAACGTGACTAACATCTCTCATCCCCATGTATGAGTCGTAGTTTGATTATTAAGAATTTTTAAAGCCGCTCTTTACTCCCGCTGATGTTTCTTGTTTTCATGTTAGTACATTTTTAAAAATAAAGGAAATATAGGTTTTTTTAGAAAGTTCATAAAAAAATTTTATAATGGTAGTCTAGAAAAAAGCTTGGTCTAAAAGAGAGATTCTTCCAAGACGCAAACTTTTTAGCTTTTGCTTTATTTTTCACTTAGCTTTAAAAAGTCAATAAATGCTTTCACGACCGATAAATTCAAGTAAGAAGGATCATACATGAGCCACGTGTTTCGAAGCAAAGGTGATTCATCTCGGTACGAAAGTCCGTATGTATATAAGTTGTCGCTGGAGTGAAGGCAAATTTCAGGTAAAATTGCAAAGCCTAAATCATTTTTGACCATTTCTTTGGCCGTTTCTTGCCGGTCAACTTCCATTGCCACAAACGGAGGCTCTGAAAACTTGTCATGCCACCAGTCTTGAATGAGATCTTTTAGCGACGTATCGGTTTTATAATTAATATAAGGCAGGTTCGGCAAGTCATCGATCGCAATCTCTTTTTTCGAAATTAAGCAGAGCCGTTCTTTCGTCAGCAGTGATTTTTCTCCGTTCCACGGATAATTGCCTCGTAAAATACCAACGTGCACACGCGAAGAGTCTAATAGATTCATAACTTGCGTACTCCAGCCCGTATTGACGCTGAACTGTACATTTGGGTAGTGAAGAGAGAACTGTTTTAAAATTTTAGGAAGCTTATGCTGTGCAAAGTTACTCGATACCCCTAAGCGAAGCGTTCCCGTAACGGTTTCGCTCATATTACGTATGCTGTCTTTTGTTTCCTGCAGCTGCTTCCACATATTTTCCGCATAGCGAACAAGATGCTCACCTTCAGATGTAAACTCAATTCCTTTTTTCGTTTTGAAGAAAAGCGACACGCCAAATTCTTCTTCAAGATTTTTAAGGCGGTAGCTTAAAGAAGGCTGCGATACGTAGAGCCTTTCAGCCGTTCGCGTAATGTTCTTTTCTTCGTGAAGCGTTTTAATTAATATCCAATCTTTTTGATCCATCCCAATTCCCCCTTGTATTTAGATTATAAAAAAATTTTTAAAAAGACAATAAATTTTATGTATTTTACTTATGACCACCTCTATTATACGATAAATGGCAAATGAACCGGTTCTAAATAGTAAAAAAATAAAATGGTTTGATGAACGCCTCGGCGTTTGTTAGTAGGGGAGAAAGGTGATTAATATGACGCGCATTCCTGTAACGGTTATGAGAGGTGGAACGAGTAAAGGGGTTTTTATCAATCATGAAGAAATGCCTGTGAACAAATCTGATTGGGAACCGTTTTTGCTAGATATAATGGGAAGTCCGGATCAACGTCAAATTGACGGGTTAGGCGGAGCCAATTCGCTGACGAGTAAAATTGCGATTATAAAAAAATCAGATTTAGAGAAAGCTGACGTAGATTACACGTTTGCACAGGTCAGCATCAGCGAATCCCTCGTTGATTTTAAAGGAAACTGCGGCAATATCTCTTCAGCGGTCGGACCTTATGCCATCGAACAAGGAATTGTACAACCTGTGGAACCGGTGACCAAAGTGCGGATTTATAATACGAATACGAAAAAAGTAATTGTAGCGGAAGTAGAAGTAGAAAACGGAAAAGTGAAAACAGAAGGATCGTGTATGATTCCTGGAGTGCCAGGTACGGGTTCACCCATTTATCTTTCGTTTGAAAACGGAGAAGGAGCCGTTACTGGAAAACTGCTTCCGACCGGGAACGCTATTGATCTTCTGCAAACATCCATCGGGACAATAAAAGCATCAATTGTTGATGTAGGAAATCCGCTTGTATTTGTTAAAGCAGGGGATATTGGCCTAAAGGGAACAGAACTTCCGCATGAATACACGGACAAACAGCTGAAGCTATTTGAAGAAATTCGCTCCATTGCAGCGGAAAAAGCGGGGCTTGCACCTCAAAACAAAGCAACTAAACTATCACCAGCGGTTCCAAAAATGACGATTGTTGCTCCTCCTATGGACCATCGCGACGGGACTGGCAGAGAAAAAGCTGCTTCTCAAATGGACGTATTAATTCGCATGATGTCGATGCAAAAACCGCATCAAACGCTTGCGATTACAGGAGCAATTTGTACAACGGCGGCTATTTATACAAAAGGCACGCTTCTGTCAGAAATGGTTCAACTAAAAGGCGATACCGTTCGGCTTGCTCATCCAATGGGAATTATGGAAACCAGTGTGGATCTAAAAGATGGACAGGTTAATGGAATCAAAGTAGTGCGTACAGCTCGTCTTATTTTTGAAGGATTTGTTTATACAAAGCACACGTACGATGTATGTTTATCAAGTTAATAATGTTCTCTAAAAAAAGCTCTTTCTAGGAAACTAGGAAGAGCTTTTTTATGTTAGAATATTTTTACTGAATATTGAAAAAGTGGGTGGGAGTATGAAAAAAAGAACGTATATTGATCTAAGCCACATCATTGAAGACGGAGTTATCACACATAAAGGCTTGCCGGCACCAATCATTTGCGACTATTTAAGCCGAGAAGCGTCTAGAAAGCTTTATGAACCAGGGACTGAATTTCAAATCGGTAAAATTGAAATGGTCACGAATACCGGTACGTATATTGACGTGCCGTTTCACAGATATAAAGACGGAGCGGATTTGGCTCAAACGGCTATTGATAAAACAGCCGGACTGGAAGGAATAGTCGTTTCGGTTGACCCGACTTTAACGGCTATTGATGAATCTCATTTTCAACATATAGACGTAAAAGGCAAAGCGGTATTAATTCATACGGGATGGGATCGCTACTGGAATACAGACGATTATTTAGAAAACCATCCATACTTAACGGAAAGCGCGGCAGCTTATTTAGTGTCTCAACAGCCCGCTCTTGTCGGAATTGATTCGATGAATATTGACGACACAAAAGGAAAAGCAAGACCAGCTTATACGCTGCTGTTAAGGGCGGATATTGTGATTGCTGAACACTTATGTCACTTAGATCAACTAACCGAGTCCTTTTTATTTTACGCTGTGCCTCCTAAAATAAAAGGAGCCGGAACGTTTCCGATAAGAGCATTTGCGGAGGTAGAAAGAAAATGATCCAGTTACATAGATATAGAGAAGTGCAGGAATTTAAAAACCAAGTAGAACCGCTTTTATCAAAAAATGAAGTTCTTCATAACTTAGCGCTTGGCATTTTACACGGCTTAAATGAAAGCAGCAAACCAAATTTTATGGGCGTTATTTTTAAAGATAGCCGTGTTGTGCTTGTGTTACTGCAAACGCATCCTAAGCAAATCATACTGTCTCAAATACAGAAGCTAACGGAGGGTGAACTAAGCGAAGCGGCAGAGCTGTTACAAGAAATCGACATACCGGGCTTAGTTGGAGAGAAACAAACGGTTTTATATCTTTCTCAAAAACTAGCAGATTTAAAAAATCAAGAAGCTTCTTTGAAAATGGATCAGCGCATTTACCGGTTAGACAAAGTGAAAAAAGCTGCGGACGCGGAAGGAGTGCTGGTAAAAGCAAGGTTGGAGCACCTTCCGCTCGTGACAGAATGGATTTGGGAGTTTATGGGCGTCATTGGAGAGCCTGTGTCAAAAGAACAAGCTGTCAAAACAGGCGAAGCTTTTATTAAAGCAGAACGGTTATTTTTATGGGAAGTGAACGGGAAGTATGTGTCGATTGCCAATGCTACGCGTCCAACGACTCATAACATTACAATTAACTTTGTATACACACCTCAAAAAGAACGTAAAAAAGGCTATGCATCAAGCTGTGTGTCGACGCTTTCTCAGCTGATGCTAGACAGTGGTTTTCAAACAACAAGTCTATACACAGATATGACAAACCCTACGTCTAACAAGATTTATATGGAGATTGGGTATGAACACGTAGCTGATTCAGCATTAGTTTTATTTCGTGAAAAAAAGTAGCAGGCTGTCTGCTACTTTTTCTATTACTTAAGGCTTTTCAACTAAGTTTACGTGATTTAACGTTTTGCTATCATCAAAAATAAATTCAAGATCATAGGCGCCGGCATGATACGTGTACTTCGTTTGAGTCGTACCATCACCTTTTACTTTGCTTGTAAAGTTCGGCTGACCTAATTCTTTCTTTAAGTTAGCTTGCGTGATGGACCCTAGATTTGTTTGACGCTCTACATTTGTACCAAAATAGCGGATTTCGTTAATGACATTATTTTGGTCATAGCCAAATGCATATCCAGGGTGACCCATTTCCGCATGATAGTAGTCAAAGTTATTTGATGAACCTTCAGGCGGAGGACCGAACTGATCTCGAACATCTTGACGCAGGCTTTTGCCAATTTTTAAGTCTGCTGTTAAGCGCGGCACTTCGCCTTGCACCGCCGCATTATAAATTTCGTTAATGTTTTTTACAGCTGTTTGATTTTGACTGCTTGTTTCTTGAGATGTAGCTGCGTGTGCTGGGGTATCAAGCTGAGCCACAGGAGCAAATCCAAACGCAGCAATTCCTGTAATCGTTGCAGCGGCAGCTACTTTTGAAAAACGTTGTTTCATTTTCACAATCGTTTCCTCCTTTATTTATATCGATTTAGCAACTCCGACCTACCTAAAGAGCAGGTAGGTCGGAGTTGCTAGACCTAAGCGTCTGCCGCCCCCCTTGCGGGTTAGGCAGCATCCGCCTAGGTGAACCTTTGTGGGAGTAGTCAAGGAGTCTTGGTTGAGTTGGTAACTGATATATATAATGTAACACGCCTTTCAGAATATAAACGTCAGGTAAGGTGAAAAGCAAAAAACGATTCATTTATCATAGGTGAAAAGATTGGTTTGTATTCCTTTATTATGTAAAAAAACGTAATATAGGAAGAATTATAAGTCTTTATAAAAAACTAGATAATAACTGTAAGTATGATACAATAAATCAAGTATTTGTTAAAAATATAATATTTATTGCTGGAGTTTTGATGTATGGAAAAAAATTTGATGAGAGGCACGCTTTTGTTAACAGCGTCTTCTTTGTTAACAAAGATTTTGGGTTTTATTTATATTATTCCGTTTACAGCACTAGTCGGAACATCAGGTTACGCGCTTTATAAGTATGCATACGGTCCATATACCCTGATGCTTAGCTTATCAACGATGGGTCTTCCGCTTGCTGTTTCGAAGTATGTATCGAAATATAACGGTCTTGGAAACTACCGGGCAGGGCAAGATCTATTAAAAGCAGGCCTTCTATTAATGACGATAACAGGCATAATAGGATTTTTAGTCCTCTATACCATGGCGCCGTGGCTCGCTGAACTAGTCATTAACGGAAAAGATTCATCAGGAAATAGTCAAAAAGACGTGGTGTACGTCATCCGAATGGTGAGCTTTGCTTTAATTATTATCCCGCCTATGAGTCTATTACGAGGCTATTTTCAAGGTAATCAATCCATGGGACCGTCCGCGCTGAGTACAATTATTGAGCAAATTGTGCGCGTGTTGTTTATTTTAGTAGGAGCATACGCTGTCATTCATCTTTTTCATGGTACTATGACAAAAGCTGTTGGAATTGGTACGTTTGGAGCGTTTATTGGAGGCGTAGGGGGAATAGGGATTCTCGGTGCCGTTTATGCAAAACGCAAGCGGTTAATTATAAAAGAAGTGAACAGCGGAAAGAATAATAAATCCGTTTCATTCTCTTTAATGTTCAAAGAGCTTGTGACGTACGCCGTTCCGTTTGTATTAGTTGGTTTAGCTATTCCAATCTATCAAAATATTGATACGTTTACGATTAACATGCTCTTTCAATCAATAGGATATGGACAAGCTAAGGCTGAAACGATTAACTCTGTCATTGGATTAGCACAAATTTTAGTGATGGTGCCGGTATCGTTAGCAACTGCCTTCAGCATGTCGCTGATTCCCGGTATTACGTCTTCTTTTGTGCAAGGGAATTTACGAGAAGTGAAAGGGAAAATTACAAAAACACTGCAGCTGCTGTTGTTTTTTACTCTTCCTGCTGCGGTGGGGCTTTGTTTATTGGGTAAGCCGGTATATATGATGATCTTTGGAGCGAAAAACAGTCCTGAAATCGGTGGAGTTGTTTTACAATGGTATGCGCCTGCTGCGATTCTCTTTGCTCTTTTTACCGTAACAGCCGCGATTCTTCAAGGAATTAATCAGCAAAAGAAATTAATTTTGGGCTTGGGCTTAGGAATTGTTGTGAAGATAGTATTAAACGTACTGTTGGTTTCAAGCTTAAAAGAAATTGGACCTGTTGTCGCGACGTACGGAGGATATGGTGTATCGGTTATCTATAACTTTTATTTAATTGAAAAATCCATTTCTTACCGAGTTCAATCACTGGGAAAAGCCGCGTTGACGCCTGTTTTATTAGTAAGTGTGATGTCAGCCGCTGTGCTTATTGGCAATTATGCTTCTCACTATTTTCTAGAAAATAAGCTGTCTGCATCTTCACTTGCGATTAGCACATCTTGTATTTCAATTGCTTTAGGTGCTGCTGTGTATCTAGGACTAGGCGTAAAAACAAGTTTAGGGCAATCTGTTGTATTAAATAGAAGAAAAAGAATGTAAAGGAGAGAAAGAAGTGTCAAAACGATTTGTACTAACCGTAGCCGCTGGAGGATGTATCATAATTTTCGGCGCGCTGCTGCTACTAAACTGGGAAAAGGTGTTTGGAGACTACCGTCCCATTCAAACAGCAAAAGCTGTCTTTAAATTAGAAGTGGGAAGTCAAGATGTAGCAAAGACTACGGATTCAGATAATGTTCTTTACTATATGGTGAAAAAAGGACATCTAGATGAATATATTCAACTGATGAATGAAAAGGGATACGTGTTAAAAGAGAAAGATATCGATCATAACCGACTTGTTTTTAACGATGGACAAGAGGATGAGCAAATTTACTACAAGCGCTTTGCTAGGAAGTATACGATGATTGATGGAGAAGGGTAAAGGCCTTCACTTGTATTTTAGTAGACTAAAACCGTATAATCCTATCTGTTTTTAAAGTTTTTTTGTATGAAAAAGAAAAATAATATTGACAATTGTTAAAAAACTATTAATATTGACTATATTACATAAAACAAATAGCTATTGTTTTCCTTATCAAGAGAGGTGGAGGGACTGGCCCTGTGAAACCCGGCAACCGCTGTCTATGACAGAATGGTGCCAAATCCTTAAGAACAGTATGTTCTTGAAGATGAGGAAGAGACGTTTGGTTAACGAGCTCTTCCTTTATATAAAGGAAGAGCTTTTTTATATTATGGGGGGAGTAAGTCAAATGAAGAGATTTCTTGTTTTAGCAGTTGCGCTTGTACTACTCGTAACTGGCTGTCAGTCAAAAAGCACAAAAAGCAGTGGAAGCGAAGAGAAAGGAAAGAAGCGAATAGCTCTTGTTTTACCTGAAAAGATTGGAGTTAACCCGTTTTTTCAACAAATGGATGATGGAGCAAAACGCGCTGGGAAGAAGTATAACATTGATGTAAAAACAATTGAGTCTACGGATCAAGCAGCCATTGAAAGTAACTTGCGTGCTGCCGTAGCAGAAAACTATGACTTGATTATTACATCTTCTTTTGAATCCGAAGATGCGTTGAAAAAAGTAGCTCAAGAAAACCCGCAGCGTCAATTTGCGATTATTGATACAGTGGTCGATTTACCAAATGTAAGAAGCGTTGTATTCCGTGAACAAGAAGCTTCATATTTATTAGGAGCAGCGGCAGGATTGGTTACAAAAACGAATAAAGTAGGAATGGTTGCAGCTGATGATATTCCATTATTAAAAAAATGGACCGTAAGTTTTAAAGAAGGATTACAATCAACAAATCCAAAAGCAGAATTTCTAGTAAACTATGTTGGAAGCTTCTCCGATCCAGCTAAAGCAAAAGAACTTGCTATTTTACAGGCTTCAAAAGGAGCTGACTTTATCGCCGGAGCTTCAGCGGTAGGCGACTTGGGTGTATTTGAAGCAGCAAAAGAAAAGGGTTTTTATACGGCAGGCCAAGATATTGACCGTACGGAAGTAGATCCTGAGCATATCGTTTTATCGCAGTTGAAAGGATCTGATGCGGCTGCTTATGAAACGGTAGAAGCACTCGCAAATGACAAATTTAAATCCGGTGTAGTGACATACGGCTTAAAAGAAAAAGGTGTTGGGTTAACGTATGTGACTCAAGACAGCAAGACGCCTCTTAATGACTTTGTAGGGCAAGATGTAATTGATCAATTAAAAGAAATTAAAGATTCGATTATTGATGGAAAAACAGTGGTAAAAGATCCGTTAGCAAAGTGAGTTGAAAAGAGAAGTCGAGTAAGGCTGGCTTCTCTTTCTTATTTTTGAAAAAATCCTAATGGGGAAAGGAGCAATGAATAGAATGAGTGAGCTGCTGCAGTTAACGAATTTGACGAAGAAATACGGTTCATTTTTAGCAAATAATAACGTGTCCTTTAAACTGAAAAAAGGCGAGGTCCACGCGCTGGTTGGAGAAAATGGCGCTGGAAAAACAACGTTGATGAGGATGCTTTACGGAATGGAAAAGCCGAGTTCAGGAAATATTCAGCTACATGGGAAAACCATCTCGTTTTCATCTCCTGCAGATGCGATCAAAAATGGAATAGGCATGGTGCATCAGCATTTTATGGTTTTTCCTCATTTTACAGTGGCTGAAAACATTGTCTTGGGGCATGAGCCAAAGAAAGGTCTCTTTTTTAATAGAAGGCAGGCGAAAGCAGATGTACAGCAATTAACCCAAACCTATCAAATTTCAGTAGATGTTCATAAGAAAGTAAAACATTGCTCAATTGGAGAACAGCAAAAAATTGAAATTTTAAAAGTGCTGTATCAAGGAGCAGAAATTATTATTTTAGACGAGCCTACCGCCGTTCTTACTCCTCATGAAGTGAAGGAACTATTAAAAACAATCCGTTTTTTAGCTTCTCAAGGTAAAAGTATCATTATTATTACACATAAGCTGCAAGAAGTGATGGAAGTAGCGGACCGCATTACGGTTCTTCGAAATGGTAAAGTAGCCGGCGTCACAAGTAAAGAAGATACCAATGCTCACCACCTAGCCAGGCTGATGGTAGGGCGAGAATTAAAAGAGCGTCCTGCAAGAATACCATCACAAGGT
Source organism: Priestia sp. MDV22-iso46 (assembly GCF_058629175.1). Classification (NCBI taxonomy): domain Bacteria; kingdom Bacillati; phylum Bacillota; class Bacilli; order Caryophanales; family Bacillaceae; genus Priestia; species Priestia sp. MDV22-iso46. Next base: position 919,555 of record NZ_JBZVWT010000002.1, read on the forward strand.
ACCTCTCATTTAAACGTACAAAATCTCTTTTTAAAAGGAAAAGGACAAAAAAACGTATTGCAAAATGTGTCTCTTCACGTTTCTGCAGGCGAAATTGTCGGTATTGCAGGCGTTTCGGGAAATGGACAATCGGAGCTGCTTCAAACAATTTCTGGATTAGTAGAAACAGGTAGCGGAAGTATTAAACTTGGAGATGAAGATCTTACAGGGCGATCTGTGCGTGAAAGAAGAGAGGCAGGAATCGCTCATATTCCAGAAGACCGCTATATGTGGGGAGCCTCTAAGGACGATACGATCGAAGAAAATGCACTAATGGGCTATCAGTATAAAGCTTCTTACTCGAAGATGGGCTGGCTGAAAAGAAAGATATTCAAGTCGAGCGTGGAGGAATGGATAAATGAATTTTCGATTAAAGCCACTTCATCTAAGCAAAAAGCTGGAGAACTGTCAGGGGGAAATCTGCAAAAATTGATTGTTGCCAGAGAGCTTGGGCAAAACACTTCTTTTCTACTTGCTGCTGAACCAACGCGAGGAGTGGATATTGGGGCAATGGAACGTATTCATGATGCCTTGATTCAAAAACGGAATAATGGCTCCGCTATTTTACTTGTGTCTTCGGAACTGTCGGAGATTATCTCACTATCAGATCGAATTTTAGTTATGTACGAAGGCAGTATTGTTGGAGAGCTTACAAGGGAAGAAGCAACAGAAGAGAAACTAAGCATATTAATGGCAGGAGGAACGGTAGAAGGTGATACAGTTGCAGAAACTTCTTAAATCATTAATCCAGCCGGTTATTGCAGTCATTTTTGGCTTAGCAATAGGAGGCATTATTATTTCCTTAACTGGTGGTTCGGTTCTTCAAACATATACAGAGCTCTGGAATGGAGCGTTTGGTAATTTTTATTTCTTCAGCACTACGCTGGCTCGCGCTACGCCTATTCTTTTAATTGCGTTAGGTGTCGGGTTTGCTTTTAGAGCAGGTGTGTTTAATTTAGGGGGAGAAGGGCAGATGGTCGTTGGAGCTATCAGTGCAGCGATTGTTGCTTATTACCTGCCGGCTCCAGGGATAGTCAAGCTGATAGCAGCGATTGCCGCTGCTGTTGTGGCAGGAGGTTTGCTTTCCGTTTTAGCAGGATGGATGGAAGCCGCGTTTAAAATTCAGCTTGTCATTTCGACGCTTTTATTGAATTATATCGCTGTTTTATTTGCAAGTTATTTAGCAGGTCACCCGTTTCAAGATAAAACAGGCTCAGCAGCTCTCGCTCAAACGCCTATGATTGAGCAAGGGGCGTGGCTTGGAAAACTGTTTCAAGGAATGCCTCTTCATATCGGATTTATCATTGCTTTAATCGGTGCGCTGCTGCTATGGACGGTGCTTCGCTACTCTGTGTTTGGCTATGAAGTAAACGCATCCGGGAAAAATCCGTTGTTCGGAGCGTACGGAGGTATTCATCAAGTAAAAGTCATGCTGTTCAGTATGTTTATTAGCGGGAGCTTGGCTGGATTAGCAGGAGGGTTTGAAGTGCTTGGTTCACAGTACCGATTTGTAGACGGTGCGCTCACCGTTCCTGGATATGCGTGGACTGGGGTGATGGCTGCTCTGTTAGCAAATTCAAATCCAATCGGTATTATTTTTACGTCTCTTTTACTTGCCGCTTTGCAAACAGGAGCGATGGGGCTAGAGCGTAATACAGACATTCCGTTAGAAATTGCGAGTATTATGCAAGCTGTACTCATTCTATTTATCTCAGCAAAGTTCACAAAGCAGTGGTGGAAAGCCAAAAAGAAAGGAGCTGATATTCGTGGAGCTGCTTGATTGGTCACTGTTAAATGCAACGCTGCGAATGGTTGCGCCTATATTATTAGCGGCCCTTGGCGGAATGCTTTGCGCGCGCGTAGGCATATTTAATGTAGGGCTAGAAGGTCTGATTTTGATTGGAGCTTTTAGCGGAATTGCGGGCAACTATTATACTCACAATGTCTTTTTTGCGATCGTGATTGCGGCTGGAGCAAGCTTACTTTTTGCGTTGCTTTTTGGAATGATGGTCGTGGTGTTTAAAGCAAATGAAATTGTTGTTGGGGTGTCTATTAATTTTTTAGCACTGGGCTTAACGACATTTTTACTCCGGACTATTTTTCATACAAAAGGTGCCTATTACGATAAAAATATGCAGGGAATAGGCACATGGGATATTCCTTTGATCAAAGATATACCTGTCATAGGCGACATTGTTTCCGGGCAGTCACCGCTTGTCTATTTTGCATTTTTAGCAGCTATTGCTTTTTATATCTTTTTTTATCGAACGATTTTTGGTTTTCGTCTTCTAGCAGTAGGCTACAATCAAGTAGCAGCGAGTACGCTTGGGTTAAAAGCAATAAGATATCAGCTGTTTGCGATTGCAGCATGCGGAATCCTGTGTGGGATTGCCGGAGCACAGCTTTCATTAGGACAAGTCACGATGTTCTCAGAAGGCATGACTTCAGGACGTGGATTTATCGCACTTGTGGCGATGATGCTTGGTCAGTCTCATCCGCTTGGTATTTTAGCATCAAGTATACTTTTCGGCTTAATGGATGCTGTGAGTACACGGCTGCAAGGTTTTTCAATACCGACCGAGTTTACGATGATGGTCCCTTACGTGCTGACATTAGCAGCGATGTTTTTCCTGCGAGATAAAGGAGTCGAAACGAATCAAACAAGTCAGCAAAGTGCACGCTGATAAAAAAATAAAGAGGTGGTACCTATGAACAAAGCAGACCGTATTAAACGAATGAAAACACCAGAAATTGATCCAAAGTACGAAGGACGAGTGCCTCCGGGTCAGGTAGTAACAGAGCGCTTTCCTATTTTACATGAAGGAGACGTGCCGGAGTATAACCTAGGGGAGTGGACGCTTCGCGTATTTGGATTAGTAGACAAGGAAGTGACCCTTTCATATCAAGAGATATTGGACATGCCGCAAACGACGGTGAAATGTGATATTCACTGCGTAACGAGATGGACAAGACTTGATAATGAATTTACGGGCGTGCTGTTTACAGACTTTTTAAAAGCAATCGGCGTAGAGTTAAAAAGTAAATACATCATGCTGCACGGAGACAATGACTATACGTCAAACATTGAGGTAGAAGATTTACTGAGAGACGATATTCTTCTTGCTCATTCCTTTAACGGAGAGCCGCTTACAGCTAAGCATGGATATCCGCTACGATTGGTTGTTCCGCATTTGTACTTTTGGAAAAGTGTTAAATGGCTTCGAGGCTTTGAAGTCATTGATGAAAATCATCCTGGCTTTTGGGAGCAAAACGGCTTTCATCTTAGAGGAGATCCGTTTAAAGAAGAGCGTTTTTCTGGAGAAGATTTAGGCATTCCAGAAGATGAGTGGGTACATAAAGACTATGATTAATGAAAATGCCTATGCGCGCGCATAGGCATTTTGTTAGCGCTGGCGTTTTAATTCCCACACAACGTGGCGAAGCTCAGGTAAAATCAGCTTGGTCATGGCTAGACGAACAGCACCGCTTGATCCCGGTGTAGAGAAAACGGCTTTTTCGTTAATCGTCCCGGCAATTGCCCGGCTCATAATTGCTGCGCTGCCAATGTCTTCGATGTAGCTCAGCATGCGAAACAGCTCACCAAATCCAACGATTTCTTTATGAATCAGCGCTTGAACGGCTTCAATTGTGACGTCTCGTTTTGTGATGCCTGTCCCTCCATTTGTCAGAACAACGTCGATGCCATCATCACTGCATCCGGCAAGTATCGCTTGTTGAATCGACGTTTGATTGTCTTTTACAATTTCATAGGAGGCGACTTGCATGTCATGTTCTTTCAGAAGTTCCATCATCAGCGCGCCGCTTTTATCGGTTTCTTTTGTACGCGTGTCTGATACCGTAATAACTTTGCAGCGAACAGGCTGCGTTGCTTTGGATTTATGTTCGTGTACGCTCATTATGTACCTCCTTTACGCTTCTGTGCGTTTGTAGTCACCGTTTTTGCCGCCTGATTTTTCAAGCAAATATGTTTCGCCGATAATCATTCCTTTATCAATGGCTTTGCACATATCATAAACGGTTAGTGCACAGGCGGAAGCAGCGGTTAAAGCTTCCATTTCAACACCCGTTGAGCCTTCGGTTTTAACCGTTGCTTCTATTAATAAACGGTACTGATCATTGCTTGTGTCCCAGTCGAATGAAAGGTTTACGCCTTTTAATAGAAGAGGGTGACACATCGGAATAATGTCAGACGTACGTTTTGCTGCCATGATTCCCGCTACTTGCGCGACAGCAAGTACGTCGCCTTTTCCGATTTTATGTTCTACAATGGCTTCGTGAATTTCTTTGTTAACAAGTATACTTGAACGAGCTGTTGCAACGCGGCGAGTAATAGATTTTTCGCTAATATCGACCATATTGGCACGGCCTTGGTCATTAAAATGTGTAAAAGAAGACATCGGTGTTTTCATCCTTTTTCAGTAAATTTTGTTGTATGATAGAAATAGTGAGATATGCTATGATTTTACACCATAGCGTAAAAAGTGAACAGACATAAAGGAAGTGAAGAATGTATGTTAGAAAGCAGAACACCTATTTCAATTCCTGAAGCAATTGAAAAAGTTATGACATATAAAAGAAAAGGCAGCATTGAACGCGTATCAATCACCGAAAGCTACGGACGCTATTTAGGAGAAGATATTATCGCCGACCAAAACGTTCCTCATTTTAATAAATCGCTTTATGACGGCTTTGCAATTCGAGCGCAAGACTGTGTAGAAGTCTCAAGTGAACATCCTGTCGAGTTCGAAGTAGTAGGTGAAATTGGCGCCGGCTCTGTTTTTGAAGGAGAAGTAAAGCCGTTTCAAGCGGTGCGCATTATGACAGGAGCGCAGGTGCCTCATTCATGTGATGCGGTTGTAATGCTTGAAGTAACGAAGTCTTATGAAAAAGAAGGAAAGACGTATATGGCGTTAAGCCGGCGGGCTTCAAAGTGGGAGCACATTGCATTAAAAGGAGAAGAAACGAAAAAAGGAGACGTGCTTGTTTCAAAAGGGACGCGAATCAATCCGGGCGTCACGGCTTTTTTAGCTACGTTTGGCTATGCCGATGTCGCTGTCGTGAAGCAGCCGGTTGTTGGGGTTTTAACAACGGGCAGCGAACTGCTTGATGTGAACGAGCCGTTAGAACCAGGAAAAATCCGCAACAGCAACTCCTATATGGCACTCGCGCAAATTATAAGAAGCGGCGGGGTTCCGAAATACTTAGGAAAGCTTGAAGACGACTTTGACCGCTGCTATGAAGCGGTAGAAAAAGCGCTCGAAGAAGTGGATATTTTACTGACAACCGGTGGGGTATCCGTTGGGGACTATGATTATTTGCCGGCTATTTATGAAAAGCTTGGTGCGAATGTGCTGTTTAACAAAATTGCGATGCGGCCGGGAAGCGTCACAACAGTCGCAGAACGAAACGGGCAGCTGCTGTTTGGACTATCAGGAAACCCATCTGCTTGCTATGTCGGGTTCGAACTGTTTGTTCGTCCAATTGTTCGCAGCTTTTTGCATTCACCGGCGCCCCATTTACATAAAACAAAAGCGGTGTTAAACGGACGTTTTAAAGAGCCTAATGCATTTACGAGAATGGTGCGAGGAGAAATTACAGACGAAGGCGGAAGGCTTGTTGTAACTCCAGTTGGAATGGACAAGTCAGGCGCTATTTCGTCATTAGCTGCAGCAAATGCGCTGGTTGTTCTTCCAGGTGGAGAGCATGGGTATGATAAAGGAACAGAAGTGAACGTGCTGCATCTTGAAAACGAAGGCACGAGTTCGCTTTGGGTATAAATAGCAGTCTGCTTATTGCTTGTCCTTTTTTTCAATAAGAACTTGAAGCAGCTCTGTAATTCGATCTAATTTGCTTTCAATGCGAACAAGTAAGTAAAAAGATAGGGCAATTGGAAAGCCTAAATCTTTAATATAGCTAACTAAGTTTTCCATAATAGCATACCTCCTTCACTTAGAAGATATATTATAATATGTGATTTCTAAGTATTTGTTCGCGGGGCAGACGTCCATTTTTAAGACAAAAGTCCTTAAAAAATAAGAAAAAGCAGCCTCGGCATTGGCAAGCGAGGCTGCTTTTTTGTAAGGGTTCATTTATACGTATTCAAGTATGAACGATTATTGGAATTAAACTATAACATATTTTTAAATATAAATAATACTTTTGATGTGTTCTAACATATGAATAAGAGGTGCACTTTTGATTCATCGATTTAATTGGTCCTCCTAATGAAAAACCAACTAAATTAAGGATGTATAAAAAGCTGCATATTCTATAAAAGTGACTTTTTCAGAACTCTTACTTCCCTAAGGGTTCTCTTTTTTGCTGTGTGTCTAAGAGAGTGGTTGTGTACACAGTTTATATTTTAATCCTGAGATAAATAAATCCAGTTCATTTCATCAAATTCTTCAATACTATAATTTGAACCTATATTCTTTAACATTTTATTGAAGAATTTTAGATTAACCTCATGATCATACAAATCTTCTTGAATGTATTCCTTAATAATAAAGTTTGTTAAATTTGTATTATTAACAAAGTCTGAAAAGAACGACGTTATAAGGTCTGAATCTTCTTCGTTTAATTTTTCATCATTAATGATCGAAATCCTAAAAACGTTTAAAATCGCGTCAATATCTTCTGCATCCATATAACATAATGGATCTAGTTTTTTATCTTCTTCTGTAAATGGATTTCGAGTGTCTTCAATAACTACATAAGATATAATTCTTCCATTCCTTGATACATGGAAGATTTCTAAATCACGCAATTTTAAAATTCTATGAAGCGATATCATAAGTTCCTCCTATTAAAGTGTTGATTTACGATATTTTAATAAATTAGATAATGTTAAATCTAAAGAGTATAGTATTCAGTTTACAGTAAAATAATCTTGTGTGGTATTAATTAACAAATATATAAACGTAAAAAGAGAAGAGGATACGTATATGAGAGAGTATTTCTTGAAAACGGAAAGGTTAGGATTTTCCATTTGGCATAGTGATGATGTTAAATATGCAAACTCTCTTTGGGGAGATGAAAACGTAACGAAATTTATTGTGGCAAATGGAAAAATGTCTGTGGAGGAAGTGCAAAATAGACTTGATAGAGAAATAGATATGTATCGTCAACATAACATTCAGTACTGGCCTGTTTTTTTACTCCAGACGAACGAACATGTAGGTTGCTGTGGTGTGCGACCTTACAATATTCAAGGTAAAACTCTGGAGTTTGGCATACACTTAAAACGTGCTTATTGGGGAAAGGGAATAGCTCAAGAAGCAAGTCAAGCAGTCATAGATTACTCTTTTACTAACCTTGAGGTAAGCAGTTTATTTGCGGGGCATAACCCTAAAAATAGAGACTCTGCAAAATTACTTAATAAATTAGGGTTTAAATACACACATGATGAGCTTTATAAACCTACGGGGTTGCAACATCCTTCTTATTTACTTACTAAAGAAGGATAGCGGCAGTTAATTTTTTAAATAGCCTATGACATGTTTTGTGTTAACTAGAAAGAAATAGATAAACAAATACTTTATTAAGGAGGGAGATCAAATGCATTGTTTAGAACCAAAAGATTATCATAAGATACACAACATTTTAAAAGCATCATTTAAGACTCCTACATTTGCTTTTTCTGTTGTTAATCGTTTGATTCAAGGGTCTGTGTACGTAAATGATAGTATGAAGCCAACGTCAGGATTTCTTAGAATACGTGCAGGCGACTATTATGTATTTGGTCAAGGAAATGACTTAGTGTTTAATAATTCTCTCTATCGTTACTTCGTTGAGAAGGTTTATGGCAAGGAAAAACGTTTTACTGTTTTTACTCCATCGACCGATTGGGAGGCTCTTTTTGACGAGACTTTCAAACCGTACGTAAAGAAAATGATACGTTCTAAGTATAGATTTGTTCCTCCAAAAGTTCCTTCTAAGTATAACCTTCCCGATCTTTATGAGTTAAAAGATTTTAACTCTGATTTTTTAAGGGGAAGTGAGAATTTCAATGAATCATATTATATGTGTTAAAATGAAAAGCCCTAAAAGTAGGGCTTTTTTGTACCGGTTATACTTTTAAAGCAACAAAGTCTAGATAGAATAAGCATGTGTAAGCACTGTTCTAAAAGTATGTTACAATGTAATTATAAGGAATAAGAGGGGGATATAGGGATGTTAACGGCAGCAGTTGTAACTGTTTCAATTTTATCTTTAGCTTGGATTGTTGGGCAAAAAGAGCAGACAGAAAAACAATAATTTAGAAGAAAAAGCAGGTGAGGGGGGCATATATGCAAAGACAGCAAAGCATTACTGTACTTTTATTAATGCTAGGAATAGCAGCCATTTCTTTAGGGCTGGCTTTGAAAGATGTATTCGAGCACTCTCCTACGGTGGGCTGGCTTCTAGGAACCGCAATATTAATAGGTAATTCTATTTATACAGGTGTACAAATTAAAAAGAAAAGTCATACATAATTAATTTTTAAAGTGCTTGGATAATATTTATCCAAGCACTTTTTTAGCTTATTACATTACAGTAACTACTCGTGTATAGGCCATATCTAAAGTGCACTAATCTATTAATAAATATAATTTATATTTAAATTTCTTCTTTTTCCATTGCTCTCGCATTAATAATTCTGTTCTTATGCGTTTCTCCCCAGTCTTTCATAAGCAAAATGATTGGTTCGAGAGATCTTCCGAATTCGGTTAGGGAGTACTCTACTTTTGGGGGGATTTCTTTATAGATTTCACGGTGAACAATCCCGTCTTTTTCTAACTCTCTTAATTGTAAAGTCAGCATGCGCTGTGTAATGGCAGGATATAGTTTTCGGAACTCATTAAAACGCTTCTTTCCATCAATGAGATGATAAAGTATAATTCCTTTCCATTTTCCACCTATTACGTCTAATGTGGTTTCGACCGGGCACCCGACTTTACTGGGGGAATAATCGAAGCCTACTTTTTGGTTTCTCATCCATTTTCACTCCCTGTAGTATACAGTTTTATACTATGTTTAATTAATGTGCGTACTTCCTCTAATTTATTACAAAATATACAATATAATCATACCAAAAATAACAAGGAGGTCTATATATGAAAACATTAGTACTCATTGCACATCCACATATTGAATCTTCTCGAGTAAATAAAAAATGGAAGGAATCAGCTTTGAATCAAACGGATGTAACGGTTCATGATCTTTATGAAACATATTGTGATCAACCCATTGATGTGAAAGTTGAACAGCAGCTGCTTCTTGCTCATGATCGTATTGTTTTTCAGTTTCCATTATACTGGTACAGCAGCCCGCCACTTTTAAAACAGTGGTTTGATGAAGTGTTTACCTTTGGGTGGGCTCATGGCCGTGGCGGAACGAAGCTTACGGGAAAGGAGTGGGTGTTGGCTATTTCCATCGGTTCGCCTGAACATTCTTATCAAGCGGGTGGGTATAATTTATTTTCAGTAAGCGAAATAACAAAGCCATTCCAGGCATCTGCTAGTTTAGTTGGCATGACCTACCTTCCTCCTTTTATTGAATATCGTTCAAATAAAATCAGTGACTATGATATCACTCAAAGTTCAATTGGCTATGTAAAGCATATTACAAATACAGAATTAAATCCGAAAATTCGTTTTCGTAATTATTTAAAACAGCTAGACGAAAGTACCTTGTCTGTTAATGAATAAACAAAGGGAAAAAGAAAGAGCATCTAATGTGGTAATTAGATGCTCTTTTTAATACTTAGAAGCAGCATATGGCATACATTCTATTTTCTGAATAATTGAAGGTTTTGAGAGGACATAATCGTATAAATATCGAACTTAGTAGTAAGTCACTGCCTGTTATATGATTAAAGATTCTTGGTTTACAGTGCAAACGATTGATGATAAAACTTATGCCATTAGCGAATGTGGGCATTGGGAAAAAGTCCATTCTTTTTTGCTTATCGGAGAAAATAAAGCTGTGCTTATAGATACAGGGCTTGGGATTGATAGCATAATGTATTTAGTAGCAATAGAAGGTACTGTAAATAGGTAACTTTCTTTAAGGTTTACGAAAGAATTTACTAAAAAAATTTGTATTTTACACACTAAATATAAGTGGGAATTAACTTTATTTTCCTTTTGGTCGCTATTAACATGAGAGGAATGGTTGTTTTGTCTAATAAATTAGAAATAAATAATGATATTCGAGATAATTTACGTTCCGACTGTTCAAGTTGTTTTGGTTTGTGCTGCGTAGCTTTACCTTATGCACAATCTGCTGATTTCGCATTTAATAAAGATGGCGGGACTCCTTGTCGTCATTTACAGCCAAACTATTCATGTTCCATTCATAAAAACCTTATCACTACGGGATTCAAAGGCTGTGTGGGGTATGAGTGTTTTGGTGCAGGTCAAAGAGTTTCTCAAGTTATATATATAGGAAATGATTGGAGAGCTAACAAAACAAGGACTAAAGAAATGTTTGAGGTATTTCCTATTGTTCAGCAGCTGCATGAAATGCTGTGGTATTTAAGTGAGGCACTCCAATTTCAAGCTACAAAACCAATTCACAATGATTTAAAAATTTCTTTTGAAGAAACTGAAAGCCTGATCAAACAAAGCCCAGAGGATATTTTAAAAATTGATGTACATGAACATCGAATGAAAGTGAAGGACTTGCTTGTACGTACAAGTGAATTGGTACGTCCTAAAACATCTAATAAAAAGTTGGGAAAGAAATTCAAGCGTAGTAGTGACTATATCGGTGCTAACCTAAGAAGAGCTAATCTTAGAGGAGCTAATTTAAAGGGAGCGTTATTTATAGCTGCTGATCTTAGAGATGCTGATCTCCGGTTAACTGATCTTATTGGTGCAGACTTTAGGGATGCTGATTTGAGCGGTGCCGACCTGACAGGAAGTATTTTTCTTACTCAGGCACAGGTGAATGCGGCAAAGGGAAATGTACATACAAAGTTGCCGTCTGCTTTAGCAATCCCAGAACATTGGGTAAAAGGAGGAGCTCAAGAACTAGTTCAATAGTTCTTGAGCTCCTTTTTTATGCTTAGAACCGCGCTTATATAAACTGTATTTGTATAAATGGTAAATTTTTAAAAATTTAAGTGATTATCTTTTTAAATAGTGATAACTTTTTCATTGTAGTAAATATTGATGAAAAAGGGGCAGAGTGAGATGAATATGAAGATTGATACTTTACCAAATTACCGAATTGCATATGTGAGACAAGTTGGGCCATATGGTCCTCATAATGTTAAAGTGATGGAGAAGTTAAAACGTTTGGCTAAAAAGAAGGGATTGTTTACTAAAGATTCAATAATTCTGAGCATCGCACGGGACAATCCTGAAGAAACAGCGCCTGAGAATTGTCGTTATGATGCTGGTATCGTCATTTCTAGTGAATATTACGTTGACGATGATTTTAGTGAAGATCAATTAGTAGGGGGACAGTATGCAATATACAAAGTTAAGCATACTGCAGAAGAAATTCAAAAAGCGTGGGCTACCATTTTTTCTGGCTTGTTAGAAGCGGGTTATGAAGTTGATCCAAGGCCAATCTTTGAACGATATTATGGTGACAATAATGAGATTGATTATTGTGATATTTGTGTACCTATAACATTAAAAAAATAAGAGCTTTTTATTTGAAGATCCTGAACTTCCCTAGAAGTTTAAGATCTTTTTTCTACTTGTAACGCGTGTTATGATAGCTATTTTGTAGGCTATACAAACTAAAAAATAGATGGGTGATGCTTCTATCCATGCTACGCGAAGATTTATTTGAAAGAATAAGTAAACTTAATTCTGTCATTATTTCTTGTTAGGCTTTAATCGTATTTGAAAAGGGGTATAGTATTCTTTAGTCAAGACGCCAGAATAATTGCCGCAAACGTTATACCGTTTGCAATCAATATAGCTACACTGCTCTAAAAACAGCTGTACACCCCAAAATAAATGGGAGAACATCCAGTTTTGACAGATAAGAATGCAAAGCGTAGAATTGTTCTAACGAATAGACAATTTACTAGTTTAAGATTCTTGAAATTTAGGTTGATTTTATATAAGGGAGCGTACACACTTGAAAAATCAGTTTGCTCAATTAATACAGAATAATGAAAGCGTTCATATTTACTATAATATTGACGACATGAGAAGTTACTTAGATAATCTTGTGTCTTATATTGTGTCGGGAATTGAACAGGAGAGGCATACGTTAGTTATAGAAAGTGAAAGATTAATTCCATTAATTTTTGAAAAGTTAGAGGAAATTCTAACTGAAGACCAATTAACATATATACATACTATTAATAATTTTGATTATTACTGTTCAAGTGGAAGTTTTCAGCCTGCTATAATCTTTGAACATCTCTCTCGACACTTAGATCCCTTCTATAAAAACAATAGATCTTTTCAAATATGGGCTCATGTAGAATGGGGACAGCAAGAAGGAATTGTACCTATTTTAGAAGAGTTTGAAAATGAAGCAGACAAATTAGTAAATAAAGGCGGATTACATTTAGTATGCGCTTATGATGAAGAGAGAGTACCAGAAGTTCTTAAACTTGCTTTAATGAAGTGCCATCCATACTTAATTTTAGAAAACAAAATTATCCCATCCAATTTATATATAATGACAGATGCAGTGTAATTGATATTTTAGTTGGGATTTACTCATAAAAACCAAGGCAAGTCCACAGGTAAATAGAGAACAAATAAAGAGGCTTATAATTTAAGGCTCTTTATTTGTTGTTTTCTAAAGTTATTATGCTAGCTGAAATTGCATTTTGAATAGCTTGTTTAAGTTTGTAGGAACTTATGAACAGAAGGAAAAAGCCTGCATAACTGTGCATGAAATGTCGGATAGCCTTATTCAAATCCTGCTATTCTGATAATAAGGGAGGTCATACAAATGGATTTGCTTAGAAATATGAATAGAGCTTTACACTATATTGAGGAGAATTTAACCAATGATATCGATTTTAGAGAAGTAGCAAGGCTGGCTCTTTGCTCTGAGTATCACTTTAAAAGGATGTTTTCTTTTCTTGCAGGCATTACTTTATCAGAATATATTCGCCGAAGACGTCTTACACTTGCAGCATTTGAACTTAAAGATAGTAACATCAAAGTCATTGATGTTGCGATCAAGTACAATTACAGCTCACCGGATTCGTTTACAAGGGCTTTTCAAAATCTACACGGTATAACTCCTTCGGAAGCTAAAAAAAATGGGAGTTCACTTAAAGCATTTCCAAAAATGACCTTTCAGTTATCAATTAAAGGAGGAAATGAAATGAATTATCGAATTGAGGAAAAAGAGGCCTTTCATATCGTTGGTATTAAAGAAAGAGTTCCGATAATTTTTCATGGAGTTAACCCAAAGATTGCTGCTATGTGGGAAAGCTTGAACGATGAAACAATACGTAAATTAAAAGAACTTTCTAATGTTACACCATTAGGTTTGCTTAGTGCATCTGTGAACTTTTCTGAAGGGAGAATGGAGGAAAAAGGGCAGCTGGACCATTATATCGGTGTAGCCACAACTAAGGATTGTCCCGATCATTTAGTACAACTTGAAGTGCCCGCTGGAACATGGGCTGTATTCGAAGCAGTCGGGCCATTTCCTGACACATTACAAGATGTATGGGGACGAATTTATTCAGAATGGTTTCCATCCTCAAATTATGAACAAGTAGAAGGACCGGAAATCTTATGGAATGAACATAAAAATGTAACGTCGCCAACCTTTAAAAGTGAAATATGGATACCGGTGTTAAAAAAGTAATGATGACTCCGTAATGGAGAGAAAAGGTAGATCGCAAATGTGATCTACCTTTTCTCTTTTATAGCTTTCTATAAAATACATTGCGTTGACTAAATCTGTACAAGCCTTACATAAAAAGCAGAAAAAGCTCCCTATTTCCGTAGGGAGCTTTTCTGCTAGGAGAATTATTTCTCACATAGTCGATACGTTGCGGTATCTTGAGTAGTTTAAGCAAAAAGTGGAATATTATTCGCTTTTTAACTTACAGCTTTTAATTTTAATCTTGCTTTAGAGTTCAAGCTCCATAAACTAAGTAATACGGTCATTAACCCAAGTACGACGCTAGACCAAAGCACCCCGTCTGTTAATGAATAAATAAAGGGAAAAAGAATAAACCATAATCCGGTAATGAGCGAAATCCAATTTTGCCATGAATTCCATCCGGATTTAGTAACTCCCCAAAAAGACATAATCACTTGAAGGCTGCCAAATACAATACTTGCTGAAGTAGCCCCTGCATCGTATGAAAACCCAAGCATCCAAGGGGCAATAACAAACCAAATACCGATTACAGCGTTAATAATACCTCTTGTTTTCACCATTATCCCTCCTCGATGTATGACACTCTGTATGATGTCATACTTAAACCACATGTTTGTAAGTAACGTGTGTTGAGTATTCTTCAACGTTTGTTGAGATTTTTTCAACTTTCCATGTAGGAACAAGCACTTCTGTTGATGAGTTCTCATAAGATATTTCAAAATCAAGTATAAGAAAGAGAGTGAAAAACAAATGTACTATTGTGTTAATTGCTGCAGATTGCAAAATGAAAATTTTATTAAAAGTAAGTTATTTGAAAATGGAGTCTATATAGATCCATTTGTAGGAGAGAAAATTCCTTTAGGTATGTGTGCGCATAGATGTAACCATGAGTCATGCAAACCATGTGAAAAAGAAAAAATCATCAAAAAGATTGTGCCAAAGGAATTATCTAAATTAAAGAAAGCAATAGAGTATTTACCTGCTCATCGTCCAGAAAAAGTTCCGTTTTCACAATAAATAGCGGTATGCCGCGTTCAGTTCCCTTAATAAAACGCAGTCTTTATTCCGTAAGTTGATTCATCACTAGTTGTACAGCTATTGCATCGTCTAGATATCCAATTGGAAAGACGTAGTCTGGGATAATATCGGTAGGCAAAATAAAATACAATAGCGCACTTCCCAAAATAGAGCGCTTGGCAGCCGAGGTTTCTTCGCTACAATATTCAAGATACATTTGCTTTAATTGATCAATAAAGGTACCAACGCTGCCTACTTGCTCTATTTTGGATTGAAAGTTATCTAGAATCATGCTGTGTCCTTCGTCGGTCTGTGCATATTGCTTGTATTTTGTTAGTTCTTGTTTTACACGTTCAATCGTAAAGTTTGTATCCACTATATCAAAAGATTTAAGTATTTCTTGAATTTTATCAATGGAGTAATGAATGCCTGTTTCTACTTCATTTTCTGTATTGTTTGAAGCAGCTCCAGCAGGGTCAATTAATGCTTCAAGAGGCGTATTTAAATAATGCGCAAACTGCTTTAAATGATGTAGATTTGCTTGCTGCTTTCCATTTATAATCCGTGAAACAGTCGCCGTATCAATCCCCGTAAGTGAGCTGAGCTTCCGCATAGATAAAGCATTTTTCTTTAATAAAGACCTCAATAACAGACCAAGGTTTTGTTCATTTTTGGTGTTAGACATTGCGATTCACCTCTTTATATTTTTCAACGCGCAGTATTTATTTTATTGAAGGTTTATCAACAATATATGCAACAAGTAAGCAAATTTCCTCAATATTATCATCAAAAGGAGAATACAAAATGGAATGGTTATTCATTTTAGGTTTTGCCCTATCATCAAGTATAGATAACTTTGGCGTAGGAATATCTTATGGAGTACGAAAAATCAGGATAAGATGGCTTTCTAATTTACTAATAGCAGCTATTTGTTGATTTCTATGGTAACTACTTTTGAATATCGTGTTCATCCACAAAATTATGATAAAATGGAAATATAATCAAGGTATTTCTATATATTAGGGGGATGTAAAGTGGAATATATTGATCAAATAACAAATGCGGCGGTGAATGGAGAAAGTGAAGAGATAAAAGCGTTATTAAATAAAGAGCCATCTTTACTTAGCGCTTTTAATTCAGATGGGTGGACACCTTTACATTTAGCTTGTTATTTTGGGCAAGTGGATAGCGCTAAGTTATTGTTGTCGCTAGGGGCGGATATTCATATTAAGGCTAAAAATTCGAATGAAAACATGCCTCTTCATGCAGCAGTAGCAAATAAGCAAATTCAAGCTGTAGACTTGTTGCTTACAAAAGGCGCAGATGTAAATGCAAAACAAAGCGGTGGATGGACGAGTCTTCATGAGGCCTCGTTGCTAGGAGATGAAAATATGATTAAACTTCTCATCGAAAAAGGTGCAGATATCGAGATAAAAAAAGATGATGGGAAAACACCTTTAGAGGTTGCAGTAGAGAAAAAACAAGACAGCGCAGTTCATTTACTTACTCAGTATTTAAATAATAAAGCTTAATATATAATAGGAGATTTTATGTTAACTAGAAACATATATAGTATGTATTTTCTATTTCCAATCTTTAATTAATTACTTATCTTTTTTTCATTTTCGATAATAAGTTTGCAATGAATGCACTAAAAAAGCCAATAGCAATTAAACAAAAACCAATTTGATATAAAATGAAATTCCAGCTGTCTCCCAAAGAAAAAAGTGTAATTCTTCCTGATTCTACGATATCAACGATAATAAATAATGAAAGTGTAATAAAATATACTAAAAAGAACTTACTGTAGAAATAGCTTTTATAATTATTGCTCATTTTAATCACCTCACCTTAATCTTACGGAATGTTTATCTATACGGTTATTATTTTAGTTGAAAGTGGCCTTAATTTAGAGGAATACTTATCATGAACCATAGTAAAGGGAGACTACATTATTTTTTATTGGGGATAAACGGCAATATGCTAACTGAAAGTGTACACTGTATTCATAATTTGGAATACTTTATCGGGAAGTATGGATTCTGAATATTTAAACTCATATGCACCTAAAGTTGCTATAATAGATATTGATAGCAATAGAAAGGGATGAGGGTGTATGTTTAATCAATATCCGATTGGGAAATTTACGGTGAAAGAAGATATTCAAAAAGAGGATATTCAAGGTTGGATTCATGACATTGGAGATGCACCAAAGCAATTAGCTTATGCTGTAGAAGGGCTGACAAACGAGCAGTTAGCTACGCCTTATCGAGAAGGCGGTTGGACATTAAGTCAAGTTGTCCATCATTTAGCTGACTCCCATATGAATGCTTATACCCGTTTTAAATTAGGGTTAACAGAGCAAGAGCCTACTATTAAGGCATATGATGAAGTGGCTTGGTCGAATCTTCCTGATAATGAGTTACCGATAGAAATTTCTCTCCAACTTTTTTCAGCTTTACATAAGCGTCTTCATAAAGTGTTAAACTCACTTGATGAAATAGATTTAAAGAAAACGATCCACCACCCTGAAAACGGGGAAGTGACGATTGAGCAATTAATAGCCACTTACGCTTGGCATGGAAAGCATCATATTGCTCATATTACCACATTAAGAAATCAAAAAGGATGGTAGAACAACATTTAATATATGTGACTTCTGAAAAGAGGCTGGGACAAAAGTATTTTAGTTGAAGAAAAATCAGAACAGTTAATCAATAGTATCGATTAATTGTTCTGATTTTTTATTGTTAGGGTGAACGTAGGTTTCATTTATCCCATTTGTTCGTCTGTAGATTCGATTGATTTAGCTATGTCTCAATCTCTTTTTTTATTAGTACCAATAGCGGTAAGTATGCTAACTAAGAATGTATGAAGTATACAATACAGAAATTTTGTTTTTATGCGTAGAATTGTTACTCAACCTTAATTTTGGAAAATGGTGATTATAAATGAAATACGGTGAGAGAGAATTTACATTACAGCTAAGAAACAGAATCAATAAAATCGAACAAGAATTAAGAGATGTCACGATGAAACTCGAACAAATATATACGCCTTTATTTCAGAAACAAAACTTAGACCTTTTTGTGAAGTTTGAGGTTACGAACGGTGATCATTTTGATGAAGGGTATGAATCTGTAGTCATTATATTTATCAATGATGATATAGAAGGAGGTATGCTTGATTTTTATAACGTAGTAGTTTGGAAATGTAGCCGTACGTTTTTAGGTATACCACTCTCGAAAAAAATCTTTGGAAGCAAAGTAATAGGAGAACTAGTTGGTGAGTCACTTAGCGATATAAAAGTTGAGCTTGAAACACACTTAGATGATTTTTTAGAACTTCCCGATTAACAGTGTTTTTTCTTGAAATATTTCAATAGGTTGTCTAAAAGTAGTTTTATAATTTGTTTTTAATCTTTTGATTTTAATTAGAAGGTTGTGAGAAGCAAATGTTATAGAACATGATTAGTTTATTTTTAGACAGAATAAGTCCTCTTTTAGAATTAATTAATACTGTTGCTTTGATATCGATTGTTATTTTATTAAGAAATAAAAGGAAATTGTAATGACATTTAATAAATTCAAATGATATGGGAAAATATGCAGAAGTTAGAGAGTCGCAATCAATAAAATTTTAAACAGAAGACTGCCTGAATAAGATTCTTCATACAGCTTTTTTGGTTCTAATAAATGACATTATGCTAACTAAAGAGTATACAGCTTAAAAACAGAAAAACTTCCTCAATGTGTTAAGGAAGTTATCTCTAATCCTGAATAGTAATTCATTCATCCTGTATCTGGCCATTATATTGTACGGTGATGACTTATTTTTATAAGCCATCAGGTCTAACTTTTGAAACACCTAAGGCAAGATTTTTCCACAAAGTTTGTTCAACCGCTTCGGCGTCCGCAGCATGACAATCAACAATGAGTATGACTTCGGAATGTTTGCCACGTAGAAGCCGTTGATTTTTCCTGATTACTTTAAACATAAATATTTTAATTCCTAATCCTAAGATAAATCCGCTAAAAGCACTAATAATCCCCCAATAAATAGGTCCCCAGCTTAGTTTAAAACCAATACTTGCACCAATGACTGAAAAGGCTGTGGCTAGAGCCATTCCTAAATCAATAAGAGAAACACCATCTGCTCGATGAAGGCTATCAAAAATCCGGCGGACTTCCGTTCTATTATTAAGAGGAACGATAAATATGTCCTCTTTCTTTATTCCTTTTTTTTCTAGATCGGAAATAGCTAATTCTATGTAACTGGAGTATTCAAATGTAGAAAAGATTTGCATATTTTCACTCCACCTTTTTTCCTTTCACAATACAAAAGCTTGGGTGTTGATACATTTTCTCGAAGAAGTTTTTCTGCACTCTTTCAACAAGTTTATTATTCTCAACGGTATTCATATAGGAATCAAAGGTAGCAAAACCATATAGAGAAGGAAAAAATAACAACCATTCTTTATTTAAAACGGAAGTAGCCTGTTGTATTTCTCCTAAAAATAGAAGAGAAATACCCTCAAGTAGATGAGAATAATAAAAGAAAACGACTGCCCAAATGATAACAAAGAAAGCACCAATGATCCGATGAATATAGAGTTGTCCTAGACCTGGCATCAACAAGGACCAGATAACGGATAAGATGGGATTCCGTTTATCTAAATAGTTTATTTCCATGGATCCTATACTAAAGGAGTTGAACTGATGATTTTCTCTTTCAGCTAACACGTATATTTTATTTAAATCAACGGTTGTTCGGTAACTATCCCATATAGCAAAAATATAAACGGGAATATAAATAAGAAGCCATCTTGTATCAAGCACGTCTTTGGCCATATCAATGTTTCCTTGAAAAGAATAAATCATGGCTAAATTCACATGAGATTTAAGGTTTATAATGACCTCCCATATAAATAATACAAAGCCGCGAAGGTATTTAGACAGTAGTAAGTGCCCAAACCCTGGAAAAGCTGCTGACCACCAAGCAACAATATAGGGGTTTCTTAAATGAATTTGAGTCGTTCCAAAGGTACTAACATGAGCAATATAGCGTCTTGCAGTATTGTCATTTTTATAATTATCCATATACAATCTCCCATAATTTGGAATGGACTATACTTTTCATACCTATCATTCATATTTAATTTTATACCTAGTATTCATATTTAATATGGTCTTGTTTACTTATTTTATGCAATCCATTGATATACACTTAATCTTTATCAAAATGGAGAATTCGTTGACGAGAAAAAGCTCTTTATTTTTCCATAGAGAGCTTCTCTACATGTTATTTTTGAAAATTGGTATTATGTTAATAAAGAAGTAGTTAGATGCTTCATAGCGTCTTGACTCGTTTGTTCATGATCTAGCATTATGTTCACTATGTTTTTATATTCTATACAACATAAAAACGGAAAAAACTACTGCTCCTGTGCAGTAGTTTTCCTAGTCGTTGAAATATAGATGTTGTGTTGATAATTCTCTATTGCATCTTGAGTAGTTTGCTCAAGTTATCAATAACTCATGTACTAAAAAGAAAAATACACCTTAAATGAG
Organism: Priestia sp. MDV22-iso46; assembly: GCF_058629175.1. Classification (NCBI taxonomy): domain Bacteria; kingdom Bacillati; phylum Bacillota; class Bacilli; order Caryophanales; family Bacillaceae; genus Priestia; species Priestia sp. MDV22-iso46. The sequence goes on from NZ_JBZVWT010000002.1 coordinate 940,008, forward strand.
GATTTCCAAGCAATGTTTCGTAGCATGTGGTATGGTTCACTTAAAGTGAAATCTTCACGTTTTATAGTAATTTCATTATCAACAATCCGTGTTTTTTGACTTGTGAAGAGGTGGTGGAACTAACCAGCCTTTTTCTTTGTTAAGTCGCAAAAACTTTCCACCAAGAGCTACTTTTTGCATGTGAATTTGACCAAACATTGCTGCGATATCTTCACGAATAGATTGGCCAATCAGTTGACTACAAGCAACTAGACCAGCAGCTATATCCAGTGAAATAGCCGCAGCAACTTCGGGATCTTGAACACGTGCACCTACTGGAATATCATCTAAACAAGCTTCTGGACGTTCAGGCGGAGTTGGAGGTAAAGCCACTCCATTTTCTTTTAATAGCTTTTCTACACCTTTCATTTCCTGCTGACATTGTTCAATCGTTTCTTGTACCAACTTATGTAGATCCTTGTCTCCTACATGATTTAGAAACGTTTGATAACCAGCTACTAATCCTTTTGAAGCAGAAAGAAACGACCATGTTCCAAATACTTCACCATAATGCATCGGTTCATCTGTAGGATTTCCACTTAAAATACCCATTGTTATCCTCCTTAACATATTCATAATAATGTGCCACCTTTCTTACTATGCACACACTTAACGTCTCCATATCATGTTTCATTATTCTTCTAGATATAAAAAAAGAATTTTATCAGTGAATACAATCTACTATTTTACGTATACTATTCAAGCTGCCTATAAGGGCATAAGTCACAATACCCTTGTTATACAGAGAGCTGCCTTCTTTGGCAGTTTTTTGTTTTGTCATGCTTTATGTGGCTTTCTGCTTATGACGATAAATAGAAAATGTCCATAATAAAAGGAAGAGTGGATACCCACTCTTCCTTCAGCCATCAATTATAAAGTTGTCTTAGAAGCGTCCGCCGCCAAGTTGTTGCTCAGCTAATTGCACAAGACGCTTTGTGATTTCGCCACCTACTGATCCGTTTGCACGTGCAGTTGTATCAGCACCAAGGTTTACACCAAATTCGCTAGCGATTTCATATTTCATTTGATCGATTGCTTGTTCAGCACCGTATACTAATAATTCATTGTTGTTGCTGCTTTTGTTGTTTGCCATGTTGTGTCACCTCCTTGTTTTTCTTAAGTTTCCTAGGGGCCAAGAAGTATATACATGGTAAATTATGGATGTTTATTTCTTGATCAGGGTGACATACTAATTTTTAGAAACAACCGACACTGTAAAAAGTGGGATTAGATGTTTCATTTCCTTGTTATCTAAAAGTTGCCATGTGAGAAGAGGATTGCAATTGCTATTGCAATCCTCTTTAGGTACCGTATCAATGGTTATTTTTATACGAAGCATAAAATTAAAAATGCAAGAGAGGAAGGGGTTATATTGTCAAAGACACGTCAGAAAAAAGAATACTGTAAAAAGTGCAGAAAAGAAACTATACATACCCTCACAGAAGATGCTTTAGAAATTAATTGGTACTGCCATGAATGTCATTCACAACACGATATTGTAAAAACATTTTTTTAATCATTTCTTAAAGTTTCATTCTCCAATAGACGAATAAATAACTATTTTTTTAGATATATCCATAACTAAACTCCCTATTCGCCTTCGCTATTGAATTTCATTTTGTACGATTATAGAAGCAGAGAAGAACGGGTAAAGTAACCGGGAAGATTTTTAGTGGAGGTGAACGAAAAGTGAGCAGTAGGGAAAGAGATCTTATAACCATTGAAGATGAAAAAGGTATTGAAAAACAATACGCAGTTGAGGCTTTATTTGATATGAGAAATCAGACTTATGCTTTGCTGCAATCGAACGGGGAAGCGCTGTTGATGCGCGTTGAAGATGAAAAGGGTGAACAATATCTTGTTGGATTGACCGATCCTGAGGAACGCGACTCCATTTTAGATGCTTATCAAATCGCTGTAGAGGCTACGCCTGCTGACGAAGAATTTCGCTAATGTGATGAGGAGTGCGTTATGAAGAAGAAAATTGTAGATGCAGCTCATTTGGAGCAAAAAACGCAGATTGAAAAAGTGATCAACGGAATGACCTTTACGAAAAATTTCCGGTCTGCTACAGCAGAAGAATGGTACGTATTTCTTCCAGGTTATGAAGATCCAAGAACAGGTGGAGCTGCAGGAAAAGCAATGATTCATTATAACCTTTATGGAAATAGAGATGTGTTTATTAACACTACAGTCATCTTAGATGATCCAGCACTATTTAGAACAGAAATCCACCCTCTTGTTTATGCAATTGCAGATGAGCTGGTCAACAGGCTAGTTGGCTATGCTGATACCTTGCTGTCTGTTCATGCCGGTGAAAACTCTTTTGATGCAGAATATAAACAAAAAAATAATTAATCTTGATTTATTCAATATCTTTCCTTAAGTATGTGTTTTTAAAAAGTTGCTCATTTGAGCAGCTTTTTCTTTTTTAGAGGAAATATTAGTATGAAAGCTAACTTGTATGAAAGCTTAAAAGGAGGGGAAACTAAGAAAAAATGGCTTTGATACGGAGGAACAGAAAATTGCAAAAAAAGAATCGATTAACATCTCCTGAAATGGCAAATTTATGGACACACTATATCCGTGAAACATTATCTATATGTGTAAATAAATATATGCTTCACACGATCCAAGATCCTGAGATACATAGCCTTTTTCAAACAGCTCTTCACTATTCACTTAAACACATAGATACTTTAAAAGCATTATTTAAGAAAGAGAAGTTTCCTATTCCTAAAGGATTTACAGAAGAAGACGTAAACTTAGAAGCTCCTCCTCTATTTACGGACGTTTTGTGTCTTAAATCCCTTTATATGATGAGCACACACGGACATAATGAAATGAGTTTATCTTTTACGACTTCCTTACGTCCAGACATTGTTGATTTTTATTATCAGTGCAACCTTAATGCGATGGAGATTTATAAAAAAACTAAGGATCTTCTTATTTCAAAACAACTTTATCAGCAACCACCTACTTACATAACACCGAACAAGGTGGAAATGATTAAACAATACCACTATGTAACAGATGTGTTCGGTAAACAGAGACCGATAAATACAATAGAAAGTGGACATGCTTATTTTAATTTACACAGAACATTTATTGCGAAAGCGATGATCCTTGGCTTTTCACAAGTTTCAAAAAATCAAAACGTACGAGCATTATTAGAAAAAAGCCTGCAAGTAAAAAACAAACACATTGATGTGTTTTCATCCTTATTAACCAAAGACAACCTTCATCTACCTCAATCATGCGAAACAGAGGTTACAAATTCCAATATTTCTCCTTTTTCAGATCGGCTTATGCTTCTTCAAACAGGTTTCCTTTTTGGTGTAGCAGTTACTTATTATAACGCAGCTCTCATTGCAAGTATGAGAGCTGATATTTCAGCACACTGTGAAAAGGCGGCCTTGGATAGCTTGTGGATTTATAGCCGTATTGGGAAAGATATGATTGATAATCACTGGATGGAACAGCCTCCTCAAGCAGATGACCGTAAAAGGTTAGATGATTAGAAAAACGTTCTTAATAAATAATGTTTCATCCTCCGAGCATGCTACTGAAGGTGTTTTAAAATATTACGTATAAAGAGAAAGAGCTACTGTTCAGGAGCAGTAGTTCTTTTGTGTTTAGGTTGTATGTAGTATTTTAGTTAACATAAAACGGACAGTAATCAAGAAAAGAAAACAAACTATAAGCCTATTTTTCGTACGGTCTCTCAAAATTATTTCCGGGGGGATTTTTTTAACTATAAAAAGGATCTAACGTAATAGAAGTAGGTGATGCTCATTATCATATAAGCTACTATAAAAAAATACCACAGATAACAAATGAATATAACTTTTAATTCCTTATAAGTATAAGTTTACCATATTAGGATTTTTATATATAATCTATAGAGGTTGTTACTTACACATTTTGAGGAGGAGAAAAGAAATGAAGAAAACGTTTGTCGCATTAATTTTTGCTTTATCCCTGGTTGTATCTGCATTAGGAATTCAGCCTTCGAATGCTAAGGCCGAAGCAAACCATAATCCGGTTGTTCTTGTTCATGGAATCAGCGGTGCGTCCTATAACTTTATTGCTATCAAAAACTATCTAATCGCTCAAGGGTGGGATCGCAATGATCTTTATGCTATTGATTTTATAGATAAGACAGGCAACAATTTGAATAATGGACCTCAGCTTGCTCGATACATTGATCAAGTGTTGAAAGAGACGGGAGCTAAGAAGGTAGATATTGTTGCTCATAGTATGGGGGGAGCAAACACGCTGTACTATATTAAATATCTAGGGGGAGGGAATAAGATTGAAAATGTCGTGACGTTAGGAGGGGCGAATGGTTTAGTTTCTTCGACAGCACTCCCAGGTACAGATCTCAATCAAAAAATTCTTTATACGTCGATCTACAGCATAAATGATCAAATTGTTGTTAATAGTCTCTCTAGGCTGCAAGGAGCAAGAAATATTCAACTTTATGGCATTGGACATATTGGATTGCTTTCGAATAGTCAGGTTAACGCGTACATAAAAGAAGGGCTGAATGGCGGGGGACAAAATACAAACTAATTATTTTTCAGTTGGACAAGACAGGCTCGACTTTTATATATTGGGGATTACACTGTTTGCCTTTGTTTTTCAACAGCATGTACCCGATGAAACACAACCGAAGTCAAAGCAGCTCCCACGTCGAAATAGAGCAAACTTAAAAAAGTACCTTAGTTAATCGAGGTACTTTTTTAAGTTTTTGTACAAAGAATCGAGGATTAAAAACCGCTCAAATTGATTTTCAATCGCGCATTGCGCCTGCTTCTCGAGAAGTCATTGCGCCTTGTCCTTCACTTACGTCTCTTTGGATTTCTTGTTTTACCTTTTGTGCATTTGTTGCAGAAGCTGCTGGTTTCTCAGTAAAACCTGCCTTTTCTTTAGCTAATTGATGTTGCTGCATATACTCTCTCCTTCCTTTTTTATTCGTACAAAAAGGAAGAATGGGGACCCATTCTTCCTTCAGCCATCAATTATAAAGTTGTCTTAGAAACGTCCGCCGCCAAGTTGTTGCTCAGCTAATTGCACAAGACGCTTTGTGATTTCGCCACCTACTGATCCATTTGCACGTGCAGTTGTATCAGCACCAAGGTTTACACCAAATTCGCTAGCGATTTCATATTTCATTTGATCGATTGCTTGTTCAGCACCGTATACTAATAATTCATTGTTGTTGCTGCTTTTGTTGTTTGCCATGTTGTGTCACCTCCTTGTTTTTCTTAAGTTTCCTATTGTGGAAGAAATGTATTCGTGGTAAATAATGGATGTATATTTCCTTGTTAGGATGACATACTAATTTTTAGAAACAACCGACACTGTAAAAAGTGGGATTAGATGTTTCATTTCCTTGTGACTAAAAACTAAACGCTTGCCATGTGTAGGAGAGAGAATGACAACTCGTTTGTCATTCTTTTTTCACGTTCATGGGTATACTATTTGAATGACAAAGGACTAACTCTGTAAAGAGTTAGTCCTTGGCTTAATAAAAATGATTGCTTTTTATAGCTATTTTAAGAATTGTGTTTAGTTATTCTATCCATTGCTTCTTGAACTGCATTTACAACAAAAGGGTCTTTTTCTTTCAAATCATTCACGCTGATTTCACCTGATTGTAAACCTCTGCAAATTTCATGGATATCTTCTTCAATTGTAATCGGCAGCTTACTTTCTGTAAGCATGTTACTTAATTCATTTGCTAACATTTTTTATTGATCCATGAGACGCCCTCCTCGTCATGTAAAAGTATAAAATGCCCAAACTTATTTATTTTCTCTTCCTTCTTGCTGATTCTGTACTTTTTCAATTCCAGTGTTTGATTCAAATCCGACTCGATAAGTTCCTGATTTTTGTTGCTTTACTGACTCTGGCATTTGATACTGCTTAAAATCATCCTGAAACTGTCTTGTGCTTGGATTTCTTTCCACTTATATTCCTCCTCAGTAAATTAAATTTTGACGTTTTAGTTTCCCCATTTCGTAAAATAATTAAGCATGTTGTACATGTCTCTTAGCAACAAGTATCTATTTAATTCTCGGGAAATAAAAATATAACTTAACCTTCCACTTATTTTATCTTCAAATTTTCAAACAATATGGCTAGGAGGTGTTTTTATGCCAAAGAAAGACTTTAAAGGCGTTGATAATTCAGGAATTGCAGAAAGAGTTGATTATAACAACTATAAAAATAAAGATAGCAATAATGATCCTACGCTTAACCGTATTGTCGAAGAAGATGGGCGTGCCCTTGACCCGAGGGAAACCTTAGAAAATTTCTTTACTGACCTTGAAGGTGAAGAGCCACAAGAAATTACAACTTAATAAAAAAAGTAGAAAACGGCGGATCTTTTTTAGCGAAAAGACCTACGAAACGTAGATATTTTCATTAGAGAACCTGCTGTAAACGAGTTAACATGGTTTAAAAAATGAGGACTATTAATAGAGGTGAAGTTAATGTCGCATACAGAAACTGAACGAACAACGTATATGTATGATCCTTTCACTATACAAGGTCTTGAAATGAATATACCTAAAGAAGACGAAGGCAGCCAACTGCTAATAAATCGTTCAGGACTGAGTACCTCTACGTTCAAAACAAATATGAATAGAGAACATTTTGAACGTTATATTTATTAGCAGGAGTATCCTGCTGCTTTTTATCTTATAAAAAGATCCTTCTATTTTATATGCTAGAAGGATCTTTCCACTAAATATTCTCATTTCAGTATAGTAAATCAACTGCTTATTCCTAACGTATTGGAGATTTCATCTTGGTTTTAGGTGTGGATAGGTAATAAAAGTGGTTAGTGTTTTTTCATATATACTGTCTGTACATCGATTGTAGAAAGGATTTAACGAAATGCAGAAGCAAACCTTAATTTTTAATTTAGACGATACGCTTGTTCACTGTAATAAATATTTTAGAGACACCATAAATGCTTTTGTGGCTCAATTGCAGGAATGGTTTGAGAATCTGACTAAGGAAGAAATAAAACAAAAGCAGTTAGAGATAGATTTAAAAAGTATAGAAAAGTATGGCCTTCACTCTTCTCGTTTTCCAGAATCATTAGTAGCTACTTATTTATTTTTTAGTGAACAAAATCATCAAGATATCCATGAAGATAGAGTCGAAAGAGTCAAGAAAATTGGTCAAAGTGTATTTGAAGTACCGATAGAGCCTTTGCCAAATATGTATGAAGTATTAGATAAGCTTAAAGAACAAGGACATAATCTCTATTTACACACAGGTGGAGACGAGGAAAATCAAGGTAGAAAAATTGTTCAGCTAGAGCTAGCTAAATACTTTGAAAAAAGAGTGTTCATTTCTGAACAAAAAGATACACCTGCATTAAAAGAAATACTAAACCAAATTAAGTACGATCCAAAAAAGACTTGGATGATTGGCAATTCATTAAAAACCGATATAAAACCGGCAGTAGAAGTTGGAATACATGCGATTCACGTACCTTCTGAACTGGAATGGAGCTACAACCAAGTTAAAATTGATATTGCGCCAAAAGGTAAATTGATAACCGTTAATTCATTGCTGGAAGTTCCAGAAATCATCCAAAAGCATGCTCAAGAAACGGTTGTGTCCACTTAATACTAGGTCATATGTAAACACAATGCACAGAAGCAGCTAACCGTTGATATAAATCTAAACCTTACTCAACAATAAGCAGATAAAGTTCTTATGTTTTTCTTAATCAACTCACATAATATACAAAGGAGGTGACTGATATGGCAGATCAATCCAAAGAATCAGAAAAAATGATATGTGAAGATCATAATTCTCCAGTTGATGAAAGAAGTTACGATTTATACGAAGCGACGCGTAATTCACTTTTACGCAATGAATTAGACGATAAAAACAAAACCATTTTAAATAATATTGATAACGCAGCGATGGATGTGAATCTTGAGGAATAATGGACATAAAAAAACCTTCTATTTCTTAATATCATAGCTAACTAAGGATACACATTTCTTTTTCTCTTAGTAAAGAAGACCTTAAATAATTAGGGTCTTTTTTAGGTATTTCCCAAAACATTCTATGGTTGTTTCAGATACAGTAATAGGAGTCTACTAACAGCAAGGAGAAGATTTTTAATATGAGAAACAACTATCCTTATCAGCACTCTAATTACGGTGATTATCAAGGGGCTATGTATCATCAGCAAGGTAACTGCGGTTATCCTCAATCTAAACCTTGTGGTCAATTGCCTCCTCAAACCATGCCTGCTCAGTATGACCCAGTTAAGCAAAACACATCTTTTACTGGTCAAGATGTGTTTGTTCCAGTGGTGCATCCTAGCCATACCACAAATGTTTATCAAAAAAATTATAAATATATGCACTCATTCCCGCATACAGAATCCGTTGTATATCAGGAAACGCATCAACATTTTTGTGCTCCAAGCTGTCCTCCTAGAACTCGGCCTTGGTGCTAATAGCCAAAAAAGCCCCTTCATTTTAACAATGAAGGGTTTTTACTATGTGAAATTTATGATGTTATTTAGCTGTCGCTAAACAAAGTAGCCTATTTTAGACCAAAATCCAATCGATATGAGCTATGTCTACATATAATACCTTAACCCATGTATATTTAAAGTTTTTTCCTTTAGTTAAATACAACGAAAAGAGGTGTTTGTATGTCTAGTTATGGTGGAGCTGGTTCTGGTTTTGCTTTATTAGTTGTCCTGTTTATTCTTCTTGTCATTATTGGATGCAGCTGTTACGGCCGCGGATTTGGCTATTAATAAGAATAAAAAAGTCTTTCTCTAATTTGAGAAAGACTTTTTTATTCTAGGTTGTGCGGGGTTGCTTTTATACGCAATAGAACTGATTGGGCGGAATTCAAACAATCTATTGCAGAGGGAGTAAAACTCATATATGGGATCTGGGGATGCTTCATTGTATGTAAAAGAAACTAAAAGGTTATTATTTTTTATTTATAGTGATATAAAACGTAGTCTATCCACTTCGTGGAGCAAATTTCGTTTTTCATCATATGCTAAATGTATGAACGAGAAGGAGGTGAAGTTTATGTTCTTTGGAGGTTATGGCGGAGGTTGTGGCTATGGTTATGGCGGCGGCTGCGGTTACGGCGGTGGCAGTGGTTTTGCTTTAATTATCGTGCTGTTTATCTTATTAATCATTATTGGCTGTGCTTGTTGGGGAGGATTTGGCGGTTGCTAATTATTAGCCTGCCTTTATCTCTAACTTAAAAAAGTTAGCTTTATGCTAGCTTTTTTTATTTGTTAAATGGGGACATGTATAGTGATTAGTACTCACATCTGCTGCGTTGACCAATGGTTTACAGCTTGTTACTAAGCGTTTATGGAGTTTTTTACATAAAAGAATTGAATATACGATTCCTAAAGTATGAAAGTTATTATACTCAGCATAAGAACCATGAATATTTGAAATAAGTTTAGTTGAAAATTCACCTCTTTGTTTTGGAGAAATCATGTAAAATAATGATAAGAGGAGGGATGGAAATGAATGGAACAGACACAGTAGTATTAAATATAAAAGAGATTAGAAGAAGAAGTATAAAGGTTTGGCAAGCAATTCCTGATGATAAACTCGATTGGAAGCCAGATAAAGAAGCTATGACATGCGTAGAAATGGTTCGTCATGTCTTGGAGTCAGAATACTATTATCATCTAGCTATCAAAAATTTGGGCAGCTTAAAGGAATTTGATTCTCCTTTTGAAAAAAGACCATTACAATCTATAAAGGATGAATTGGAGTTTGCAGCATCATACCACCAACAATTTTTAGACATGATTACTACTTTTTCTGAAGAAGATTTAACTAACATTCAAATAGACCGTTCAGATGTTGGTTATATTCGTTCTTTAGGGGATATGTTGATGCGGATAGGCTATCATGAATCCGTACACGCTGGACAACTCTTACAGTATTTGAGAATCATGGAGGTTGATCGACCTAGAATATGGGATTAAATCAATTAAATAATATGTATATCATAGATAAAGTTAGTTATCGTAATGTCCCTATTTGCTAAGAAATATTTTTTGTATTTATAGAAAGCTCATTGTTTGTAATCTGTGCTTTTTGCATGTCAATTTTACCAAACATCGCTGCAATATCTTTCCGAATAGACGAGCCAATTAATTAGCTATAAAACTATACCAGCGGCTATCTCCATGGAGATAGCCGCTGCGACTTCTGGATCTTGAAAAAGTGCTCTGCATAGAATATCATCCAAACCTGCTTCTAAACGTTCAGGCGGAGCTGGGGGGAAAGCTACTTCATTTTCGTTTAATAGCTTTTCTGGGTCTTTCATTCATTAGATGAATCAAAATATGTTTCGGTGCTTATTCTTCGTGCTTTAGTTTTTTTATATACCTTATTAAGTACTTTACAAAGATATCATCTCTTACTAACCAAGCGGCATAATTCCTTTTTAAAAAGATTTCTGCTTCCTTAAAGCTTTTAAATGTATGAATCGATAGCCCTTTGCTATTTTCAATTATCCATTCATCTTCATTCTGAAGAGAAACAAGGAACATATCATCATTTTGAGTTTCGTAGAGAGAACCAGATGAAGATTCTTTCAAATTATATCGGTTTCTTCTTGCATCCTCTCGCACAGGATCCAGATGAAATGTATCTGTTACAAACTGGTTATAAGCCTCATTAGTTAACGAACATCCAGCAGCTTTTGCGTGACCTCCGCCTCCATAGTGACCAGCAACTTCTGATACATCCACATGATCATGAATGGTCCGAAGACTAATTCTTTTTCCTCCCATATTTAACATGGCAATGTAATCAAGGTGAGGATATTCTTTTCCTAATTCGTTTCCAAGTTCTGAATGATACGATTCAGCGTACACGATTCCTGCTAAATAGTCACCTATAGAGGTTTGCACCAATTCTCGTCTTTTTCGACGAATATAACGCTCTACTTTATCTTCTTCCATATCTAATATCTTCTGTTCAAACTCGTCAAAAAAGAAGTGGTCACTGTTTTGAAGCCTATTAACCATTTTTTCTTCAAACTCGTCAATAGATATTAAAAAGAAGAGAGCATTTAGCCTGTGTGCCTCTTGGTTGTTGTTCTTTTCCCATTCCCAAGTATCATACTGCCTTACTAGTTCTACAAATTCATCAACCGCATTGGAAGTCTTTATAAGTTCATTTTCTATAAGGTATTCATAAAATAAGGACGTTCCTGAGGCTAAGTTTCCTTCGTTATCTTCCACGACAACGTGTCCCCATTCATATTCGTTGAAATGAAGAGCTGTTTTATGATGATCAAGCAGCTGGACTTTTCCTCCTGTTTGATAAAACTCTTCAAGTCTTTTTTCATTCTCTTCGTTTACTGATAAATCCGTAATAAATAAATGTGTATTTCTTTCTTCATTTTCTAAAAACCATTCTACTTCACGGTTAAGCGATGCAATAGAGTTATAACGAATTTTTATTCTGTCTCCAAAAGCTAACTTTGCTAAAACTCCGCATCCAACTCCATCTAAATCCGTATGCGATAACAGTTTATACATATCTTTCACCTCGAAATTATTATGATACGAGAGAAAGATTTTTAACCACTGAAGCTTTAGATTGCTGGAGAGCACTATCGTATGTAAAACTAATTTTTCTTTAGTTAACTATGTTAGCCTCCCGAGGACATAACATATAAAGCTTCTTTCCACTTGATCTATCTGAACACAAACTAAAGTGCCGCCTTAATTATATGTTTAAGGAAGAGCTTCTTCGTTTAAAAGTATTGTATGCAACAAGAAAACATCTTGGTTAACCATAATGATATCTATGGTATAAGAAAAATATTGTTTTTTTTACATTCTTTTAAGAACGGAAAGGGGATAATATATGAGATCTTCTGCTGAAGTACAAAAGAGTTTCGTTCAAACACCATTAAAAGGGAAAAATATTTTATCGAGACCTTATCTAAACAAAGGGTCTGCATTTACAAAAATAGAAAGAGAAGAACTCAATTTAGATGGATTATTACCGCCCACCGTACTGACATTAGAAGAACAGGTACAACGTGCTTATCAACAGTTTAAGAATGCATCAAATGATCTGCAAAAAAATAATTTATTAAACGATCTGCATAATCGAAATGTGGTATTGTTTTATCGATTATTAAAAGATCATTTAAGTGAAATGCTACCGATTATTTACACACCAACCGTTGGAGAAGCTATTCAAGAATATAGCCATCAATATCACCGTCCTGATGGTCTGTATTTGTCTATTGACGAAGCGGATAAAATGGACATAGCGATAGGAAATGTAGAATTAAGCTCAGAGGATATTGATTTAATCGTGGTTACAGACTCTGAAAGTATTCTTGGGATAGGTGACTGGGGAGTAGGCGGAATTAACATTGCAGTGGGTAAATTAGCAGTATATACAGCTGCTGCTGGTATTGATCCGAGCCGTGTTCTTCCCATTGTGTTAGACGTAGGAACCAATAATAAAGAATTACTTAAAGATCCGCTTTATTTAGGTAATCGCCATGAGCGTGTGACAGGCGAAGCTTACAATCAATTTATCGATCAATTTGTAAATAAAATAATAAATAAGTTCCCAAAAGCATTGTTACATTGGGAGGACTTAGGGAATAAAAATGCCAGACGCATTATAGAAGAGTATGGGGATTATCTTTTAACATTTAACGATGATATCCAAGGTACGGGTGTGATTACATTAGGTGCTGTATTGACTGCTTTAAAAATTACAAAGACCTCCCTAAAAGATCATCGTATTGTTGTCTTTGGACCAGGTTCTGCAGGTATTGGAAACGCTGATCGAATCCACAGTGCAATGGTTCTTGAAGGTCTTTCGGAAGAGGAAGCATATGATAGGTTTTGGGCCTATGATTATAGAGGACTGTTAACGGAGGAGATAAATGATTTAGCTTCATTCCAGCAGCTTTATGCCCGTAAATTAGAAGAAATAAAGAATTGGAAAAAAGATAAGGAAAATAAAGTACCTTTGTTAGAAGTAATCAAACAAGTAAAACCTACTATCCTAATTGGAACATCGGGGGTAACAGGGGCATTTAAGGAAGAAATTATTAGAGAAATGGCTCGCCATGTAGAAAGACCTGTGATTATGCCTTTATCTAATCCTACTAAGTTAGCTGAAGCTATCCCGAAAGATATTATAAATTGGACAGATGGCAAAGCATTAATTGCAACAGGAAGTCCATTTGATCCAGTGGAGTATAGAGGAAAAGCATATGAAATTGGCCAAGCTAATAATGCATTTGTATTTCCCGGTCTTGGTCTAGGGGCAATTGCTGTAAAAGCTGAAAAATTTACAGAGACGATGTTCGCTGAAGCTGCAAATGCAGTCGCCCATATGGCCGAAACTCAAACCAAAGGTGATACGTTACTTCCTCATATTAAAGATCTTCAAAGCGTATCCAAAACAGTGGCTATAGCTGTTGCAAAAGCTGCTATTAAAGATGGTGTATCTAGAGTTCAAGAACAGGATGTAGAAAAATTAATAGAAAAAGCTATGTGGAAACCAGAATATAAGACTATCCGACCAATAAGTAAGGCAGAAGCGAATTGATCTCCAAGTAAGTTTTTTTAAGGTTATTCCTTTCGTGAGTTGATGTAAACATATACATCCAATGTTAAGAAGAGCCCATCTCTTTCAGCTGAAAAGGAGTGGGCTTTTTCTTATATGATATATGAATTCTCTACCATAATTGCATCTCTCAGAATTACAAAAGAGCCGTTTATTTATATATACGGCTCTCTTTACTAATCTGTCTATTTTTGAGGTTTGCTCTTCTTGTTAATAAGTTATTTATTATATGTCGCATCGGTATGTTTATAGTTATCAGTGTTAAGAACATGTTTATCTAGATACTTATGGAAGAACCATTCACCGATGGCTATAACAATAGCTGATACTACAGAAGCCTGAATAACAGTTATGGTATTTCCAAAAAAGGATGCCCCCATTATCCAGATGACTAAAAAAGATAAAATAAGATCAGAAATTGTAGCAACAATGTTTCTTTTTTTGTAGTCTGAGTCATCAGCAGCATTGCGGTATACTAACAAATCACCAAGGGCATAAGCGAGAACTGTGAGGACTAAACCGATTAGTATGCTGTCACTAAAATCGTAATTATAAATGCCTGTAAATACTGTACCTAAGACCACAGCGCTCATTACAAACTTCATAATAAGAGCCTTTACATGTTTCATCCTTTTCTCATCTCCCCTTTATTATCTTTTAATGAATATATACCCAGTCCGAGGGGAGGTAATCTTTTTTAGATAAACGTTTTGCTTTAAGTAAGCTAGCATTTATTTAATCGAATTCCTTAAAAAGGGAAAATCATTTTATTCACTCTTTTAACTACGGGTCTATTGTTAATAAGGGTAGAATAGTGGGTACATAAAAAGTAAGGAGAAAAGATCTTAATGAAGGAGGAAAGCTCTATGAGTAAAAGTATTATAGGTGTATATGAGTCACCAGAAGAAACATTAACTAGAATTGAGAAATTAAGAATGATAGGGTATGAGGATAATGAAATTACAGTTCTAACTAATCAAGAGACCGCAGCGGGCAATCTAGCTTATAGAACGAATGTAAACGTGGATAAGCTATCTGCTGTTGACCAAGATGAAGTCACTCATGAAGATATGACTGGAGGGGCCCAGCCGGATTCTTTCTTAGATAAATTAAAGAAATTTTTTGTGGTGCAAAATTACTCAAATGAAGAAGACCGTGCAACAAATTTAGGTATTCCCACAGAGGAGCTAACCTCTCATAAAAAAGACTTAGATGATGGAAAGTTTGTAATTGCTGTGACTTCTCATAAATTGAATGAAAAAGGGTTAGACCTAGAGTGATATATTTGATTTAAAAGTGAAATCAAAAGGGGGTGTAGGCGTTAGCCTACACCCCCTTTTGATATATAGAATTCACAAGAAAAATTTTTCACAAAGAAGATTATTTATTACGATAACCTGCCTTTAAATATTTTCGTAAGTGAAAATCATGCACTAATTTAATCGTTGAACGAATGAGCAATTGCACGCTCCAAAGAATAAATAACCAAACCCCTATATTTTTTAAGGAATCATAGAAGAATAAAATACTGCCAATTAGGAACCAGATGCCTATCAAGAAGTCATTAATCGTATTTATAACTTTATAATGACCAATAATTTTTACGGTGCAATTAATCACTTTAATTTATAGGCAGATTAGTAAGCACTCTCATCATGTAATAAAAGAAAACAAAGGGAACCTGCTAGGGATCCCGAAAGAAAGTTGCGCTGATGTCTTATTTTGAAAGTTGCCTTACAGGACGCTGCATGTAGCTTCTTGGTAAAATGAATAGTACACTCAATATTAATGACAAGATCCCCACTAGTACAACATATTGTGTACCCATTCCTGATATAAATAGTCCACCCACAGCTGTACCAATCGTTGTTCCTAAGTTAACGGATGATAAAAATAATCCATTCGCAAAATCAGGTGCTTCTGGAGCTGCGGAGGAAATCCAATATTGATTAATATTCGTTCCTATACCAGCGAATATTCCCCAAACTAAAGTCATGATAGCCATAGGCCAAGTAAACTGTCCGATGAAGAATAAAATGATGTAAACGACTCCCAATGCGAAAGGGAAAACGACTACAGTTTTAATGGCATTTTTCGTAAGTAACTTCCCTGCGATAATATTTCCGAGAATATTTGCCCCACCGAATAGAATCAACATGAAACTAATTAATTGTCCAGAGATGTTCGTAACGCTTTTAAGATACTCAGCAAGATAACTGTAAACCCCAAATACTGCTGAATTCAGTAAAAGGACGGCAATAATAGAAAGCCAAGTAATAGGTTTTTTTAATACGCTTAGCTGCGCTCCGTATGAAAGTCTTTCTGTAACAGGCATAGAAGGGAAGAATGCCCACGTAGCAATAAATACAATAGCATTAATAACAGCAAAAAACGTCATTGATAGTTGAAACGAAACTGTGCTTGCAAGAAAGCTTGCGATTGGTACACCAAGTACCATGCCTGCAGATACGCCAATAAAGACTTTGGAAACAGCTTTTGGAGCGTCTTCCTTGCTAACGGAGTTCGCTGCCATTGTAAAAGCTGCTGAAAAATAAATTGGATGAAAGATAGCTGGAATCACACGCGCAATTATGGCAATAGCAAAGTTAGTGGTGAATATAGAGATAATGTTACCTAAAACAAAAATACCAAGTACAAGTAACATTGCTTTCTTACGGTTGACTCCTGAAAAGAGTAACGGCATCGTTGGACCAGATATTGATACAGTAAGCGCAAAGAGACTCACCAGCCATCCGGCCTTTGATACACTGATATGAAAGTGATCCGCAATGTAGGGCAGTATCCCTATAACCCCCATTTCGGTATTTATAATCCCGAAAGCTCCTAAGGTTAAGACAAATATAAGTAGCTTATTTTGTTTAGACATAAAATCAATTTCCTTCTTTCTAAAAAGCGTTATGTTCTAGCTGCTTCAAAGCGGGCTGTTTAAAGAGCAATTGTCATGTTTTTACTTAGTCACTTTTTTAATGGTAACTGTAAAATCACCATGAATATTTTCAACGTTTTCTTTTCCAGACTCAATCTGACCTAGTATGATAAGGTCATTTGTGGCATCCTCAAAACCTTTATAAAAAATAGCTACATTGCCCCAAGGAGCGTAATAAGCAAATTCGCCTTTTTTTGATAGATCTCCAGCTTGTACATCATCTGCTGATAATCTTTTTTGCAAAATACTAATTTTTTCTTTACCTATATAATCTTCAAAAGCTATGGTTAAAGGCAGTTGGGCTAGAAAAGCCATACTTGCTGGGTTATCGTACATCCTAATCAAGACTTCTTTATCGTTAAACGTTAATTTGATTCTTGTATCTGAAATACGGTCTTCTTTTGGCTGTTCTGGTGCTTGGTTTAAAGGATTACTTGTATTATGATCTCTGTCCGCTGCAGATGAATTATTGTTGCTACAAGCAGCGAGGCCAAGACTTGTTACTAAGATAGAAGACAGACATAAGAAGTTTTTCATTTTAAGCTCCTTTCCACTTTGAATCATTTAAGGTGTTGCTTGTGTGACATGAACTTCGTTGGTATTTATTCTACCGGCTTCTTTTGAATATAAAAAATACTTATATCTTATATCATGATATGTTTGATAAGCATTTCTGGAGTGTATATACTAAAGCTTATGAAAGGAGGAGGGGGATATGGAAATTCGAGTTTTGCGCTATTTTCTTGCGGTTGCAAGAGAAGGAAACATCACGAGAGCTGCTGATGTTTTGCATGTGACACAGCCAACTTTGTCTAGACAATTAAAAGACCTTGAACAAGAGGTAGGTAAAAAACTATTTATTCGCAGCAGTCACAGTGTCTTTCTGACAGATGAAGGAATGCTTCTGCGAAACAGGGCAGAGGAAATCGTTAATATGGTGGATAAATTAGAGGCAGAATTTAGTTCGATGGAAGAAACAATAGGTGGTGATGTCTATATAGGCGGCGGGGAAACTGAAGCAATGAAACACATTGCACGAGTAGCAAAAGATGTACAGGTACGTTATCCTAATATACGATATCACCTCTACAGCGGAAACGAAGAAGATATAACGGAACGGCTTGACAAGGGATTGCTTGATTTCGGTATTTTAATTCAGCCAGCCGATATTTCAAAATACAATTATCTTAATATGCCTGCCAAAGATGTTTGGGGCGTTGTGATGAGAAAAGACAGTCCTCTTGCCCTCAAAGAAAGCATTCAAGCTGGGGATTTATTAAACGTTCCACTGATTTGTTCACGACAGGCCATGAAACAGACGTTTTCCAAAAATGAATTTGCGGATTGGTTTGGCGAAGACTTTCATAAATTAAACATCGTCACTACATACAATCTTGCATATAATGCGGCCATTATGGTTGAAGAAGGCATCGGATATGCAATAACACTTGATAAAATAGTCAATACGTCTACTGCTAGTAATCTTTGTTTCAGACCCTTACAGCCAAGACTTGAATCAGGCTTAAATATTGTGTGGAAAAAGCATCATGTTCTTTCAGCTGCGGCGAATGCGTTTTTAAAAGAACTGCAGGAAGAATTTGCACACACTCTAAACTGACAGGGTATCGGTCTAGCTCAAACAAATGGAGTAAAGCGGCTGTAATCGCCCAGGATATTTTAAAGAGAGTTAAAGTTGAAAACCGAGGACAGTAAAAAGACTTGTCTATACGGTATGCTAGATAAGTCTTTTTACTGCTAGAGGTGATGTTAAGATCCTTTGAATGTTTTATTAGCATGTATTAACTCCCATTCGCCAGGGTTAGTGTCATCTGGCGATAAAACGTTAATAATATCAAGATAATGATTTGCTTTTTCGTCCATATATTTTACAGTTCTTTTAGCTTCCTCTAATTGAGCTTTAGCGATCTCTTTTTGTTTTAAAATGATTTGATAGCGCTCATGAATGGTACTTCCACCTTCTAAACACAAATCTACGTAGGTTTTAATGTCTTCCACTGTCATCCCACATTGTTTTAAATATTTAACATCTGTCAGCCAATTAATGGACTCTTGATCAAAAAGACGAATATTGTTTTTATCACGCTGTACGCTCGGAACTAATCCTTTATCCGTGTAGAAACGAACGGTATGTTCCGTTATGTCAAGCAGCTTTGCCACATCTTTCACCGTATACATTTTGGCCACTCCCATAAACATTTTTTCTTTATTACTGTTTAAAATCTATCACATTCGTGTAACACGAAGGCAAGAAGATGATTATGGTTCAAGTCAATAAATTTGTTAGTACCATCAAAGTAATCTAAACAAATACCCAGCTGAACATAAAGCTGAAGGTATAGTTTATCCACTTCCTTCACCGTATACGCTTTAATTCATTATTGAAAGATTTAACTTAATTTATGTAAAGTTCTTGACCTCGTGTTACACGAAGGTATTAGGATAATATTTGTGCAAGATTAACGAAACTTACGATGTAAAACAGGAGGAATTTTATATGCAAAAAGTTACTTTAAACAATGGTGTCGAAATGCCAATCTTAGGCTTCGGTGTATTTAAAGTTCCTGATTCAGCTCAATGTGAACAAGCAGTATCCAACGCGCTTGAAGCAGGGTATCGTCTAATTGATACAGCGGCGGCCTATATGAATGAAGAGGCGGTTGGTGCAGCTATCAAAAAAAGTGGTATTCCAAGAGAAGAGCTTTTTATCACAACAAAGCTTTGGGTTCAGGATCAAGGTTATGAAAGTGCTAAAAAAGCCTTTCATGTTTCTTTGGACAAACTAGGGCTTGACTATCTTGATTTGTACTTAATTCACCAGCCGTTTAATGATTATTATGGTTCTTGGCGTGCAATGGAAGAGCTTTATAAAGAAGGGAAAATTCGTGCTATCGGTGTATCCAACTTTTATCCGGATCGTTTAGTTGATTTAATCTTAAATAATGAAGTTGTGCCAGCTGTAAATCAAGTGGAGAATCATCCTTTTTTTCAACAGAAAGCTGCAAAGAAAGTGATGGAAGAATACGGTGTGCAAATACAATCATGGGGACCATTTGCAGAAGGTCAAAATAATATCTTCCAAAATGAATTACTTTCCGGTATTGGAGCGAAATATGGAAAAACAGTGGCACAAGTTATTTTGCGCTGGCATATTCAACGTGGTGTCGTTACCATTCCAAAATCTGTTCGTAAAGAACGTATCGCTGAAAACTTTAACGTCTGGGATTTCACGTTAAGTGATGAAGATATGGCAGCCATTACTGCTATGGACAGCGGGAAAAGTGAAATCATTGATCATTTTACCGCCGATACGGCTAAAGCCTTAAATGGATGGAAAATTCATGAATAATGAAAGATTTGCACCACCTAGAAAATGAAATTTTTGATAGCGCTCTACTTTAAAACAGCCATAAAATTGGCTGTTTTTTATTGTTTGAAAATGTAAAATAACGGTTTCTTTTTTCTTTAATTTATTACAAAAAAATCAAATGTATTTAAGGCATTTCTATCAATTATAGTAACAATTGTTAAATTTTATCTTAAAGGTGATATTCTTATAAATAGTCAATCAGTATACTTTCAAAGCTATTTATGGATTTGATTTTACAGTATAAAAAAATATTGAGAGCCACGATTGCTTTATTACTCTTAGACGAAGGATGAGTGATGTATGAACAAACTTATAATACCAGCCATACTAGTGATATTCGCTTTATGGATCTTATTACAATTGGCTTTAGGCGGAGACGTTTTCAAAAACCCGCTAAACTATTTTATCTTAATAACGGTTTTCTTTTTATTTATCAAACAAGCAAAAGAAAAATAGCCTGGCTTGATCGCTGCTGTGGAGTCTATAGTTATAGGCTGCTTTTTCTTTTGGCCGCGTTAAAAATAATTCCATATATAAGCTAATTAGAAAAAGAAGGTTGAACCTTGCTTTATAAAAAATACCTTACGATTGTAAAAATGGTTAAAAATTATTAAACAGTACCTTGCAATAAACAATAGCTGGTGATATATTGTAATTATTAGGAAATCATTATGAATCTGTACTATACAATAAACAGTAGTGGGCTGTGAAAAGAAAAGGGTGAAGAACAGTGAACGTGCAATTTAAAAAAGGAGTTTTAGAACTTTGTGTCCTTGTGTTACTTGATAAGAAAGACCGCTATGGATATGAATTAGTTCAAAAAATCTCCGATCAAATTGAAATATCAGAAGGGTCGGTATATCCTCTTCTGCGCCGATTAACAAAAGAAGAATATTTTACAACGTACTTAAAGGAATCTACAGAAGGTCCCTCAAGGAAGTATTATCAGCTTACAGCTAAAGGAAGGGATTATTTATACGAACTTATCGATGAATGGAACGAGTTTTCAAGAGGTGTTAATCAATTAATTAAAGAAGGTGTGAACAATGTCGAAGAGTAAATTTTTACAGCAATTAAATGAATCCTTAAAACCATTGTCTTCAAAAGAACGTGCAGATATTCTACAAGATTATGAAGAACATTTTTCCATTGGCTTAGAAGAAGGAAAAACAGAAGAAGAAATTGTAACGTCGCTAGGTTCTCCGAATCAAATAGCCAAAGAATTGCTGGCAGATTATCACGTTGAGCAAGCAACAGCTAAGGCAACAACTCAAAATATTTTGAGAGCCACTTGGGCCGTAATTGGTTTAGCTTTTTTTAATGTAGTGATTGTGCTTGGGCCCGCCGTCGCATTAGCTGGCTTCATTTTGTCAGCTTGGGCCATAGGTCTATGTTTCTTGCTATCTCCTATTCTAGTTCTCGGTGAGGCTATTGTACATTCGAGCGGCTTTTTTCTCTTTAATTTATTCATGTCTTTAGCATTTTGCGGAATTGGATATTTTATTATGTTAGGTATGTTAGTTGTAACGAAGCTAGCTATAAAAGGCTTTGTACGTTATCTAAAATACAATGTATCACTGGTGAAAGGCGGTTTAAAACGTGCTGAATAAAAAGAAACTCTCCATTCTTGCAGGTATTCTCATCCTTGTTGGGATTATAGGAAGTCTCCTTACTTATCGTGCGATTGATCCTGAACCTATTTCAAAAGAAAAAACGATCAACAGCAATCAAGTATCCAAGGTAAACATCGATACGGATAATACCCGTGTTCATGTGTACCCTATCAAAGGCGATAACATCAAAGTAACATTAAAAGGCGAAACATCCCCTAACATAAAAAGAGACTTCACTACTGACGTTAAAAATTCAACACTTTTCATCTCTTATAATGAACAGCAGCGAAGCTGGGTCAATTTTGATATTGTTAGTGTATTAAAACCGCTATCCATCAACGTTTATCTGCCTGAAAAACAGTATAATTCATTGGGGATTTCCAGCCACAATGGGTATGTGTCTGTTAAAAAATTACGCGCAGCGGATGTTTCCATTCGCGCAAACAATGGACGTGTAGAATTAGAGGACATTGATTCACAAAACCTGAACACCAGCGTACACAATGGACTTACAAGCATAAAAAATGCTGCAGCAAAAACGGTTCAAGCAAAAGGGAATAATGGAAAAATAACGCTGAGTAACGTGCAAGGTAGTTTAAAAGGGGAAACCCATAACGGAAGTATCGCTTTAGAAACAAAAGAACTTGATCGAGATATTGACTTTAAAACGAACAATGGAAAGATTAAGATTACGACGAAAAAAGAACCAAGTAACGTTCAATTTAATGTTTCCGTGGACAATGGAAAAGTCGATATTCTAAATAAATATGATAGTAATGCTGTTATTGGAAAAGGAAAGAATATCATTAAACTAGCCACTCATAACGGCAGTATTTCAGTAATAAAGTAACTGTTTGTTATCATAAGCTCCCCTACAAAAAAGCAATGGCACAGCTAGCCTGAGATAATCCAAAAAGGTTTCACTCATTGAACGTTGATGAGTGGAACCTTTTTTAATTTAGTTTATGGCGAAGTAATAGTGGCAGCTAAAAACGAGCCGTATACAAATCTCTCTTGGTTCATGCAATTTGAGCAGGGAAGGCCTATAAAAAATATAACTTCTTTTATTTTTTCTTAAAAAAGGAATATTTCTTAAAGTGGTACGATACTATTTTCTGATACAACCTATCTCCTTAACAGGGATGTTCTTCGCTTTACCTATCAGCCACTATCAGAAAGGAGCAAAAATAAATGAAACGATATGTTGCGTACGGCTTGTTACTCACAGTGTCTTTAGTATTTGCGATTTTTTTAATTGTTGATTGGCGCCAATACGAAACTGGGTTAGAACAGGCTATTAAGCCTGCTGATAAGAACTACGAGAACAGCAAAAACTATGTCTCTGACAAACGTATGATAAATGTCATTGTAAAGCTAACGGAAGAAAGTCCTGCAACATTTGGAACAAGATTAAAAAGTGCGCAAAGAATAGATGAGAGACGTTTCCATGTGAATACCAATAAGCTAGAGGGCATTATCGAGTTAAAGGATATAGAAGGCAAGACTTTGGTGTGGCGTGTACTAGACGGCACCTCAAATCATTTAATTATGGAAAGCAAGAACTGGGGAAATGAATAAGGAACCTGCTGATAGTTTCTTTCATTTTTAAAAGAGGGTGAGGCAAAAGTATGTTAGTGATGTCTCAACCTCTTTATGTCCTTCTTATAAGCTGTCGTTAACGATTGTTTTAAAAAAATTAGTCAAAACAGAGGATGAAAGATATTTTTGATTTAATACTCATTAAAATATTCTTGAATCTTTTGAGGATCCTTCGTTCTCGTTAAGGCAAGCATTAAAAGAATACGGGCTTTTTGTGGATTTAGCGAATCGGATGTAACAAACGTATCTTTATCATCTGATTCTTCATGTGTCACAACTCCGCTTCCTACCCGGCTAGACCTCACAATAACTACGCCTTTTTTTACCGCATCTCTAGCACCTGTTAGGGCAGCATCCGATAGCAACCCATTTCCTGCTCCTGCAACGACTATTCCTTTTGCTCCAGCTTTTACGGCTGTGTCATAAAAGTCCCTAGAATCGTTTTGATACCCATATATGATGTCTACTTGAGGAAGCTTATCTAATTTTGATACATCGAATACTGATTGTGTTGTATGCTTGCGAGTTGGTTTGTTATAAAATATTACCTTATCTCCAGCTATTTCTCCTACATATCCTTGTTCAGGGGATTTAAACGTATCTACTGCCGTTGTATGTGTTTTTGTTATATAACGAGCTGCACTAATTCGATCGTTGAGCGCTACTAAAACACCGGTATTTCGTGCGTCTTTTGTAGAAGCAATTTTCACTGCATTATACAAGTTTAGCGGTCCATCTGCACTTATAGCGGTAGCTGGTCTCATTGAACCAACCACAACCACAGGTTTGTCACTCTTTACTACTAAATTTAGAAAATAAGCCGTTTCCTCCATCGTATCAGATCCGTGTGTCACGACAATTCCATCAACATCCTTAGAAGCTAATAGTGTATTAATTCGCTTCGCTAACTTTAACAAAATGCTGTTATCTATATTTTGACTTCCGATATTTACGACCTGTTCTCCGCTTACATTCGCTATTTTTTTCAACTGAGGAACAGCTTTGATAATTGTTTTAATGTTAAGAGCTCCTGATTCATATCCAGTTGTGTCTGTACTGCTTTCAGAAGAACCTGCAATCGTACCTCCAGTGGCCAAAATTTTTATATTGGGCAGCTCTTCTTTCACTGAATGTTTTACAGTCATTTTAGAATCATTTACCGATGCATTGACCAATGATAAAGGTCCCGAAAATAAGATAACGCTTGATAAAAAGGTGAGGCCTACTATTCTTTTCAGTTCCATCGTTACTTCGCTCCTTTTACGCAAAAGACATGTAACGATATTATGGGTAATTTGAATTTAAAATATCCAAGGTGCTATTTTATTAAGATCTGTATTTGAAATATCTTTCTCCAAACAAATAAATTAGAAGAAAAGGTACACGCTGTATGGTAAAATGAGTCAATAATATCACAAATGAAGAAATTTATGGAACTGAACTATTCTAATAAACTACTCTAACCAGTTTTAATAATTTTTTATAGAGGATGGAAATATCTAAAATACATAAGGGTTAAAAGGGAGCGGTTAAAGTGAAGCCGACCATTGTAGATGAACTAATAAAGAAGTTTTCCTTATTTGATTCAAAAAAAAGAGAAAGAGTATGTGGAATTAGCAGTTGATTTAAACGACATTTACGAAAGCAGTAATAAAATTGATCGATTAATTAGAGAAACTCTTCGTTCTTCACTAAATCAAGAAAAGCTAATCAAACAATTAATTGAAATAGAGATAGAACTTGATCATATTCATTGGCATTATAAAAGCTTAAAAAAGGAATTAAAACAATTACTTAATACTTAAATTGGAAGAAGGTGAAGTTTTGAAAAAAGAATTTTATCGAGGAGATAGTTTTTGGAGTGACGATAGTGAATATAAGCGTATAGATTATCCGATAAATGATGAAATCATAAAGCAAGCTGAAGCTATTTTAGGTGTTAAGTTACCTAGTTCATTATTGGATTTAATGAAAATAAGAAATGGTGGAGGACTTAACTATCCATACTTTATGTTACCTGATGGAGATACCGAAAGTATTCCTTATGGAGGAAGAGCAAGGATTAGCGATATTGATCCTATACATTTTGAAAAGGAAGATATAAGCATCTTGTCTTCTAAAGAACTATTAAAAGAAGTAAGCCTCACCGGTGAATTTGTGGTATTATGGACAGATTTTCACTATTGGGTCGTGTTGGATTATCGCAATAGATCACAAAATCCTGCTGTTATGTATATCGCAGAAAACTTCTCAACTTCAACGTACGACACTACAGAATGGGAGTATATTAAAATAGCAGATACTTTCGATGATTTTTTAAAGCAGCTATTTGGTGTGCCACCATTAGATCCAAAATAATTAAAAAATGGTTATAGCCGTAAATAATGATTAAGCTAAATCAGTATCAAGGCTGTATATTTGATCATAAAAAGGGTTCCTATCTCTAAATGGATGGAACCTTTTTAAATACAATGAATTATTAATGTTTATTTCTTATAATAAAATGAATCCAGCTATTAATAAAACAGCACCAAGCATAATCCGGAATCCTGAAGATGACACTGGATCGGTTGCTATATCTGATGCTACTGCTAAAAAAACTAAAGCTTTTTTAGTTTTTCCTTTTATATTTTTATCCCTTATAATTATAAAAATTCCTGAAACTAACAGATACAAACCAATTATTAAAGATAATATAGGTATAAAAATCATTTTATTTCCACCTTGTTCTAAAGTGCTATAGCATAGTTGTTTTCTATGCCTTTTTGTTACGGTCTAAACTTCTTGACTATGGCAGTAGTACTTTACACCACTAACTTGTTCAACCATATTAAACCTACCTTTTTCACCAGCCTCTTTAGTTTACCTTCACTATTATAGAATATAAAACTAAAAATTCAATTAAAATCCAAAATTATACTATAAGATCAGTCCATAATGAGATGAAAAGAGTTAAAAACACTCTTATTTAATATTTAAATATTCCTGCCAGAAAACGTGTGCACTTTTGCACAATGTTTTGATTTATTTAGATGCATTATATTAATCTAGCAATTTTATTTGCGTTACTAAACACTTCATATTGATTATCCTCTTTTTCTTAGTTATAATGTAATTGTTACATTTGTAATAATAATGTAATATATTTGTAACTTATATACGTTTTGCGATGTTAGATAGAATGGTAGCTAATTTTAAAAAATGAAAAGCTGTTTATAGATAAGCCCTTAGCGGTTGTGGTAGCATCCGTGAGGGGAAAACTTTGGATAAAAAGGTGAGGACGATGTTGAAAAAAATATTTA
This sequence comes from Priestia sp. MDV22-iso46, assembly GCF_058629175.1. Lineage (NCBI taxonomy): Bacteria > Bacillati > Bacillota > Bacilli > Caryophanales > Bacillaceae > Priestia > Priestia sp. MDV22-iso46. The sequence goes on from NZ_JBZVWT010000002.1 coordinate 966,545, forward strand.
TTTTAGTTGTTCTAGGATATATATTCTTGAGTAGCAAGTATTTTCTTCAAAATTATGTGTATGCGGGCACGTATGAGCAAGATATAAAGGTTAACGATGACTTGGTGTCGAGTCTTCTTTTAGAAGAAGCTGTTTTTTAACGGCTTTTAAGGCGCTAAATTTTATATAAAGAGGTAATGGGTAGAGTTGTGATTTCTTCATATTGTCAGTCTCTTTCCTTATCTTCAAAGGTAAAAAGCAGGCGGTAGTTAAAATGATTGCAGGACTTCGGATCCTAATAGATTTTTACATTGCCTAGACAACAACTAAGTAGAGAAGAACTATGTAATTGAGAAGAGAAGGCTGAGGGAGTAAGAAGAAAATGAAAAACTATTTAAATGTGGAAGAAGGAAAAAATAGCTGGAAGCGTTATGTAAGTACAACAATCCTTGCTTCTGTGTTTATGCTGTTAGGATCAATTATTTATATTATTGCTGAAATGATAATGGTTGCAGATGATGAAAGTGGAAAATCATATTTTGATTTTGATAGTGGGGTAGCTGTAGGAATCAATGCTAATCTTGATTTTCTGTTGTCTCATATTATGTACATATGCTGGATTTTTGGTTTATGGATCGGGATTCGTTTTATTCACAAACGAAAAATGAAATCATTAATCACTGCTAACAAACGTGTGAATTGGAAGAAAGTAATATGGTCTTTTGGAGCTTTTAGCCTGTTACTAATCGTTTCACAATTAATTGATGTCGTGTTTAACCATTCGGATTATTCATGGAACCATGTAAGTCTGAAAGAGTATGTACTATTAATACTTATTACATTTTTGTTAGTACCTATTCAAACAACAACAGAGGAGCTGTTTTTTAGAGGGCTTCTTCTTCAATGGGTGAGTAAGAAAGTGAAGCGTCCAATTTTACTTGCTATTATTGTTGGACTAATGTTTTCAATAGGTCATTTTGCTAATCCTGAAATGAATAAATCCATTATATTGGTGGGACTAGATTATATTGTAGCTGGTTTTGCTCTTACATATATCGCGATTAAAACAAAAAGCTTAGAAATTACCATTGGCGCACACGCAGCCAACAACATGTTTCTCGCTCTATTCCTTACAACGGACGATTCTGTTTTCGGATCTATACCGAGTTTGTTTAAGGCAGCTAACACTGAGCCAGGAGCTAATCTTATTTGGTCGATTGTTATGTTTAGTGTTTTCTATATCTTATGTAGAGGGAAGATAAAAAAGGAAGAAGCAGCTGACAAAGATCAGCTTATTGCTTAAATTGGCAGAACCAATAACTAAACAGGATAGGAGATGTAACAGAGTGAGTGGAAATCACGATGAAAATAAACCATTGACTCGTGCAGAAATGAAGCGAGGCCACTTAGCTACTCAACATCGCATTTTGAATGTACTTATCGTTCTTGCATCGATTGCTGCAGTGTATCTAGTAATAAAAACCATACTTTAAAAGAGCAGCCTTTATGGCTGCTCTTTTTATTTTGTCCCAACACCTCGCAACTACCAATTGAAAAAAGCTTTTAACGAAATCATTGTACCGGCGTAGACAAGAGATGAGATTAAAAAGGTTGGCAAGTGCGCGTGTTTTTCAAAAGGGAGTTCTTTACTGATCACGTTAAATAACATTGCACCTGAACTAAAAGCAATCATCGACTCGATAAGCAAGCCGAATGAGGGTCCGAAGACGCCCATGATGCACCCAAGAAAAGTTGCCCCGGCAAGCATATAGCGGCCTCTGCTTTTGTGTAAGCGATTATGTTTTTTTCCTAAATGATAGGACCACCCGATAAAATGAAGGCTGATAGCTAGTCCGTAGAATACTGATTCAACTCGCTTAACATCGGTTGAAAATACGACATAAGAAATGATAAAAGAATAAACCATAAAAAAACTAGCCTGTACCATGTACACGGTCAGTTCCGTTAGGTGTGTGGCTGCTTTTGTCTGAGCAAATGAATACACCGAAAAATAGACGAGTAAGCCGAGAAGACCAAGAAAATATAGTTCAGTATCAAGGGCTAGCGATCCTCCAAATTCTTCTTGTTTCTTATGAAGCGTCGGTAAGATATAAATAAATACGTAGGCAATAGCTACACCGCCTGATAATGAGAGCAGCTTTTGCTCTCCGATTGGAGAACGTTCGACAATCGTTAATGCGTATAGTTGAATGAGGATAAAAACAATACCTATTATGATTGATTCAATTGTAACCATGATGGTCTCCTTTTAAGGTTCACTTTTAGGGTTTAATTCCCTTTAATAGAAGAAGAGAAACCATGATTTAGATGGAAACATTGTTCAATTATAGATAGATGTTTTTAAACGTAATAGTTTGATATTGGTTTTATTTTACACTATATACATAAAGTGGTAAATTAAAATAGGTGATTGATCATGTACTTAGTTATATTTCTAATCAAGAATTAGGGGTGGTGTATGTATCAAAAAAGTGATGGTCTTTATTACAGATGGTTTTGCTGATTGGGAAGCCAGTTATGTGACAGCTGAGTTAAATAAACAGGGAACAGGATTTCAAGTTCAGACAATGGCAATCGACAAACACCCTAAAACTTCAATGGGAGGATTGACCGTTCTTCCAGATTACAGCCTAAAAGACTTTCCTTTTAAACTGGACTTTGCGATGTTAATTATGCCTGGGGGAACGGGATGGAGAGAAGAGAAAAATCATCAGGTAAAGAAACTGGTGAGCTTTTGTTTTGAACATAACATTCCGGTTGCAGCGATTTGTGATGCAACGGCCTTTTTAGGGAACTATGGGTTTCTTGATCAGAATAAACATACAGGTAATTCATTACCTTATTTGAAAGAAGGAGCACCTAATTATCGAGGGATGAAAATTATATAGAAAAACAATCTGTTAGTGATGGCTGTCTAATTACAGCTAATGGAAGCGGTGCATTAGAATTTTCGAAGGACATTTTAAATAAATTAAATGTTTTAAAGAGTAAAGAACTAGAAGAATGGTACGCTTTATTTAAAAATGGTTTTATTAAGATAACAGGAGAACATATTGAAAAATAACTCACTTTAAATTACTTAAAAAAAGGCCAGATAGTAATAAAAATTTACCCAATAGGATAATAAGGCTGCTTTTTTAACGTGTAAGAGGATTCAAAATTGAAAAGAAATTTGTTGTTTTTAGGATTCATGTCTATTCTTTTATTAGTATTGAGTAGCTGTGGGAGTAAGGAAGAAAGCGTGCGTTTTGAAGGGGAAGGGGATCAGTGGAAAGCTTTGTATCTTTTAAATAAAGGAGAGAATACTGAAAACGGACAAGGCAGTATTATCTATAAAGGAAAAGACAAAGAGAAATTAGGAAAAGTTTCTTATGTCGTGGAAAGGGGAAACAAGCAAATTATCAGGTACGGATGACGAGACAGGAGGAAAAATTAATTTAAATGGGAGCTGCAGCGGATGTGCGACTCAAAGCAGCAGCGCTCCTTTTCATGTAACAATAAAATGGAATGGTAAAGAAGATAAATTTGATTTAAAAGCAAAGTAGAACGATAAACTAATAAGTGTCTAGAATGTTTGTTATGTTAGCTTTGCTTTTCACCATACGATTAACACAACAAACGCACTTTATAATTGCTTTCATCATTTACATAACTTGTCCAAAACATTCTATTTATCGTCACTAAGTGCAAGTGTTGAAGCTTCAATAATAACTAAAATACCTTAGTATTTCCAATAAAAAAAGAATCCTTTGCCTACATAGGAAAGGATTTTTTTATGTCCACATTTCCTAAAATACAAACCCTTATAAAATAACTTCCTTTAATTATAATTAATGGTAAAATACTCAATATAAAAGAAGGTTACAATGTATTCACCACAGGAAGCCTTATTGGCTAGTTCTCTTTATTTCGTATTTATTATTCTATCTTTTATAATTAGTTTCTTTATCGGAAGGATACTCATTATAAAATCCGATAGATCAGTAGGGGAAGTTCAGGCAATTTCT